>NZ_CP109178.1:3631363-4236590 GCF_036248255.1 Streptomyces sp. NBC_01717 | reverse complement strand
ACGACGACAACGGCGCGGCCTCGGTGCAGGCCGTGGAGCGTGCGCTGAAGGTGCTCGGTGCGAGTGCCGAATCGGCGAGCCTGGCGGCACGGAGCCTGGATGCGGACCATGATGGCCGGATCGCCGAGGAGGACGCGGTGGCCGCGTTCGCCGTCTACTTCACGGTGATCGAACCGGACGCGTAGGGCTTTTCCTTCGGATCGGTCCGCAGCGCGTTACCGACCGGGCCGGGTGCGTGGCCTCCTCGCCGGGGCCCCACCCGGCCCCACCCGTGTGTCCGTGGGCGCGTGTCCCGGCGGTCCATGGGTGTGCCCCGTGTGCGCGTATCAGGAGAACCGCTCGCGCAGCTTGTACTTGAGCACCTTGCGCAACGTCTCGTTGCGCGGCAGCGCGTCCACCACCTCCAGCTGCTCCGGCAGCTTGTGCACCGCGAGCCCCGCCGTGCGCAGATACCCGGCGAGCTCCGCCAGTGTCAGCGTCCCGGCCCCGGCCGGCTGCTCGACGACCGCGCAGACGCGTTCCCCGCGTTCCATGTCCGGCAGGCCGATCACGGCCGCGTCGGCCACGCCGGGGTGGCGGTGGAGGAGGTCCTCGATCTCCTTGGCGGAGATGTTCTCGCCCTTGCGGATGATGACGTCCTTGAGCCGGCCGGTGAGGACCAGATGGCCGCTCCTCCGGAGATGGCCGACATCACCGGTGATGAGGAAGCCGTCCCCGTCGAAGGCGTCCCGTGTCGCGGCCGCGTCCAGATAGCCCTGGCAGACGGCCTCCCCACGCAGCCGTACCTCGCCGTCCGTGCCGTACGGCAGTGGCTTGCCGTCCTCGTCGGTGATCCGTATCTCCATGCCCTCGGGCGGCCGGCCCTCCGTCTCGGCGAGGTGCTCCACCGTGTCGTCCGGGGCGCCCATGGTGATCATGGGGACCTCGGTCATGCCGTAGCCGTGGGTGAGCTGGACGCCCATCTCCCGTACGACCGCGTGGTAGATCTCCGGCGGCTTCGGCGCCCCGCCGCCCGCCAGCAGCCGCAGGGTGGGGACCACCCTGGCGGTGGGGTCCTTGCGCTGTTCGGTCAGGAACATCGAGTAGAACGCGGTCGAGCCGCCCGCAACCGTCACTTCGTGGCGCCGGTAGGCGTCCAGTGCACCGGGCATGGCGAACTGCTCGAAGAGGACCGCCGGGAAGCCGTAGAGCAGCAGCATCACGGTGTAGTCGGGCCCGGCGATATGGGCGAACGGGAACGCCATCGAGCCGATGTCGTCGGCCGACAGGTGCAGCGCGTGGGCCAGGCACGAGCCGCCCGCGATCAGGCTGCGGTCGGTGTGCAGGACGCCCTTCGGATCGGAGGTCGTCCCCGACGTCCAGTAGATCCAGCGCACCGCAGTGCCGTCGGTGGGCGGTGCGGGCAGTACCGCCGGGTCGGCGTCCGGCAGCTGGTCGTACGCCTCGAATATCAGCGGTGGACGGTCCAGCTCCGCGGCCAGCCGGTGCGCCATCGCCGTGTGGTCGAAGCCGCGCCAGGTGCCGGGTACGGCGAAGAAGCCGGCCTTCGACTCGCGCAGCGCGAACCCCACCTCACGATCCCGGTAGAACGGGATGACGGGTGTCTGGACGGCCCCGATCCGGGTGAGGGCGAAGGAGAGCAGCGCCGTTTCGAGGCGGGTCGGCAGCTGCCAGGCGACCACACTGCCGGGACGCACCCCCAGCCCGTACAGCCCGGCCGCGACCCGCTCGCAGCGCTCGCGCAGCTCGCCGAAGGTGAGGGAGCGGTCGTCCTGGACGAGGACGGGACGGTCCGGGGTCAGCGCGGCGCGGCGCTCGATGAGCTCCCAGAAGGTGGCCGATGCGCCCAGGGCGTGTGCGGTCTCGTTCACTGCGTTCCCCGCTCCCTCGTAACTGACGGGTAGTCAGATCGTGCGGAGAGCGTAGAGCGCTGCGCCTTGTCGGTCCAGGGGCGCGGGGCTAGCCTGGGAGCCGAACTGAATCTGACGGGTCATCAGATACGTATCGGATGCGTACCGGACACGCATCCGGTGCGAGCCGTGTGCGCCGAAGGGGACACCATGACGGAACTGCCTCGGATCGTCAGCGTCGACGACCATGTGATCGAGCCGCCGCACCTCTTCTCGACCTGGCTGCCCGCCAAGTACCGCGACCGCGGTCCGCAGCCGCTCACCGCGGGCATCGGCGAGCTGGCGTACACGGGCGGCAAATACGTGATCACCATGGATCCGGACGGCCCGCCGACCGACTGGTGGATCTACGAGGACCTGAAGTTCCCGTACAAGCGGAACATCGCCGCCGTCGGCTTCGACCGTGACGACATGACGCTGGAGGGCATCACCCGCGCCGAGATGCGCCGGGGCTGCTGGGACCCGGTCGAACGGCTCAAGGACATGGACCTCAATCACGTCGAGGCGTCGCTCTGCTTTCCCACCTTCCCGCGCTTCTGCGGCCAGACCTTCGCAGAGGCGCACGACAAAGAGGTCGCGCTCGCCTGCGTGCGCGCCTACAACGACTGGATGGTGGAGGAGTGGTGCGGCGACAGCGGTGGCCGACTGATCCCGCTCTGCATCATTCCGCTCTGGGACATCGACCTGGCGGTCGCGGAGATCGAGCGGAACGCCGCGCGCGGGGTGCGGGCGGTGACCTTCTCCGAGATCCCGACCCATCTCGGGCTGCCGTCGATCCACACCGGCCACTGGGACCCGTTCTTCGCGATCTGCCAGGAGACCGGCACGGTCGTCAACATGCACATCGGGTCCAGCTCACAGATGCCGGCCGCCTCGCCGGACGCCCCGCCCGCCGTACAGGCCTCGCTCTCCTTCAACAACGCGATGGCGTCGATGATGGACTTCCTGTTCAGCGGGGTGCTGGTGAAGTACCCGCGGCTGAAGCTCGCCTACAGCGAGGGCCAGATGGGGTGGATCCCGTACGCCCTGGAACGCGCCGACGACGTGTGGGAGGAGCACCGGGCGTGGGGCGGGGTGCGTGATCTGATCCCCGAACCGCCGTCGACGTACTACTACCGGCAGATGTTCTGCTGTTTCTTCCGCGACAAGCACGGTGTCGCGTCGCTCGATGTGGTCGGGCGGGACAACGCGACGTTCGAGACCGACTACCCGCACGTCGACTCGACCTTCCCGCACACGAAGGAGGTCGCCCTCGACCACGTCAAGGGACTGGACGACGAGACCGTCTACAAACTGATGCGCGGAAACGCGATCCGGATGCTGAGCCTGGACCTCGACCGGGACCTCGGCAGGTGACGGATCTGTCGTACACGCCCGAGGAGGAGGAGTTCCGGGCGCGGCTGCGGGAGTGGCTCGGCGACGTACTGCCCGGACTGCCCGCGAAACCCCGTCCCGACGACTGGCCGGGGCGGCGGGCGTACGACACCGCCTGGCAGCGGATGCTGTACGACGCCGGGTACGCGGGGCTGCACTGGCCCGTCGACGCGGGCGGGCGGGGCGCCACCCCCACCCAGCACCTGATCTTCCTGGAGGAGACGGAGAAGGCCGGGGCACCGTACGTCGGCGCGAACTTCGTCGGGCTGCTGCACGCCGGGCCGACGATCGCCACCGAGGGCACGGCCGAGCAGCGGGCCCGCTGGCTGCCGCCGGTCCTGTGCGGCGACGAGATCTGGTGCCAGGGGTTCAGCGAACCGGAAGCGGGCTCCGACCTGGCCTCGCTGCGCACCCGGGCGGTCCGCGACGGCGATCACTACGTGGCCAGCGGCCAGAAGATCTGGACCTCGCACGCGGAGGTCGCCGACTGGTGCGAACTGCTCGTGCGCACGGATCCGGCCGCGCCGAAACACCGCGGGATCAGCTGGCTCGCGATGCGGATGGACGCCCCCGGTGTCACCGTCCGCCCGCTGCGCACGCTCGCCGGGTCCACCGAATTCGCCGAGATGTTCCTCGACGAGGTGCGGGTGCCGGTCTCCCACCGGGTCGGCGCGGAGAACGACGGCTGGCGGGTCACCATGGTCACCCTGTCCTTCGAGCGCGGTACGGCGTTCGTCGGCGAGGTCGTCGCCTGCCGTCGCACCCTGGCCGCCCTGGCCGCCGAGGCCCGGGCGAACGGCCGCTGGGACGACCCGGTGCTGCGCAGGACGCTCGGCAGGCTGAACGCCGAATTCCGGGCGCTGTGGCGGCTCACCCAGTGGAACGTCAGCGAGGCGCAGCGGGCCGGGGGCAGCGGTGGCGTGCCCGGCACCGGCGGCTCGGTATTCAAGCTGCGCTACTCGCAGGCCCGCCAGGAGCTCTACGACGCGGCGGCCGAGGTGCTCGGCGCGGACGGGGCCGATCTGGACCGGGAATGGGTCCTGGACCGGCTGACCTCGCTCTCGTACACGATCGCCGCGGGCACCTCGCAGATCCAGCAGAACATCGTCGCCGAGCGGATCCTCGGCCTGCCGAAGGGGCGCTGAGCGGACTGTGGACTTCCAGCTTTCGGACGACCAGCGCGCCCTGCGGACCGGGATACGGGAGCTGCTCGCCGGCCGCTTCGGCAGGGACCGGATGCGGGCGGCGCTCGACGCGGGTACGGACGTCGACCGGGTGGTGTGGGGAGAGCTGGGCGCGGCCGGGTTCTTCGCGCTGCGGCTGCCGGAGGCGGAGGGCGGCGTGGGGCTCGGGCTGCCCGAGTCCGTCCTGCTGTTCGAGGAGGCGGGGCGGGTGCTGTTGCCCGGACCGCTGGCCGCCTCACATCTCGCCGCCGGTGCGGTGAAGGGGGCGGCGGAGGGCGGGACGGTGGTCGCGGTGCTGGACGAGTGCCGCCCGGTCGCCCACCTGGGCGCGGCAGACGCACTGATCGCCCTGGTGGGAGGGGAGGTGCGGGTGCTGGAGGGGGCGGCGCTGCGCGAGTTCGTACGGGGCGCCACCTGCCCCGTACGGTCACTCGATCCGCTCACGCCGCTGCACCGCGTGACGGCTGCGGCCTCGCTCGGGGACCCTCTGCCCGGGGCCGAGGCGGCGCGGTTCCGGCGGGAAGGCGTACTGCTGGCCGCCGCCGAGCAGCTCGGCAGCGCCGCACGCACCACCGAGATGGCTGTTCAACACGCACGTGGGCGCGAGCAGTTCGGCTCGCCCATCGGTGCCTTCCAGTCGGTCAAACACCTGTGCGCCCAGATGTTGGTACGCGCCGAGCTGGCCCGTACCGCGGTGTACGCGGCGGCCGTGACCGCGGACCCGGTCGAGATCGCCGGCGCGAAGCTGCTCGCCGACGAGGCGGCCGTCCGCAATGCGCGGGACTGTCTCCAGGTGCACGGCGGGATGGGCTTCACCTGGGAGGCGGACGTACATCTGCACCTCAAACGGGCGTGGCTGCGGGCCGGGCAGTGGCTGACGGCGGCCGAGGCCGAGGAGACGCTTGCGGCCGATCTGTGCTGAGCGCGCGGCGGACCGAGGGCCGACCCGGGACGGGTGCGGCTGCGATCGGGGGATGAGTGCCGAGTGCATGCACGTCACGCGAAACGCCCCTGAACTTCACGCTGCGGAGTCACGCAGTGCAGTCGGTAAGTCCCGATACCGGCTTGTGTCCTTTGCGTGATTCGTCACGGGCCGCAGTTGCCGTCGGCTCGGGTACGCTCCGTTGGATGCGAGTGGTTGTGGAACCCGACGATCCGGGTGTTGCCCCTGGGGCGACTCCGGTCCGGACGCGGTGCCCTGCTCGCGTTCCCGTCAGAAGCGCCGGGCCTGCCCGTGGGGCGATTCCCGCGCCCTCCGTGTGCTTCTGTTCGACCCCCCGCAGCGTGCGTCGCACAGTATGCACCACGCGTACTCCTTCGCGCTGGAATATGCCCGAAGCGCTTGTTGCGGTGACTGTACGTCAACCATGCTGTCTCGTAAGGGAATCACGTTCCGTGACCCTGAGGAGGCGCGAGGCGATGTGTCCGCCGGTTCGGATGGTGTGAGCGGTGCAGGTGCTTCAGGTTCAGTTGGAGGTCGGGCCGGATCCCGCAGAGGTCGGGCGGGCCCGCAGGTGGGCCCGGTCGAGACTGGTCGGGTCCGGGATAAGGGACGACGAGCCGCTGGCCGAGACGCTCATCCTGCTGATCTCGGAGCTGGTCACCAACGCGGTCGTCCATACTGGGTGTCCGGCCGTGCTGCGCATGCTGTTCGGCGCGGCTGAAACGGCGGGGGCGGCCGGGACCGTACGGGTCGAGGTGGCCGATACCAGCTGCCGCCCGCCGCAGCAGCGGCACGCGGCGGGCGAGGACACCGGCGGCCGGGGCCTGGAGCTGGTCGACGGCCTCGCCGACCGCTGGGGGTGGCAGCCGGAAGGCGCCGGCAAGCAGATCTGGTGCGAGGTGGACCGCGGGGCGCCCGTGGTGCAGGTCCAGATGCAGGTGGGGGCGCACGGGGCCGGCGTGCATGAGCCGTCGCCCGCCGTCGTCACCCATCCCGCTTAGGAGTCACAGGACGGCCACCGGGGCGACCGGGGTGCCGGTGGCGCCGACGAACGGTTCCGGCATGGCGGAGAGCAGAAAGCCGTAGCGTCCCGCCTCCGCACAGGCTGTGGACAGCCCTTCCAGATTCCAGTTCTGGCCCTGCAGCATGCCCATCTCGACCAGGTCCAGTGCATGCACACCCAGCCAGAGATCCTCGATCTCCGCCGGGAAGATCTCGAAGGTCAGTGTGTCATTGGCGACCGCGGCGACATCGCGCGCGTGGAACCACTCGGGCGTCCGGATCGACAGGCCGGGAGACGGATAGGCGTACGCGTGCTTGTCGCCCGCCAGATACACCTGGATCTGCCCGGTCCGTACGAGGACGATGTCACCGGCCCGGACCCGGATCCCGCCGAACTCCTCGGCCGCGTCCAGGTCCTCCGGGGTGACGGCGTGGTCGCCGGGCAGCCGGTCCACGCCGCGGGCGCGTGCCACGTCCAGCAGCACGCCGCGTGAGACGAGGTGCGGGGGTGCGGCGATGGAGCTGAACTGTGCGCCGCCGTGCGCGGTGACGGTGGCGGCGGGGCGGCCGTTGTAGATCTTCCCGGAGTGCGAGGCGTGCGTGAGCGCGTCCCAGTGGGTGGCCGCCTGCAGCCCGAGCGTCACGACGTCGTCGCTGGTGGCGACCGTGCCTGGGCCGAAGATCTCCTGATTGATCTGGACCATGGCATGCAGCGGGTTGACCCGCCCCGGAATCAGCCCGCTCTGCACGCCGTCCTGCTGGAGGGCGAGCGCGAGAGGGATCCGCTGCCCGGTGCGGACGGTCGCCGCCGCGTCCCGTACCACCGCGTCGGTGATCAGGTTGAGCGTCCCGATCTCGTCGTCCGCGCCCCAGCGGCCCCAGTTGTTCACGCGTTTGGCGATCTCGTGGAACTCGGCCGGCAGTGGCATGGGGGCCTCCTGGAATCGATGGGTCGCCGGTCTTGTGCTGACGGAGCCGACTACCCGTAAAATCTAACGGTCCGTCAGAAACCGCGGGAAGGGGCCGGGCATGGGGAACTTCTTGGCAGGCAAGGTGGTGGCCGTGACCGGTGCCGGCCGTGGCATCGGACGAGCGGTCGCGCTGGCCGCGGCGGCGCAGGGGGCCCGGGTCGTCGTCAACGACTACGGGGTCTCCATCGAGGGCGGCGAACCGAGCAGCGAGATAGCCGAGTCCGTCGTCAAGGAGATCGAGGCGGCGGGCGGCGAGGCCGTAGCGGTCGCCGACGACATCTCCACGATGGCGGGCGGACAGCGGATCGTGGACACGGCGCTGGCGCGGTTCGGGCGGATCGACGGAGTCGTGTGCGTGGCCGGGATCCTGCGCGAACGGATGCTGTTCAACATGTCCGAGGAGGAGTGGGACCCCGTCGTCGCCACCCACCTGAAGGGCACCTTCACCGTCTTCCGGGCCGCCTCGGCGGTCATGCGGAAGCAGCAGGGCGGCGGCACGCTGGTCGGCTTCACCAGCGGCAACCATCAGGGCAGCGTCGCCCAGGCCAACTACAGCGCCGCGAAGGGCGGGATCATCTCGCTCGTCCGGAGCGCGGCGCTCGGCCTGCACAAGTACGGCGTCACGGCGAACGCGGTCGCCCCGGTGGCCCGGACCCGGATGTCCGCGAACGTCCCGATGGAACTGAAGGAGATCGGCGAACCGGAGGACGTGGCCGCACTCGTCGTCTACCTGCTGAGCGATCGGGCCCGCAAGGAGAAGATCACCGGTCAGGTCTACACGATCGCCGGCCCGAAGATCGCGGTCTGGGCGCAGCCGAGGGAACTGCGGGCGGGGTACGCGGAGGGGGCCTGGACGCCGGAGCGGATCGCCGACTTCCTGCCGGGGACGGTGGGGGTGGATCCGATGCCGATGCTCGCGCAGCTGGAGGCGATGGCGGCCGCGGCGGCGGCGAAGGCGAGGCCCAACGCGTGACATCCCGCCGGGGCCCCGCCCCGGACCCCGCTCCTCGACCGACGGAGGGGCTGGATTTCCCGCCCGACCCCAAGGAGTGGACGTGGACTTCGCGTTCGACGCGGCGGACGACGCCTTCCGCCAGGAGGCCCGGTCCTGGCTGGAGGCCCACCTCACACGGCCCTGCGCCACCGAGGGCGGCCGCGCCTGGGAGCAGGAGCTGGGCCGCGCCGGCTGGATCGGCCTCGGCTGGGACACCGGGACAGCCGGCTACGGAAACCGGCACGCCACCCTCACCCAGCAGGTCGCCTGGGCGGAGGAGTACGCACGCACCACCGCGCCCGCCCGGGTCGGCCACATCGGCGAGAACCTCCTCGCCCCCACCCTCGTCGCGTACGGAACCGACGCGCAGAAGCAGCGGTTCCTCCCCGCCGTCGCCCGGGGCGAGGAACTCTGGTGCCAGGGCTACAGCGAACCCGGCGCCGGCTCCGACCTCGCCGGGGTGCGGACCGCAGCAGTGCCGGACGGCGCCGGCCGGTACATCGTCACCGGGCAGAAGATATGGACCTCGCTCGCCCAGGACGCCGACTGGTGCTTCGTCCTCGCCCGCACCACCCCCGGCTCGCAGCGCCACCACGGACTGTCGTTCCTGCTGGTGCCGATGGACCAGCCGGGCCGTGTCGAGGTGCGCCCGATCCGTCAGATGTCCGGGACGAGCGAGTTCAACGAGGTCTTCTTCGACGGCGCGCTCGCCGAGGAGGTGGTCGGCGGCGAGGGCAACGGCTGGACCGTGGCCATGGGGCTGCTCGCCCTGGAGCGCGGCGTCTCCACCCTGGTCCAGCAGATCGGTTTCGCCGCCGAGCTGGACCGTGTGGTCCGGTCCGCCGTCGCCGGCGGTGCGGTCGCCGACGCCGTACTGCGCGCACGGCTCGTCCGGCAGTGGGCCGAACTGAGGACCATGCGCTGGAACGCCCTGCGCACCCTGGGCGGTTCCGGCGACGCGGGCGCCCCGAGCGTCGCCAAGCTGCTCTGGGGTGGCTGGCACAAACGGCTCGGCGAACTCGCCGTGGAGATCAGGGGCGCCGCCGGAGCCGTCGGCCCGGACGACTGGTCGCCCGCCACGCCGTACGAACTCGACGAGGCACAGCGCCTGTTCCTGTTCACCCGGTCCGACACCATCTACGGCGGCTCGGACGAGATCCAGCGGAACATCATCGCCGAGCGGGTGCTCGGCCTACCGAGGGAGCCGAGATGAGAGGCGTCGTCTTCGACGGCAAGCGGACCGAGGTCGTCGACGACCTGGAGATACGTGACCCGGGACCCGGCGAGGTGCTCGTCGCGGTGGCCGCCGCCGGCCTGTGCCACAGCGATCTGTCGGTCGTGGACGGGACCATTCCGTTCCCGCTGCCGGTGGTGCTCGGGCACGAGGGTGCGGGCGTGGTGGAGGCGATCGGCGCGGGTGTCACGCATGTCGCGCCCGGCGACCATGTCTCGCTGTCCACGCTGGCCAGTTGTGGCGCGTGCGCCCAGTGCGACCGGGGCAGGCCGACGATGTGCCGCAAGGCGATCGGGATGCCCGGTCAGCCGTTCTCGCGGGGCGGCAAGCCGCTGTACCAGTTCGCCTCCAACTCGGCGTTCGCCGAACGGACCCTCGTCAAGGCCGTGCAGGCGGTGAAGATCCCCGCCGACATCCCGCTGACGTCGGCCGCCCTGATCGGCTGCGGTGTGCTGACGGGAGTCGGAGCCGTACTCAACCGGGCGAAGGTCGACCGCGGGGACACGGTCGTCGTGATCGGCACCGGCGGCATCGGGCTCAATGTGATCCAGGGTGCGCGGATCGCGGGCGCGCTGACGATCGTCGCGGTGGACGCCAACCCGGCGAAGGAGGCGGTGGCGCGGCAGTTCGGTGCGACGCACTTCCTGCCGTCGGCGGACGGCGTGCGCGAGATCCTGCCGACCGGCGCCGACCACGCCTTCGAGTGCGTGGGCCGCACGGAACTGATCCGGCAGGCGATCGACCTTCTGGACCGGCACGGCCAGGCGATCCTGCTGGGTGTCCCGGCGGCGACGGCGGAGGCGTCGTTCCTGGTCTCGTCGATGTACCTGGACAAGTCGATCCTGGGCTGCCGGTACGGCTCGTCGCGCCCGCAGCGGGACATCGCGCTCTACGCGGACCTGTACCGGGACGGCCGGCTGCTCCTCGACGAGCTGGTGACGGAGACGTATCCGGTGGAGGACTTCGCGAAGGCGGCGGACGACGCGCACCACGGGAGAGTGGCGCGCGGCGTGCTGGTGTTCTAGTGCCCCTCCCGGCACAAAAGGCTCCCCGGGCGCCGCATCCCGTTCCGCGCCCTCAACGACCGGCCACCCCCGCCCGGAACGTCCGCCGGTACACCGTCGGTGACACCCCCAATGCCGCCTGGACGTGCTGGCGCAGCGACGTCGCCGTCCCGAACCCCGCTTCCCGCGCCACCTGGTCGATCGACAGGTCCGTGGCCTCCAGCAGCCCCCGTGCCCGCTCCACCCGCTGCCGGGTCAGCCACTGCCCGGGACTGATCCCGACCTCCTCACGGAACCGGCGCGTGAACGTCCGTACGCTCATCGACTGTTGCTGTGCCATGTCGCGCAGCAGGATCGGCCGGTCGAGCCGCCCCAACGCCCAGGCCCGCGCGCTCGTCGTGGTCGCGAACTGTGCTTCGGGGACGGGCCGTTGGATGTACTGTGCCTGCCCGCCGTCGCGGTGCGGCGGTACGACCGTGCGCCGGGCGACGTCATTGGCGACGGCCGTGCCGTGGTCGCGGCGCACGATGTGCAGGCAGAGGTCGATCCCGGCGGCGACCCCGGCGGAGGTGAGGACGTCCCCGTCGTCGATGAACAGGACGTCGGGGTCGACCCGGACCTGCGGGAACAGCTGCTGGAAGTGGTCGGCGGACGACCAGTGCGTGGTGGCGGGGCGTCCGTCGAGACGCCCGGCGGCGGCAAGCACGTAACTGCCCGTGCAGATCGAGACGAGCCGGGTGCCGGGCCTGATGTACGCGAGCGCGGTGGCCAGCGCGTCCGTCAGCCTGCCCTCCTCGTAGACGGGGCCGAGTTCGTAGGAGGAGGGGATGACGACCGTGTCGGCGGTGGCCAGCGCCTCGGGGCCGCGCTCGACGGAGATGGTGAAGTCCGCGTCGGTGGTGACCGGTCCCGGTGGGCGGACGGAACAGGTCACGACTTCGTACAGCTTCCGGTCCCGGTCGCCGCTCTCGGAATCGCGCGCCAGGCCGAAGATCCTTTGTGGGATGCCCAGTTCGAAAGGGAGTAGCCCGTCGAGGGCCAGGACGACGACTCGATGTCGCATGGCGTACTCCCTTCACCCCTAGTGGTATAGACCTTAAACTGATACATGTCACTGACGTGAAGGAAAAGTCAGCAGAGCACGAGTGCATTCCCGGCGCGATCCTCGATAGCGCCCCCTCCCCTTCGTCCTCCCTCGGCCCTCCGGGTTCCTCGTCGGCCCTGGATGTGCGATGGGACGGTGACCGACCGGGAAGCGAGCTCTGGAACCGTAACTTCCGGCTCTTCTTCATCGCCCGTACCGCCGCACTGTTCGGCGACGGCATGATCCCGGTGGCGCTCACCGCGGGTCTGCTGGGAGCCGGCCGTCCGCCCTCCTCCGTGGGCTTCGCGCTGGCCGCCTGGATGGGGCCACTGGCGCTCTTCGTGCTCTTCGGCGGAGTGCTGGCGGACCGGTTCACCCCGCGGCGGATGATGATCATCGCCGACGGGCTGCGGCTGGTCGGGGCATCCGTACTGGCCATCTCCTTCGCCACCGGCAACCCGCCGCTGTGGGCGGTGTACGCACTGAGCTCGGTGGCCGGCGTCGGCGCCGCGCTCTTCCAGCCGGGCGTCGCGTCGACCGTGCCCCGGGTGTCGCTGGACGTGCAGCGCGGCAACGCGGTGCTCCGGGTCTCCGAGGCGCTGATGACCATGGCCGGCCCCGCCTTCGCGGGGCTGCTGGTCGGGCTGGCGAGCGCCGGAGCGGTGTACGCGGCGAACGCGTCGACGTTCGCTGTCTCCGGTGTCTGTCTCTTCCTGCTGCGCCTCGCCCCGATGCCGGCGGACGAGGCGCCACGCGGCACATTCGTCGCCGAACTGGTCGACGGCTGGCGGGAATTCAGGGCGCGCAGCTGGCTGTGGGGAGTGATCGCGATCTGGACGGTGTACGGCTTCACCGTGATGGGCCCGATGCTCCCGCTGACCGCGGTCGAGGTCACCGAGGCACACGGCTCGGCCACCTACGGCGTGATGATGGCGGTGAACGGCGCGGGCAGCGTGGTCGGCGGCCTGCTGGCCCTGCGGCTGAGACCGCGCCGGCCGCTCGCGGCGGGCGCGATCGCCCTGACCGGGGTGTGCGTGAACCTGGTGGTGCTGGGCCTCGGGATGCCGGTGTTCGCCCTGGGGGTGGGGCAGTTCGTCGCGGGCGGGGTGTTCGCGTTCTGGCTGGTGATGTGGTCGACGACGGTCCAGACCCACGTCCCGCCGGAGGCCCTGAACCGGCTCCACGCATACGACGTGGCGGGCTCCCTGCTGATGCTGGCGGCGGGCCGCGCACTGGCGGGACCGGTCGCGGACGCGGTGGGCGCTTCGGAAGTGCTGCTGGCCGGAGCAGTGATCAACGCGCTGGTGGTGGCGGTGCTGCTGGCGGCCCGCCCGATCCGCCGCCTGGAGCGGATCGGGTGAGCCGGGCAACCGCGGCGGCAGCGGCGGCGCTGACGGTCGCGGCCGGGCTCGGAATCCGGGCGGTGGCGTCCGGCGGCCTGGCCAAGTACGCCGGGGACGCGCTCTACACCGTGCTGATCTACACGCTGGTGGTGCTGATCGCGCCCCGCGCGAGGCCGCCGGCGGTGGCCGGGGCGGCGCTGGCGTTCAGCTGGGCGGTGGAGTTGCTGCAGCTGACGGGGGTGCCCGGGGTGCTGTCCCGGCACAGCACGGTCGCTCGTCTGGTGCTGGGCTCGACGTTCAACGCGCCGGATCTGTTCTGGTACGCGGTGGGGGCGGGTGCGGCCTGGGCCGTGCACCGCGGGGCGGCTGCCCGGACGGCCGGCTGACCGGCCGGGCAGGCTACCGTCAGCGCTTCTGCCGGTCCCGCTCCTCGGACTTCTGCATCTCGATGACCTGGAAGACATGCGCACTGGTCTGCCTGCGCACACTGCCACCGACGAGCAGCGCGGAGCCGAGGACGGAGAGCGGTCCGGAGACCGCCAGGACGGTGAGCTGCTTGGGCAGTTCCGACACCACCGTGCACTGCATGGTGACGCGGTAGCAGTACGCGTCCGCCTGATCCACCAGCAGGAACGCCAGCCAGATCCAGAGCCCGGCGGCGATGAGCAGCAGTCCGGCGCCCCACGCCTGCATCAGTGCGGAACGGTGATGGAACTGCTGACGCGCGACCCATTGCATGAGATCCCCCGGTTCGATCGGCTCGTCCGTCTCATTCGGCCGGGTGAGTGTTCGCCCCGGCCGACGGATGATCGTACGCCTTGCCTCCTGGCCCGATCCCTGCGAACCATGTCCTTCGGGCCACTCGTGAGGACATGCCCCGGGACCGGATGCTGGGCGACGTGACCCAGACAACCGATAGCGCCGCCGCAGGTCCCGCGCAGGACGACGGCCGCCCGGTCGACCGCACGCCGTCCCGCCTGCGCATCCACCGTGCCTGGATCGTCGCCGTCGTCACGTTCGTGACGATCATCGGCGGCGCCGCGTTCAACTCCCTGCCCGGCCTCCTCATCGACCCGCTGCACACGGAGTTCGGCTGGTCGCGCGGGGAGATCGGGCTGGCCGTCTCGATCGACATGGCGCTGTACGGACTGACCGCGCCGTTCGCCGCCGCGCTGATGGACCGGTTCGGCATCCGCCGGGTCGTCGTCGTGGCCCTCTCCACGGTCGCGGCGGGGGCCCTGGCCAGTGTCTGGATGACGGCTTCCTGGCAGCTGATGATCTATTGGGGCCTGCTCGTCGGCCTCGGCACCGGCTCGATGGCGTTGGCCTTCTCGGCAACGGTCACCAACCGCTGGTTCGTCGCCAGGCGCGGCCTGGTCACCGGCATCCTCACCGCGGCCGGCGCCTCCGGTCAGCTGGTCTTCCTGCCGTTGTGCGCCTGGATCGTCGAGGAGCACGGCTGGCGCCCGGCCTCGGTGACCGTCGCGCTGGCCGCGCTCGTCGTCGTCCCGTTCGTCTGGCTCCTGATGCGCGACCACCCGGCCGATGTGGGCCTGGCCCCCTACGGCGGTGCGTACGTGGAGAAGCCGGCGCCCGCCCGGGGCGCGGCGGCCCGTACCGTACGCGTGCTGTTCGACGCCGCCCGCACCGGACCGTTCTGGCTGCTCGCGGGCACGTTCGCGATCTGCGGCGCCTCGACCAACGGCCTGATCCGTACGCACTTCGTGCCGTCGGCCCACGACCACGGCATGCCCATCACGGCAGCCGCCTCACTGCTCGCCGTCATCGGGGTCTTCGACATCATCGGCACGGTCTTCTCCGGCTGGCTCACCGACCGCTTCGACGCCCGCCGGCTCCTCGCCGTCTACTACGCGCTGCGCGGCATCTCGCTGCTCTTCCTGCCGATGCTGATGGCGCCGACGGTGCACCCGCCGATGGTCTTCTTCATCGTGTTCTACGGCCTGGACTGGGTGGCCACGGTCCCGCCGACGCTGGCCCTGTGCCGCGAGCAGTACGGCGAAGACAGCGCGATCGTCTTCGGCTGGGTCCTCGCCTCCCATCAGGTGGGCGCGGCGCTGGTGGCGTTCCTCGGCGGTGTGGCGCGCGATGTGTTCGGCTCGTACGACATGGTCTGGTACGCGTCGGGGGCGCTGTGCGCGACGGCGGCGCTGATGGCGCTGGTGATCCGGCGGCAGGCGCAGACCCCGGAGCCGGTGGTGGCCGCTGGGTGACCGGCTCAGCCGGCGCGGTCGAGTGGTGTACGAACAGCTCGGCCGGTTCAGGACGCGGCGCCGGGCACGGGGGCCACTCACCCGCTGAAGCGCCCGAACACCCCCCGGTGGAACAGCAGCGGACCGGCCCCGTCCGCCGCCCCCAGCGCCTCCACCCGCCCGACCACGATCAGATGGTCGCCGCCCGTGTGGACGGCCTGGATGCGGCAGTCGACCCAGGCCGGTACGGAGGCCAGCAGCGGCGACCCGGTCGCGGGAGCGGCCCGGTACGTCACCCCGGCGAACTTGTCGGCCCCGCTCACCGCGAACCCCCGGCACAACGCGCTCTGCTCCGCGCCCAGGATGTTGACGCAGAACGCCCCGGCGCGGGCGATGCGCGGCCAGGTCGTCGACGTGCGGGCGACCATGAAGGTGACCAGTGGCGGGTCGAGGGAGAGCGAGGCGAACGACTGGCAGGCGAACCCCGCAGGGCCGTCCGGGTCGTCCGGGTCGTGGGCGGTGACGACGGTGACACCGGTCGCGAAGTGACCGAGCACGCGCCGGAACTCGGCCGGATCGACGGGCAACCGCTCGTCGTCGGCGACGGCCCGAAGATCGGGGCGCGGCAGCGGATCGACCGGCGCCGGGCCGGCAGTTGTGGCGGCGCCGACGGACCTGAGGTACCGGACGGCGATGGCGGCCATGCCTGCGTGTCCCATCACATCTCCCATTTAAGCTGACGGAGCGTCAGATCAGAAGAGCTGGGCCCGGATCGTCACAGCCCCCGGTACTTCGGTGTGCGGCGTTCCACGAAGCTCGACACGCCCTCGCCCGCGTCCTGCGTCGTCATGTTGATCTCCTGGGCCATCGCCTCGGCGGCGAACGCAGTTGCACGGTCGGCGTCCAGGGATGCGTTGACCAGCTGTTTGGTGAGGGCGAGGGCGCGGGTCGGTCCGTCCGCCAGTCGTTGCGACCACGCGCGGGCCGTTGCCGTCAACTCCTCGGCCGGCACCACCCGGTTGACCAGACCCAGACGTTCCGCCTCCGCCGCGGGGAGTGCGTCGCCGAAGAACATCAGCTCCTTGGTGCGCTGCGGTCCGATCAGGCGGGGCAGCAGGTAAGCGCCGCCGCCGTCCGGTACGAGGCCGCGGCGTACGAACACCTCGATGAACTTCGCCGAGTCGGCGGCCAGCACCAGGTCGCAGGCGAACGCCAGGTGCGCGCCGAGGCCGGCCGCCGTGCCGTTGACGGCCGCGACCACCGGCTTCTCGCAGTCCAGGACCGCCGCGATCAGACGCTGTGCGCCGAGCCGGATGGTGCGGGCCACATCGCCGGGGATCCGGTCGCCCGTGGACGGGGCGCCGCGCAGGTCGGCGCCCGCGCAGAAACCGCGACCGGTGGCGGTCAGGACGACGGCCCTGACCGCCGGGTCGGCGGAGGCCCGGGCGAGGAGGGCGATGAGGCGTTCCCGCTGGTCCCAGGTGACGGCGTTCATCGCTTCGGGGCGGTTGAGAGTGATCCATGAGACGCCGTTGTCAGTGGCGTGGAGTACCAATGAGTCGAGCGGGTCGGCGGACCCGGGAGCGTCTTCGGGGGAGGACGGCATGAGGTGGCTCCTCGGCAGGTGGCGTGGGCGGTCAGCGACAGACGGCGAGGGCGTCCAGCGCCACGGCGCCCTGTCCGCGCCCCAGCACCATCAGCGGGTTGATGTCCAGCTCGGCGAGGTCGTCGCCCAGTTCCAGCGCCATCCGCTGGACGCGCAGCACGACCTCCACGAGCGCGTCGACATCCACCGGCGGTCCGCCGCGTACGCCTTCCAGCAGGGCCCGCCCGCGCAGTTCGCCGAGCATCGCCCGCACCTGGTCCTCGCCGAACGGCGGCACCCGCACCGCCGCGTCGTGCAGTACCTCCACGAGGACGCCACCGAGTCCGACCGTCACCGTCGGCCCGAACAGGGCATCGTGGGTGACGCCGACCATCATTTCGACGCCCCGCTCGATCATCTGGCAGACCAGGACGCCGTCCAGCTCGATGCCCTCGTAGCGGGCGATGTCGGTCAGTTCCCGGTACGCGTCGCGGACCTGGCTGGCGGAGGTGAGCCCGACCTTGACCAGGCCGAGCTCCGTCTTGTGGGCCAGCCGCGCGCCGGACGCCTTCATGACGACCGGGAAGCCGACCAGGCCCGCCGCCCGGACGGCCGCCGCCGCGCTGGTGACCAGTTGCTCGCGGGGCACGCGGATGCCGTAGGCCCGCAGGAGCTGCTTCGCCGCGTGCTCGCTCAGCTGGTGGCCCGGACGCATCAGGGCCTGCGCCTTGCGGAACGAGGGCGACGGCGTGCGCGGCGCCTCGTCGAAGGGCGAGCGGTACGAGGCGGCGAACCGGTGATGGTCCAGATAGGCCTTCACGGCGGTGATGCAGTTGCCGAACGTGCGGAAGGTGGCGACGCGCGACGAGCCGAGCAGCGTCGTGCGGTACGCGTCCTCCGTACCGACCGGCGATCCCCACACCACGCACACCAGCTTGTCCGTGGTCTCCGCCGCGTCCACCAGGTCCTGCGCGAGCCTGTCGCTCATCGGGGGGAACGGGCCGGTGATCGGGCAGATCAGCACCCCGACGTCCGGGTCGGCGAGGATCGCGTCGATGATCTTCCGGCCGCGCCAGTCGCCGACCGGATGCCCGCCGTTGTCGACCGGGTTCGCCACATTCAGATAGTCGGGAATCCACTCGTGCAGCTCGCGCTGCTTCTCCTCGGACAGGGTGGGGAGTTTCAGCCCCGCCCCCGTTGCCAGGTCCGAGAAGTGCGCGCCCGTGCCGCCCGAGATCGAATACACGACGACCCCGTCGGCCTGCGGTTTCCGTGCCCGGGCCAGCAGGGCGGCGGTGTCCTGGAGTTCGTCGAGCCCGTCCACCCGGATCACGCCGAACTGCCGCATCGCCGCGTCCACCACCTGGTCGGCGCCGGTGAGCTTGCCGGTGTGTGACGCGGCCGTCCTGGCCCCCGTCTCCGTACGACCCACCTTGACGGCCACGACCGGAACCCCGGCCCGTGCCGCCCGGTCGGCGGCGAGCAGAAAGGAACGCCCGTCCTTGAGCCCTTCCACGTAGCAGGCGATGGCCCCGACCTCGGGGCGCTGAGAGAAGTACGAGATGAAGTCGGCGGTCTCCAGATCCGCCTCGTTGCCCGTGGGGGCCCAGTGCGACAGCCGTACGCCCAGCTCCTGGAGGGTGTAGACGGGGCGGCCCTGATGGCCGGACTGGGTGATCAGGGCGATCGCCGGCCCGTCGAGGTCGTCCCGGAACGCCTCGAACGCGTTGAGGTTGGTGTTCGGCCCGAGCAGCCGCAGCCCCGACCGCTCCACCGCGGCCGCCAGCCGCGCCTGGGCGGCGGCGCCCTCTTCACCGGTCTCGGCGAATCCGGAGGCGAAGGCGACCGCGAACTTCACCTTGGCCTGCCCGAGTTCCTCGATCACCGGGAGCGGGTCGCCGACCAGCAGCACCGCCAGATCGACCTGCTCCGGCAGGTCCGCGACGGAAGGAGAGCAGGGGCGGCCGAAGACGGACTCCCGGGTGGGATGGACCGGGTGCAGGCGTGCCCCGACCCGCTCGGCCCAGGCGACGAGCTGCTGGGTGATGCCGGTACGGGGCCGGCCCTCGGTGTCGGATGCCCCGATGACGGCGACGGACTCGGGCCGGAAGAACCGGTCCAGGTCGGGCACGGTCGCGTGCAGCGGGCGGCCGCTGACGTCGAGATCGCCTTCCGCGGCGGCGGCCGTCATGCTGTGGACGGCGGCGTGCGGCTCTTCGCCGCAGGCCACCACCCGGGCGCGGAAGTGTGTGGTGAGGGTGCCGTGAGTCGATCCAAGCATCGTTCCGCCCACTCCTGCTAGAGGTCCGTCCGGGCTTCGGGGCGCCCGTATCCAATTAGCTGACGCCATGTCAGGTTACTGAACTGACGCTCCGTCAGGAATGGGTAGGAAGGCAAAGGCTCGACGGACCCTGGCCCGGTTACCGCCCCTTCGCACGCCCGAGGTGCGGGAGTCGACGGCGCGTCGGCCGCGAATCGCAGCCGCCCCACAGAAACCTCTCCCCATTTGCCGCAGTCATGACATACGCTGCGCGTGCGGCCGCGCCCTTCACGTTGTCTTCACATGACGATGTGCGGGTGTCGCGCGGCCCGACTCGTCACCCGGCCGACCGAACCGGGTTTCTCCCTGGGGGTTCGAATCAACGTGCGCATGCGCACCGTGGCGACCGCGCTCGCGGTCCTTTTCAGCTCGACGGTCATGGCCGTCGGCACCGCAGGACCGGCGGCGGCCGACTCCGCCGGCGCCCTGCCGATCACCTCGTACGGCGACATCGCCGTGGACGGCGTCCACAAGCGGGTGTACATCAGCGATCCGGCCGGCAACAAGGTCGTCGTCACCGACTACACGGGCCGGGTCGTGGCGACCGTCCCGGATCTCTCCGGCGTGCGGGATCTGGCGATCTCGCCCGACTCCGGATTCGTCTACGCGGCCCTCCCGGGCGCCGACGCCGTCGTGGCCATCGAGACGACCGGCTCGACCGCGGCCGCCCGGTACAGCACCGGCGAGAACACCGACCCGCAGACCCTCGCGGTGGCGGGCGGACGGGTCTGGTTCGCGTACGGGCAGGAGTCCTCGCGCAACCTGGGCTCGTTCGACCCCGCGCAGGGCACCCCCGAGATCGCGCTCGACCAGCTCCCCGGCAATGCGTGGACCGTCGCTCCCGAACTGGAGTCCGCGGGGAACACCCTGGTGCTGGGGTTCCACGGCACCTGGTCGGAGCTGGCCGTGTACGACGTGTCCACCGGCGCCCCCGTCCTGCGCAAGGAAGGGGCGCAGGCCGATGCCCGCAGCGACATGGCGGACTTCGCGCTCAGTGCCGACGGCGCGCAGATCGTCACCACCTCAGGTACCTCCTCCTACGAGGCGACCGCGATCAACGCCGGTGACCTGACCCGCACCGGCGGCTACCCGATCGACGCGTACGGCCCCGACTCCGCCGCCATCGCCCCGGACGGCACGGTCGCCCTGGCCGCCGACAGCCCGTACGACAAGGACGTCTTCGTCTTCAAGCCGGGCGCGACGGAGCCGTTCCGCACATACACGTACGGGGCCTCCGCCTCCGGTGGCGACATCATCGCCGCACAGGGGCTGAGCTGGGCGCCGGACGGCAGTCGGCTGTTCGCCATCGCCCGGGGACAGGGCAAGACCTATCTCCGGGTCCTCGACGACGCCGCCCGCTACCCGGTCACGGCGACTGTCTCCGCTCCCGCCCGGGCGACCCGCGGCAAGCAACTCAGCGCAACCGGGCGGCTGACCTCCGACAGGCCGTTCCCGGCGGACGCGAAGGTCACGGTCGTCCGTACCGACCTCGACAGCCCGAAGGGCAAGTCGCTCGGTACGAGCACGGTCGCCGCGAACGGCGCCTTCACGTTCACGGACGCCCCGCCCGCGGGCGGCGATGTCACCTACACCGCGCAGTACGCAGGTGACGCCACGCACGCGCCGGTGTCGGCCGAGGCCTCGGTCGCCGTCTCGCGGGCGACGCCCTCGCTGACCCTGAACCGCAACGGCGCCCTGTACTCGTACGGCACCGATGTCTCGTTCACCGCGCACCTCGGTACGACGTACAAGAACCGGACGGTCGAGATCTGGGCCGACCCGTTCGGCACGGACAAGCCGAAGAAGCTGGTCAAGCGGGGCACGGTCAACTCCAAGGGCAATCTGTCCGCCACCGTGGACATGACCCGTGACACCACGGTCACCGCCGTCTTCGCGGGCGACGCCCGCTATGCACCGAAGACCGCGAAGTCCGTCGCGTACGCCAAGGTCAAGGTGTCCACGTCGGTCGCCAAGCAGTACAAGACGGCGAAGATCGGCTCGACCTCGTACGCGTACTTCCACAAGAAGACCAACCCGGTCTTCACCACGACCATGACGTACTACAAGAACCGCTCGCACAGGCTGAACCTGGAGATCTACTACCAGGGCAAGTGGTACGACGCGGGCTCGCAGTACTTCAAGCTCGGGACCAACGGCAAGTCCGCCGTGACGCTGACCGGCACGCACGACACCGGCTACCGGATGCGCATGCGCGCCTCGTACATCAACGCCTCCTCCGGCGACAACGTGAACTCCACCACCCACGGCGCCTGGAAGTACTTCATCTTCACCAAGTAGGGCCCGGCGGAAGCGAGAAGGGCCTCCACGGCTGTGGAGGCCCTTCTCCATGCACCGGCTACGAGGTAGGCGGACCCGCCGGCTGCCTGGTGGTGACGTTGACACGGTTGAACAGGTTGGTGATGCCGATCATCAGAGTCAGCGCCGCCAGTCCCTGCTCGTCGTAGTGGTCGGCCGCCGCGTCCCAGATCTCGTCCGGCACCGCGTCGCCCCGGTCGCTCAGCCGCGTCGCCGCCTCGGCGAGCGCCAGCGCCGCACGCTCCTCGTCGGAGAAGTACGGCGCCTCGCGCCAGGCCGCCACGGCGAACAGCTGCTCGTCGGCCACGCCCGCCTTCCTCGCGCTGCGGACCCCGTAGTCGACGCAGTAACTGCAGCCGTTGATCTGGCTGGCCCGCAGGTGGACGAGTTCCAGTGTCGAGTCCGGCACACCGCGGTTGCGGGTGGCCTTCAGGAGTTCCTGGATGGCGGGCACGGCCTCGGGGATGAGGGCGGCCGGGTTCTTCATCCGTGCTTCCATGATGCTGCTCCTCCGGATCTTCGGGGCCTGTGGTGACACCCGCTGGTTTTCGTCCTTCGGAGCAATGACGGAGCGCGTCGCGAGGATGTGACGGGGGGCCGGGAGAAAATCCGGGTCAGGGGCGGAGACGGCCGGATTCCTTCGCCAGCTTCCTGGCGATCTTCCGTGCGTCCAGGGCCATTTCGCGGAACATGCCGCTGATCGGATTGGTGAATCCCGTGAAGTAGAGCCCGGGTGCGTGCTTCGGCGTGCGGCCGCCGTGCACCACCGGCCGGCCGCGTGCGTCCAGCACGTCGAGGTGACCGACCAGCGGTTCCAGGGCCCGCCGGTAGCCGGTCGCCGCGATCACCGCGTCCGGGGTGATCCGGGTCCCGTCGGCCAGCACGACCGTGTCCTTGTCGAACGAGTCGACCGTTGCCACCGGCAGCACGTGGCCGCCCCGCACCGCGTCGATCAGCCCCACGTCCTGGACCGGGATGGCGCCATCCTTGACCCGTGAGTACAGGCCCGTGTCCGGGCGCGGCAGACCCTGTTCGGTGAGGTCGGGCACGGCGGCCTTGGCCATCAGCCGGCCGGCCCGGTCGACCAGCCGCACCGGCAGTCTGCGGACCAGGATGCCGGTCGCCTGCGCGGGCCAGCCCGCCGTCGAGCGGCGCACGATGTGCGGAACGGTGCGTACCGCGATCCGTACCCGGGAAGCGCCGCCCTCCACCAGGTCCACGGCTATCTCCGCGCCGGTGTTGCCGATCCCGACGACGAGGACGTCCTTGCCGGCGTACGGGGCGGGGTTGCGGTAGTCGCGGGCGTGCACCAGCTCGCCCGCGAAGGTGTCGCGGCCGGCCCAGTCCGGGATCCGCGGGGTGTGGTTGAAGCCGGTGGCCACGACGACGGCCCGCCCGGTCAGCACCCGGCCGCCGGTCGCGGTCAGCTGCCACCCGGTGCCGTCGGCCGCCCGGTCGATACGGGTCACCTCGACGCCCGTCACCACCTCCAGCTCGTGGTGTTCGACGTACTTCTCCAGGTAGCGCACCACATGGTCGCGGGACACCCAGCGTCCGAACCGGCGGGGCATCGCGAGCCCCGGCAGCGTGGACCAGCGTCGGGTGGTGTGCAGGTGCAGCCGGTCGTAATGGCCGCGCCAGGAGGCGCCGACGCTTCCGGACTTCTCCAGCACGACGGCCCGTACCCCTTGCTCGCGCAGGGCCGCCGCGGCGGCGAGACCGCCGGGGCCGCCGCCGACGACGTAGACGGGCCGGTGTTCCGTGAGGTCGGTGGGCGCGGGGGCGGGCGCGGGCATGGGACTACTGCCGGAGGTGGAGGTGCTGTTGGGCATGGATCGGAGCGTAATCGCCCGATTACTTGATGGGTCTCGGTCAAGACCGGAATCGATTGCGAATTGATCACGAGTGTGTGCGTCCGGCCCGTGTTCTGCGCACCTCTTGCGCAGCGATGCCGGATCGGGTGAACTGACGTACCGTCAGATCCGGTGAATGGGAGGGGCCCCGATGCAGACGATCTGGCTCGGCGGAGCCGAGTGGCTCGCCGTCCTCCGAATAGGGCTCGGCCTGTGGTGGCTGGAGAGCTGGCGGCACAAGGACAAGAAGGGCTGGTTCGAACGCGGTACGGGTATCGCCTGGGCGGCGGACGTCGCGGGTAAACACCGATGGGCGGCGGTACGGACCGGCTTCCAGCGGATCGTCGCACCCCGCCCCAAGGCCATGGCGTACCTCGTCGTCCACGCCGAACTCGCCCTGGGCCTCGGCCTGATCACCGGCCTCCTGACGCCCGTCGCGCTCATCGGCGGACTGGTCCTCAACCTCCTCTACCTGGTGCTGATGATCCACGACTGGGCCGAGCAGGGGCAGAACGCGATGATGGCGCTGATCTCCCTGGTCGCCCTCTTCGCCATGTCCTGGCAGGTCTGGTCCCTCGACCACGCGATCGGACTCTTCGGATGACCACGGCCGCCCCCCGCTTCGACCTGCCCGAACCGGACGACTTCACCCGGCCCTACTGGGACGCGGCCGCCGACGGACACCTGCTGCTGCGCCGCTGCCACGCCTGCGGGAAAGCTCATCACTACCCACGCGAGTTCTGCCCGCGCTGCTGGAGCGAGGACGTCACCTGGGAGCGGGCTGGCGGCCGCGCCACGCTCTACACCTGGTCGGTCGTCCATCGGAACGACCTGCCGCCGTTCGGCGCCCGCGTCCCGTACACGGCGGCCGTCGTCGATCTCGCCGAGGGGCCGCGCATGATGACGGAGATCGTCGACTGCGCGGAGTCCGACCTCGCCATCGGCATGGAACTACGTGTCACCTTCAGGCAGGAGGAGGGTGGCGAGGCGGTCCCGGTCTTCCGGCCGTGAGGCGGCCCCGCATCGGCCGCTCACCCGGCACGACTCAGAACGACCTGCTGCGCCGCAGCGCGCGCCGCAGCTTCCACCGCTCCCAGACGTTGGGGTGGCGGATGACCACACCGCCCATGCCGGCCGTGCCGGTGACGCGGATCAGCGGGGTGCCCGGGAGCCTTTCGTCCCTGGTGCGGTCCTTGAAGCCGCCCAGGCCGGGATCGACCTCGTCGGTCTCCGCGGCCCAGCCCGCGGGGATGATGATCCTGACCCCGCCCATCTGCCCGTTGACCTCCAGCTCGATCTCGCGCAGCCGGCAGTCGGTCTGCGTGAAGTCGAGTTTGGCCCCGCCCATGCCGCCGTCCACATCGATGTGCGCGGGTACCTTCCAGCGCCCGGTGCGCACCGCGCCGTGGATGCCGCCCTTGAGGACCAGTGGCTTCCCCGCGTCCTGCGGCGCGGGCCCCAGATCGGCGGTGAGGGGTGCCAGTTCGGCGTAGGTCTTGGCGACCAGTGCCTGGCCCAGCCGGGTGTCCAGCTCGTCGAGGTCGATACGGCCCTCGGCCGCGGCCTCCCTCAACTGGTCCACCACCGCTTCACGGTCGGCGTCGGAAGCACGCAGCCGACTGACGGAGTTCGGGCGCTCAGCAGTCATGAACCTGATGATACGGAACGGCTCGGCGCCCGGATCACAGTCCGGGCGCCCCCCAGACCGGGAACCACCGGGAGAGATCCTTCTCGACCCGCAGGTCGTCCCCGAGTGTCGCCCTGATCTGCAACTCCAACTGGTTGTCGCGCTTTTCGGCGCCGCCCCGCACCGGGGCGAACGGATAGAACGTGCCGCGCTTGTACAGATAGACCAGCGCCAGAGACCGCCCCTCGGCGTCCCGGAATCCGATCAGTGAGCAGAGCAACTGTGGGCCGAAGCCGCCGTCCTGGAGCAGGGTGTTGACCGCGTGCAGGTCGTTGACCAGGGCGGCCACATCGCCGGGTGAGCGGCGGGAGAGCAGCCAGGTGTAGCCGTACGTGTCCTGGCTGAACTCCACCGGGATGCCGCCCCGGTCCGTGTCCGCGTCGAGCAGTTCCTGGACGTCCTGCCGGATCCGGGCGAAGGTGCCGCCCTCCACTCCCGCGAAGCAGACCGAGCCGAGACCGGTGGGGGTGAAGCCGGCGCCCGCCTGGAGGGTGAGGGCGGCGGACGGTACGGCGAAGAGCTGGTCGAGATCGGGGCGGACCGGTTTGCTGCGGCCGAGGATGGTGTCGAGAAGACCCACTGCGGACTCCCTGGTTCCTTACGGGCGGGCGAGCTCGGCGGTGATGCGGGCCAGCTGGTCGAGCCGCTGCTCGAGGGTCGGGTGGGAGGAGAGCAGCCGGCTGAGGCTCTCCTTCGAGGAGAACGCAGGGACGAAGTAGAAGGCGTTGTACGGCTCCGCCTTCCGCAGGTCCTCCGTCGGGATCCTGGCCATCTGACCGCTGACCTTGGTGAGCGCGGAGGCGAGCGCGGAGGGGCGGCCGGTGAGGAGGGCGGCGGCGCGGTCGGCGGAGAGTTCGCGGTAGCGCGAGAGCAGCCGGGTGAGCAGGAAGCTCAGGCAGTACACGACGGCGCTGATCAGCGGGATCAGCATGATCGCGATGCCGACGGGGTCGCTGCTGCGGTTGCGGGAGAAGCCACCCCAGAGGGCGACGCGGGTGACGATGCCGGCCAGGACGCCGAGGAACGAGGCGATCGTCATGACGGCGACGTCCCGGTGGGCGACGTGCGACATCTCGTGCGCGAGGACGCCCTCCAGCTCCTCGGGTTCGAGTCTGCGCAGGAGCCCGGTGGTGGCGCAGACGAGGGCGCTCTTCTCGCCACGGCCGGTGGCGAAGGCGTTCGGTACGTCGCTCCGGGCGATGGCCACCCGGGGTTTCGGCATGTCCGCCAGGGCGCAGATCCGGTCGATGGTGCCGTGCAGCTCGGGTGCTTCCTCCGGGGTGACCTCGCGGGCACCCATGCTGAATGCGGCGATGCGGTCGCTGAACCAGAACTGGGCGATGAACAGGCCGCCGGTGAAGATCAGGATGATCGGCCAGGCGCCCCGCAGCACCGCGAGGAGCACGCCCACCAGGACCACGTACAGCAGGCCGATCAGGAACATGGTGGTGACCATGCGCGTGGTCAGACCGTGGTCGGGGGCGTAGCGGGAACGGGTTCGTGTCATGGAATGCCTCCAGCAACTCACCTGTCTCCCATAGTGCTCCTTTTCTGTTGGAACCCGATAAGCCGAATGAAACCGGATGGAACGAGTGAGCCGGACGGGCCGGAGGGCCGGTCACGGCCAGAGCAGCTCCCGCTCCCACCCCCCGCCGTCCCGGCGGTAGCGCAGCCGGATGTGGCGCCGCCTCGCGTCACCCTGGAAGAACTCGACCTCGCGCGGCTCGACCACGTACCGCGTCCAGCTCGCCACGTCCGCCTCCGGTTCCGCCTGTGCCCGTTCCCAGGCGGCGTCCGACGCGCGGTTCAGCTCCTCGTACGAGCCGAGCACCTCGCTCTGCCGTCCCACCAGCGCCGACGCCAGCGCCCCGGTCGAGCGGACGTGCAGATCGGCCCGGCTCTCGGCGGGGGTGCAGGCGGTGACCGGACCTCGTACCCGCACCTGCCGGCCCTGCGCGGGCCAGTAGAAGCCGAGCGCCGCGTGCGGGTGCGCGGCGAGCTGGCAGCCCTTCGCGCTGGTGGCGTGCGTGGCGAAGTGCCAGCCGCGGTCGTCCGCGTCGTGCAGCATCAGTGTCCGCAGGTCCGGGTGTCCCTCGGCGTCGACGGTGGCCAGCGTCATGGTGTGCGGCTCGGCCTGCCCGGCGGCCACCGCCTCGGCGAACCAGGCGTGGAAGAGGGGGAGCGGGGTGCGGGGCGCGACGGCGGGATCGAACGCGGGCAGCTCGACGTCCCATACGCGCTGGGCGTGCAGGAGGTCCCGGAAGGCCTGCTGGGCGGAGTGCGGATCAGGCGTCACATCGGTCATACGGCCCCATCATGCCCGCCGGGGCGCGGGGCCGCCGGGTCGGTCCGCGGTGTGCGAGGCGGACGAGTTCCTCGGCGTCGAGGACCGGGTGGGGACGACGATCCCTGGGAGCGCGGCGTGGCCGAACGCCCACAGGGCGTCGGCCGGCAGTGGGTTGCCGGGCGACGCCCTGTGTGGTGTGCGCTCAGAGCGGTGAGCGCACGGTCATGCGGTCATGCGTGCGGCCGGGCGGTCGCCCGACTGCGGGACCCACTAGGCCGCGGCGTAGCCGGACTTCGGGTCCGGGCCGTACGCGTTCTGGCTGCGGTCGCCCTCGAGGCACGAGAAGACGAGCAGCGTGATCCCGCCCACCGCCGGGATGATCCCGAACAGAATCCACCAGCCGGAGCGGCCGGTGTCGTGCAGGCGGCGTATGAAGACCCCGAGGCTGGGCAGCAGGATGGCGACGAAGTAGATACCGGTGATGACCGGCGACGTGCCGAGCACCGCGTCGAGCACAGCCGCGATGATGAAAGCGATGTAATTGAAGAGCGTGAACATCCAGTACTCCTGGCGGCGCGCACGGCCGCTGAACACCGCGTACTTCTTCAGGACATCGAGATACCAGTGCATGTTGTCCCCCCAAGGACGATGGAAGCTCGTCCTCGCTGGACCGAGCCTGGACGCCAGAACCTAGAGGTTTGAGGTGCGCGGGTCAAAAAGTTATAGAGAGAGCGCTTTCAGGCAGTGCCTGCCTGGGATTCAGGCTTCTCAGCCCCGTCCCAACACGATCGTGCCCGAGGAACAGAACCAGCCACCCGTCCCCGACGCCGCGGCCAGCTCGGGAAGGCTACCGTCCGCCCTTCTGACCTGCCGTTTCCCCGCCTCACCACGGAGTTGACGGACGGATTCCACCAGGAGGAAGAGCCCGCGCATCCCAGGATGGCAGGCCGAAAGACCACCCCCGTCGGTGTTCACCGGAAGTTCCCCGGACCGACCGATCCGGCCCTTCTCGATGAACGCGCCACCCTCGCCCTTCGCGCAGAACCCCAGATCCTCCAGCGTCACCAGCGTCATATAGGTGAAGGCGTCATAGATCTCGGCCAGATCGATGTCGGCGGGCCGCACCCCGGCACGCTCGAAGGCCAGTCGGCCCGAAACCGCGGCCGGGGAGACCGTGAAGTCGTCCCATTCGGACATCGTGGAGTGCGAGACGTACTCGCCCGTGCCGAGGATCCACACCGGGTCCTTCGCCGTGTCCGGCACGTACTCCTCGGCCGCCAGCAGTACCGCGCACCCGCCGTCGCTGCGGATGCAGCAGTGCAGCTTGGTGAACGGGTCCGCGATCATCGGGCCCGACAGGACGTCGTCCACCGTGATCGGGTCCCGGAACATCGCGTCCGGGTTGGCCGACGCGTTCGCGCGGGCTTGCACGGCTACCTCGGCGAGCTGCTCCAACGTCGTTCCGTACTCGTGCATATGGCGGCGGGCGGCCATTGCGTACTTCGCGATCAGTGAGTGCCCGTACGGCACTTCGAACTGGAGCGGGCCGCGCGAGCCGAACGAGAGATTCGACGTGCGGCGCCCGGCCCGGATGTCTGCGCGCGCGGTCGACCCGTACACCAGCAGTACGGCGTCGGCGCGGCCGGCCGCGATGGCGTCGGCGGCATGGGCGGCCATCACCTCCCAGGTCGCACCGCCGACCGCGGTGGAGTCCACCCAGGTGGGCTTGAGGCCCAGATACTCCGCGACCTCGACCGGGGCGAGCGTGCCGAGTCCGGCGGAGGCGAAGCCGTCGACGACCGAGCGGTCCAGACCGGAATCGGCGAGCGCCCGACGGGCGGCCTGGGCGTGCAGGACGTACGGAGTGGGGCCGTCGACGCGTCCGCAGTCCGCGAGGGATATGCCGACGACAGCGACCTTGCGCGGGCGGGAGGAGGGTGAGGAAGGCATGAATCTGACGGTACATCAGATGTGGCGGGAGGGGGGTGGGCGAGCGCATGCGCGGCTCTGGGTTTCTCGCAACATCACGCCTAGCATGACGATCCGTCAGATCAGAGGCCTACGGCCCCTGAGGGGAAGGAGCCCGACGATGGACGCCGCCTTCACCGCGGAGCAGGACCAGATCCGCCGCACCCTGCGCGAACTGCTGGTCAAACGCTGCGGGCCCGGCGAGGTCAGGAGTGCCGTGCGGACCGCGCACGGTTATGACGAGGCCCTGTGGCGGCAACTCGCCCAGGACCTCGGGCTGCCGGGGCTCGCGCTCGCGCCGGAGTACGGAGGAGTCGGCTGCGGGACCGTCGAACTCGCCGTCGCCTGCGAGGAGACCGGCCGCGCCCTGCTGCCGTCCCCGCTGCTCGCCACCGCCGCGCTCGCCGCGCCTCTGATCACCGCACTCGGCACCGAGGCCCAGCGAGCGGCCCTGCTGCCGCGCATCGCCGCGGGTGAGCTGACCGCGACCCTCGCCGTGCCCGGAGGCTCGCTCTCCACCGCCCTCGGTCTCACCGGCGACACCACCGGTGGCGCCTGGGCGGGCGGCGGGCGGGCCGGTGGCGTACAGGCCCGGCCCGGCCCGGAGGGGTGGCGACTGTACGGGGAGGCCGCGCGGGTCCTCGACGGGCACAGCGCCGGGCTGCTGCTGGTCGCGGCCCACGCGGGCGGCTTCCCACGCAGCCGTACGCTCCTCTTCCTCGTCCGCGTGGACACGGCGACCGGGCTCGCCCGCACCCGGCAGACCTCGCTGGACGAGACCCGGCCGCTGGCTCGCATCGAACTGCGCGACACCGCCGCGGAACTGCTCGGCGCGGACGACACGGCCGATGTGGCCGGCCCTGCGGGCGCCCTGGCCGCCGTCGGGTGCACCACCGCCGCCGTACTGGCGGCGGAAGCGGTCGGAGCCGCGGCGAGCGCACTCGACCGGACCGTCGAATACGTCAAGGCGCGCGAACAGTTCGGCCGCGCCATCGGCTCCTTCCAGGCCGTGAAGCACCGGCTGGCCGATCTGTACGTGCGGGTGCAGGCAGCCAGGTCTGCGGCGTACTACGCGGCCTGGGACCCGGCGGCCGGAGGGCTCGCCCTCGCCCAGGCGCTGGAAACCCTGCGGATCACCACCGCCGAGGCGGTCCAGCTGCACGGTGGGATCGGCTTCACCTGGGAACACGAGGCGCATCTCTACTTCAAGCGGGCCGCCGCCGACGAACTGCTCTTCGGGCCGGTCCACCGGCTGCGCGACCACGCGGCCGAGCAGGCCGGGCTCTTCACGCAGGACGCCCAGGGACAGGGGCACGGGCAGGCGCAGGGGCCCGGGTACGGGCCGCGCATGGAGGTGGCGGTCTGATGGCAGCCGGAGCCCGGATGATCCAGAAGGTGTCCTCGACCCGCGCCTTCGCGAGGATCGCCCCGCACGTCATACCCGCCATGGACCGCACCGTCCACCGGCTCACCCGCGGCAAGGTACTGCTCAGCGCGCAGATGCTGCCCGGGTTGATCCTCACGGTGCGCGGCGCGAAGAGCGGGCAGCTGCGGACCACTCCACTGGCCTGTATGCCCACCCCGGAGCACGGTGACGGAACGTGGGTTCTCATCGGCAGCAACTTCGGCCGTACGGGTCATCCTGCCTGGACTGCGAACCTGTTGGCCCATCCGGACGACGCCGTCATCAACTGGAAGGGCCACGACATCGCGGTACGCGCCCGGCTGCTGGAGGGCGCGGAACGGGAGGAGGTGTGGCAGGCGGCGCTGACGTTCTGGCCGCCGTACGCCACGTACCAGGCGCGGGTGGAGCGGGAGATCCGGCTCTTCCGGCTGGAGCGGCGCGCGACTTCGTAAGGCACGGTGATACGCCGACGGCGGACCACATTGCGTGGTCCGCCGTCGGCGCGACAGGACGTGGGCAGCCCGGATGGCCGTGCGGTGCCCGGAGCGGAAGGGGGGAGCCGGGAGCCGGCGCTACTTCGTCGGCTTCTTGCCGGTGATGCCCAGGTGCACCAACAGGGCAAGGTTCGGCTTGAGTTCAGCCTGCTTGACACCCCAGGTCTGGAAGCCCTTCTGGTGCGAGGCGACCGCGGCCAGCATCGCGACCAGCGAGCCCGCCATCGCCGCGGGGCTGATGTCCTTGTCGACCTTGCCCTTGGCCTGGAGATCCTTCACCGAATCCGTAAGGGAGTTGGTGACCGAGTTGAGGATCTTCATGCGGATCTTGTAGAACCGCTTGTCGCCCTCGGCCGCGCCGAGGTCGACCACGCGGAGGATCGCGTCGTGGCGCCGCCAGAAGTCGAGGAATCCCTCGACGAGTTCTTCGGCGGTCTGCCAGCCGGACTTGCCGACCCAGGAGCGGCCCGCGACCAGTTCCGTCAACGCGGCGCCCTCCTTGGCCATTTCATCCGCGATCTCGAGGACGGCGCCCTCGACGTCGGGGAAGTATTGGTAGAAGGTCGCGGGTGAAGTCCCTGCCTTCCGGGCGACGTCGATGACTTTGACGTCCCGGTACGGCGAGGAGCTGAGCATCTCGCTGAGGCAGTCGAGCAGCTTCTGCCGCGTCGCCTGTCCGCGTCGACCGGCCACGCGGCCGTCGACGGTGCGCACTTGTCCTGTCATGCCGTCAGCTTACCGAGGGGTGATCGGAGCGCGATTCGGCCGACTGCAAATGGGGAGGTCCGCAGGTGCGGTGGGGTGGTGTGGGGGAAGTGGCCGGATTTCGGCGGATGCGATCCACAGCTTGAATTGTGTTATCAACAGCCTGTGGACAACTTCCGTGGATAACTTTCCGTGACGCGATGGGCAAGGAACTTCGATATCGAGACCGTGTTCGACGGTTCGTCGTGGCGCGGCGTGGCCGGCGCGCGGCTACTTTGGGTGTGACGAGCGTCACTACTGCGGAAGGATCCGGGCCCATGGCCGCATTCGCGCACTCCGCGCCGTGCTGGGTGGATGTGCAGCTCCCCGACCTCGAAGCGGGCAAGCGCTTCTACGGTGAGCTCTTCGGATGGACCTTCCGGGCCGGCGAAGAGGTGGACAGGGGCGGCCCCTGTGTCGATGCCCTCAGCGGCGGCAAGCTGGTAGCCGCACTGGCCGCCAAGCAGGACGGCCGGATGCCGACCGCCTGGGGCATCTACTTCGCCACCGACGACATCGCCGCGACCGTCACCAGGATCAGGCAGGCGGGCGGTCAGGTGATCACCGAGCCCGTCAGGATGGGCGGGGCCGGGGTGCTCGCGCAGGCCGCCGACCCCGGAGGCGCGGTCTTCGGGCTCTGGCAGGCAGGGGACCGCGGCGGGTTCCAGAAGCAGAACGAGCCGGGATCCTTCTGCTGGACCGAGGTGTACACGCGGCAGAAGGACCGCGTGGACGCCTTCTACGAGCAGGTCTTCGGGTTCCGTGGCACGGATCTCGCTGCGGTCGGCACGGATGAGTCGGGCAGGGGCGAGTCCGGAACAGGTGAGTCCGGCACGGGTGAGTCCGAGACCCCCGAGTCCGAGACCCCCGAGTCCGAAACCACAGACTCCGAGACCCCCGAGTCCGGCATCAGCGGGTCGGGCGCAGACGTGCCCGGGGTCGACTTCCGGATGTGGTCCCCGGCAGGCACCGAACCGGGCCCCGACACCGCGATCGGCGGGCGCAGTGTGATCACCGACGCGTTCCCGGCCGAGATGCCCAGCTATTTCCTCAATTACTTCGCCGTCGCGGACTGCGACGCCACGGCCGAGACCGGCGCCCACCTCGGCGGCCGGGTCTCCGTGCCGCCCTTCGACATCCCGTACGGGAGGATGGCGGTCCTGCACGACAATCAGGGTGCCGAGTTCGCCGTACTTCAGCCCCCGGTGCCCCGATAGAGGGCAGAGTGACATGTGACACCCCGATCCGCCCCCGGGTTCGCAACCATCGCTTCAGCCAGGAACAATCGGGGTGCGCACCGCCGGGTGGTGCCCAGTGGTGAGACCCTGCACGGGGCGGTTTTTCGCGGGCTTCTGTTGCTGAGGTCCGTACGGGGAGGTGGCAGGTAAGTGGTGGAGCAGCTGACGCAGCACGACCCGAGGCGGATCGGCCCGTTCGAGGTACTGGGACGGCTCGGGGCCGGCGGCATGGGGCTGGTCTATCTCGCCCGCTCGGCGTCGGGCCGACGGGTGGCGATCAAGACCGTACGTACGGAACTTGCCGAGGATCAGTTGTTCCGGGTCCGCTTCACGCGTGAGGTGGAGGCAGCCCGGGCGGTCAGCGGGTTCTACACGGCGGCCGTGGTGGACGCCGATCCGCGTGCCGCCGTGCCGTGGCTGGCCACCGCGTACGTGCCCGCTCCCTCGCTCGAGGAAATAGTGAATGAGTGCGGTCCGATGCCGACCCAGGCGGTGCGCTGGCTGGCCGCCGGTATCGCCGAGGCCCTGCAGTCCATCCATGGCGCGGGCCTCGTCCACCGCGACCTCAAGCCGTCGAACGTGCTGGTGGTCGAGGACGGCCCGCGGGTGATCGACTTCGGGATCGCGTCCGGCGTCTCCAACACCCGGCTGACGATGACCAACGTGGCGGTGGGCACCCCCGCCTACATGTCGCCCGAGCAGGCGCGGGACTCGCGCAGTGTGACGGGCGCCAGCGATGTGTTCTCGCTCGGCTCGACGCTGGTGTTCGCCGCCACCGGCCATGCGCCGTTCCATGGGGCCAACCCGGTCGAGACGGTCTTCATGCTGCTGCGGGAGGGCCCCGATGTGGAGGGCCTGCCCGACGATCTGCGGCCCCTGATCGAGTCCTGTATGCAGATGGATGCGGCGTTGCGGCCCAGCCCCGCCGATCTGCAGGCCCAGCTGGCCCCGCACCTCTTCGCCTCCGGCAGCGACGACAGCGGTACGGCGTCGGCCTGGCTGCCGACATCGGCCACGGCGATGATCGAGCAGCGGCGCGGGGGAGGGCGTACGGCGGCGTCCGCACCCGCACCGGCGCCTGCTCCGCCGCCCCCACCGCGCCATCGCCCGCCGGGCGCGGACTGGGAGCCGGCATGGCGCAGCGGCGCCGACCTGAGATCCCCGTCCCCCGCACCCTCCCTCTCCCGGTCGCCCGTCCAGGCTCCGGACGGGGGCGGTCCGGTGCGGCTGAGCGGTGCGAAGGTGCCGATCGGGCCCGGACCGCGCGCCGGTGACGTGCGTGCCATGGCCGGCGCCGAGGCCGGTCCCGCGACGGGCTGGGTGCGCCCGCCCGCCGGACTGAACGGCACGGCCCCGGCCGCCGCCCCGCCCGTACCCGCTCCGGCGCACGCCCCTGAAGCGGCCCCCGCCGGGCCGGACCGCTGGCGGCCCTGGCGGTTCCGGATGTCGAACGACGTGTGGGGCACGCCGGTTGTCGCCGGGGACCTGCTGTACGTGACGTCCTTCGAGGTGCACGCGCTGGACGTCGGCAACGGCCGGCGCCAGTTCAAGACCCGCGACGTGGCCTGGTCGATGGCGCTCGACGGCGGCCGCATCCACGGCTCCGACGGCCCTTCGCTGTACGCCCTGGACGCGCTGACCGGCGCCGAGCGGTGGCGGCTGCAGACGGACGCCTGGGTGTACTCCCTCAAGGCCGACCGGGGCACGGTCGTCACCGGCACGCGTGGCGGCGGCGTCCAGGCGTGGGAGGCGTCCACCGGCGAGAAGCTGTGGGAGACGAGCGGCGTACAGACCGACTTCGAGACGGCGGAGGCCGGGCCCGCGATCCACGAAGGCACCGTGTACCTGTGGCAGGACGCCCGGCTGCGCGCCGTCGACGCCCGCACGGGCATCGAGCGCTGGTCGTACCCGATCGGCGACGCGGCCTCCTGCGGCGGGGTGCCCGTCCGGGTGACCCCGGCGCCGGACGGCTATGTGTACATCGCCGCAGGCACCCGGGTCCTCGCCGTCGACATCGCGGCGGGCCGGGTGCGCTGGCACTTCGAGTCGCCCGCGGTCTTCCTCTCCCCGCCGGCCTTCGCACCCGGCCCCGCGGTCACGGGCGGCGGGGTGTATCTGGCCGACTACCTCGGCACGGTGTACGCGCTGGACGCGGCGACCGGCAAGGACCGCTGGCGCATTGCGACGGAGGCCCGCCAGTCGATCGAACCGGTGCTGGTGGCAGCGGGCAACGTCCATGTCGGCAGCGGCCACGCGCTCTACACGCTGGACGCGGTGACGGGCACCCCGAAGTGGCGCTTCGCCGCGGGTGGCGAGGTCGTCGGCGCACCGGTCGTGGCCGACGGCCGGGTCCACTTCGGCTCCGCCGACCATGTGCTGTACACGTTGGACGCGGCGGGCGGTCAGCTGAGATGGAAGCTGGCGACGGGCGGCGAGATCACGGGTTCACCGGTGGCGCAGGGCGGCGTGGTGTACGCGTGCAGCAAGGACCGTTGCGTGTACGCGCTCGACGCGCTGAAGGGAACGGGTACGGGGAACAGGGCCCGGACGTAGGGGCGGCCGTTCGGCGGCCGCTTCCCGCCCGTCCGGCGTTCGAGGACGGAACCCCGCATCGCGGACGCGTCACGGCTGGGGAGGGCGTCGGGTGTCAGGGCCTTCCTCCTGCACGGGATACGGCGCCGTGTCCTGGTCCCTCCGGTGCGTGTCCGGACCCGTGTACGGGTCGACCTCCGGCTCCGGCCACGGACTCGTCTGCACCGACGGCCCAGGCTCCTGCGTCGGCGGCCACGTATCCGGATCCTCCGCCCCCGGCGCCGCGTACGGCTGGTTGCGGGCCCTGCGGCCGAGGCGGCTGCCGCTGCCGTGCCGTCCCGACATCAGCAGCGCGCCCAGCAGGAGCAGCACCCCGCCGCCCGCCGCGTACGCCACCCCCAGCTGCAGCCCGGACCCGTCCGACGCCACCGTCAGGCTCCCGCCCACCTGCCCCTGGCGCACCATCCACAGCACGGTGAAGCCGAGCACGATCACGCCCGCGCAGGCGACCAGCAGCCGCGATCGCAGCACCACGCCCACCAACGCCACGGCGGCAGCGAACAGGAACGGCAGCCAGATCGACGCCAACGGTCCCGGCCGCGCGCCACTGATGCCGTTGAAGAGGTCCGCGACCCGGTAATGACGCCCGAGACGGCCGTCGTACCAGACACGGAAGGGGCTCAGCACGACAGCCGCCGCTCCTGCGAGAGCGACGATCGAGCCGAGGATGTTGCGGATCATCTTCGGCCTCCTGCGGGTATGCGGATCGGCGTCGCGGATCTGCACCGCTCTCGGCGTCGACGCTACGCCCGGCCGTCCACCCTCGCCACCAGGGACGGACCGGCCTGGCACCTCTTCCTGCACGGGCCATGCGTTACGGTGTCGCGCGGTCTATGGACAGCGACATGACAACAAATCAAGGGGGGCTGCATCGATGATGCGGCAGCATCTGAAACTTTCGGCGGTTCTGGTCGTGGTGGTGCTCGCACTCACCGGATTCTCGACGTCGAGCCACGGCGGCAAGAGCCGGGGCAGCAGGAGCCACGGTTCGAGCAGCAGCGGTGGCGGCTGCTCCAACTCCAAGAAGAGCAACGGCAGCTACCACCACAACGACTACGACGACGACATCTACGACGACTCGTCGAGCAGCTCGTCCGGCAGCTCCGACTACGAGACCGCGACACCCGACGCCACGGCGACGGACGCGCCCACGGTGACCGTGATCAGCTGCGCCCGGCCCCGCAAGGGCAAGCGGCGGGCTGTGACCTCCTCCACCGTCCAGGTCAGCTCGAGCGAGCTCGGAACGCACACGTACGAGGTCGATGTCACCTTCCTCGACGCGCGGGGCGACACCGTCGGCACCGGCGAGGCGAACGTGGAGCTGACGGGCGTCGACAGCGCGACCGTCTCCGTGCGGATGGACAGCCCGGGCAAGGTGTCCCGGGTGAAGACGTGCCGGGCCGAGGCCGAACTGAGCTACTGACCGCAGCGGACGGGGGCTCCGGCTCACCGCAGCGGGGAGTTCCGGCCCTGCCTCACCGCAGCCGGAACTCCCCGCTGCCCCGCCCCCGCCCCTTGAACAGCTCAGCCTGCCGCTCCACCGGCAGGTTCCCGAGCGCGATCAGCTGCGGGGCATGGGCCAGCGCCTGCGCCCTCGCGGCCTCCTTCGCGGACCACACCGCCCGTACCGTCCCCTGCACCGCCTCCGTCGGATACGACGCGATCACGCCCGCCGCCCGCACCGCCGCGGCTACCGCGCCACCGGGCGCTGTCACCTCGCTGACCAGCCCGGTTTCGTAGGCACGGCGGGCCGTCACTCGTTCGGCCGTACCCATCAGGGACATCCGGGCCACCTCCCCGAACGGCATCCGCTGCGCCATGTGGATCGCCTCGTACGCGCTGACCATGCCGTACGTCGTATGCGGGTCGAAGAAGGTCGCCTCCTCGGACGCGACGACGAACTCCGCCTCGCCCAGCAGATAGAACGCCCCACCGCACGCCATCCCCTCCACGGCGGCGATCACCGGCTTCCACAGGTCGTTCGCCTTCGGCCCGATCGCGATCAGCGGATCGTCGATCGTGTACGGGGACGAGGGTTGAGGCACCGCCACGTCCCGGTCGAGCCCCGTACAGAAGGCCCGCCCGCCCGCGCCCGTCACGACGACGGCCCGCACCTCGTCATCGAAGCGGAACGCCCGCCAGACGCCGCCCAGTTCATCCGCCGTCGCCAGATCGATCGCGTTCAGCTTCTCGGTCCGGTCGAGGGTGACGACCGCGACCCCGGTCTCCTTGTCGGTCTCCGTCCGCAGTGTCACCGTCGTCCCCTCATCGCATGCCTCTTGCCCCTCACCGCTCCAACTGCCAGCGGACCACGGTCAGATCCGGACTCACCGGTGCGAAGACCGCTTTTACCGATGCCCCGATCCGCAACCTCCCCGGATCGACCGAGTTCAGCGGCGCGTCGGGCCCGCTGACCACATTGCCGACCAGCCGGATGTGCGGGGCGTCGGCCAGTTCGACGACGACGGCGTTGTACGGGGCCTGTGCGGCGTACGCGGGCAGCAGCGGCGGATGCGGCACCACGTACGACCAGATGCGCCCGCGCCCGCTCATCGCCCGCCACTCGCTCTCGAACGACGTGCAGTGCGGGCAGCAGGGCCGGGGCGGGAAGCGGAGTCTGCCGCAGTCGGGGGCGGCGCATGCCTGGACACGGAGTTCACCCCGGGCGGCGTACTCCCAGAAAGGCGCTCCGTCCCCGTCGACGACGGGCAGCAACAGCGATTCCATGTCAGCTCCTCAGCAGTACGGCGGAGGTGGGCACGCCCTCACCGGCGGTGACCAGGCAGGTGGCGGCGGACGGCACCTGGGCGGTGGAGGTGCCGCGCAGTTGCTTCACGCCCTCGTTGATGAGGTTGAAACCGTGCACGTACCCCTCGCTGAGTCCGCCGCCGCCCGTGTTGATGGGCAGCCGGCCGCCGCTCTCCAGCGCCCCGCCCTCGGTGAACGCGGCGCCCTCGCCGCGACCGCAGAAGCCGTAGCCCTCCAGGGAGAGCGGGATGAGCGGGGTGAACGCGTCGTAGATCTGCGCGACATCGACATCGTCCGGACCGAAGTCGGCCTGCTTCCACAGCTGCCGGGCAGCCGTCCATGCGGGTCCGGTGAGCGGGTCGTCGTTCCAGTAGTTGACCATCCCGTGGTGCTGGGCGGGCAGGCCCTGGGCGACGGAGTGGATGTAGACGGGCCTGTGGCGGCAGTCACGGGCCCGCTCGGCGGAGACGATCACACAGGCCAGGGCGCCGTCCGTCTCCAGACAGTTGTCGAAGAGGCAGAGCGGCTCGCTGATCCAGCGCGAGGTCATATACATGTCGCGGGTCAGCGGCCGTTCGTACATCACAGCGTCGGGGTTCTGGTTGGCGCGGTTGCGACAGGCGAGCGCGACATTGAAGAGATGGTCGCGGGTGGCCCCGTACTCGTGCATGTACCGCCGTGCGAGCATCCCGATCTCGTCGGCGGGCCGCAGCAGCCCGTACGGACGGGTCCACTGGGCGGGGGTGGGCAGCTGGACGGTGGTGTTCTTCCAGGGCCTCGGCCCCGAGCCGCGCTTCCGTGAGCGCCACGCGACCCCGACGCTCGCCTGTCCGGTGGCGACGGCGGCGGCGAGATGCGCGATCGTCGCGCACGAACCCCCGCCTCCGTAGCCGACCTTGGAGAAGAAGGTGACATCGCCGGCCCCGATCGCCTTGGCGACCTCGACCTCGTCGGTCTCCTCCATCGTGTACGAGGCGAACGCGTCGACCTCCGACGCGGCGATGCCCGCGTCGTCGAGGGCCGCGACGATCGCCCGGCAGGCCAAGGTCTTCTCGGACTCGGGAAGTTGTTTCGCGAAGGCCGTCTGCCCGATACCGGCTATCGCCGTCACGTCCTTCAGCGTCGCCATCCGCCACCTCCGCGATCGTCATGACTGCTGACAGCCGCAGAGGCTACAGCTAATCTGACGGTTAGTCAGCTATTGCGGTTCGGCGGGAGGGCATGCGATGCGCGGCGACGAGGAATGGGGCAGCATCCCGGGGCTGGTACGGACGGCAGCGTGGCGGTACGGGGGCCGGGAGGCGGTCGTCGAGGGCCGCTCCCGCATCTCGTACGCCGAACTCGGCGACCGCGTCGAGCGAGCCGCCGCCGCGTGCATGGCGTCGGGCGTGGAACCGGGGGACCGGGTCGCGGTCTGGGCGCCGAACACCCTGGACTGGATCGTCTCGGCGCTCGGTGCGGTCACGGCCGGCGCGGTCCTGGTCCCGCTCAACACGCGCTTCAAGGGCACGGAGGCGGCGTACATCCTGCAGCGCAGCCGCGCGAAGCTGCTCTTCGTCACCGGCACGTTCCTCGGCACGTCCTACGTGGCGTCGCTGCGCCGGGCGGAGGTGGAACTCCCGGACCTGGAACGGGTGGTGGTGCTGGCGGACGCGGCCCCCGAGTCCTACGTCACCTGGAAGGACTTCCTGGCGGCGGGCGAGCGGATCTCTCCGGCGGAGGTGTGGGCGCGAGCGGACGCGATCGCCCCCTCCGCCCCCTCCGACATCATCTACACCTCGGGCACCACGGGCCGCCCCAAAGGCGCCGTGATCACCCACGCCCAGACGCTGCGCTGCTACGCGATCTGGAGCGAGCTGGCGGGCCTGCGCGAGGGCGACCGCTATCTGATCGTGAACCCGTTCTTCCACACCTTCGGCTACAAGGCGGGCATCATCGCGTGCCTGATGCGGGGCGCGACGATGGTGCCGCAGCCGGTGTTCAACGTGGACACGGTCCTTGCGAACATCGCCGCCGAACGCATCTCGGTCCTCCCCGGCCCACCCACCCTCCACCAGTCCCTGCTGGACCACCCGGCGCGGGCTGCGCACGACCTCTCGGCCCTGCGCCTGGTGGTGACGGGTGCGGCGGTCGTCCCCCTTCAACTGGTGGAACGCCTGCGCACGGAGCTGGGCATCGCGACGGTCCTCACGGCATACGGCCTCTCCGAGGCGAGCGGCATCGTCACCATGTGCCGCCGCGGCGACCGGCCCGACGTGATCTCCTCCACCTCCGGCCGCGCGATCCCCGGCACGGAGGTCCGCGTCCTGGCGGCCCCCGGCGCCCCCGGCGAGGTCCTGGTCCGGGGCTTCAACGTGATGCAGGGCTACTTCGAGGACCCCGGCACCACAGCCACCACCATCACCTCGGACGGCTGGCTCCACACGGGTGACATAGGCGTCCTCGACGCGGCGGGCAATCTGCGCATCACGGACCGGATCAAGGACATGTTCATCGTCGGCGGCTTCAACGCGTATCCCGCGGAGATCGAACAACTCCTGGGGCTGCACCCGGATGTGGCCGACGTGGCGGTGATCGGCATCGCGGACCCGCGGCTCGGCGAGGTCGGCAAGGCGTACGCGGTCCGCCGCCCGGGTGCGACGCTGACGGCCGACGACCTGATCGCCTGGTCGAGGCGGGAGATGGCGAACTACAAGGTCCCGAGGACGGTGGAGTTCGTGGACGAACTGCCGCGGAACGCGAGCGGCAAGGTGGTGAAGGGGGAGCTGCGGGCGCGGGGGTAGGGGGTGCCTGACTGGTCAGACTTCTGCCCCCCACGGGGGCGGCCAGCGGTGAGTGACAGGGGGGCGATACCTCTCAGTGGCGAACCAGCCGAACGTTGACTCGACTGCACTGACGGTGCGCGGACAAGCAGCGGCCGCGACGGCTCCCCCTCCGCGCCGCCGCGGCCGCTCCCCGTGCGGGTCAGATCTAGTTGGCCGGCTCGCTGGTGGCGTGCGCGTCCGTCGGCTTGGCCGGCTCGCTGGTGGCGTGGGCGTCCGTCGGCTTGAGCGGCTCGCTGGTGGCGTGCGCGTCCTGGGTGGTGATCTCCTCGCCGGTGGCGTGGGCGTCCGTCGGCTTGAGGATGTCGCTCTTGTCGGCCATGGGATTCAACTCCTGAAAAGTGATGGCTACGGATGGATGAGCCCGCCCGGCGGTTCCCCCGAGGATCGCCGGACGGGCATTCCAGGGCCGTTCACCCTAGCGGTGAGGCCACTCGACAATCCGTCTGCCCCCCGACGCGACGGATCGATGAGTAAGAGAGTGCCTTGGGGCGATAAACGATTGATGAACGCCGGTCAGGATGCTTGGGCAACCGAAGCCGGATGCAGCAGATCGCGAACGGAGTTGGCCTCGGGTGAGCTCAGTTCCTCGAAGATCGAAAGGGCCTCGTTCCAGCAGACCTGCGCGCGGTCCGTCTGGCCTATGCCGGCGAGCCCGCGCCCGAGTGTGGTGAGGATGTTGGCGCGGCGCCACTCGCCCCCGATGCCCCGCAGGACAGCCAGCGCCTGCTCCGCATGCGATGCCGCGTGGGCAGGCTGGCGTATGGCGAGGTGCACCTGGGCCAGCCGGAACAGTGTCATGCCGTGCCACAACTGCTGTCGGCTGTCGCGGAATATGGACATGGCCTCGGTCAGCGCATCCTGCGCCCGGCCGGTCTGGCCGGTACCAGTGAGAGCAAGCCCCAAGGCGTACTTCCCGTTGGCGAGGCGCAGCGCCAGACCCGAGGCGTCCGCCTCATAGATACCGACGCCTTGCTGCGCGAGATCTACAGCGCTGGCCGTTCTCCCTGTGGCGAGGTGGACGCGGGACAGGTTGCAGAGCGCTGACGCCTCGCCCGGTCGATTGCCGTCGGCCCGAAAGGCGGCCAGCGCCTCGGTGAGGTGGCTCTCAGCATCGGCGTGTCGGTTCTCGTAAAGGGCGATGATTCCCCGCTGGTTCGGGGCCTGTCCCAAGGAGACCGGATCATCCGCGAGCCGACCCAGCTCGAGAGCGCGCCGGGACTCTGCCTCGGCATCGGCGAACCGTCCCGAGACGCTGTGCACATGCGTGAGCATGGTGCGTGCACGCCCCTCCGCCTGGGCATCCCCGGCGGCCTCGGCCGCCTCGCTCACCGCTTTTGCCGCTGTGGCGAACTGGTGTGAATTTGCGCCTGATTCGCCTAGGTCCACCGCCGCCATGAGGAGATCGGAGGCTCGGCCGGCCATGCCGATCCCGGCCGATTGGCGTGCACACGCGAGAAGTCCGCTCGACTCGGCGAAGAGCCAGTCCAAGGCGGATTCGCGGTTGCGGAAAGTCAGGCCGGGGTACTCGGTGGGCGAGAAGTGGTCGAGTACGCGCTCCCCCGGCCGCTCCAGCGCGTACACCCCCGCCGCCGTGGCCAGGTAGAAGTCCAGCAGTCGCGACAGCGCCAACTCTCGTTCCACCGGCGGCTGCTCGTCCCGCTCCGCGCATGCACGCGCGTAGAGCCGTACCAGGTCGTGGTAGCGGTACCTGCCCGGCGCCGCCGATTCCAGCAGGCTCGTGTCGACCAAGGACTCCAGCAGGTCCTCCGCCGCATGCACCTCCAGGTTCAGCAGCGCCGCCGCTGCCGCAAGGGAGATGTCCGGGCCGTCCGCCAGGCCGAGCAGGCGGAACGCGCGGGCCTGGGCCGGCTCCAGTTGGCCGTAGCCGAGTTCGAATGTGGCCTTCACCGCCAGGTCGCCCGCCTGGAGTTCGTCCAGGCGGCGGCGCTCGTCGGCGAGCTTCGCCGCCAGGACCGAGACCGTCCACGTGCGGCGGGCGGCCAGGCGGGAGGCGGCGATGCGGATGGCGAGGGGGAGGAAGCCGCACGCGGCCACCACGTCCAGGGCCGCCTCGCGCTCCGAGTTGACCCGTTCCTCGCCGACGATACGGGTGAAGAGCTGGAGCGCCTCCTCGGGTGACATCACATCGAGGTCCACCAGGTGCGCGCCCGCGAGGTCGACCATGCGGACGCGGCTCGTGACCAGCGCCGCGCAGCCCGCCGTGCCGGGGAGCAACGGGCGGATCTGGGCCGCGTCGTGGGCGTTGTCCAGGAGGACCAGGATGCGGCGGCCGTCGAGCGTGGAGCGGTAGAGCGCGGCCCGTTCGTCCAGGGAGTCGGGGATCGCCGAGTCCGCGGTGCCGAGCGCCCGCAGGAAGGCGCCCAGGACCGTTTCCGGTTCGGCGGCCCGTGCGCCCGCGCCCTGCAGGTCGACGTACAGCTGGCCGTCCGGGAAGTGCGGGCGGGCCTGATGCGCGACGTGCACGGCCAGGGTCGTCTTGCCGACGCCGCCGATACCCGCCAGCGCCGACACGGCCATGACCGAACCCTCGGCCGTCGCCAGCCGGTTGCCCAGTTCGCGTACGAAGGAGGCGCGGCCGGTGAAGTCCGGAACCGTGGCCGGGAGCTGGGCCGGGCGGACGGCCGCGGGCGCGGGTGCCGCCTCGTCGGCCGAGTGGGCCAGTTCCTCGTCGGCCTGCAGGATCCGCTGCTGGAGCTGCGAGAGCTCCGGGCGCGGGTCCACCCCGAGTTCGTCGGCGAGCAGCCGTCGCGTGTCGGCGTACACGGCGAGCGCTTCCGCCTGACGGCCGCTGCGGTACAGGGCGATCATCAGCAATTCGCGCAGCCGCTCCCGCAGCGGGTGCGCCGCGGTGAGCGCGGTCAGTTCGGAGACGGCCTCCGCGTGGCAGCCGAGCTCAAGGTCGAGGTCGAGCCGGGTCTCGGTGAGCTGGAGCCGCCACTCCTCCAGCCGGGTGCGCTGGTTCTCGGCGTACGGCCCCGGGACGGAGGCCAGCGGTTCGCCGTCCCACAGCGCCAGTGCCTCGTTGAACAGGCCGCGGGCCCGGGCGCGGTCGCCGCCGGCCCGCGCCTTCTCCGCGTCCGCGGCCAGCTCCTGCGCCGCCGTGAGGTCGAGCGCGTCGGGCCGGGTCCGTATCGCGTATCCGCCGGCGTTGCTGACCAGCGTGTCCGGGTCGAGGATCTTGCGCAGTCGGGAAGCATATGTCCGTACGGCGGCGAGCGCCTGGGACGGCGGCTCCTCACCCCAGATGGCGTCGATGAGTTCGGCGGCGGTGGCCGTGCGGCCGTCGCGCAGGAGCAGGGCGGTCAACAGGGCTCGCTGCTGCGGTGAGCCGGAGGGCAGCGGTTCGCCGCCCCGCCAGGCGCGTACCGGTCCGAGTACGGCGAAGCGGAGGTCGGTGTCGGCCGTCTGCTGCTGCGGAGCCCGCTGCTCCGGAACACGCACGCGTGGCCCGTTGTCACGGTCCATTGATGCCCCCTGTCCTGCTCGCCCCGCCGGTCCTGCCGGTCACGCTGGTGCTGTTGCTCGGTATGCCCGCCGGTGCACCCATGTGCGCCGGGTGGATCCGGATTGCGCCCTACCGTTGCTATCGCGCTCAACAGTCTGCCTTGTTATGGGCGGACACGTCAGCAGTGGGTGACTCTCTGCACAAGCCCTCGACAACGATCTGGAACGGGGCCCCGGTGAAGATAGCTGACGGTTCGTCAGATCAGCGCTACCGTGATACGCATGGAGACCTTCCCGAAGATCATCTCGGTGGACGACCACACGGTGGAGCCCGCTCATGTCTGGCGGGACCGGCTCCCGTCCAAGTACCTCGACCGCGGCCCGCGCATCGTCCGTGCCCCGTTGAAGGAAATGACCTTCATGGGCGGCAAGTTCGCACCGGTCATGGGTGCAAAGGGCGACGACGGCCCGATCGGCGACTGGTGGGTGTACGAGGATCTGCACCGGCCGCTCACCCGGCTCGACACCTCGGTCGGCTACGACAGGGACGAGATCAAGCTCGAAATCATCACGTACGAGCAGATGCGTCCGGGCTCGTTCTCGGTGCCGGACCGGCTCGCCGACATGGACATCAACCATGTCCAGTCCGCGCTCTGCTTCCCGACCTTCCCGCGGTTCTGCGGCCAGACGTTCACCGAGGCGAAGGACCGCGAACTCGGACTGCTCGGCGTGCGCGCGTACAACGACTGGATGGTCGAGGAGTGGTGCGGCCCCGAGGCGGGGGGCCGGCTGATCCCGCTCACCCTCGTCCCGCTGTGGGACGCGCAGCTCGCCGCCGACGAGGTCCGGCGGAACGCCGCGCGCGGGGTGCGAGCCGTCGCGTTCTCCGAGATACCCCCACATCTCGGCCTTCCGTCGATACATACGGACGAGTGGGATCCGTTCCTGCGGGCCTGTGACGAGACGGGCACCGTGATCGCGATGCACATCGGCTCCTCCTCGAAGATGCCGTCCACCTCGGCCGATGCCCCGCCCGCGGTCGGTTCCACGATCACCTTCGCCAATTGCTGCTTCTCGATGGTCGACTGGCTGATGAGCGGCAAGTTCGAACGCTTCCCGAACCTCCGGATCATGTACGCGGAGGGTCAGATCGGCTGGATCCCGTACATCCTGGAACGCGCCGACGTGGTCTGGGAGGAGAACCGGGCCTGGGGCGGGGTCGCCGACAAGGTGCACCGGCCGCCGTCGGAACTGTTCACGGAGCATGTGTACGGGTGCTTCTTCGACGACGCCTTCGGGCTGAAGAACCTGGACGCGATCGGCGTCGGGAACGTGCTGTACGAGACGGACTACCCGCACTCGGACTCGACCTGGCCGAAATCCCGCGAGGTCGGCGAGGCGCAGATGGGACACCTGGACCCGGACGTGGTGGACCGGATCGTGCGCCGCAACGCGATCGACCTTCTGGGGCTCACGGCCGACGGGCTGTGGGCGGGGCCCGGGGCGTAGCGCACAGAGACCCCGCCGGCGGGTGGTACGGCACGGGGCCAACCGTCTCCGGCGGGCCCCGCGTGCCGTGGTCAGGCCCTGGCCACCGGCTCCTGGAGCTCGGTCACCCACTTGTCCTTGTCCTCGGGGCACTCCAGATTGATCTCCCGGGTGTAGCCGAGCGACCGGTATCCGTTGGCGTCCAGCCAGCGGGCCAGCGTCTGCTCGGTGATCAGGACCCCGTCCATCGAGCCGCGGTGGACGATGGTCGCCGCCTCGAACGCGGGCAGCTCCAGCACCGTTACACCGGTGTCGCCGACCGGACCGACCGGCACCGAAACCGTCACTCCGGCGTGCACGACGATCGTGCCGTTGCCGTCCGGTGCGTCCTCGTACCGTGCGACACCGGGTCCGGTGGGCCTGATCCCGGCCGCCTCCAGCAGCGGGAACAACCGGTCGTACAGCGGTCCGATCACCGGCGTGATGTCCTGCGGCTGATAGCTCACCGCCGTCCCGGTCAGTTCCGCCACGCGTACGGCCGGAACGTTCTTGACCACAACCTCGTCAGCGGGCATGTGCCCCTCGCTCTCGATCGACCGGAGCCTCGCCTCGACCTGCGCCAGCCGCGCCGCCGCTGCCGCCATGGCAGCCTCCAGCTCCACCTGCCGCAGCCGCAGCATTCCGCGCAACTCCTCGGGGCCGACCTGGTCGTCGAGAACGGCCTGCACCTGCTGGAGCGTGAAGCCGAGATCCTTCAGCGCGATGATGCGGTTGAGGCGAGCGAGCTGGGCGGCACCGTAGAAGCGGTAGCCGGTGGCGGGGTCGGTACGGTCGGGAGGCAGAAGCCCGATGGCGTCGTAGTGACGCAGCATCCGGGCCGACACCCGTCCGTACCTGGCGAAGTCTCCGATGGTGAACATGATGTCTCCCAGTGCACGGCCTCACACGGTGTCAAGGTCAAGCCCCTCGTACGTGGCGCCGGCACCGCGGCGGGGCGGCAAAAGGCAGGAGCCCCGTTCCCCGCCGAAGCGGAGGAGCGGGGCTCCTTGGGTAATGCATGCCGGCCGCGATCGGCCGACCCGGGCAACTAGGCCGGGGTGACGTTCTCAGCCTGCGGGCCCTTCGGCCCCTGAGTGACGTCGAAGTTCACGACCTGGTTCTCCTCGAGGGAGCGGAACCCGGACGCGTTGATCGCGGAGTAGTGAACGAAGACATCCGGGCCGCCGCCGTCCTGGGCGATGAAGCCGAAGCCCTTTTCAGCGTTGAACCACTTGACGGTTCCGGTAGCCATAAGCCCTCCTTGGGCCAAAGGGTTGCCCTGCTCCAGAACCTGCAAAGAAGTCTGAAAACTACAAAAGCCTGCGGGTTACATGCTCCGCAGGCTCTGTACTGCAAGGGAAACCAAACTGCAACTTGGCGATGAGCCTAGCATGCAGCATGTGCGGAGGGGTAGAGGGAAAGATCACTTCACTCGGACGTTTGATAGCCGTGCCGATGAGCTGACGAACATAGGGGCCCGGGGGTGCTCGGGAGGCGGCCGGGGCGTGGTCGCGGAGCGGTCCGTGGCGGTCCGGAGAGCGGGATCGGGTGAGCCTCCGAGCCCCGGTGGCACCGGGCTCCCCGCGCGGGTCTAGCCTCGCGATGTGGACAATTCAACCGTCTCTCTCGCAGCAGGCGACGACCGTCGCAGCAGGCCGCGCGTCGGCCACATCCAGTTCCTGAACTGTCTCCCCCTCTACTGGGGCCTGGCACGGACCGGAACCCTGCTCGACCTGGAGCTGTCGAAGGACACCCCGGAGAAGCTCAGCGAGCAGCTGGTCCGCGGTGACCTCGACATCGGCCCCATCACCCTGGTCGAGTACCTGCGCAACGCCGATCAGCTCGTGGCCTTCCCGGACATCGCGGTCGGCTGCGACGGACCCGTCATGTCATGCGTGATCGTCTCCCAGCGGCCGCTGGAGGAGCTCGACGGTGCCCGGGTAGCGCTCGGCTCCACCTCGCGCACCTCGGTACGCCTCGCCCAACTGCTGCTCGCCGAGCGTTACGAGGTGTCGCCGGACTACTACACCTGCCCGCCCGACCTCGGCCTGATGATGCAGGAGGCGGACGCCGCCGTGCTCATCGGTGACGCCGCGCTGCGTGCCTCGCTGCACGACGCGCCGCGGCTCGGCCTGCAGGTCCACGACCTCGGACAGATGTGGAAGGAGTGGACGGGGCTGCCGTTCGTCTTCGCTGTCTGGGCGGCCCGCAAGGACTACCTGGCCGCCCACCCGGCCATGGTGAACGAGGTCCACCGGGCGTTCATCGCCTCGCGTGACCTTTCCCTGGAAGAGGTCACCAAGGTCTCGGAGACCGCGGCGCGGTGGGAGGTCTTCGACGCGGAACTGCTGGAGCGGTACTTCACGACGCTGGACTTCCGCTTCGGTGCGGCGCAGCTGGAGGGTGTACGGGAGTTCGCGCGCCGGACGGGACCGACGAGCGGCTTCCCGGCGGATGTGAACGTCGAGCTGCTCGACCACTGATCCGTGCGGACGGGAAAGGGCCGGGCAATGGGTGAATCCTGAACCTTCCTCTGTCCTTCCCGCCCGCCCCGCCCGCTCCGGCGTTATTTATAGCCCGGTATTTATTGCCCGGTCCGGGGGATTCCCTCTCTGGGATTCCCTTCCGGTGAATGCCGCGACCGGCCACCCCGCACGCCGTATCCGAATAGCGGATGGCTTCCGGGGTGAGTCCCGGTTGAGTGCAGGAATCGTTCGAGTGAACGACACATTCGCGCCTTTTGCTGTGTCGAAAACCGCTGTTCGTTCCCATAGGGGCGAAATCGGCGGATGGTTTCTCTGTGACCGCATGACCTTCGCCCCCTAGGCTTCGGTCGGAGGTCCGGCCGGTCCACAGGGGGAGTCCATATGCAGCCGCTGGAAGCCGGCGAGCCGCTCACCATCGGCGCCTACCGTCTGCTCGGCAGGCTCGGTGCGGGCGGCATGGGCCGGGTCTATCTGGGGCGCAGCGCGGGGGGACGCACCGTCGCGGTCAAGGTCGTCCATCCGCACTTCGCGCTCGACGAGCAGTTCCGGGCCCGGTTCCGTCTCGAGGTGGACGCGGCGCGGCGGATCGGGGCGCAGTGGACGGCACCTGTCCTGGACGCCGATCCGGACGCGCCCGTGCCGTGGGTGGCCACCGGCTATGTCGCCGGGCCGCCGCTGTCGGGGGCGGTCGCCGAGCACGGGCCGCTGCCCGAACAGTCGGTACGGACCCTGGGCGCCGGACTCGCGGAGGCGCTGGCGGCCGTGCACGGGCAGGGACTCATCCACCGCGATGTGAAGCCGTCCAACGTGCTGCTCGCCCTGGACGGCCCCCGCCTGATCGACTTCGGTATCGCCCGTGCCATCGACGCCACCGCCTCGCTCACCTCCACCGGCGTCTCGGTCGGCTCGCCCGGCTACATGGCACCGGAGCAGATCCGGGGCCTGGCCATCTCGGGTGCGGCCGACATGTTCTCGCTCGGCGCGGTGCTCGCGTACGCGGCGACGGGCCTCGCACCCTTCCTCGGCGACTCCTCGGCGGTGCTCCTCTACAAGGTGGTGCACGAGGAACCGGAGCTGGGCGAGATCGAGGGTGAGCTGCGGGAGGTGATCGCCGCGTGCCTGGCGAAGGACCCGGCGCTCCGGCCCACCCCTTCGGAACTGGCCCGGCGGCTGGCTCCGGACGGGGCGGCCGCGCGGGTGGCGGCGGGCTGGCTGCCCGGCACCCTGGTGCGGGAGCTCAGCCGGGCCGCGGTGGCACTGCTGGACCTGGAGCCGCAGGACGCGCCCGTGCAGTCGGGGCCGGTGCCGTTCAGCAATGCGTTCCTCGACGGCCAGGCCGACGGGACACCGGGTGGCAACGAGGCACAGGCCGGGGGCCGGACCGGCGGTGCGCTCGGGGTGTTCGGGCCGCCGATCGAGCCGGCCTTCCCTCCTCGGGCGCATCAGCCGGCGGGGAGCGCCGGGGACAACTCGACCGGGCTGCCCGGCCCCCGTACCCCCGAACCCCGCTTCTCCCTCACCGTCGGCGCCGACTCCGGGCCGGCCCGTCCCGACCGGAACCGCGGCCGCAGGCTCAGTTGCACCGTCGCCCTCGCGGTGGCGGGCGCGCTCGCCGCCGTGACCGTGGGCAGCGCCTTCCTCTTCGATCTGCTGCCGGGCAGCGGTGGCGGCGACGCCGGGGGGCACGACGGCGTCGCCCAGCCCGCGCCCACCACGTCCGCCTCCCGGCCGTCGACCCCGACGGACGAGGGCGGCGCCTACCAGGTCGCCGCACTGCCGAAGGCGTTCGTCGGCACCTGGAAGGGGCCGCTGACCGAGAAGACCACCGGACAACCGCACGGCACCCTCACCGCCGTGTTCACCGAGGGGGAGAAAGGCACGGACGTCGTCCGTATGAAGACCACGGTCTCCACCCTCGGAGTGACCGTCAGCTGCAACAGCATCGCCCGGCTCTCCTCGGGCACCGCCAAGGAACTGACGCTCCGGGAGCGCACCGATCCGGACCGTCCCAGCACCGCCGGGCTGTGCACGAGCACCACCACCGACGTCCTGTTCACCCTGGCCGGCGACGGAACACTGCGCTTCAGGTCCGAGGAGAGGGGCGCGGGCCTGCCGTACGGCACGCTCAGCCGGTCCGGCCGCTGACGCCGACAGGGGCTGGCGTAGGCTGAAGCGGTCCGTAGATCCGTTGAAAAACCGCCGAAAGGTGACAGCCCGGTGACCGAGAAGGCCGACCTCCAGCCCATCCTCGACCGAGCCGCCGAGGGCGGGCGGATCACTCCGGAGGAGGCACTCGACCTCTACCGGTCGGCGCCGCTGCACGCACTGGGTGCGGCCGCGGACGCCGCGCGCCGCCGTCGTTACGCCGGTACGGAGCACATCGCGACGTACATCATCGAGCGCAACATCAACTACACCAACGTGTGCGTCACGGCCTGCAAGTTCTGCGCCTTCTACGCAGCACCGAAGGACACCGCCAAGGGCTGGTCCCGCGACCTCGACGACATCCTGCGCCGCTGCGCGGAGACCGTCGAACTCGGCGGCACGCAGATCATGTTCCAGGGCGGACACCACCCGGACTACGGCGTCGAGTACTACGAGGAGCACTTCTCCGCGATCAAGAAGGCGTTCCCGCAGCTGGTGATCCACTCGTTGGGCGCCTCCGAGGTCGAGCACATGGCCCGGATCTCCAAGGTCTCCGTCGAGGAGGCCATCCAGCGGATCCACTCCGCCGGTCTCGACTCCTTCGCGGGAGCCGGGGCCGAGCTGCTGCCGGCCCGGCCGCGCAAGGCGATCGCCCCGCTCAAGGAGTCCGGCGAGCGCTGGCTGGAGATCATGGAGGCGGCGCACCGGCTCGGTGTCGAGTCCACCTCCACCATGCTGATGGGCACCGGCGAGACCAACGCCGAGCGCATCGAGCACCTGCGGATGATCCGCGACGTACAGGACCGGACGGGTGGCTTCCGCGCGTTCATCCCGTACACGTACCAGCCGGAGAACAACCACCTGAAGGGCCGGACGCAGGCCACGCTCTTCGAGTACCTGCGGATGATCGCCATCGCCCGGCTCTTCCTCGACAACGTCGCGCACATCCAGGGCTCCTGGCTGACCACCGGCAAGGAGGTCGGCCAACTGTCGCTGCACTACGGCGCCGACGACCTCGGGTCGATCATGCTGGAGGAGAACGTCGTCTCCTCGGCGGGTGCCAAGCACCGCTCCAACCGGCTGGAGATCATCGACCTGATCCGCAAGGCCGGCCGCGTCCCGGCGCAGCGCGCCACGACGTACGAGCACCTCGTCGTCCACGACGACCCGGCGAACGACCCGGTCGACGAGCGCGTCGTCTCGCACATCTCCTCCACCGCGATCGAGGGCGGCACCGCGCATCCGGAGCTGAAGCTCCTGAGCGCCAACTGAGGCCGCATTGCTGACCGTTCATGCCGCGCCGCTGGTGCTTCCGGTCGGCGCGGCTGCCGTCCGGCAGGGCGCGGTGGGCGTGGACGGCGACCGGATCGTCGCCCTCGGCCCGTACGACGACGTCATGGCCACCCACCCGACGGCCCGTGTCCGCCAGTGGCCCGGCGTCATCACCCCCGGTCTGCGGCAGTGGCACGGCCTCTGGCTGCTCACCCGCTGCTACCACCCCGACCCGCGCGAGGCGGACCAGCTCGGCGACCGGCCGTTGTGGGGCGAGGAGTTCGAGCGGCTGGCCGCCGGGATGGACGCGACGCGGCGGGCGGGCAGCGTTCGGCGCGGGCTGCAGCAGATGCTGCGGTACGGGACCACGCACCTCGCGGGCCGGTTCCACGACCCGGCCGTGCGCACCGCCGTCGCCCGCTCGGGTCTGACGGAGGTCTCGGCCGTCGGTGCCCCCGGCATCCTCATCGGCGAACCGAGCCCGGACCCGTTCGCGGAGGGGCACGACCTGCCCGGCTCGGCCCACGGCCCGCTCATCGTCGGCGGCCGCGCCGACCTCGCGGTCTTCGACGTACCGGACGAGGCGGGGCTCTGCGCGGCGGGCGCGGGGACGTGTGTGGCCACGGTGCTGGGCGGGCGGCTGGTGTACCGGCGGCGGTGACCGGGGCGGTGCGCCGACCGGTGGTATCCGGGGCTCCGCTCCGTCAGGGGACGGACGGGCCACGTACGTACGCGCCTGCGGCCGTGTACGGCCACGCATCGGCGACGCCCCCCTCAGCCCGTTGCTCTGCCGCATCACCGCTGGCGCGGGCTGCCCGGCCCCCGGGCACTTCCACAAGGTCGAAGCCGACTTCCGGCGGGCCCGGGTGCCGACCGGCGCGAGGCGCCGCCGGCCGGGCTGCTTGAATGGGTGGGTGACCCGAGCATCCCTGGACAAGCAGCCGCACGAAGTCGCCTCGATGTTCGACGACGTGGCGGCGAACTACGACCTCACCAACGATGTGCTGTCGCTCGGCCAGGCACGGCTGTGGCGCAAGGAGGTCGCGAAGGCGGTGCACGCCCGCCCGGCGGAGAAGGTCCTCGACCTGGCCGCGGGCACGGCGACGTCCTCGCTCCCGTTCGCCGCGACCGGTGCGTACGTCGTGCCGTGCGACTTCTCCGTCGGGATGCTCCAGGTGGGCAAGAAGCGGCACTCCTGGCTGCCGTTCACCGCGGGCGACGCCACGAAGCTGCCGTTCCGCGACGAGACGTTCGACGCGGTGACCATCTCCTTCGGGCTGCGCAACGTCCAGGACACGGATACGGCGCTGCGCGAGCTGTACCGGGTGACCAAGCCGGGCGGCCGCGTGGTGATCTGCGAGTTCTCGCAGCCGACCTGGGCGCCGTTCCGCACGGTCTACACCGAGTACCTGATGCGGGCACTGCCGCCGGTCGCGCGTGCCGTCTCGTCCAACCCCGACGCGTACGTCTATCTCGCCGAGTCCATCCGCGCCTGGCCCGACCAGTCCGGGCTCGCCCAGCTGCTGCAGAAGGCCGGCTGGTCGAAGGTGGCCTGGCGCAATCTCACCGGCGGTGTGGTGGCACTGCACCGGGGCGTACGCCCCTGACGCCTGCGGCGGTCGGGACGCGGCGGTGCCGAGGCGGTCCGGAGGCGGCGCGGCCGCGATGAACCGGGACGAGCCCTTTCGTCGGACGGAAGTTGCCGGGTTCGGTGAATGCGGGAACCGGTGGGCGGGAAGATGTGTCCGTTGATACGGCACGCGTTTTCTCCGTTCCCGTGTGTCACCGGTTCTCTGTGTCCCCGTCGCTGCGCCGGAGTCCGCCCATGCCGCCGTCCTACTGCCCGCACTGCGGAACCGCCGCGCCCGAAGGGGCGCGTTTCTGCATGAAATGCGGGCGAGAACAGCCGACCGCGGCGGGAGCAGGGGACCCGGTTCCTCCCGCGCTGCCGCCGATGGGCCCGCCGCCCGGTTACGCACCCCCGCCCGGTTACGCACCCGTCCGGCCGTCGCCCGCCGGGGAGTTCCTCGGCCGGGCGATGCGCGGCGACTGGGCGGGGTCGCTGAAGGCGGCCGCCTGGCCGACCGGGCTGATCCTGGCGCTCGCGGTGGCGCTGGCCATCCCCTCGTACGGTCAGGGCGACGACGTCGTCGTCGGCTGGAGCGACCGCCTGCGGATCGCGCTCGCCATGCTGCTCCAGGCGTTCGGCGGCGGCTTCGAGGTCCGGGCGGCGGGGCCGGGCTCGCCGTACGGCTCCGGTTCCGACGGATCCGGGGGCTCCGACGCGTTCGGCGCCGGCTACGGGACCGCCGGACAGGCCGGCGCCACGCTCTCCCTCGTACCGCTCACCGTCACCGTGCTCTGGGTCGGTGCGCTGCTGCTCGCCGCCCGGGCGGCCCGCAAGCAGGGCGGCGGCATGGAGGCGGCGGTGCGGATCAGTGCCCTGGTCACCGGCGCGATCCTGGTCCTCGGACTGTTCGCCCAGCCGGACATCGCCGGGGTGTCGGTCTCGTCCTCCCCGCTGCTCGCGGCGCTCGGCGCGCTCGTGCTCTCGCTGCTCGTCACCGGCGGCGTCCTGCAACAGGACGCGGCGGCCCAGTGGCTGGCGCAGCGCCCTGCCGCGCATGCCGTGGTCCGTGCGACGGGCACGGCGGTCCGGGCACTCGGCGCGGTCATCGCGCTCTGCGCGCTGATCGGGTTCATCGCGTACGCCAACGTCGACGGGGTGGACGGCACGGCCATGCTGCTCACACTGCCGGTGCTGCCCAACATCGGTCTGGCGGTGCTCGGGGTGAGCTGGGGCGCCCCGGTCGAGTACGACGTGCGGGGCGAGTTCGGCTGGTTCGGCTCCGGGATGGAGCACGGCGGCTTCGGACTCTCCGAGTTGGGCGACGCGGTGAACGGGTGGGCGGTGGCCGGTGCGGTGCTGATCGGCGTCGTCTGTGCGCTGTACGTCGGTGTGTCGGCCGCCCGCCGCTCGGTGGACCGGCGCGAACAGGCCATCGCCGGCGGACTGTTCCTCGTGCTGTATCTGCTGCTCACCGGGTTGAGCGGGGTGTCCGCGGAGCTCTCGGGCGATGTCGCCGGGGTGGGCGGTCAGGGCATGGCGGAGATCGCCCCGAGCGTGCCGGACGCGCTGCTCTTCGGGCTGCTGTGGGTGGGGGGAGCGGTGCTGGTGGCGCCGCATCTGCTGCGGCTGGTGGGGCGTCCGGCCGGCACGACGGCTCCGGCGCCGGCGTGGGGCCCGGGCACGCAGCCTCGGCCTCCCGTCTGGACCCCCCCGGCGCAGACGCCGCCCACAACCGTCCCCACGGCCACTCCCCAGCCCACCCCGTACCCCCCGTACGATCCGCGGACCGTACATCTCGGCCCAGCTGTGGCGGCCACCGCAGCGGCCGCCACCGCCGCCCGTAGGCGCTCCGTCGTCGTCTGGAGCGTGACCCTCGTCGCAGCCGTCGTGCTGGGCGGCGGGATCACCGCCGGAGTCCTGTTCCTCAAGAGCGACAAGAGCGACAGCCGGCAGCCGCCCGCGGCGGCCGCCGAGGACAACAAGCCCGCGGCGTCCGGGAGCAGTGACAGCGCGCCCCCCGAAGCCGGCCCGACGCCGTCCCCGACGCCGGTACCGACCACGTCCCCCACCGCGTCCGCGACCGCGCCCCCTGCCGCGCCCACCGTCCCCGGCGGCTACCGGATGGTCTCCGACAGTGCCGGCTTCTCCTTCGCCGTTCCGGTCCAGTGGGACCGGGAGAGCGAGAGGAACCACCAGATCACGTACGCGGGTTCCACCGGCCGGGCCGAGCTGAAGGTCGGCGTCATCCGCAACGCCCCGTACACCTCGTACGAGAACTTCCGGAACCTGGAGCGGACCGCCGACGCCAACCAGAAGAACTACCTGCGGCTGCAGCTCGGTGCCAACACCTTCCAGGGATTCCAGGGCGCGATCTGGGAGTACACGTACGAGGACAAGCAGAGCGGCGAGACCATCCACGCCATCGACCAGAGCTACATCGCCGACGACGGCACCGAGTACGCGATCTACACCACCGAGCGCGACCGCTACTGGTCGGACGCCCGGCAGATCTTCGACACCGCCCTGTCCACCTGGATGCTCAACGACCTCGACTGATCCTGCTCGTCACGCTTTCAGCGCCGGCCGGAGGCACTGCACCGCAGCTGCACGGAGGGGGCGGCAGAGGGCATCGGGGAGCCCTTCGGAAGGTTGATCAGCAGGCCCCCATAGACTGCACGGGACATGTGCCGCACGGCACGCGATTTCGAGTCTTCGGGAGATCCGACCGTGACCGAGCCCCTCTCCGAACACAGCGCGGATGTGATCGTCGTCGGGGCGGGCCCAGCCGGCTCCACGACCGCGTACTACCTCGCCAAGGCCGGACTCGACGTTCTCCTGCTGGAGAAGACCGCCTTCCCGCGCGAGAAGGTGTGCGGCGACGGCCTCACCCCGCGAGCCACCAAGCAGCTCGTCTCCATGGGCATCGACATCTCCGAAGAGGCCGGCTGGCTGCGCAACAAGGGTCTGCGCATCATCGGCGGCGGCGTCCGCCTCCAGCTGGACTGGCCGGACCTCGCCTCGTACCCGGACTACGGTCTGGTCCGCAAGCGCGACGACTTCGACGAGCAGCTGGCCCGCCAGGCGCAGAAGGCGGGCGCGCGGCTGTACGAGCGCTGCAACGTCGGCGCCCCGATCGTCGACGGGCGCACCGGCCACATCACCGGAGTGAACGCGAAGCTCGGCGAGGAGAAGACCCCGGTCACCTTCCACGCTCCGCTCGTCGTCGCCGCCGACGGCAACTCCACCCGGCTGTCGCTCGCCATGGGCCTGCACCGCCGCGAGGACCGCCCGATGGGTGTGGCGGTGCGTACGTACTTCACCTCGCCGCGGCACGAAGACGACTACCTGGAGTCCTGGCTGGAACTGTGGGACCGGCGCGGCCCCCAGGACCGGCTGCTGCCCGGCTACGGCTGGATCTTCGGCATGGGCGACGGCACTTCCAACGTCGGCCTCGGCATCCTCAACTCGTCGTCCGCGTTCAAGGAGCTGGACTGGCGCGAGGTCCTCAAGGCATGGTGCGCCTCGATGCCCGCCGACTGGGGCTACACCGAGGAGAACATGACGGGCCCGATCCGCGGCGCCGCGCTCCCGATGGCCTTCAACCGCCAGCCGCACTACACCAAGGGTCTGCTGCTCGTCGGTGACGCGGGCGGCATGGTCAACCCGTTCAACGGCGAAGGCATCGCATACGCCATGGAGTCGGGCCAGATCGCCGCGGACGTCATCGTCCAGGCGCACGCCCGCGCGACCCCGGCCCAGCGCGAACTGGCGCTGCACAACTACCCGAAGATCCTCAAGGAGACCTACGGCGGCTACTACACGATGGGCCGGGCCTTCGTGAAGCTGATCGGCAACCCGAAGGTCATGAAGATCGCCACGCAGCGCGGTCTGACGCACCCGCTGCTGATGAAGTTCACGCTGAAGATGCTGGCCAACCTCACCGACCCGACGGGCGGCGACGCGATGGACCGCATCATCAACGGCCTGGCGAAGGTGGCCCCGAGCTCCTGAGCCGGGATGACGGCCCACGCCCTCCCGGGCGTGGGCCGCGACGATCTCGTCGGAGACGGCGCACCGCCGCTCGCCGGAATGACCCTGGCGTCCATGGAGGGGCCGACGAGGCCGCCCGGCACGCGGTCAACGCGCCGCACGACGCCGACGGCTCGACCGCTGAGCGCTGCTCGACGCCGACGGCTCGACCGCTGAGCGCTGCACGACCTGGGGTCACTACCGGCCGCCCGAGCTGGAGCCCCTCAAGCGCATCGACGAGGTGCGCTTCGGGCTGGGGCTTCCGAACACCTTCGACCTGGGGTGAGTGCGGGGCCGACCGGGGCGTCCGTACGACTGAGGGCCGTCACTCCCGAGCGGGGAGTGACGGCCCTCAGCCGGATCACATGCGCTTGTGAATCCGAGAACTCAAGGAACTCAGAGAACTCGAGGAGCTCAGAGAACGCGGACCGCGCCCGACGGCGGGTCGTAGTCCAGGGAGCGGAGCACCACACCGGTGCTCGGGTTCTGCGCGCCGACGAACTGGCCGCCGCCCACATAGACACCGACGTGGTACGCGGAGCCCGCGCCGCCCCAGTACAGGATGTCGCCCGGCTGAAGGTTGCTCAGGGAGACCTGGGTGCCGGCGGTCGACTGGGCCTGCGAGACGCGCGGCAGGTCGACGCCCACCGAGCGGAACGCGGCCTGGACCAGGCCGGAGCAGTCCCAGGAGTTGGGGCCGGTGCCGCCGGACACGTACGCGTCGCCGACCTGCGCCCTGACGAACGAGATGACGGACGCGGCGGAGCCGGTGGCGCTCGACGAGGAGGCGACGGAGGCGGAGCCGGAGGTGGCGCTGAGCGTCGTACGGGCCTCGGAGCGGGAGGCACGCAGGGCGGCCTCGGCCTTGGCCTTGGCGGCCGCCTCCGCCTTCTTCTTGGCCTCCGCCTTGCGCACGGCCTCGGCCTTGGCCGTCTTGGCGGCCTTGGCGGCGGTGGTGGCGGCGGCGTCCTCGTGGGCCTGCGTCTCCAGGTCCAGGGCGACCTGCTGCGTGGCTTCGGCGGATGCGGCGACGGCGGTGGAGAGCCCGGTGGTGAGGGTGGGCATCTCGATGGTCTGGGTCACCGGCTCGGCCTGGGCCGGACCGGCGGCCGCGGCGACCGCGATGGTGCTGAGGACGCCACCGGCAACTCCGGCTCGCAGCGCCGTCTTCGAGGCGTTTCGGCGGGGCTTCCGGTGGCTGGGTATGTGAGCGGTGTGGGACATGAGTACTAGCGCTATCAGGGCCTCAGGGGTCCCTTCAAGAAACGTGTGTTGCGACACAGTTACGTACGGAATCTGTGAATCCGCTTTCTGGCGGCCCTTATTGACGCCGTAACGGGCAAAACGGGCAGGGGTGATCACCGCTGTGATCACGGCCTTTCGGGAATTCGCCCGAATTGCCCGCCACTTACCATCCGTTCACACCAATGGCCAAGCCCGCTTTTGTTGAAGGTCGAGTGGAGTGACGCAGGTCACAGCATGACTGTCACGTGGTGGGCATACGAGCAGCCGGCATGCCCGGCGCCGCCGGCGGTGCCGGGCGGGTGGCCTTTCGCCCGGAAGATCGCGAATGTGCGCACGCGTCCACTTCGCTCCCCGTGAACCCCTCGCGCGGGTGAGTTCAGACCGGGACGGATCCTCATATCACTCCCCGTCGCCCATTGCCAATTTGCATGTCGAGGCGTCTGATTGTTAGTGGAACATCGCTTTGACCAGCGGCAACAACATCAGATGTCACGTCTCGTGATCGCCCGGCCGCTTTGCGTACGAAGATCACCTCTCATCCGGCTTCATGATCCTTCGCCTGGTGGTGGAGATCACAAAGCCGGTGTAGCACCCCGTGTCGCAGATCACAGGACGGCAGGCATAGGATGCGGGGCAGTCGGGCTTGTGAACTGCCTCACATGTGCACGATCTTGGTGAGGTGGCGAGCCGGTCGCCCGATGCGGTCCAACGGTCAAGGACGACTGGAAGGAGCGAGGAGCGTGAATGCCTACGCGCCCATCCTCGTGCTCGGCGCCCTCGGGGCAGGGTTTGCGATCTTCTCCGTGGTCATGGCCACGCTTATCGGCCCGAAGCGATACAACCGAGCAAAGCTCGAAGCGTACGAGTGCGGTATTGAACCCACCCCCACTCCAGCCGGAGGCGGCCGCTTCCCCATCAAGTACTACCTGACGGCGATGCTCTTCATCGTCTTCGACATCGAGATCGTCTTCCTCTATCCCTGGGCGGTCACCTTCGACGCCCTGGGGATCTTCGGGCTCGTCGAGATGCTGCTCTTCGTGCTCACCGTCTTCGTCGCCTACGCGTATGTGTGGCGTCGCGGCGGCCTGGAATGGGACTGAGGGGCTGAGGGGCACACCATGGGACTCGAAGAGAAGCTGCCCAGCGGCTTCGTGTTGACCACTGTCGAGCAGGCCGCCGGCTGGGTGCGGAAGTCCTCCGTATTCCCTGCCACCTTCGGCCTCGCCTGCTGCGCCATCGAGATGATGACGACCGGGGCCGGGCGCTACGACCTGGCCCGTTTCGGGATGGAGGTCTTCCGCGGATCACCGCGGCAGGCGGATCTGATGATCGTGGCAGGGCGGGTCAGCCAGAAGATGGCGCCCGTCCTGAGGCAGGTCTATGACCAGATGCCGAATCCCAAGTGGGTTATCTCCATGGGGGTTTGCGCATCATCAGGTGGAATGTTCAACAATTATGCCATTGTGCAGGGTGTTGATCACATTGTCCCGGTCGATATCTATTTGCCGGGTTGTCCACCGCGTCCCGAGATGCTGATGGACGCCATTCTCAAGCTCCACCAGAAGATCCAGAGCTCCAAGCTCGGGGTCAACGCGGAGGAGGCCGCCCGCGAGGCGGAGGACGCGGCACTCAAGGCGCTTCCCCTGATCGAGATGAAGGGGCTGCTGCGGTGAGCGACGAGCAGAACAGCAACGGCGTACCCGCGCCGCGCGACGAGACCGGCGAGGTCATCGGCGTACGGAAGGGCATGTTCGGCGCCAACAACGGCGGTGACACCTCCGGCTACGGCGGCCTCGTCCGCACGGTGACGCTGCCGGGCGCCACGCCCCGGCCGTACGGCGGCTGGTTCGACGAGGTCGCCGACGAACTCGAAGGGGCCCTTGAGGAACAGGACCTGCTTCCCGAGAACGCCATCGAGAAGACCGTCGTCGACCGCGGCGAACTCACCTTCCACATCGCCCGCGAGCACTTGCCCACCGTGGCTCGAACCCTGCGTGACGACCCGGCCCTGCGCTTCGAGCTCTGTACGGGGGTGAGCGGTGTCCACTTCCTCGGCGACAAGGGCCGGGAGCTGCACGCCGTCTACCACCTGCGGTCGATCACTCACGGCCGGCTGATCCGGCTGGAGGTCTCGGCCCCGGACAGCGACCCGCACGTCCCGTCGCTCGTCGCGGTCTACCCGACCAACGACTGGCACGAGCGTGAGACCTACGACTTCTTCGGGCTCATCTTCGACGGGCACCCGGCCCTCACCCGGATCATGATGCCGGACGACTGGCAGGGCTTCCCGCAGCGCAAGGACTACCCGCTCGGTGGCATCGCCGTCGAGTACAAGGGCGCCCAGATCCCGGCTCCGGACCAGCGGAGGTCGTACTCCTGATGTCTACTCCCCACGCAACGCCCCGAGCCACGACCGAGGGGACTGTATATACAGTCACCGGCGGCGACTGGGACGAGGTCGTCGAGTCGGCGGTCAAGTCCGACGACGAGCGCATCATCGTCAACATGGGCCCCCAGCACCCGTCCACGCACGGCGTGCTGCGGCTGATCCTGGAGATCGACGGCGAGACCGTCACCGAGGCCCGCTGCGGCATCGGCTACCTCCACACCGGCATCGAGAAGAACCTCGAATTCCGGAACTGGACCCAGGGCACCACGTTCGTCACGCGCATGGATTACCTGACGCCGTTCTTCAACGAGACGGCGTACTGCCTGGGCGTCGAGAAGCTGCTCGGCATCGAGGACCAGATCCCCGACCGGGCGAGCGTCCTGCGCGTTCTGCTGATGGAGCTCAACCGGATCTCCTCGCACCTGGTATGCATCGCCACCGGCGGCATGGAGCTCGGCGCCACCACGATCATGATCTACGGGTTCCGCGATCGTGAACTGGTTCTCGATCTCTTCGAGCTGATCACCGGGCTCCGGATGAACCACGCGTTCGTCCGGCCCGGCGGACTCGCCCAGGACCTGCCGCCGGGCGCGATCGACCAGCTGCGCGAGTTCGTGAAGACCATGAAGAACAACCTGCCGGAGTACGACAAGCTCGCCACCGGCAACCCGATCTTCAAGGCCCGCATGCAGGACGTCGGCTACCTCGACCTGACCGGCTGCATGGCGCTGGGCGCCACCGGTCCGATCCTGCGCTCCGCCGGACTCCCGCACGACCTGCGCAAGACGGACCCGTACTGCGGGTACGAGAACTACGAGTTCGACGTCCCCACCGCCGACAGCTGCGACGCCTACGGCCGCTTCCTCATCCGTCTCGAGGAGATGCGCCAGTCGCTGCGGATCATCGAGCAGTGCATCGACCGGCTCGCCCCGGGACCGGTGATGGTCGCCGACAAGAAGATCGCCTGGCCCGCGCAGCTCGCGCTCGGACCCGACGGCCTCGGCAACTCGCTCGATCACATCAAGAAGATCATGGGCACCTCCATGGAGGCCCTGATCCACCACTTCAAGCTGGTGACCGAGGGCTTCCGGGTCCCGGCCGGCCAGACGTACACCGCCGTCGAGTCGCCCAAGGGCGAGCTCGGCGTGCATGTCGTCTCGGACGGCGGAACCCGCCCCTACCGGGTCCACTTCCGCGACCCGTCCTTCACCAATCTTCAGGCCATGGCGGCGATGTGCGAGGGCGGCCAGGTCGCCGACGTCATCGTCGCCGTCGCGTCCATCGACCCCGTGATGGGAGGCGTCGACCGGTGACCGAAGTACGTCAGGAAGTCAGTCTGGGGATGCCGCAGCTCCCCGCCCCCGCCTACCCGGCCGAGGTGCGCGCCAGGCTCGAAGCGGACGCGAAGGAGGTGATCGCCCGCTACCCCGACAGCCGCTCCGCGCTGCTGCCGCTGCTGCACCTGGTGCAGTCCGAGGAGGGGTACGTCTCCCGTACGGGCATGGCGCTCTGCGCCGAGCTGCTCGGCCTCACCACCGCCGAGGTCACCGCGGTCGCCACCTTCTACTCGATGTACCGGCGCAGGCCGAGCGGCGACTACCAGGTCGGCGTCTGCACCAACACGCTGTGTGCGGTGATGGGCGGCGACGCCATCTTCGACCGGCTCAAGCAGCACCTCGGCGTCGGCAACAACGAGACGACCGAGGACGGCAAGGTCACCCTCGAACACATCGAGTGCAACGCGGCCTGCGACTTCGCACCCGTCGTGATGGTCAACTGGGAGTTCTTCGACAACCAGACGCCGGAGAGCGCGACACAGCTCGTCGACGACCTGATCGCCGGGCGCACCGTCGAACCCACCCGCGGCGCCCCGCTCTGCTCGTACAAAGAGACCGCCCGGATCCTGGCCGGCTTCCCCGACCAGCGCCCCGGCGCCGTCGAGGCCACCGGTGGCGCCGGCCCCGCCTCGCTCGTCGGCCTCCGGTTGGCGAAGGGCGAGGAGCTGCACCCGAAGGTCGTCGCTCCGCGTGGCGAGGCAGCCCGCGCGGAAGCTCCGCAGGACCGTCCGCAGCCGGGCGCCGAGCACCTCAGCTCCCACGACGCACCGCAGCAGACCTCTGCATCCGACCCGGACCACCCGGCCGGTCCCGCAGCCGAGGAGGGGGAGTGATGACATTGGCAGCCGAAATCAACGACGGGGGCGGCAACGGCAGCGGGGCCAGCCCCGAGAAGCTGCTCTCGCCCGTGCTCTCCGCCTTCTGGGACGAGCCCGAGTCCTGGACCCTGGACACCTACCGGCGGCACGGCGGCTACGAGGGGCTGCGCAAGGCCCTCGCCATGTCGCCGGACGACCTCATCGCGTACGTCAAGGACTCCGGACTGCGCGGCCGCGGCGGTGCCGGCTTCCCCACCGGCATGAAGTGGCAGTTCATCCCGCAGGGTGACGGCAAGCCGCACTACCTGGTGGTCAACGCCGACGAGTCGGAGCCCGGGACCTGCAAGGACATCCCGCTCCTCTTCGCCAACCCGCACAGCCTCATCGAGGGCATCGTGATCGCCTGCTACGCGATCCGGTCCTCGCACGCCTTCATCTATCTGCGCGGTGAAGTCGTCCCCGTACTAAGGCGGTTGCACGAGGCCGTGCGCGAGGCCTACGAGGCGGGCTACCTCGGGACGAGCATCCTGGGCTCGGGGCTCGACCTGGAACTCACCGTGCACGCGGGCGCGGGCGCGTACATCTGTGGTGAGGAGACCGCGCTGCTCGACTCGCTCGAAGGGCGACGCGGCCAGCCCCGGCTGCGGCCCCCCTTCCCCGCGGTCGCCGGTCTGTACGCCTGCCCCACCGTGGTGAACAACGTCGAGTCCATCGCGTCGGTTCCCGCGATCCTGAGCAAGGGCAAGGACTGGTTCAAGTCGATGGGCAGCGAGAAGTCCCCGGGCTTCACGCTGTACTCGCTCAGCGGGCACGTCGCCAGCCCCGGCCAGTACGAGGCGCCGCTCGGCATCACGCTGCGCCAGCTGCTCGACATGAGCGGCGGCATGCGCCCCGGCCACCGGCTGAAGTTCTGGACGCCGGGCGGCTCCTCCACCCCGATGTTCACCGACGAGCACCTCGATGTGCCCCTCGACTACGAGGGCGTCGGCGCCGCCGGCTCCATGCTCGGCACCAAGGCGCTCCAGTGCTTCGACGAGACGACGTGCGTGGTGCGGGCCGTCACCCGCTGGACCGAGTTCTACGCCCACGAGTCCTGCGGAAAGTGCACGCCGTGCCGCGAGGGCACCTACTGGCTCGTCCAGTTGCTCCGCGACATCGAGGCCGGCAAGGGGCAGATGGCCGACCTCGACAAGCTGAACGACATCGCCGACAACATCAACGGCAAGTCCTTCTGCGCCCTCGGCGACGGCGCCGCCTCGCCGATCTTCTCCTCGCTGAAGTACTTCCGCGAGGAGTACGAGCAGCACATCACCGGCAAGGGCTGCCCCTTCGATCCCGCCAAGTCGACCGCCTGGGCCGACGACAAGAACTCTCACCAGGGGGTGAACGCATGACAGTCACCACAAGTGCGCCCTCCGGGGGCGGCGAGGCGGCGGTCCCGCCCGAGGACCTTGTCACGCTGACGATCGACGGCATCGAGATCAGCGTGCCCAAGGGCACCCTGGTCATCCGGGCCGCCGAGCTCCTCGGGATCGAGATCCCGCGCTTCTGCGACCACCCGCTCCTCGACCCGGCCGGCGCCTGCCGGCAGTGCATCGTCGAGGTCGAGGGCCAGCGCAAGCCGATGGCGTCCTGCACCATCACCTGCACCGACGGCATGGTCGTCAAGTCGCAGCTCACCTCACCGGTCGCCGACAAGGCGCAGCGCGGGGTGATGGAGCTGCTGCTGATCAACCACCCGCTGGACTGCCCGGTCTGCGACAAGGGCGGCGAGTGCCCGCTGCAGAACCAGGCGATGTCGCACGGCGACCCGGACTCCCGGTTCGACGGAAAGAAGCGGACGTACGAGAAGCCCGTCCCGATCTCCACCCAGGTGCTGCTGGACCGTGAGCGGTGTGTGCTCTGTGCGCGCTGCACCCGGTTCTCCAACCAGGTGGCGGGCGACCCGATGATCGAGCTGATCGAGCGCGGCGCGCTCCAGCAGGTCGGTACGGGCGAGGGCGACCCGTTCCAGTCGTACTTCTCCGGCAACACCATCCAGATCTGCCCGGTCGGCGCGCTGACCTCGGCGGCCTACCGATTCCGCTCCCGGCCCTTCGACCTGGTGTCGTCGCCGTCGGTCTGCGAGCACTGCGCGGGCGGCTGCGCGACCCGCACCGACCACCGGCGCGGCAAGGTCATGCGGCGGCTCGCCGCCAACGACCCCGAGGTCAACGAGGAGTGGGTCTGCGACAAGGGCCGCTTCGGGTTCCGTTACGCACAGCAGCGGGACCGGCTCACCACTCCGCTGGTACGTAACGAGGAGGGCGTCCTCGCACCGGCGAGCTGGCCCGAGGCGCTGGAGGCCGCGGCCACCGGGCTCGCCGCCGCACGCGGCAGGGCCGGAGTCCTCACGGGCGGCCGGCTGACCGTCGAGGACGCGTACGCGTACAGCAAGTTCGCCCGGATCGCCCTCGATACGAACGACATCGACTTCAGGGCCCGGGTGCACAGCAGCGAGGAGGCCGACTTCCTGGCCGCCCGGGTCGCAGGACGCGGACGTGACCTGGACGGCAGCGGCCTCACGTACAGCACGCTGGAGAAGGCGTCGACCGTACTGCTGGTCGGCTTCGAGTCCGAGGAGGAGGCCCCCGGCGTCTTCCTGCGGCTGCGCAAGGCCAACCGCAAGCACGGCCAGCGCACCTTCGCCGTCGCCTCGCACGCCACCCGCGGGCTGACGAAGGCGGGCGGCACGCTGCTTCCCGCCGCACCCGGCACCGAGACCGAGTGGCTGGACGCGATCGCGGGCAGCGTCGGACTCGACGGTGACGGGGCCGCGGCCGCCGAGGCGCTGCGCGGCGAGGGCGCCGTGATCGTGGTCGGCGAGCGACTGGCCGCGGTGCCGGGCGGGCTGACCGCCGCGGTACGGGCCGCGACCGCGACCGGGGCCCGGCTGGTGTGGATCCCGCGCCGGGCCGGCGAGCGCGGTGCGGTGGAGGCGGGCGCGCTCCCGTCGCTGCTGCCCGGCGGCCGACCGGCCACCGACCCGCGGGCCAGGGACGAGGTGGCGGCCGTCTGGGGCGTCGCCGAACTGCCCGCCCGGTTCGGTCGCGACACCGGTCAGATCCTCGAGGCCGCGGCCACCGGCGAACTGGGCGCGCTGCTCGTCGCCGGCGTCGAGGCCGTCGATCTGCCGGACCCGGCACGTGCCCTGGAGGCACTGGACCAGGTCGGCTTCCTCGTCTCGCTGGAGCTGAGGCCCAGCGAGGTCACCGAGCGGGCCGACGTGGTGTTCCCGGTCGCAGCAGTGGCCGAGAAGGCCGGCACCTTCCTCAACTGGGAGGGCAGGGCGCGGATGTTCGAGGCCGCGCTCAAGCCCGAGCAGCTGACGCGGACGCCCGCCCCGACGGACGCGCGGGTCCTGCACATGCTGGCCGACGCGCTGGACGTCCACTTCGCGCTGCCGGATGTGAAGTCCGTACGCCGTGAGCTGGACCGGCTCGGCGGCTGGACCGGCACACACGCCTCCGACCCGCAGGAGTCGGCGCAGCCGCTGCCCCGGGCCGGCGAGGGCGAGGCGGTCCTCGCGGGCCACCGGCTCCTGCTCGACCAGGGCAGGCTCCAGGAGGGCGACGCCGCGCTGGCCGGCACCCGGCACGCCGCGGTCGCCCGGCTCTCCGCCGTCACCGCCGCCGAGACAGGGGTGAAGGACGGCGACCTGCTGGCCGTCACCGGCCCGTCCGGCAGCGTCGAGCTCCCGCTGCAGGTCACCGACATGCCGGACCGCGTGGTCTGGGTGCCGCTGAACTCCGTCGGGCGGGGTGTCCCGGCCGACACCGGCGCCCACCCCGGCGGCCTGGTCCGGATCGGTCCCGCCGCACCGGGTACTCCCGACGTCACACCGGAGGTGCGAGCGTGACTGCCCTCGCTCAACTGGCCGCGGCACCTGACCGTGCCGTACTCGCCGCCGAGGATCTGTCGATGTTCGGCACCGACCCCTGGTGGCTCGTCGTCATCAAGGCGGTGTTCTGCTTCGCGTTCCTGATGGTGACCGTGCTCTTCTCCATCGTGTGGGAGCGCAAGGTCGTCGCCTGGATGCAGCTGCGCATCGGCCCCAACCGGCACGGCCCCTGGGGCATGCTCCAGTCGCTCGCCGACGGCATCAAGCTGATGCTGAAGGAAGACCTCGTCGTCAAGCGGGCGGACAAGGTCGTCTATGTCCTCGCGCCGATCGTCGCCGCCGTACCGGCGTTCATGGCGATCGCGGTGATCCCGTTCGGGCCGTCCGGCAACGAGGTCTCGATCTTCGGCCACCGTACGGCGATGCAGCTCACCGACCTGCCGATCGCGATGCTCTACATCCTCGCGGTCGCCTCGGTCGGGATCTACGGCATCGTGCTGGCCGGCTGGTCCTCCGGATCGACGTACCCGCTGCTCGGCGGCCTGCGCTCGTGTGCGCAGATGATCTCGTACGAGATCGCGATGGGAGCGGCGTTCGCCTCCGTCTTCCTCTACTCCGGGTCGATGTCGACCTCGAAGATCGTGGAGGCGCAGCACGACCGCTGGTTCATCATCCTGCTGCCGGTCTCGTTCATCATCTACATCGTCACGATGGTCGGCGAGACCAACCGAGCCCCGTTCGACATGCCGGAGTCCGAGGGCGACCTGGTCGGCGGTTTCAACACCGAGTACTCGTCGATCAAGTTCGCGATGTTCATGCTCGCCGAGTACGTCAACATGGTCACCGTCTCCGCGGTCTCCACGACCCTGTTCCTGGGCGGCTGGCGGGCCCCGTGGCCGATCAGCACCTTCTGGGAGGGGGCGAACCACGGCTGGTGGCCGATGCTGTGGTTCGTCGTCAAGGTCCAGTTGCTGCTCTTCTTCTTCATCTGGCTGCGCGGCACCCTGCCCCGCGTCCGCTACGACCAGCTGATGAAGCTCGGCTGGAAGATCCTGATCCCGGTCTCCGTGGTCTGGCTGATGCTGGTCGCGACCGTGCGGGCTCTGCGCAACGACGGCTACGACTTCAACTCGCTGTTGCTGTCCGTGGCGGGCGCCGTGATCGCGATCCTGCTGATCTCCTTCGTCGTCGACATCTTCCGGGACCGCTCGGCCAAGGGGGCCGGGGCGGAACCGGCACCGGAACCAGGACCCGCGTTCGACCCGATGGCGGGCGGATTCCCGGTGCCGCCGCTGCCCGGACAGACCCTGCCGCCGGTACCGCGACGCAGGCCACGGCATGAGCGGGAGCTCGTTGTCAGTGGGGGGCCGGATACTCAGAGTGACGGCAGTCAGATGGGCGCAAGTCCGAGTGACGGAAAGGAGGCTGACGGTGCCTGAGTCATCGGAACCCTCGGGGGAGAAGTTCCAGAACCCTGTGGCCGGCTTCGGCGTGACCTTCAAGGCCATGTTCAAGAAGCGGCTGACCGAGCAGTACCCGGAACAGCAGAAGGTGACGGCGCCGCGCTTCCACGGCCGGCATCAGCTCAACCGTCACCCCGACGGCCTGGAGAAGTGCGTCGGCTGCGAGCTGTGCGCCTGGGCCTGTCCGGCCGACGCCATCTATGTGGAGGGCGCGGACAACACCGACGAGGAGCGCTACTCCCCGGGTGAGCGCTACGGCCGCGTCTACCAGATCAACTACGCGCGCTGCATTCTCTGCGGACTGTGCATCGAGGCCTGCCCGACCCGGGCGCTGACGATGACCAACGAGTTCGAGCTCGCCAACACCACCCGCGAGAGCCTCATCTACACCAAGAGTGAGCTGCTCGCGGGCCTGGAGGAAGGCATGGTCGACACCCCGCACGCGATCTTCCCGGGGATGGACGAGCAGGACTACTACCGGGGCCTGGTGACGGAGGTCGCGCCCGGTACGGAGCGTCAGGTCGCGGTCTCCAAGGGCGAGAAGCCGTCCGACGGCGACGACGAGAACGACGGCGCGGCCCAGGAGGTGGACGCATGACCGGCCTCGCCGCAGCCTCCCTCACGTCGACCGGGGAGGCCGTCCAGTTCTGGCTGCTCGGCACGGTCGCCGTGCTCGGAGCGCTGTCCACGGTACTGATGAAGAAGGCCGTGCACAGTGCGCTGAGCCTGGCCGGGACCATGATCGTCCTTGCGGTCTTCTACCTCGCCAACGGCGCGTACTTCCTCGGCGTCGTCCAGATCGTCGTCTACACGGGCGCGATCATGATGCTGTTCCTCTTCGTGGTCATGCTCGTCGGTGTCACGGCGGCGGACTCACTGAAGGAGACCCTCAAGGGCCAGCGCTGGCTGGCCGTGGGGTGCGGACTCGGCTTCGGTGTCCTGCTGATCGCGGGCATCGCCCACGCATCCCTGAACAGTTTCAACGGACTCGGCACCGCCAACGCCGCGCACGGCGGGAACGTCGAGGGGCTGGCCAGCCTCATCTTCACCAAGTACGTCTTCGCCTTCGAGATCACCGGCGCCCTGCTGATCACGGCCACGGTCGGCGCGATGGTGCTCACGCACCGCGAGCGCACCGAACGGGCCAAGACCCAGCGGGAGATGTCCGAGGAGCGCGTACGCGGCAATCACCTGCCGCCGCTGCCCGCCCCCGGCGTCTACGCCCGGCACAACGCGGTGGACATCGCCGGTCTGCTCCCGGACGGCACCCCGTCCGAGCTCACCGTCATGCAGACGCTGCGCAAGCGCGGCCAGATCCGCGACGTGTCGAACGAGTCGCTCGCCCAGCTCAAGGCCCTGGAGCAGCGCTCCGAGGAGCGGCTCGGCCGTGACAACGAAGAAGAGGGGGTCGCCAAGTGAACCCGGTCAACTACCTCTATCTCGCTGCTCTGTTGTTCACCATCGGTGCGTCCGGGGTGCTGATCAGGCGGAACGCGATCGTGGTGTTCATGTGCGTCGAGCTGATGCTCAACGCCTGCAACCTCGCGTTCGTCACCTTCTCCCGGATGCACGGCAACCTCGACGGCCAGATCATCGCCTTCTTCACGATGGTCGTCGCCGCCGCCGAGGTCGTGGTCGGGCTCGCGATCATCGTGTCGCTGTTCCGTTCCCGCCACTCGGCCTCGGTCGACGACGCCAGCCTGATGAAGTTGTAAGGGGACGCTGAATCGTGGACAACCTCATTGCGCTGCTTGTCGCGGCGCCCCTGCTCGGAGCGGCCGTCCTGCTCTGCGGAGGCCGTCGGCTGGACCGCTCCGGACACTGGATCGGCACGCTGCTCGCCGCCGTTTCATTCGTCATCGGTGCGGTGCTCTTCGTCGACATGCTGGGGAAGGGCGCCGACCACCGGGCGCTGCACCAGTACCTGTTCAGCTGGATCCCGGTCGAGGGCTTCCAGGCCGATGTGGCCTTCCAGCTCGACCAGTTGTCGATGACGTTCGTACTGCTGATCACCGGTGTGGGCACCCTGATCCACATCTACTCGATCGGCTACATGGAGCACGACGAGCGCCGGCGCCGGTTCTTCGGCTATCTGAACCTGTTCCTCGCGGCGATGCTCCTGCTGGTCCTCGCCGACAACTACCTGCTGCTGTACGTCGGGTGGGAGGGCGTCGGTCTGGCGTCGTACCTGCTGATCGGCTTCTGGCAGCACAAGCCCAGTGCGGCGACCGCCGCCAAGAAGGCGTTCCTGGTCAACCGGGTCGGCGACATGGGCCTGTCGATCGCGATCATGCTGATGTTCACCACGTTCGGCACGTTCGCCTTCGGGCCCGTCCTGGCATCGACCGGGGAGACGGGCGAGGGCAAGCTGACAGCGATCGGCCTGATGCTGCTGCTCGCCGCCTGCGGCAAGTCGGCCCAGGTGCCGCTGCAGTCCTGGCTCGGCGACGCGATGGAGGGCCCGACCCCGGTCTCCGCCCTCATCCACGCCGCCACCATGGTGACCGCGGGCGTCTATCTGATCGTCCGCTCCGGCGCGATCTTCAACGCCGCGCCGGACGCACAGTTGGTCGTCGTGGTCGTCGGTGCGGTCACGCTGCTCTTCGGTGCGATCGTCGGTTGCGCGAAGGACGACATCAAGAAGGCCCTCGCCGGGTCGACGATGTCGCAGATCGGCTACATGATCCTGGCCGCCGGGCTCGGCCCGATCGGCTACGTCTTCGCGATCATGCACCTGGTGACGCACGGCTTCTTCAAGGCCGGGCTCTTCCTCGGCGCCGGTTCGGTCATGCACGGCATGAACGACGAGGTCGACATGCGGAAGTTCGGCGGCCTGCGCACGTACATGCCGGTCACCTTCATCACCTTCGGCCTCGGCTATCTGGCGATCATCGGCTTCCCCGGCCTGTCCGGCTTCTTCTCCAAGGACAAGATCATCGAGGCGGCGTTCGCCAAGGGCGGCACCGAGGGCTGGATCCTCGGCGGCGTCGCGTTGCTGGGCGCCGCGATCACCGCGTTCTACATGACGCGCGTGATGCTGCTGACGTTCTTCGGCGAGAAGCGGTGGCAGCCCGACGCGGAAGGCCATGAGCCGCATCCGCACGAGTCCCCGAAGTCGATGACGATCCCCATGATCGTCCTGGCGCTCGGTTCGGTCTTCGCCGGAGGCTTCTTCTCCATCGGCGACCGCTTCCTGAACTGGCTGGAGCCGGTCACCGGCCACAGCCACGGGGAATCGCCGGTCGGTGCCGCGACCGTCACCGCCGCCACCATGGTGGTACTCGTCATCGGCGTCGCCATCGCCTGGTCGATGTACGGGCGTCGGCCGGTACCGGTCGTCGCCCCGCGCGGCTCACTGCTCACCCGGGCCGCCCGCCGCGACCTCCTGCAGGACGACTTCAACCACGTGGTCCTGGTCCGCGGCGGTGAGCACCTCACCCGCTCCCTGGTGTACGTCGACCACACCCTGGTCGACGGCGTCGTCAACGGCACGGCCGCGTCGATGGGCGGGCTCTCCGGCCGGCTGCGCAAGCTGCAGAACGGCTACGCCCGCTCCTACGCGGTCTCGATGTTCGGCGGTACGGCGGTCGTCATCGCCGCGACCCTGCTGATGAGGGCGGTCTGATCACATGTCCTTTCCCCTCCTGACAGCGACGGCGGCGCTCCCGGCGATCGGCGCGATCGCCACCGCAGCCGTCCCGGCCGCCCGGCGCACCGCCGCCAAATGGCTGGCGCTGCTCTTCTCGCTCGCCACGCTCGTGCTGGCGGGCGTCGCGCTCGCCCGCTTCGAGCCCGGCGGCGCCCGCTACCAGCTCACCGAATCACACGCCTGGATCAAGGACTTCGGTGTCCGGTACGAACTCGGGGTGGACGGCATCGGGGTGGCGCTCATGGCGCTCACCGCCCTGCTGATCCCGTTCGTCATCCTGGCCGGCTGGCACGACGCCGACCCGCTGGAGACGAAGTCCTCGCGCTGGCGCCCCACCCAGGGCTTCTTCGCCCTGATCCTGATGGTCGAAGCGATGGTGATCCTCTCCTTCGAGGCCACCGACGTCTTCCTCTTCTACATCCTCTTCGAAGCCATGCTCATCCCGATGTACTTCCTCATCGGCGGCTTCGGGGACCGGGCCCACACCGGCAGTGACGAGAACGCCGCGGCGCAACGCTCCTACGCAGCCGTGAAGTTCCTCCTCTACAACCTGGTCGGCGGGCTCATCATGCTGGCCGCCGTCATCGGCCTGTACGTCGTCGCGGGCACCTTCTCGCTCTCCGAGATCGCGGAGGCCCGTGCCAACGGCTCGCTCTCCATGGCGACCAGCACCGAACGCTGGCTGTTCCTCGGGTTCTTCTTCGCCTTCGCGGTGAAGGCCCCGCTCTGGCCACTGCACACCTGGCTGCCCAACGCCATGGGGGAGGCGACCTCCCCGGTCGCCGTCCTGATCACCGCGGTCGTCGACAAGGTCGGCACGTTCGCGATGCTCCGCTTCTGCCTCCAGCTGTTCCCGGAGGCCAGCAAGTGGGCGACGCCGGTGATCCTGGTCCTGGCGCTGATCAGCATCGTGTACGGGGCGCTGCTCGCCGTCGGCCAGCGCGACATCAAGCGGCTGATCGCCTACGCGTCGATCTCGCACTTCGGCTTCATCATCCTGGGCATCTTCGCGATGACCAGCCAGGGACAGTCGGGCGCCACGCTCTACATGGTCAACCACGGCATCTCGACGGCCGCGCTGATGCTGGTGGCCGGCTTCCTGATCACCCGGCGCGGTTCGCGGCTCATCGCCGACTACGGCGGAGTGCAGAAGGTGGCGCCGGTCCTGGCCGGCACCTTCCTGATCGGCGGGCTCGCCACCCTGTCGCTGCCCGGACTCTCGCCGTTCGTCAGTGAATTCCTGGTCCTGGTCGGCACGTTCAGCGCCTACCCGGCGGCCGGCATCGTCGCCACCACCGGCATCGTGCTCGCCGCGCTCTACGTCCTCGTCCTCTACCAGCGGACGATGACGGGCCCGGTGAAGGCCGGGGTCCAGGGCATGGCCGACCTCAAGGCCCGGGAGCTGGTGGTGGTCCTCCCGCTGATCGCGCTGCTGATCTTCCTGGGTGTCTATCCGAAGCCGCTGACGGAGATCGTCAACCCCGCGGTGCAGCACACCATGTCGGACGTCCAGAAGAAGGACCCCCAGCCTGAGGTGGAGGCCGCCAAGTGAGCGCAACAGCTGTCCACAGCCTGTGGACAATGGCGGGCGGGGTGACATCGGCCGCCCCGAAAGAGAAGTTCAACGCACCGGTCATCGAGTACGCCCAGCTGACCCCGGTCCTCATCGTGATCGGTGTCGCCGTCGTCGGCGTACTCGTCGAGGCCTTCGTGCCGCGCCGGGCCCGCTACTACACGCAGGTCTTCCTGACCGTCGTCGCCCTCGCCGCCGCATTCGCCGCGGTCGTCGGCCTCGCAGCGGGGGGATACGGCACGACGAAGGCACACATCGCCGCGATGGGTGCCATCGCCGTCGACGGACCCGCCCTGTTCCTGCAGGGCACCATCCTGCTGACGTCGCTGGTCGCCGTCTTCACGTTCGCCGAGCGCCGGCTCGACCCCGTGGCGCACGGCAACCACGTCGACTCGTTCGCCGCGCAAGCCGCGTCCGTCCCCGGCAGCGACAGCGAGCAGGCCGCGGTCAAGGCGGGCTTCACCACCACCGAGGTCTTCCCGCTGCTCCTCTTCTCGGTGGCCGGCATGCTGGTCTTCCCGGCGGCCAACGACCTGCTGACGCTCTTCGTGGCCCTGGAGGTCTTCTCCCTCCCGCTCTACCTCCTGTGCGCCGTCGCCCGCCGCAAGCGGCTGATGTCGCAGGAGGCCGCGGTGAAGTACTTCCTGCTCGGCGCCTTCTCGTCGGCGTTCCTGCTCTTCGGGATCGCCCTGCTGTACGGGTACGCGGGCTCCGTCTCGTACGCGGCCATCGCTGATGTGGTAGACGGCTCCGTCACCCAGATCGACCCGGCGCTCGCCGACACCATGGGCAACGACGCGCTGCTGCTGATCGGCGGCGCGATGATCCTGACCGGGCTGCTCTTCAAGGTCGGTGCCGTCCCGTTCCACATGTGGACCCCGGACGTCTACCAGGGTGCCCCGACCCCGGTCACCGGCTTCATGGCGGCGGCCACGAAGGTCGCTGCGTTCGGTGCGCTGCTGCGCCTGCTGTACGTGGTGCTGCCGGGCCTCAGCTGGGACTGGCGGCCGGTCATGTGGGCCATCGCGATCGTCACGATGCTGGGCGGCGCGATCGTCGCCATCACCCAGACCGACATCAAGCGGCTGCTGGCCTACTCGTCCATCGCGCACGCCGGCTTCATCCTCGCCGGTGTCATCGCGACGACCCCCAGCGGCATCTCCTCGGTGCTCTTCTACCTGGGCGCGTACTCCTTCGTGACGGTCGGCGCGTTCGCCGTAGTCACCCTGGTGCGCGACGCGGGCGGCGAGGCGACGCACCTGTCGAAGTGGGCCGGGCTCGGCCGGCGCTCGCCACTGGTCGCCGCGGTCTTCGCGGTGTATCTGCTGGCCTTCGCCGGAATCCCGCTGACCTCGGGCTTCGCCGGAAAGTTCGCGGTCTTCAAGGCGGCGGCCGAGGGCGGGGCAGGCGGTCTGGTCGTGGTCGGTGTGATCTCGTCCGCGATCGCCGCGTTCTTCTACATCCGGGTCATCGTGCTGATGTTCTTCAGCGAGCCGAAGGCGGACGGCCCGACGGTCGCCGTCCCGTCGCCGCTGACGATGACGACGATCGCGGTCGGCGTCGCGGTCACGTTGGTGCTGGGCCTGGCCCCGCAGTACTTCCTCGACCTGGCGAGCCAGGCGGGAGTGTTCGTGCGGTAACGCGCAGAGACCACGCAAACGCCGGACGGGCCCCAGAAGTCAAGCCCGTCCGGCGTTGTCGTACGCGGCGCTTATCGTGGCAGGGACGGTGCCGGACAGAACAGGGCAGACCCCGGGGGACAGAGCGATGAGCGGGACGGGCGTGACCATGGGTGTGACCGAGAGCGACGCATTGCGGACGCTGCATCGGGTGTTCGGCTACGAGGCGTTCCGCGGTGAGCAGGAAGCGGTCGTCGACCATGTGGTGGCGGGCGGTGACGCCGTCGTCCTGATGCCGACCGGTGGCGGAAAGTCCCTCTGCTACCAGATCCCGGCCCTGGTGAGACCCGGTACGGGCATTGTGGTCTCGCCGCTGATCGCCCTCATGCAGGATCAGGTGGACGCTCTGCGGGCGCTCGGTGTGAGCGCCGGGTTCATCAACTCGACGCAGGACTTCGACGAGCGCCGTGTGATGGAGGCCGCATATCTCGCCGGTGAGCTCGACGTGCTCTACCTGGCACCGGAGCGGCTGCGCCTGGACTCCACCCTCAATCTGCTGGCGCGGGGCAAGATCTCCGTCTTCGCCATCGACGAGGCGCACTGCGTCGCCCAGTGGGGTCACGACTTCCGGCCGGACTATCTGGCCCTGTCCGTGCTCGGCGAGCGCTGGCCCGACGTACCGCGGATCGCCCTGACGGCGACGGCGACGAACGCCACGCACCAGGAGATCACCCAGCGCCTCGGCATGCCCGACGCGAAGCACTTCGTCGCCAGCTTCGACCGGCCCAACATCCAGTACCGGATCGTGTCGAAGTCCGACCCGAAGAAGCAGCTGCTGTCCTTCCTGAAGGAGGAGCACGCCGGGGACGTCGGCATCGTCTACTGCCTGTCGCGCAACTCGACGGAGAAGACAGCCGAGTTCCTCTGCCGCAACGGCATCGAGGCCGTCCCGTACCACGCGGGTCTGGACGCCGGGACGCGGGCGCGCCACCAGGCGCGGTTCCTGCGCGAGGACGGCCTGGTCGTCGTGGCGACGATCGCGTTCGGCATGGGCATCGACAAGCCGGACGTGCGGTTCGTCGCCCACCTCGACCTGCCGAAGTCCGTCGAGGGCTACTACCAGGAGACCGGCCGCGCGGGCCGCGACGGGCTGCCGTCCACGGCCTGGATGGCCTACGGCCTCCAGGACGTCGTGCAGCAGCGCAAGCTGATCCAGGGTGGCGAGGGCGACGAGGCGTTCCGCCGCCGCGCGGGCGCCCACCTCGACGCGATGCTCGCCCTGTGCGAGACCGCCGACTGCCGCCGCACCCGGCTGCTGACGTACTTCGGCCAGGAGCCGCAGAAGGCGGCCTGCGGCAACTGCGACACGTGCCTCACCCCGCCCGAGACCTGGGACGGCACGGTGGCCGCGCAGAAGCTGCTGTCCACCGTGGTGCGGCTGAAGCGGGAGCGCGGCCAGAAGTTCGGCGCCGGCCAGATCATCGACATCCTGCTGGGCCGCAAGACCGCGAAGGTCATCCAGTTCGATCACGACCAGCTGTCGGTGTTCGGGATCGGCGAGGAGCTGTCCGAGGCGGAATGGCGGGGCGTGGTGCGGCAGTTGCTGGCCCAGGGCCTGCTGGAGGTCGAGGGCGAGTACGGCACGCTGGTGCTCACCGAGCAGAGCGCTTCGGTGCTCGGCCGGGAGCGGGAGGTACGGCTGCGCAAGGAGGCGCCGAAGCCCGCGTCGCGCTCCTCGAAGGGCGAACGGAGTCCGAAGGCGGCGGCGGCCGTCGCCGAGCTGGCCCCGGAGGCCGTACCGGTCTTCGAGGCGCTGCGCGCCTGGCGCGGCGCCCAGGCGAAGGAGCAGGGCGTCCCGGCGTACGTCATCTTCCACGACGCGACGCTGCGGGAGATCGCGTCCGTGCGCCCCGGCTCCCTGACCGAGCTGGGCACGATCAGCGGCCTCGGTGAGAAGAAGCTGGCGACGTACGGCGAGGGGGTGCTGGAGGTGCTCGCGTCGTTCGGGGAGGCCGCGGCGCCCGAGCCGGGCGACGGGGAGCCGGCCGCGGCTCCGGTGGAGGCCACCCGTCAGCCGGCGGCCCCGCACCCGGTCGCACCCGCGCTCCCGGATGCGGACCCTGAGTTCGGCTGGGACGAGGAGCCGCCCGAGTACGAGTGAGTCCGGGGCCGGGCGGTGGTGGACAGCCTCGCGGCTGTCCACGGAGTGCGCACCGGAAACCGGATCGGCCCCGACTGCGGCTGACCGCCTCACCCTGCGGTCAGCCCCGCCCCCGATCAGTCGCCGCCCCCGTCCCCGCTTCCTCCGCTGTCGCCCGCGCTCCCGCCGCTCCGGTTCGCCTTGTCCTGACGGACGTTCCGGTGCACCGCGTGCGCGGTCCACTCCTGGCGTACGAGGTCGCGCATCTCCGAACGGGCCCTCCAGCCGCCCTGTGCCACCGCGCTCGACAGGCCGATCGCCGAGACCAGCGCGGCCAGCGTGCGGCTGCGCCGGTCCGGGAAGCCGGCCGTCCGGGCGGCCGTGAAGCGTTCCCGGACCGAGGCCGGCAGGTCCGGGGCCGCCGCCGGGTGGCGGTGGTACGGCAGCAGGCCGAGGAAGCGGTGGGTCTCCCTGCGCAGGACCGCGCGGTCGACCAGGTGGTCCAGGCACAGCTCCTCGACGTGCCGGCCGGTCCGCCGGATCCACCGCTTCGCGCTGACGCCGCCCGCGAAGCTGCCCTGGTCCGGGGCCGGCAGACTCCCCAGGACCTGTGCGAGGAGCGGGTCCTGGGGAGTCAGCGGGTCGATCACCCGTATCCGGCCGAGCTGCTCGGTGATCCGGCCCTGGAACTCCAGCTCCGCGAGGACCGCGCCCGCCATCCCGTACTCCAGGAAGCGATTGCGGCAGTACGGCTTGCCCCGCTGCGGGTCCAGTGCGAGCAGCAGCAGTTCCTCGGGGAGCGTGAGTCCCGGGTGAGCCGGGGTCATGGCGTCGGCACGATTCGGCCCGTCACTTCGCCGAGGCCCACCCGCGTGCCGTGCGGGCCCGGTGCCCAGGCCGTCAGCGTCACCGTGTCGCCGTCCTCCAGGAACGTCCGCTTGCCGTCCGGGAGGTCCAGCGGGTCGCGTCCGTTCCAGGTGAGTTCGAGCAGGGAACCGCGCTGGCCCGCCTCGGGGCCGCTGACCGTGCCGGAGCCGTACAGGTCGCCGGTACGCAGCGACGCGCCGTTCACCGTCATCTGCGCCAGCATCTGGGCCGCCGTCCAGTACATGGTGGCGAACGGCGGCTCGGCGACCAGCTGTCCGTTGATCGCGACGGAGATCCGTAGGTCGAGGCCGCCGGGCTCCTCCTCGCCCCCGTCCTCCAGATAGGGGAGGAGCGGGAAGTCCCGGGCGGGCGGTGCGATCCGGGCCGCTTCCAGGGCTTCGAGCGGGGTCACCCACGCGGATACGGACGTGGCGAAGGACTTGCCGAGGAACGGGCCCAGCGGGACGTACTCCCACGCCTGGATGTCCCGCGCGGACCAGTCGTTGAGCAGCGAGAGCCCGAACACATGGTCACGGAAGTCGCCGAGCGCGACCGGGCGGCCCTGCTCGGACCCCACGCCGACGAGGAAGCCGACCTCGGCCTCGATGTCCAGCTTGACCGAGGGGCCGAAGACCGGGGCGGCGTCGGAGGGCGCTTTGCGCTGGCCGGCGGGGCGCACCACATCCGTACCGGAGACGACGATGGTGCCGGAGCGGCCGTGGTACCCGATCGGGAGGTGCTTCCAGTTGGGGGTGAGCGGGTCGCCGTCCGGGCGGAAGATCCTTCCGACGTTGGTGGCGTGGTTCTCGCTCGCGTAGAAGTCGACGTAGTCCGCGACCTGGTACGGCAGATGGAGCGTCACCGACTCGACGGGGTGCAGCAGCGGCTCGATGTCCGCACGGTGCGCCGGGACCGTCACCCATGCGGTCAGCGCCCGCCGGACGTCCCGCCAGGCGGTGCGGCCGGCCGACAGCAGCGCGGTCAGGTCCGGCTGGGCGAGGAGCTGCGCGTAGGGCGAGCCGAGCGCGTGTGCCGCGGCTCCGGCGTCCAGCACATGGTTGCCGATGCGGACACCGACACGGCGCTCGGCGGGGTGGCCGGTCGTGGAGAAGACGCCGTACGGAAGGTTGTGCGGACCGAAGGGATCGCCCTCGGCCAGATCGAGCGGGCTGCTCTGCTCGGGCATGTGGTGCTGCCTCGCTTTCCAGGTCGCTTGGGGGACACGTTACGTCGGTGTGGCCACCGCGCGGCAGTGCCTCAACTTCGCCGCATTCCCGGAAAGTTCCGCCGTACCCCCACGTCGGACGGGGTGCGGCGGTGGTTCAGCCCGCCGTGCGGGGGATCCGCTTCACCCAGGTGCGGTGGAAGACGATCTCGTCGCCGTCCCTGCACACCATCTCGTCGGAGGTGAGGAAGTCGTGCTCGTCCCCACGGATCTCGGACCGCGTCTCGATCTTCACGTCCCAGGCCGTCTCCGGCCGGTGGAGCCTGATCGTCCAGTCGGAGCGGGTGCGTGCCGACAGCGGGTCGTTCTCCTGGATCGTGTACACATCCATCCCGTCCTCGGTGAATTCGAGGCCGTCCGGGTGAACGCGTGTGCCGCCGTAGCGCGGGTCGACCTCCAGCCGCCATTCGCCCTTGGCGACATCGCGGACCACCAGGCGCTCGGGGCGCGGCTCGTCGAGCGTCACCGGGAGGACGACGAGGAGCGGTTCCGCCTGCTCCGCCTCCTCGAATGTGATCGACGGTTCCTCGGTGCGGTGGCGCACCGGCAGTTCGACGAGACTGCCGTCCGCTTCCAGGGTGAACCCCGCCGAACCGGCCTGCGGCCAGATCCACGGCCAGTACGAGGACGAGACGGCGAGCCTGATCCGGTGGCCGGGCGAGAAGGTGTGCCCGATGCCGTTCAGCTCGAAGGTGACGTCCTCGGTCGCGCCGGGCGTCCAGTCGTCGGACCGGTCGCGGCCGTGCCGCGCGGACAGGTTGAGGACGCCGCGGGTGACGAGCGTGGAGGCCCCGTCGGGTGTGACGTCGCAGAGCCGGACGATCGCCTGGCCGCGCGGTACGTCCATCCGGATCCGGAGCTTCACCCGTGGACGGCCCAGGATCTCGAGGGGGGCGTCCTCGACCGGGAACTCGAACGAGACCGACTTGGCGTCCTCGTCCCGCTGGTCGGGCGGCAGATCGGCGTCGTTGCCGAACGGGACGAAGCGCCCGGCGTCCAGCCCGGTCTGCTGCGGCGAGCGCACGGTCTGCGGGCCGCCCCGGAGGGCGTACGCGACCGTCGCGACGTTCTCCGACGGCCGGCCGGTGTCGCCGACCCACCGGCCGGGAAGCGTCTCGTACACCGTCGCGGGCCGGTGCGACTCGCTGATCCAGGACCGCAGCAGTGGCTCGGACATGACACCGGTGTCCTCGCCCTTCAGATACTGGTCCCACCAGCGCAGCGTCTCCTGGAGGAAGCCGATCGACGGGCCCGGCGGCAGGCCGCGGTCCGGGTACTGATGCGACCACGGCCCGATCAGGCCGCGCACCTTCGCCGGGTCGAGGTGTGCGACGAGCCGCAGCACCGTGTCGCGGTACGGGTCGTGCCACCCGCCGACCGCGAGCACGTGCGCCTCGATGGCGGAGTAGTCCTCGCAGACGCTGCCGTGGGCCCAGTAGGCGTCGCGGGTCCGGTGCGCCAGCCAGGTGTGGATGGGCGGGTCGACCGCTTCGAGCCGCTTCAGCCACATGGCCTTCCAGCCGTCACCGACGTGCGCCGGGTCCGGCGGCCGGGCGGTGAAGGCCAGCGTGGTGGCCGCCCGGGCGTGCATGCCGACGGCGAGGACCGAGCCACCCATGTAGTGCGCGTCGTTGTCGTAGCGGTCGTCGGTCGAGCAGACCGTGACGATCGCCTTCAGCGGCTCGGGGGCGAGCGCGGCGATCCGGAGCGAGATGGAGCCGCCCCAGGAGATGCCGAACATGCCGACCCGGCCGGAACACCACTCCTGCCCGGCCAGCCAGTGGACGACGGCGACCCCGTCGGCGGGCCCGGTCGCGTCGTACGCGTCGCCCGGCAGCCCCTCACTGTTGCCGTGCCCACGGGCATCGACGCGTACGGAGGCGTAGCCGTGGCCCGCGTACCAGGGGTGGCGCTGCCGGTCGCGCGGCGCCGTCCAGTCGCTCAGCCGGTACGGCAGGTACTCCAGGAGCGCCGGTACGGGCTCGTCGGTGATCGGCCGCCAGATCCGGGCGTACAGTCGTGTGCCGTCCGGCAGCGGGATCCAGACATCCTCGTGGGCCGTGTCGTAGGGGAACCGGGTGCGGATGTGCATGGCGTACCTCGGTGGACGGGGGACATGGGGCGCTTGGGCGACGGGGCGCGGCGGCGCCGACGGTGGCCTGGACCGCACCGCCGACGATCGGCCGGGCGATGCGGCTCCGGGGCGCCCGGGAACCCGCCGTCGTGGCTGCGCCCGGCCAGGTGACGCCGGACGGCACGTACTGGATCGGGCCGGGCGTCATCCCGACGGCGGCGGCCACCCGGAGCTCGGGTCCGGCCGGGGGCGTGGGCCCCCGATCGGCCGGAAAGGGCCCGGGCGTCGCCGGGAGGCGGGTGGGTCCGTCCGGCTGCGACGGTGCTCCTGGACAACCCGAACATACCGGCGGTGGCGGGAAGGCGCCCACGGTGATCGAAAGGGGACCGGATACGCTGACTTGAGTGATGACAGCGACACATCGACATTCCGTGTGATCGTCAGCAGACAGGAGATCCCCTCGTGACCGTCGTCGGGCCGTTCGGACTGAGCGTGCGGGACCAGGCTCTTGAGGCCGATGTCCAGACCGGTTTGGCAGCTGTCGAGGCGGGACTGCTCGATGCCACCAAGAGCGACGTCCCCTTCATCACAGAGGCTGCGCAGCATCTCGTACGGGCCGGGGGGAAGCGTTTCCGGCCGCTGCTGGCGATGCTGTCCGCCCAGTTCGGTGACGCGGACGCGCCGGGTGTCGTGCCGTCCGCCGTGGTCGTCGAGCTGACGCACCTCGCCACGCTGTACCACGACGACGTCATGGACGAGGCGGACGTACGCCGCGGAGTCGACAGTGCCAACACCCGCTGGGGCAACTCGGTGGCCGTGCTGACCGGCGACTTCCTCTTCGCCCGCGCCTCGCACATACTGGCCGACCTGGGTCCGGAGGCCGTGCGCATCCAGGCGGAGGCGTTCGAGCGCCTGGTCACCGGCCAGATCCTGGAGACCGCGGGGCCGCGCGACGGCCGCGACCCGGTCGAGCACTACCTCGACGTGATGCGCGGCAAGACCGGCTCGCTGATCGCCGTGGCCTGCCGGTTCGGCGCGATGATGGCCGGCGCCGACGAGTCGGCCGTCGACATCCTCACCCAGTACGGGGAGCGGCTCGGCGTCGCCTTCCAGCTCGCCGACGACGTACTCGACATCGCCTCCGACTCCCACGAGTCCGGCAAGACCCCCGGCACGGACCTGCGCGAAGGCATCCCGACGCTTCCCGTGCTGCACCTGCGGGCGCAGGCGGCGGCCGACGGAAAGCCGGAGGACCTGGAGCTGCTGGAGCTGCTGGACGGCGACCTCAGCGACGACGCCCGGCTCGCCGAGGCGCTCCGCCGGCTGCGCGCGCACCCGGCGCTGGAGCGGGCCCGGCGGGACACCATCCGGTGGACCGAGGAGGCGCGGGCGACGCTGGCGCCGCTGCCCGAGTGCTACGCGAAGGCCGCGTTGGAAGAGCTGTGCGACGCCGTGGTGCACCGCGCGGGCTGAGCCCCGGCAGGCGTGCTGTGCACCCCGACCCCTACGGGTCGGGGGAGGCCCGGCCGGGTGGTGTCATACCGCAGAGGTATGCGGAGTTGCTCCCGCGGGCTGACGCTTCGCCACCTCGAATTTGGTCAGATGGAGAACAACCACTCCTGACCAAAACGGGTGAGAATGGCGGCACGGAGTGGACGAGTGCATCCGGACGGAAGCCGCCGACCACGGAGGTAGGGCACACATGGCACCGAACGACAGCGCAGAGACCACCGGCAACGCCGCGGACGAGGCCACCGGCACCATGGCCGGCCGCCGCAAGGCGGCGCGCTACGTGGTCCCGGTCGCGGTGGCGGGGGTGGCGGCCGCGACGATCGGGCTGGTCCCGGCGCTCGCGGACTCCGGTGACCCCGATCTGCCGAAGATCACCGCACAGCAGCTCATCGAGAAGATCGCCGCATCGGACACGGAGCAGCTTTCCGGCACGGTCAAGATCAGCACGGACCTCGGCATCCCGTCGCTGGGCGGGCTCGCCGGCTCGCTGGCGCAGGGCGACGGAGCGCACGGCGGTTCGAGCGCCGACCCGCAGGAAAAGCTGACGGAGCTCGCCTCCGGCACGCACACGCTGCGGGTGGCCGCCGACGGCCCCGACAAGCAGCGCGTCTCGATACTGGACAGCGCCGCCGAGTACAGCGTGATCCGCAACGGGGACCAGGTCTGGGCATACGACAGCAAGTCCAACGAGGCGTTCCACGCGACCGGCGACAAGGCTTCGGGCCACGCGGAGAAGCGTGGCGAGGCAACGGTCCCGGACGGCGTGCCGACCACGCCGAAGGCGTTCGCCGAAGAGGCGCTGAAGACGGCCGGCCCCACCACGTCGGTGACGGTCGACGGCACGGCGCAGGTCGCCGGACGTGACGCGTACAAGCTGGTCATCAAGCCCAAGCAGGGTGGCTCGACGATCGGCGCGATCACGATCGCGGTCGACGCTAAGAACGGCGTACCGCTGAAGTTCACGCTCTCCCCGAGCAGCGGCGGCAAGGCCGTGATCGACGCCGGGTTCACCGGCGTCGACTTCGCGAAGCCCGCCGCCTCCTCGTTCACGTTCACCCCGCCGAAGGGCGCCAAGGTGACCGAGGCCGACGACGCGAAGGCGCAGCAGCAAGCCGGGAAGCAGGCACAGGAGTTCAAGGTGCCGGGTGGACCGGCCGGGCTGGACGGCCTGGACGGCCTGGCCGGCGGCAAGGGGGTGAAGGTGATCGGCGAGGGCTGGAGCGCGGTCGCGGAGATCGAGGCGCCGGGCGGCCGGGCGGTCCCGACATCGCCGAAGTCCGGCGATGTGCCGCCTGCGGCACAGCAGTTCCTGGACTCGTTCGGCGACAAGGTCACCGGAAAGTTCGGCTCGGGCACGGTCTTCAAGACCCGACTGGTCAACGCACTGATGACGGACGACGGCAAGGTCTACGTCGGGCTGGTCACCAAGGACGCGCTCGTCAGGGCGGCCGACAGCGCCAACTGACGCCCCGGCACGACTCGTACCGCCCGGACGACCCGCACATCCCGCACCGCGCGACCGCCCCGCCGTACGCTCCGTACGGCGGGGCGGTCGGTTATCCGACCCATGGGAGTCACGCATGACAGAGACCGGCGCCGTGATCGAGTCCGAGGTGGTGCCCCGGACCGGAACGGCCGTGATCGAGACCCGCGGTCTCACCAAGCGGTACCGCGGTGGCCAGCTCGCCGTCGACGGCCTCGACCTCAGCGTCCCGGGCGGCAGCGTATTCGGCTTCCTCGGGCCCAACGGCTCCGGGAAGACCACCACGATCCGGATGCTGATGGGCCTCATCGACCCGACGTCCGGCACCGCCCGGGTCCTCGGCCATCCCATGCCGCGCGCCGCCCGCACCGTACTCCCGCAGGTCGGAGCGCTGATCGAAGGGCCCGCGCTGTACGGGTTCCTGACCGGTCGGGACAATCTCGTACGGTACGACTCCGCCGACCCGACCGCCGATCCGCGCACCCGCCGGGCCCGGGTCGCGACCGCGCTGGACCGGGTCGGGCTCGGGGCGGCGGCCGGCAAGAAGGCGAAGGCGTACTCGCTGGGCATGAAGCAGCGCCTCGGCCTGGCCGCCGCCCTGCTCCAGCCGCGCCGCCTCCTCGTCCTGGACGAGCCGACCAACGGACTGGACCCGCAGGGGATGCGCGAGATCCGCGCCCTGGTCCGGGAACTGGCGGCGGACGGCACCACCGTCTTCCTCTCCTCCCACCTCCTCGACGAGATCGAGCAGGTCTGTACGCATGCCGCGGTGATGGCCCGGGGTCGGCTGATCACCCAGGGCCCGGTCGCCGACCTCGCGGCGGGCACCCGCGGCCGCCTCACCGTCACCACCCCCGACCCGGGCGACGCCGCCCGCATCCTCAAGGAGCTCGGCGTCACCGGCATCACCGCCGACGGTGACCGGGTGAGCGCCGAGGCCCCGCCGGCCGACGTCGAACTCGCGGACCTGAACGGGGCGCTGGTCCGCGGCGGGGTGCGCGTACGGTCGTTCGGCGTCCAGCGGGCCTCGCTCGAGGACGCCTTTGTCGCACTCACCGGAGAGGGTTTCGATGTCGCAGGCTGAAGCAGTCGGACCGGTGGGGGCGGGCCGGTCCCGCAACCCGCTGTGGACCTTCGGGATCCTCCGCTCCGAACTGACCACGACGCTGCGCCGCTGGCGCACGCTCGCGCTCCTCGGGGTGCTGGCCGCCGTACCCGTACTGATCGGGATCGCGGTGAGGATCGAGACGAGCGACGGCTCGCCGGCCGGCCCGGGCGAGGGCGGCGGCCCGGCGTTTCTCTCCCAGGTGACCAACAACGGCCTGTTCCTGGTCTTCGCCGCCCTCTCCGTGACCCTGCCGGTCTTCCTCCCGATGGCCGTCGGCGTCGTCGCGGGTGATTCGATCGCGGGCGAGGCCGGTGCGGGCACCCTGCGCTATCTGCTGGTCGCGCCCGCGGGCCGGACCCGGCTACTGATCGCCAAGTACGCCTCCACGCTGGTGTTCTGCCTGGTCGCGACGGTGGTCGTGGCGGCGTCGGCACTGGCCGTCGGGGCGTTGCTGTTCCCGGTCGGCGAGGTCACGACGATCTCCGGGACGCAGATCGGCTTCGGCGAGGGGCTGCTGCGGGCCGGGCTGATCGCGGTGGCGGTGGCGGCGTCGCTCATCGGGTTCGCGGCGCTCGGGCTGTTCATCTCGACGCTCACCGGCAGCGGGATCGCGGCGATGGCCACGACGGTCGGGGTGCTGATCACGGTGCAGATCCTGGACTCGATCCCGCAGCTGAGCGGTATGCACCCGTACCTGTTCCCGCACTACTGGCTGTCCTTCGCGGACCTGCTGCGCGACCCCGTCTACTGGGACGACGTGGTCAAGAACCTGGGGCTGCAGGGGTTGTACGCGGCGGTGTTCGGCTCGGCCGCGTGGGCACGCTTCACAGCGAAGGACATCACTGCCTGAGCGGCGGGGTGTTCGCGGTTCCGCTCGTGCCGTCGGCCGGGCGAGCCGTCCCCCGATCGGCTCGTCGCGGCACGAACGGCACGAACGGTGCGAACAGCAGGAACGACACGGTACGTTCCGTTTCTGCCTCTGCATTGTTCGACTTCTGACGACGCCCTGTCAACAAGGATTGGACTCGACACCCCTATGCTCACCGAATGATCACATCGCCGAGTTCGCTGCGCCGTAGCGAGCGATCACGACGGGCGACCCTGGATGCCGCCCTCGCACTGTGCACGGAGAAGGGGTACGGCCGCGTCACCATCGAGGCGATCGCGGCCCGGGCGGGTGTCAGCAAGAAGACGATCTACCGCTGGTGGCCGTCGAAGAGTGCGGTGCTGCTGGAGGCGTTCACGGAGGCACTGGTCGACGCCACGCCGTTCGTCGACACCGGCGACATCGCCGCCGACATCCGTACCCATGTGACAGGCGCGGTGAGATTGCTCTCCACGCCGCCGTTCGGCCCGGCTTACGCCGGGATCCTCTCCGAACTCCATCACGACGACGAACTCGCCGAAACGGTCCGGACCCAGCTGATCGAGCCCCGCTTCGCCGAGGCGGTGGCCCGGCTGCGCCGAGCCCAGGAACAGGGCCAGATCCCGCCGGGCGCGGATCTGCCGCTGGGCGTGGAGATGCTCTACGGACCGGTCTACTACCGCCATGTGCTGCGCAAACCGAGTCAGGACGAGGCGACGGTCGCGGCACTGGTCACGCACGTGCTCCGGGCGCTGGGCGCACCGGAGCCGTGAGATGAGGTGCCGTCAGCCGAAGAAGGTCTTGGCGCGGGTGACGGCGGCCGTGTCGCCCAGTACGTCACCGGGCCGGGTGCCGACCCCCAGCAGCATCCCGCCCCACTCCATCCGCATGTACGAGGCGATGGTCCGCAGGGTACCCGTCGCCGGTTCGGCGACGCTGTGATCGGACGTCGCCAGCGCCGTGACGCCCCACAGGGTCCGCCCGCCCATCCGCTGCTTGAAGTCGACGCCGGGCACGCGCATCCACCCCGACCAGTGGTCCAGATAACGCTTGGTGGAGGTGGACATCGCGTACCAGTACAGCGGTGACGCGAGTACCAGATCGGTCGCGCCGAGCGTCGCGTCCAGCAGGGTGGCGGCGTTGCCGGTGGGGGCGGGGTAGCGGCCGTCACCGTCGTGCCGCAGGTCCTCGAAGTCGGGGAGTGTCAGTTCGTTCAGGTTCAGCCAGCGCTGCTCGGTCTCGGGCGGCAGCTGTTCGGCGGCGAGCCGTGCGAGTTCCTCGGTGTTGCCGTCGGTGCGGCTGCTGCCGAGCAGGAACAGAAACGTACGAGTGGTCATGGCTGGTCCCCCGTGAACGGTTGCGTGCTGCGCCTGTGTGCATCTGCACTATATGCGCGTGCATGTAGTTTGGGAACGGGTACGCGCCGCTTCCGCCGGCCGACGCCGTTCCGGCGCCGCATGGATGCCGCTCCGAATGCGGCTCAGCCGAACACGCGCTCCAGCACGACCGCGACCCCGTCGTCCCCGTTCGACGCCGTGACCTCGTCCGCTGCCGCACGCAGGTCCGGATGGGCATTGGCCATCGCGACCCCGTGCCCGGACCGGCGGAACATCGGCAGATCGTTGGGCATGTCCCCGAACGCGATCGTGGCAGCCGGATCCAGGCCCAGGGTCTCGGCCGCCAGTGCGAGCCCGGTGCCCTTGTCGATGCCGTACGGCTGGAGTTCGACCGTGCCGGGGCCGGACAGTGTGACGGTGGCCAGGTCGCCGACGACGGCTCGGGCTGCGACGGCCAGTGCGTCGTCCGTGAGCTCGGGGTGGCGGATGAGGACCTTGACGATCGGGGTGGCCCACAACTCGTCCCGGTGGCCCGTCCGCTGGGCGGGCAGGGCCGGGTGCGGCATCAGGTAGCCCGGCTCGATCAGCGTCCGGCCCTCGGGTCCGTCCTGGTCCACGGCCGCGAAGACCGGACCCACCTGGGCCTCGATCTTGCCGAGTGCGGTGTCGGCCAGGTCCCGGTCCAGGGTGGCCGCGTGCACCATGCGCCCGGTCCCGGCGTCGTACAGCTGCGCGCCCTGGCCGCAGACCGCGAGGCCCCGGTAGTCCAGCTCCGCGAGCAGGTTCCGTATCCCCGGCACCGGCCGCCCGGTGACCACGAGATGGAGCGCCCCCGCCGCGGTGGCCAACGCGAGCGCGGCACGGGAGCGGGGGCTGACGGTGTCGTCGTGGCGCAGCAGGGTGCCGTCCAGGTCCGTCGCGACAAGGGCATATGCGGGTGGGATGGGCATGGGCCAAGCCTAGGGAGATCCGCTTCCCGTCGTACGGCCCTGACCTGCGTGGACGGTCCGGGTTCGGGACGCGGCGGCGAGCCGGCAGGGGCATAGCCGGAGGAACTGCGCAGAGCGGGAGGCCCGGACCCGCCCCGGTGTCACTGCACGCAGAACTCGTTGCCCTCCGGATCGGCCATCACCCACCAGGTGCCCCCCGGTTCCTCCACCTTGTGCAGTCGTGTCGCCCCCAGGCCCTCCAGCCGCGCCGCCTCGGCGTCGCGTCGTTCCGGGCCGGCGTGCACGTCCAGATGGAGCCGGTTCTTCCCCGTCTTCGGTTCCGGAACGCGCTGGAACAGCAGTCGGCGCCCGAGGCCCGTGCCGCTCTCCTCCTCGTACGGATCGTCCGGGTGGCGTACCGCCGCGAGGTCCCGCCAGGCCCGGCGGCCGTGCGACTCCACGGTGGCCTCCTCCGATACGGCTCCGAGGGTGAGCAGCCGCTCGATCAGCGCGCTGTGGTCCTCGACCGGATAGCCGAGTGTCAGGGCCCAGAAGTCGGCCTGGGCGTGCGGGTCCGTGGCATCGATGACTAGCTTCCAGTGCAGGGTCATGGAAACCGTTCATAGTGGTTACATGAGAGAGTCGGCAACCGGCGCGCCGGGACTGGTACTTCACGCCTCCGAAGGGCGGCCGTACCGCTTCGACCCCGGTGCCCTGTGCCTGGAGCTGCTCCCCACCGGCGGCCACCGCGGATATCCGCGGTACGAGGTGCTGCACACCCCCGCCGACCTGGTGCGGTGGGCGGGCGAGAGCCGGCTGCGGCTCGGGCCGGATCTCTCGGTGAGCGCCGGTGAACTGGCGCGCGCCCATGAACTGCGCGCCTGCCTCTGGAGGTTGGCCACTGTCCGGGCGCACGGGACGGTGCCCGGTGCCGCGGACTTCGAGGTCGTGAACGCGGTGGCGGCCGAACCCCCGCTGGTGCCGCGCATCGCTGCCGGGGCCGGCAAGGAGTGGGTCTCCGGGGCCACGGGCAGCGCACTGCTGTCCACCGTCGCCCGCGACGCGGTCGAGCTCTTCACCGGGCCGTACGCACGCCGCATCCGTGAATGCGGCTCTTATGACTGCCAGTTGCTGTTCGTCGACACCTCGCGGCCCGGCAGGCGGCGCTGGTGTGCGATGGAGCGGTGCGGAAACCGGCACAAGGTGCGGGCGCACCGCGCCCGACATCAAGAGGGGGACGGCTGAGCCGACAGGGCTCGCCCGGGACGCCCGCGCCCGGCCGACGGTCCGGACCGTTGCCCGCGATGCCTCACGCCGTCGGCCGTGGGGTACCTTCGCGCAGGTCAGCCAGTGGTGGCAACAGCCTCCACTGCCCCCGCCGTCCAGAACAGGCGTCCCGTGACCAACCCGCCCGACAGCAGCCACTCCATACGGTCCGTCAGGACCTCGACGGCTCGGATCCGTATCCGCCCGGTCCTCGCCGCCGTCCTCCTGGCCGCCCTGCTCACCGCCTGCGGCAGCGGCCCCGACGAGCCCAGCAGCCCCGGCGGCCACGCCGTGCCCACCGGTCCCGTCGGCTCGGGGGCGGTCGACGGCGCGTCGGCGAGCCCGCCCGACCGCACCGTCTCGGGACTGCGCGACGACACCCGCCACGTCACGCGGAAGACCACCACGGGCACCCGGCCGCGCATGGTCGAGCGCTGCACGCCCCGTGTCAGGAGGGTCAAGCACACCTCCACCAGCGGCACGGGCCGCCGGAAGAGGACCCGGACCTGGTACACCGACGACTCCTACAAGGACTGCAAGAAGGTCCAGCAGGGCACCACGAGGTACACCCGTGTCGTGCGCCGGGCGCGTTGGTGCGTCGAACTCGACAATGTCGGCGGCAACTCCACCGAGGACGACGTCTGGTACGAGGTCGAGTCGGACGTCTACCGCAAGGCCACCGAGCTCAAGGAGGGCGCCAAGCTGTCCTTCACCCCGCTGCGCAGGGGCTGCTGACTCACGCCGGCCGGTCGAGGTAGTCCACGACGGCCCGGCTGTCCGTGGCCGGAGCGATCAGACCCACGTGGTTGTCGGGCCGGACCAGGACGAGGGTGTCCTCACCCGGCACGATCCCGTACGCCGAGTGGGCATGGCCCTCGTCGTCGGTCAGCCCGTCCGAGTCCGCCGGGTCCAGCGCGTACGCCCGCAACGCGGCGCCGTACTTCGCGGCCGCCTCCCGCAGCGCCTCGGCCGTGCCCGCGCCGAAGCCCAGCAGGCTGAAGTGCGGTCCGGCGAATGCGTCGAACAGTCGGATCGGTGCGCCGGTCGCGGTCTTGCGGCAGGGGGCGTCAGGAGCGCGGTCGCCCGCCCGCAGCGGACCGTCGGAGTTCCCGCCCGTGCCGTTGCGGGAGAGGGAGCTCCAGCGGTAGCCGCGGCTCAGGCCGGTGGTCTCCGGGGTGGCCGCCGCGTCGAGCCCGCCGCCCGGCTCCTTGATCGCTTCGAGTGTCGCCCGCAGCCGCTCGGAGGTGATGTCCAGCGTCCAGGAGGCGACCGGCAGCCGCTCCTCCTCGTAGGTGTCGAGCAGAGCCGGTCCTGCCTGGCCGCCGACGACCAACGCGAGCTTCCAGCCCAGGTTGAACGCGTCCTGGATCCCGGTGTTCATGCCCAGACCGCCCGCCACCGAGTGCACGTGCGCGGCGTCGCCGGCCAGGAACGCGCGGCCCACCCGGTAGCGGTCGACCATGCGGACATTGACCCGGTACGTGGACAGCAGGGTGGCGTTCGACAGGTGGGTGGCCGGCAGTCCGGTGTGCCGGGTGAAGAGTCTGCGGAAGCTCTCCAGAGACGGGGGGACGGGTGCTCCCGAGGCGTCGGTCTCGGGTCCCGCCTGGAACCACCAGCCCGACCGCGTACCCGGGATCGGGCACAGCATCACGGCGCCGTCCTCGTCGAACCACTGGTGCCAGTAGCCGCGGTCGAGGCCGTCCGCCTCGACGTCGCCGCAGACCATCGTCTGCTCCTCGTTCGTCTGCCCTTCGAACGGGATGCCGAGGAGTTTCCGTACCGCGCTGTGGCCGCCGTCGCAACCCACCAGGTAACGCGCCTCGATGTCCCTGCCGTCGGCGAGCGACGCGGTCACCGAGTCCGGTCCCTCCTTCAGCCCCGTCACCTCGGCCGACAGCTCGACCTGCACGCCGTACTCCGCGAGGCGGGACCGCAGGATCTCCTCCAGCTTCCACTGGGCGATCATCCATGGCCGGTCGTACGGGGCGTCGGGTGTCGGGCGCGATGCGGCGAACGGGTCGGCGTCGGCGATCGGCACCCCGTCCCGGTACTTGCGCATGGGCAGCGGCGCCGAGCCGGCGGCCATGACCTCCGGGACGACGCCGAGATCCGCCAGGACCTCCAGGGAGCGGGGATTGGGGCCCTTGGCCCGCGAGCTGCGCGGGAACTCGGGGGACCTGTCGATGATCCGTACGGGGATCGAGCGGCGGGCGAGGTCGCAGGCCAGGGTGAGTCCCGTCGGTCCGGCCCCCACGATCAGGACGGCGGCCGTGGGCGGGGATGCGGGCATGGGTACTCCTCGGTTGCGGTTCCGTGGACATCCAGGAAAACGCAACAGAGTTAAAAAAGCAACTGAGTCATATTCGGTTGTCGATCATGGTCGCCCGGGCGTCGCAGGCGGCGCGTGCCACCGATCCGGCCCACCGGTGGCGAAGGCGCGCCGATCACTGCCCTCGGGCTGCGTACGGGGGAGAGCTCCCGTCGGCCGGCAGCTGGTGCGGGGGACGCTGCGACGGCGGCTGCGCCGACGCGGCGAGCTGCGCCGCCCGCGTCCTCGTCCGCCGCGCCGTCCGGAACGCGTCCCACGTCAGCAGCGTGAGCGCCAGCCACACCAGCGCGAACCCGGCCCACCGCTCCGGCGGCATCGCCTCGTGGAAGTACAGGATGCCGAGGCCGAACTGGAAGACCGGCGCCAGATACTGGAGGAGGCCCAGCGTCGAGAGCGGTACGCGGATCGCCGCGGCCCCGAACAGGACCAGCGGTGCGGCCGTCACGACACCCGTCGCGGCGAGCAACGCCGCATGGCCCGCACCCCCGGACACGAACGTCGCGTCGCCCTGCGCCCCGAGCCACAGCAGATACCCGAGCGCGGGCACGAACAGCACGGCGGTCTCTGCGCTGAGCGACTCCAGGCCGCCCATGTTGACCTTCTTCTTCACCAGGCCGTACGTCGCGAAGGAGAACGCCAGCGTCAACGAGATCCACGGCGGACGCCCATATCCGATCGCCAGCACGAGCACCGCCGCGACGCCGGTGCCGACCGCCACCCACTGCACCGGGCGCAGCCGTTCGCCGAGGAGCAACACGCCCATGGCGATGGTGACCAGCGGGTTGATGAAGTAGCCGAGTGACGCCTCGACGACGTGGCCGTTGTTCACCGACCAGATGTACAGACCCCAGTTGACGGTGATGACGGCCGCGGCGACCGCGATCAGTCCCAGCTTCTTCGGCTGCCGTACCAGCTCGCCGATCCATGCCCAGCGGCGCAGCGCGAGCAGCGCGATACCGACGACGGCGAGCGACCAGACCATGCGGTGGGCGAGGATCTCGATCGCCCCGGACGGTTTCAGCAGCGGCCAGAAGAGCGGGACGAGGCCCCACAGGCCGTATGCGCCGAAGCCGGACAGCAAGCCCGCCCGCTGTTCATTTGTCCCCGCCACGGGCCCTCCCGGCATCCTCCGCGTCAGCCATTCGGCTGCACCGCCAACTGCACGACGGTAACGCCACGAGAGCCCGGTGTCATACCCGTATTGCGATACGGTCATGACGCCGGGCCGGCCCGGTCGAGGACGCGCCCTACGCGGCGGCGACCGCGGCGGCCACCGTCTCGGCGAGCGGCGTCGTCGGGCGCCCGATCAGGCGGGCCAGATCACCGTTCGTCCCGGCGAGCAGCCCGCGCGCGATCGCCTCGTCGACATCGACCAGGATCGCCGCGAACCCCTCGGGCAGGCCGGCGCCGACCAGGATCTCCTGGTGCACGGCGGCGGGGACGTTGTTGTACGCGATCTCCTTGCCGGTGGCCTTCGACACCTCGGCCGCGTACTCCGCGAACGACCAGGCGACGTCGCCGCTCAGTTCGTAGGCCTTGCCGAGGTGGCCCTCGCCGGTCAGTACGGCGGCTGCCGCGGCTGCGTAGTCGGCGCGCGTGGCGGAGGCGACCCGGCCCTCGCCCGCGTTGGAGACGACGGCGCCGTGTGCCAGGACGGGGGCGAGGTTCGCCGTGTAGTTCTCGGTGTACCAGCCGTTGCGCAGGAAGGTGTGGGGCAGGCCCGAGTCGAGGATCAGCTGCTCGGTGACCTTGTGCTCGGCGGCCAACCGGAAGTCGGCGCCGGGGCCGCCCAGCACGCCGGTGTACGCGAGCTGCGCGACGCCCGCCGCCTTGGCCGCGTCGATGACGGCGGTGTGCTGCGGCACGCGCTTGCCGACCTCGTTGCCGGAGATGAGCAGGACCCGGTCGCCGGCCTCGAAGGTGTCGGTGAGGGTCTCGGGCCGGTCGTAGTCGGCGATCCGCAGCTCGACGCCACGGGCGGCCGGACCGGCGGCCTTCTCCTTGTCACGGACGACGGCGGCGATCTCGCTCGCGGGCACGGTGGCCAGCAGCTCGTCGACGACGAGACGGCCGAGCTCTCCGGTGGCTCCGGTGACGACGATGCTCATGGGGGTTTCTCCTCTTTGGGTGCTCTGGTCCTCGTTCGGGCTCTGTGTCACTCACCCTAGGGGCGGCACTAACTAAGGGAAAGTACCCACTCTGAAGTAAGGTACTGGTATGAGCGTAAGCAAGGTGCCGGATGTGAACCGGCAGATGTGCCCCTCCCGGCTGGTGCTCGAACACGTCACCAGCCGCTGGGGCGTCCTCGTCCTCGCCGCCCTGCTGGAGCGCCCGTACCGGTTCAGCGAACTGCGCCGCGAGGTCGGCGGCGTCAGCGAGAAGATGCTGGCCCAGACCCTCCAGACACTGGAGCGCGACGGATTCGTGCACCGGGACGCCAAGCCGGTGATCCCGCCAAGGGTGGACTACACGCTCACCGAGCTGGGCAAGGAGGCCGCCGAGCAGGTGTGGGGGCTGGCGCGCTGGACCGAGCGGCGCCTCGACGCCGTACACGCGGCCCGTGAGACGTACGACGCGCGGAAGGCGACGCAGGGCCGGCCGGGCTGAGGCGGCTCGGGGAAGTCGGGCCCGGGTGGGCAGGTGGCGCTCAGTCGGGTTGAGGGGACCGCCCCTCCGCCAGCGCCCGCAGCGCGCGCGAGACGTCGAACGGCAGGATCGTCACCGCCACGTGCGGCAGCTGCTCCAGCGCGATGGCCATCGCCTCGCCGGTGCCCCGGTGCAGGATCTTCCCGAGGGCGTTGGAATACAGCCGCCGCGGCACGAGCACCGTCAATGAGGTCTCCCCGTCCGCCGTGGTCCGGGTCGCGAGCTCCTTCATCGCATGACGCAGCCGCCGGTCCGGGCACGCCACCAGTTCCAGCGAGACCGTCGTCGCGGCCGTCGCCTCCCACCGGGCGGCCAGCCGCCTGCCGTGCGCCTCGTCGATCGAGAAGTGCACCGCCCGGATCTCGTCCGGGCGCAGCTCGTGGGCGTACCGCAGCGCCTTCAATGTCGCCAGATCGAGCGTGTCGACGAGGACGAAGACCAGATGGCGCCGCACCCGCGGCCGGTCGGCGCCCGACGCCTGGATGCTCTCCAGTGCGGCGGCCTCGCGCCGGTACTCGCGGTTGATCCGCATCAGCGCCCAGACGCCGAGCGGGAAGACCACCACGACCAGCCAGGCGCCCTCGGTGAACTTGGTGACCGCGAAGATCAGCACCACGGCGGCCGAGATGACCGCGGCCAGCCCGTTGACCGCGATCTTGACCCGGCGGTAGGGCTCGCGGCGGCGCAGGTGGTACGCGGTGAGGCCGGACCCGGCCATGGTGAACGCGGTGAACACGCCGATCGCGTACAGCGCCACGAGTTTGTCCACGCTGGCGCCGGTGACCAGCAGCAGCGCCAGCGAGACGACGGTCAGCGCGATGATCCCGTTGGAGAACGCCAGCCGGTGCCCGCGCCGGGTCAGCACCCGCGGCAGGAACCGGTCCGCGGCCACAAAGCTGGCGAGGAACGGGAAGCCCGTGAACGGCGTGTTGGCGCCCGTATAGAGGACCAGCGCGGTCGCCAACTGCACGAAGGTCAGCCCGACCATCCCCAACGGCCCGCTGCCGAAGGCGAGATGGGCCTCCTGCGCGATGACGGTCGGCGTGCCGTCGGTGTACGGGACGGCGTGCGTGAAGTGCGCCAGGGTGGAGACGCCCAGGACGAGGACGCCGAGCACACAGCTCATGGTGATGAGCGTGCGGCGGGCGTTGCGGCCCTGCGGCTCGCGGAACGCGGAGATGCCGTTGGAGATCGCTTCGAGTCCGGTGAGCGACGAGCCGCCGTTGGCGAAGGACCGCAGCACGATGAAGAGCGAGGCGCCGTAGAGCCAGCCGTTGCCCGGGGTGCCCAGCGGCACCACCCCCGGCGCGTGCAGATCGGCGTGCGGCAGTCCGCCCGTCAGCCCGCGCGCCCCGGCGACGACCAGCACCAGACCGACCGCGGCCATGAAGAGATATGCGGGCAGTGCGAAGGTCCGGCCCGCCTCGCGGATGCCACGCAGATTCCCGTACGCGAGCAGCACGATCACCGCGACGGAGACCGGCAGCTGCAGATGGTCCAGGCCGGTCCAGCCGCCCCCGGTCAGATGGGCCAGCGAGATGAGGGCGTTGGTGCCGGCCGAGACCTGGACGGCGACGGTCACGATGTAGTCGACGAGCAGCGCCACGGAGGCGATCTGCGCGATGTTCGGCCCGAAGTTCTCCCGGGCGACGACGTACGAACCGCCCGCCCGGGTGTAGATCATGACGACATCGCTGTAACAGAGCGTCAGGAGCAACAGGACGAACAGGATCGCGCCGGTCACCGGCATGAGCAGGGTGAAGGCCGCCGCGCCGACGACGGGCACGAGGACCCGCAGCATCTCCTCGGAGCCGTACGCGGACGAACTGATGCAGTCGGAGGCGAGCACCCCGAGCGCCGTCCGGTTGCTCAGTTTCTCGTCGCTGATGCGCTCGGTGGTGAGGGGCTTGCCGAGCAGATGCCGTTTGATGCGGTACGTGGGACGGTCCAGGGCCATGGGCACATGAGAACGGGTGCCGGGCCGGGAGCGGTGAAGACTCCCCGGTCCGGCACCCGTACGGTGTGCCCGTCCGCGTGTCGGCGCCTCTCGTCCGGATCCTGCCCGCTCGCGGACCGACCCGAGAGCAAGGCCCTACCCGATGACCGTCCAGTTGTCGTTTCCGGCGAGCAGTGCGGCCAGGTCGCCCTTGCCGTTCTGCTCGACCGCGGTGTCGAGCTGCTCGGCCATCTGCGTGTCGTAGACCGGGCGCTCCACGCTGCGCAGCACCCCGATCGGGGTCTGGTGCAGGGTGTCGGGGTCGGCGAGCCGGGACAGCGCGAACGCCGTGGTGGGGCTGGCGGCGTGCGCGTCGTGGATCAGGACCTGCGACTCGTTCTCCGCGGTGACCTCGACGACCTTGAGGTCACCGGTGGCCGGGTCGCGTACGACACCCTTGGACTGCCCGGTGCCGAAGCGGATCGGCTGCCCGTGCTCCAGCCGGATCACCGCGTTCTCGGCCTGGTCCTTGTCCTTGAGGACCTCGAACGCGCCGTCGTTGAAGATGTTGCAGTTCTGGTAGATCTCCACCAGCGCCGTGCCGGGGTGGGCCGCCGCCTCGCGCAGCACGCTCGTGAGGTGCTTGCGGTCGGAGTCCACGGTGCGGGCGACGAACGACGCCTCCGCGCCGAGGGCCAGCGACACCGGGTTGAAGGGGGCGTCGAGCGAGCCCATCGGCGTCGACTTTGTGATCTTGCCGACCTCGCTCGTCGGTGAGTACTGGCCCTTGGTGAGCCCATAGATCCGGTTGTTGAACAGCAGGATCTTCAGGTTCACATTGCGCCGCAGCGCGTGGATCAGGTGGTTGCCGCCGATGGACAGCGCGTCGCCGTCACCCGTGACGACCCAGACGGACAGGTCGCGCCGCGACGAGGCCAGGCCGGTGGCGATGGCCGGGGCGCGGCCGTGGATCGAGTGCATCCCGTACGTGTTCATGTAGTACGGGAACCGGGAGGAGCAGCCGATGCCGGAGACGAAGACGATGTTCTCCTTCGCCAGACCGAGCTCGGGCATGAAGCCCTGCACGGCGGCGAGGACCGCGTAGTCACCGCAACCGGGGCACCAGCGCACTTCCTGGTCGGACTTGAAGTCCTTCATGGACTGCCTGGCCTCGGCCTTGGGCACCAGCTGCAGGGCGGGGAGCCCGGCAGGGAGTGCCTGGTCGGTGTTAGGCATCGATGGCCTCCTTGAGAGCTGTCGCGAGCTGCTCGGCCTTGAACGGCATACCGTTGACCTGGTTGTAACTATGGGCGTCGACCAGATACTTCGCCCGGACGAGCGCGGCCAGCTGGCCGAGGTTCATCTCCGGGACGACCACCTTGTCGTAACGCTTCAACACCTCGCCGAGATTCCTCGGGAAGGGGTTGAGGTGGCGCAGGTGGGCCTGGGCGATCGGATGCCCGCCCGAGCGCAGCCGGCGGACGGCGGCGGTGATCGGGCCGTACGTGGAGCCCCAGCCCAGGACCAGGGTCCGGGCGCCGGCCGGGTCGTCGACCTCCAGGTCGGGGACCTCGATGCCGTCGATCTTCGCCTGGCGGGTGCGGACCATGAAGTCGTGGTTCGCCGGGTCGTACGAGATGTTGCCGGTGCCGTCCTGCTTCTCGATGCCGCCGATGCGGTGTTCGAGACCGGGGGTGCCGGGAACGGCCCACGGGCGGGCCAGGGTGTGCGGGTCGCGCTTGTACGGCCAGAACACCTCGGTGCCGTCGGCCAGCTCATGGTTGGGTCCGGTGGCGAACTGCACGCGCAGGTCCGGAAGTTCGTCGATGTCCGGGATCCGCCACGGCTCGGAGCCGTTGGCGAGATAGCCGTCCGAGAGCAGGAAGACCGGTGTGCGGTACGTCAGTGCGATCCGGGCCGCGTCGATCGCGGCGTCGAAGCAGTCGGCCGGGGTCCTCGGCGCCACGATCGGCACCGGAGCCTCGCCGTTGCGCCCGTACATCGCCTGGAGCAGGTCCGCCTGCTCGGTCTTGGTGGGCAGACCGGTGGACGGGCCACCGCGCTGGATGTCGATGACGAGCAGCGGCAGTTCGAGCGAGACGGCGAGACCGATGGTCTCCGACTTCAGGGCCACACCGGGCCCGGACGTCGTCGTCACGGCGAGCGAGCCGCCGAACGCCGCACCGAGCGCGGCACCGATGCCCGCGATCTCGTCCTCCGCCTGGAAGGTGCGGACGCCGAAGTTCTTGTGCTTGCTGAGCTCGTGCAGGATGTCGGAGGCCGGGGTGATCGGGTACGAGCCCAGGTAGAGCGGCAGATCCGCCTGCCGGCTCGCGGCGATCAGCCCGTACGACAGGGCGAGGTTCCCGGAGATGTTCCGGTACGTACCGGTGGGGAAGGTGTGCGAGGCGGGCGCCACCTCGTAGCTGACCGCGAAGTCCTCGGTCGTCTCACCGAAATTCCAGCCCGCCCGGAACGCGGCCACGTTCGCCTCGGCGATCTGCGGCTTCTTGGCGAACTTCGCCCGCAGGAACGCCTCGGTGCCGTCGGTCGGCCGGTGGTACATCCAGGAGAGCAGCCCGAGCGCGAACATGTTCTTCGAGCGCTCGGCCTCCTTGCGGGAGAGCCCGAACTCCTTCAGCGCCTCGATCGTCAGCGTCGTCAGCGGCACCGGATGGACGTTGTACGCCTGCAGCGAGCCGTCCTCCAGCGGACTGGTCTCGTAGCCCACCTTCGCCATCGGGCGTTTGGTGAACTCATCCGTGTTGACGATGATTTCGGCGCCGCGCGGCACATCGCCGATGTTCGCCTTCAGTGCCGCGGGGTTCATCGCGACCAGCACGTTCGGAGCGTCGCCCGGCGTGAGGATGTCATGGTCGGCGAAGTGCAACTGGAACGACGAGACGCCCGGAAGGGTGCCTGCGGGGGCCCGGATCTCGGCCGGGAAGTTCGGCAGCGTCGACAGGTCGTTCCCGAACGACGCCGTCTCCGAGGTGAACCGGTCACCTGTGAGCTGCATACCGTCTCCGGAGTCACCCGCGAAGCGAATGATCACCCGGTCCAGGCGGCGGATCTCTTTCCCGTCGGCGCCCGGTGCTGCGGACCGGGGGGCTCGCTGCTCCCCGAGGACAGCCTCACTGGCCTGATCGGCGTCATTGGCCTCATCGGCCTGGTCGGCTGGGCTACTGACCTGGCTGGTCACTGAACTGGACCTCCCTCGGGGCGGCGGCTCGGGACCGTCCGGCCCGCCGGCGGTCCCAAGGCCCACCCTACGTCGGTAAGGGTCGCCTTCCCCGGACCGGTCACATGGTGGACGCCACTATGAGACGCCTTTTCGTGCCGCTTTGCCATATTTCGCGAACCCCCTGGGCTGTCCGTCGGCGTGGCCGGGCGCTCGCAGGCGCTCATTCCGCGGCCCAGGCATGGCCACCGGCCACTACCTGACAGGGTGTCAGGTAATCAAGAGTTGAGGTAGGTCAGAACGGCCAGGACCCGTCGGTGATCCCCCTCACTGGGCGCCAGGCCGAGCTTCAGGAAGATGTTGCTGACGTGCTTCTCCACCGCGCCGTCGCTCACCACCAGCTGCTTCGCGACCGCCGAGTTGGTCCGCCCCTCCGCCATCAGACCGAGCACCTCGCGCTCGCGCGGCGTCAGCCCGGCCAGGACGTCCTGTTTACGGCTCCGGCCCAGCAACTGAGCCACAACTTCAGGGTCCAGCGCCGTGCCGCCCTGCGCCACCCGGACCACGGCGTCCACGAACTCGCGGACCTCCGCCACCCGGTCCTTCAGCAGATAGCCCACACCGCGGCTGCTGCCGGCCAGCAACTCGGTGGCGTACTGCTCCTCGACGTACTGCGAAAGGACCAGGACCCCGATGCCCGGGTACTCCTTGCGCAGCCGCACCGCCGCCCGCACGCCCTCGTCGGTGTGGGTCGGCGGCATCCGCACATCGGCGACGACCACATCGGGCAGCTCGCCCCCCTCGGCAAGATCGCCCACGGTCTTGATCAGGGCCTCGGCGTCCCCCACCCCCGCGACGACGTCGTGCCCGAGATCGGTCAGCAATCGGGTGAGCCCCTCCCGGAGCAGTACCGAATCCTCGGCAATGACCACTCGCACCCTGTCCTCCACCACGACGCCCTGTCCCCCTGTTGCTGTGCGCCGGCTCCACCGCCGACCGATCCGTCCCTCGTGCCCCCAGCATCCCAGCATCGGTCCGCGGGCGGGGGCTGTGACGGACGTTTGTGTACGGGCGGGGGACGCGACGGAGGCGCCCGGAACGGATCCGGGCGCCGCACGACGATTCGTACCTGCGTATGGATGTGCTGTGCGAGATGTGTTGCGCGACAATGTTGCTGTGTGACGCGCTCCCCGTGAGGTGCTCCGCCTCAGCCACGCCAGGGGAGCTCGGCCGTGACCCTCGTCGGGCCGCCCACCGGGGAATCGACGACAAGGACACCGTCGACCGCGTCCAGCCGCTCGGCCAGACCGGCGAGGCCGCTGCCCGCCGACAGATTCGCGCCGCCCCGCCCGTTGTCGGTGACCTGGAGCAGCAGCCGGTCGGCCGTACGCCACACGTCGACCGTCGCGCGCGTCGCCTGAGCGTGTTTGCTGACGTTCTGCAGCAGTTCGGACACGGTGAAGTAGGCGATGCCCTCGATGGCCTGCGCGGGCCGGGACGCCAGGTCCACCTCGACCGTCACCGGGACGGTGCAGCGGGAGGCGATGGCGGAGAGCGCGGCGTCCAGGCCGCGGTCGGTGAGGACGGCGGGGTGGATGCCGCGGGCGAGATCGCGGAGTTCCTGGAGCGCGACCTTCACCTCGCCGTGCGCCTCGTCGACCATGCGGGCGGCCGCCTCGGGGTCCTCGGTGAGCTTCTCCTTCGCCAGACCCAGCCCCATCGCCAACGCGACGAGGCGGGCCTGGGCGCCGTCGTGCAGATCGCGCTCGATACGCCGCAGATCGGCGGCTGCCGTGTCCACGACCACCCCGCGGTCCGATTCCAGCTCGACGACGCGTGACGCCAGCCGCGACGGCCCGAGCAGCCCGTACACCATCACCCGGTCCACGGACGCCAGACCGCGGATGATCCACGGGGTGAGGAGGACGAGCACCAGACCGAACGCGCTGGTCGCGGCCAGCTCGAACGGCGAGTCGAGATAGACGTGGTGCGTGGCGTCGCCGTACAGCTGAATGCCGTCGACCCCCACGTACGCAGGGAACACCCACTGCCACAGCGGGTAGCTGAACGCCGCCCATCCGTACGCCCAGAACGTCAACGACACGGTGAAGGCGAAGACCGCCCACGGGAAGTGCAGCAGCGCGTAGAGCAGATGCCGCCAGGACACCCCGCTCTTCAGGACCGCCCCCACCCATGACATCAGGCCGCCCGTCCTGCCGCGCACCGGAGCCGGCTCCGCCACCTCCAGCTTCAGCAGCCCTCGCGCCCGGGCCCGCTCCATCACGCCGAAGCCTCGGCACATCGCCAGACCGAGGGCGAGGACCGGGATACCGAGAAAGGTGATCAGCAGGCCCACGCCCAGCGACGTCATGGTGATCGCGAAGCTGAAGAGCACCACGCTGATCGGCAGACTCAGCAGCAGATAGCCGAACTCGCGCCAGGTCCTCGCCTCCAGCGGCGCGCGCAGCACCGCCGGGAAGAAGTGCTTCACCGGGGGGTTGTTCCCGGGGCCGGCACCGTACCGCTGATGGTCCCGAGTGTCCGGTCCGTATGCCGTGGCCATGGGTGCCGTCCGTTTCTTCTTTCAGCGGTGGTCTTGTCCGGTACAGCCCGTACAGCGGCTGATACATCAAGGGTGCTGTTCTGCGGGACGAGGCACCATGAGGCCGGTATCCCTCTTCGACCGGGGGTTTTCCCCACCCCGGCCTCCGGGCTGCGGCTAACGGCGCTCCGCGGCGCCCGCGCCGTCCCGGCCCCGGTCCCGGTCCGGGCCCCGCCCCTGGTCGCGGTCCCGCCAGGGCAGCTCCGCGGTGACCGTCGTCGGCCCGCCGGACGGCGAGTCGAGGACGAACAGCCCGTCGACCGCTCCCAGCCGCTCCGCCAGCCCCGACATCCCGGTCCCGCCGTCCATCCGGGCCCCGCCCCGGCCGTCGTCGCTGACCCGGATCAGCAGCCGCTCCGCCGACCGCCACACCTCGACGGAAGCCGAGCGTGCCCCGCTGTGTTTGCTCACGTTCTGCAGCAGCTCGGAGACGGTGAAGTAGGCGATGCCCTCGATCGCCTCCGCCGGGCGGCCCGGCAGGTCCACCCCCACCCGCACCGGGACGGTGCAGCGGGAGGCGATGGCGGAGAGCGCGGCGTCCAGGCCGCGGTCGGTGAGGACGGCGGGGTGGATGCCGCGGGCGAGATCGCGGAGTTCCTGGAGCGCGACCTTCACCTCGCCGTGCGCCTCGTCGACCATGCGGGCGGCCGCCTCGGGGTCCTCGGTGAGCTTCTCCTTCGCCAGACCCAGCCCCATCGCCAACGCGACGAGGCGGGCCTGGGCGCCGTCGTGCAGATCGCGCTCGATACGCCGCAGGTCCGCGGCTGCCGTGTCCACGACCACCCCGCGGTCCGACTCCAGCTCGGCGATCCGGCGCTCCAGCTCGTCCGACGGCGAGAGCAGCCCGCGCGCCATCGCCCGGTCCGCACCGGTGAGCAGACGTGCGATGAAGGGCAGCACGGGCCACAGAACGAACAGACTCACGAACGTCACCGTGAACGTGAGCACGCCCCAGGGCAGCCGGATGAACGAGTACAGCACCGCGCGCCAGCCCACCGGATCCTTGAGACTCGACCACAGCCACGGAAAGAAGCCCTGGTCGTGACGGGCCAGTGCCACCGAGCTCGGCTCGTCGATCCGTATCCCGAGCAACCCCCTGGCCCGGCCCCGCTCCGCCCGGCCGAGCAGCCGCGCCCCCTGCAGCCCGGCGGCCAGCAGCGGCAGACCGATCACCGTGACCGAAAGTCCCACGCCGACACCGATCATGAACACTGTGTAAACAAACCCGGCGAGCGCCATCGGCAGGTTGGACAGGAGATAAGAGATCTCCTTCCACGTCCACGGGTCGAGGGCGAAGCGGGCGGGCGGCAGCCGGTCGCCGTCGGGCACCGGGGGGCTCATGGTCATACGCCCAGCCTGCCGGGCCGGACCTGCGCACGCCATGGGGTTCATGGGTGGGGTGAAGTAGGGATAACCCCACCTCTTGCCCGACGCGGCTGCTTACCGTCTCTTTAGCAGGGCCTAGACTCCCGTGCGTACAGATCGTCGAACAGGTATGAGGGAGCGGAGGGGCGGACGTGGCCTACGTGGCGGACCTGCCGGAATCGACCGTTCTCGCGTCGGACTACTTCGACAGCTACTCGGTGGTCGGACTGCTCGCACTGATCGGCGTGCTGTTCGTGGCCGTGGCCTTCGGGGCCGGACGACTGCTGCGCCCCGTGGTTCCGACACCGGAAAAGCTCCTCACGTACGAGTGCGGCGTGGACCCCGTGGGTGAAGGATGGGCACATACCCAGGTCCGTTATTACGTCTATGCCTTCCTGTACGTGATCTTCGCCGTCGACTCGATCTTCCTGTTTCCATGGGCGACCGTATTCGCCGCGCCCGGATACGGCGCGACGACGCTGGTGGAAATGTTCATCTTCCTCGGTTTCCTGGCCGTGGGACTGCTCTACGCATGGAAGAAGGGCGTCCTCGAATGGACGTGACGAGCCCGCAGACCCCCGAGCCGCAGCCCCGGCCCGAAACGACCTTGCTGCCGGAGCCGAAGCGGCTCGGCGTGCTGTCCCGGCTCGCGCCGGAGCCGATGAAGGTGGTCCTCAACTGGGGGCGCCGCTACAGCCTCTGGGTCTTCAACTTCGGCCTCGCCTGCTGCGCCATCGAATTCATCGCCGCGTCCATGGCCCGGCACGACTTCATCCGGCTCGGCGTGATCCCGTTCGCCCCCGGCCCCCGCCAGGCCGACCTCATGATCGTTTCCGGCACGGTGACGGACAAGATGGCTCCGGCCGTCAAGCGGCTGTACGAGCAGATGCCCGAGCCCAAGTACGTCATCTCCTTCGGTGCCTGCTCGAACTGCGGCGGCCCGTACTGGGACTCGTACTCCGTGACGAAGGGCGTCGACCAGATCATCCCCGTCGACGTCTACGTACCGGGCTGCCCGCCCCGGCCGGAGGCCCTGCTCCAGGGCATCCTCAAGCTGCAGGAGAAGATCGCCCGCGAGTCGCTGGGTGAGCGGTACGCGACGGGCGGCGGCAGCCGGCCCTCCACCGCCGCACTGCGCAGCGGCCTGGTCGCCGCCCCGCCCGCACCGGGGGAGGACCGGAAGTGACCAGCACTCCCGCCACCGACGCGTACGACAGCCTGCCGGACGCCGTCACCGAACTCTTCGGCGAGGACGCCACGGCGGAGCACGCGTACGACCTGCTGACCGTCGACGTCCCCGCCACCGCCTGGATCGCCGCCCTCGAAACGGCCCGCGACCGGCTGGGCTGCACCTACTTCGACTGGCTGAGCGCCGTCGACGAACCGGGCACCGGCTTCCGCGTCTGCGCCCACGTCGCCGCCCCGGCACGCGGCAAGGTCCGCCGACTCCTGATCCGTACGACCGTCCCGCACGACGCCGCCGTCCTTCCCACGGCCGTCGGTGTCTACTCCGGCGCCGCCTGGCACGAGCGCGAGACGCACGAGATGTTCGGCATCGGCTTCGAAGGTCACCCGCATCTGGTGCCGCTGCTGCTGCCCGAAGGCTTCGAGGGCCACCCGCTGCGCAAGGACTTCGTGCTGGCGGCCCGGGTCGCCAAGGCCTGGCCGGGCGCGAAGGAGCCGGGCGAATCCGAACACGGCGGACCGAAGCGACGCACGATGCTGCCGCCCGGTGTCCCCGACCCGAACGAGTGGGGCCCCCTCAAGGGCCAGCTCCCTCCCGCCCCGACCCGCCCGGCCCGCACCGCCAGGGCCGCGGGCGACCGCCCGGTGCGCCGCGCCCGCAGCGTGAGCGAGGGCTCGGCGAGCCAGCAGCCGGAGGCGGCAGCGCCCGCCGCGAGCACGGAGACCACACCCCCTACCGCGCCCCCGCGCCGCACCCGGAGCGCGTCCCAGGGCTCGGCGAGCCAGCTGGGGGAGACGGCGGCGCCCGAGCCGGCAGCGACGGAACCGGCGACGACGGCATCGGCGGAACCGGCATCGGCACCGGCGGAACCGGCACCGGCGGAACCGGCATCGACATCGGCACCGGCGGAACCGGCACCGGCGGAACCGGCACCGGCGGAACCGGCACCGGCGCCCCGCAGCACGGACGCGCCCTGGCACAATGCCCGCCCGGCCTTCGACGAGACCCCGGAAGAGGGCTCCGCTCAGACCGTCGGCACCTCCGAGGAGCCGGGCACCTCTCAGCCCCTCGGCACCTCCGAGGAGCCGGGCACCTCTCAGTCCCTCCGGCGATCGAGGAGCGGGGCCCCCGGGGCGGAGCCCCCGGTCCGGGAAGGGGCGGGCAGCGGAGAGGCCCCGCGCAGCGGCCCCGCCACCGACTCCACGGACACCTCGGACGAGCCCGAGCCCCCGGCGCAGCCCGACGCCGCGGATGAGCCCGAGCCCCCGGCGCAGCCCGACACCCAGGACCCCGACCCCGCACCCGAGCCGACCCCCAACCACCCCGCCGGAGGCGATACCGCGTGAACGACGTACTCGACGTCGCCCTCCGGCTCATCATCGTCTTCGGGGTGTTCATGGTCGTCCCACTCGTCGTGGGCCAGACCGAGCACAAGGTGATGGCCCACATGCAGGGCCGCCTCGGCCCGATGTACGCGGGTGGCTTCCACGGCTGGGCCCAGCTCGTCGCCGACGGTGTGAAGTTCGCCCAGAAGGAAGACATCGTCCCGGCCGACGCCGACCGCCGTATCTTCCAGCTCGCGCCGGCCGTCGCCCTCCTCCCGTACCTCCTGGTGCTCGTCGCCATCCCGATCGGCCCGAGCGAGGGCGCGGTCGGCCAGGTGGTCGACGCGGGCATCTTCTTCGTGCTCGCCGTCATGGGCGTAGGAGTGCTCGGCTCGCTGATGGCCGGCTGGGCATCGGCGAACAAGTTCTCCCTCCTCGGCGGTCTGCGCACCGCCGCCCAGCTCCTCGCCTACGAACTGCCGATGCTGCTCGCCGCGGCGTCCGTCGCGATGGCGGCCGGCACCGTCTCCCTCCCCGGCATCGTCAACGCCTTCGAGTGGTGGTGGTTGCCCTGGCAGATCGTCGGCGCCCTGGTCTTCTTCGTGGCCGGACTCGCCGAACTGCAGCGACCGCCGTTCGACATGCCGGTCGCCGACTCGGAGATCATCTTCGGGGCGTACACCGAGTACACCGGTCTGCGGTTCGCACTGTTCCTGCTCGCCGAATACGCGGGCATCGTCGTCCTCTGCGGGCTGACCACCGTCCTCTTCCTCGGCGGCTGGCACGGCCCGCTGGGCGCCGACGGACTCGGCTGGGTCTGGACGCTCCTCAAGACCGCGGTCCTCGCCTTCGTCGTCATCTGGCTGCGGGTGAGCTACCCCCGCCTCCGCGAGGACCAGCTGCAGAAGCTCGCCTGGACCACACTCATCCCGCTCGCCCTCGCGCAGATCGCGCTCACCGGCATCGTGAAGGTGGCGATCAGCTAATGCCTCCGATCCCCGGCTCAGGCCTGGCCAAGGGCCTGGCCGTCACCCTGCGGACGATGACGAAGAAGACGGTCACCGCGCAGTACCCGGACGTCCAGCCCGAACTCCCGCCCCGCTCCCGCGGTGTCATCGGGCTGTTCGAGGAGAACTGCACGGTCTGCATGCTGTGCGCCCGTGAGTGCCCGGACTGGTGCATCTACATCGACTCCCACAAGGAGACGGTGCCCGCTGCCGCCCCGGGCGGCCGCGAGCGCAGCCGCAACGTCCTCGACCGCTTCGCGATCGACTTCTCGCTCTGCATGTACTGCGGCATCTGCATCGAGGTCTGTCCCTTCGACGCGCTGTTCTGGTCGCCGGAGTTCGAGTACGCGGAGACGGACATCCACGACCTCACCCATGAGCGGGACAAGCTCCGCGAATGGATGTGGACGGTGCCCGAACCGCCCGCGCTCGACCCGGGCGCGGAAGACCCGAAGGAGATCGCCGCCGCCCGCAAGACGGCGGAGAAACTCGAAGCCCAGCGCGCCCAAGAGGCCGAGCAGGCCAAGGAAGCAGCTCAGCCGTCCCAGCAGGCCCACGAAGAGGAAGAGGGGAAGGAGTGACACTCGCAGCCACCGCGGCCATCGCCCACCCCGGCTTCCTCTCCCCGACCGGCATCGAGATCGCCTTCGTCCTGGTCGGCATCGCCACCCTCGGAGCGGCCCTCATCACCGTCACGACCAAGCAGCTGGTCCATGCCGCCCTCTGGTTGGTCGTCGCGCTCGGCGGCCTCGCCGTCGAGTACCTCCTGCTCACTGCGGAGTTCATCGCCTGGGTGCAGGTGCTGATCTACGTCGGTTCCGTCGTCGTCCTCCTTCTCTTCGGGCTGATGCTCACCAAAGCCCCCATCGGCCGCTCCCCGGACGCCGACTCCGGCAACCGCTGGGCGGCCCTCGGCGTGGCGGTCGCCGCCGCGGCGGCCCTCGTCTGGGTCGTCGTCGACGCCTTCCGCACCACCTGGATCGACCTGGACGGACCGGCCCACGGGTCCACCGAGGCGACCGGCGCCTTCCTCTTCCGGCACTGGGTCCTGCCCTTCGAAGCGCTCTCCGTCCTGCTGCTCGCCGCCCTCGTCGGCGCGATCGTCCTGTCCCGCAAGCGCAGTAAGGAGCAGAGCTGATGCACCTCGCCTACCCCGCCGTGCTCGCCGCCCTCCTCTTCTGCACAGGGCTGTACGGAGTCCTCGCACGCCGCAACGCGATCCTGGTCCTGATGTCCGTCGAGCTGATGCTCAACGCCGTCAACCTCAACCTGGTCGCCTTCGACGTCTGGCTCCGCGACGCCCTGCACTCCGGCCAGGCCCTCACCCTCTTCACCATCGCCATCGCGGCGGCGGAGATCGGCATCGGCCTGGCGATCGTCCTCGCCGTCTACCGCAACCGAGGCAGCTCGGACGTCGACCGCCTCCGTGACACCGCCGAAACCGACGCCGCCGAAGCCCTCCCCGGCGACAGCACCGAAGACCAGGCCACTGCTCCGGCAGGGAAGGCAAAGAAGGCAGAGGCCACCGCGTGACCACCACGACCCTCGCCGTCCTCGTCCCCCTCCTCCCGTTCCTCGGCGCCGCAGCCGGCCTGCTCCTCGGCCGCACCGCCCCCGGCTACGTACGCCCCCTCGCCGTCCTCCCCACCCTCGTCACGGCCGTACTCGCCGTCGTCGTCGCCGCACGCCAGGGCGGCGGCCCGGCCATCGACGCCGCGACCCGGCTCACCCCCACCGGCTCGGTCCCGATCGACCTCGCCCTCCACCTCGACGGCTTCGCGGTCCTCGTCGCCGTCCTGGTCGGGCTCGTCGCGACCTGCGTGCAGATCTACTCGACCGGCTACCTGCGCGACGACCCCCGCTACCCCTCGTACGCGGCCCTCGTCTCCCTGTTCACCGCCGCGATGCTGCTCGTCGTCTACTCCGGCGACCTGATGGTGCTGATGGTCGGCTGGGAGATCATGGGCATCTGCTCGTACTTCCTCGTCGGCCACTACTGGGAGACACCCGAAGCGCGCGCCGCCTCCCTCAAGGCCTTCCTGGTCACCAAGCTCGGCGACGTCCCCTTCCTGATCGGTCTTTTCGCGCTCGCCGCCGACACCGGCACCTTCCGGATCACCGGCATCCTCGGCGCCGTCGCCAACGGCGGCCTGGACCACCCCACCGTCATCGCCCTGCTGCTGCTCGCTGGGGTCGTCGGCAAGTCCGCCCAGTTCCCCCTGCACACCTGGCTGCCCGACGCGATGGCGGGCCCGACCCCCGTCTCCGCGCTGATCCACGCCGCGACGATGGTCGCCGCCGGCATCTACTTCGTGGCCCGGCTCCTCCCCGTCTTCGCCGAATCCGGCGCCGCCCTCGTCGTCCTCGCCGTGATGGCGGCGGTCACGATGATCGGATCGGGGCTCGCAGCGCTCGCCCAGGACGACATCAAACGCGTCCTCGCGTACTCGACGATCGGCCAGCTCGGCTACATGTCGGGTGCACTGGCCGTCGGCGACCGCGGGGCGGCCGTCTTCCACCTCATCTCGCACGGCGCGTTCAAAGCCGTCCTCTTCCTCGCGGCCGGCGTCGTCATCCACGCCGCCGGGACCAACTCGCTGGCCGCCATGTCCCGCATGGGCGGACTGGCCAAGCGCATCCCGGACGCCTACTGGACGATGACCGTCGCCCTCCTCGCGCTCGCCGCCATCCCGCCGTTCGCCGGCTTCTTCTCCAAGGAAGCCGTCCTCGTCGCTGCCGAACACACCGCGCTCGGCGACCGGCACGTCGCCCCGGCCGCCGCCGGGTGGACCGTCCTCGTCGCCGGACTGCTTGCCGCCGTCCTCACCGCCGCGTACGCCACCCGCCTCTGGCTCCTCGCCTTCCGCGGCCGCGGAGCCGAGGTCCCCGACCACGGCAGGCAGCCCGTCGCGATGACCGCCGTCCTCTGGGCCCTGGCCATCCCCACCATCGCCTTCGGATTGACCGTCGGCGTGATCACGGACTGGTTCGACGGCCACAGCCTCACCCCGACCGTGACCACCGCCGTCCTCTCCACAGGCGTCGCCCTCGTCGGCGGCCTCGTCACCTACGCCGCCTGGCGCCACACCACGGCCCTCGCCGCCCGCATCCCCGTCGGCGCCGTCGTCGCCCACCCCGACGCCGAACCCGCACTCGTCGAGGCCGAGGCCATGACCCACCACACCGCCGGCTACGGCGACACCCCGGGCGCCCCCGACCCGGCCGACCCGGGCCGTCTGCTGCTCGGCCCGCTGCACCGCCACGCCGCCACCGGCTTCCACCTGGACGCCCTCTACACGAAACTGTTCGTCCGCCCCGTCCAGGCCGCGGCGAGCCTCGTCCGCTTCCTGGACCGCGAGGTCGTCGACACGTACGTACGCGGCTCCGGCACCGGCGCACGCCTGCTCGGCACCGCCGTCCGCCGCGCCCAGACCGGCAATGTGCAGACCTACCTCAGCGCACTGCTCGCCGGTTCCCTTGTCCTGGCGATCGCCGCCGTCGTTTTTGCCACCGTCAACGCCGGGTCGTGAGCCGTGATCGATATCAGCGAATCCGTGATGCAGTTCCTTCTCGCGTTCATCGTCGTGGGCCCGCTCATCGGCGCCGTCGCCGCCCTCCTGCCGGCCCCGCCCGGGCTGCGGGGAAAGAACTCCGACCAGGCCGTGCTCCGCCACGGCGTGACCGTCACCGGCGCGATCCTCGTCGCCGCGATCGTGCTGGCCCTCGGCTTCGACCACGACCACCCGTCGAAGATGCAGGCCACCACCGACATCAGCTGGATCCCGGCGCTCGACGTCCGTATCCACCTCGGCATCGACGGCATCTCGCTCCCCCTTCTCGTACTGACCGCGCTGCTGACCTTCCTCTGCGCGCTCTACAGCTACTTCAAAATGCCCGACGGCCCCTCCCCGAAGGCCTTCGTCGCACTCGTCCTCGTCCTCGAGTCCGGCACCCTCGCGACCTTCGCCGTCCTCGACCTGCTGCTGTTCTTCCTGGCGTTCGAGATGGTCCTCATCCCGATGTACTTCCTCATCGCCCGCTGGGGCGGCGCACAGAGGCAGGCCGCCGCCTGGAAATTCATCCTCTACACGCTGCTCGGCTCCGTGATCATGCTGCTGGGTCTGCTCCTCATCGGACTGAAGAGCGGCACCTTCGACATGGTGGCACTCGCCACTGACAACGGCCGTGGGCTCACCTCGTCCGTGCAGGTCATCGCCGTACTCGCGATCGGTATCGGGCTCGCCGTGAAGACCCCGATGTGGCCGCTGCACAGCTGGCTGCCGGACGCCCACACCGCCGCCCCGACCGTCGGCTCGGTGCTCCTCGCGGGCGTGCTGCTGAAAATGGGCACGTACGGATTCGTCCGCATCCTGCTGCCCATCACCCCCGACGGAATGCACACCTTCGCGCCGTACCTCGCCGCGTTCGCAGTCGTCGGCATCGTCTACGGATCGCTCGCCTGCCTGGCCCTCGCCCGCCCCGGCTCCAAGGGCGACCTGAAGCGCCTGATCGCGTACTCCTCCGTCGGCCACATGGGCTTCGTACTCCTCGGCATCGCCACCATGACCCCCACCGGCGTCAACGGCGCGCTCTTCGCCAACATCGCCCACGGCCTCATCACCGGCCTGCTGTTCTTCCTGGTCGGCGCCGTCAAGGACCGGTACGGCACCGCCGACCTCGACACCCTCTCCGGTGCCACCGGAGCCGCCCTCTACGGCCGCGCCCCCCGCCTCGGCGGCCTCCTCGCCTTCGCCGCCGTGGCCTCGCTCGGCCTGCCCGGTCTCGCCGGATTCTGGGGCGAGATGCTCACTCTGTTCGGCGCCTTCGACCCGGCCCCGGGCCTCAGCCGCCCGGCCTTCCTCACCTTCATGTCGATCGGCGCGTTCGGCACCCTGCTCACCGCCGCATACATGCTCATCGTGGTACGCCGCGTCTGCATGGGCGAGAAGCGTGAGGAACCGCACCGGATCGCAGACATCCAGACGTACGAGTTCGCCGCCTGGACCCCGCTCGCCGCCCTCACCGTCCTCGCCGGCCTGTGGCCCGCCGTCCTCCTCGGCCTCACCGACCCGGCCGTGCAGAAGCTCCTCGCAGGAGGCAAGTCGTGACCACAGCGGCCGACAGCACCACCAGTCTCGTCCAGTCCGTCGACTGGCTCGCCATCGCGCCCCCCGTCATCGTCGCGACGGTCGCCCTGATCATCCTGGTCGCCGACCTGTTCCTCCCCGAGGAACGCAAACCCCTCCTGGGCCTGGCGAGCATCGCCGGACTCGTCGCCGCCCTCGCCCTCCTCATCCCGCTGCGCGACGGCAACCACTCCACCTTCTGCCTCACCACGGGAACCGGCACCGAAGCCTGCAGCTACACCGCCGACCACTTCGCCCTGATCATCCAGGTCCTCGTCCTGGGCGGCGCCCTGCTCACTGCGCTGCTCTCCTTCGGCGACACCCGCAGACTTCCGGTCGGCGAATTCTGGTTCCTGCTCCTGTCCTCCGCGGCAGGCGCCGCGCTCCTGCCCGCCGCCCGCGACCTCGCCACCCTCGTCGTCGCCCTCGAAGTCGCATCCCTGCCCGCCTTCGCCCTCGTCGGCATCAAGCGCGACGACCGGCGCTCGTCCGAGGCGGCCCTCAAGTTCTTCCTCTCCTCCGTCGTCGCGACGGCCGTGATGCTCCTCGGCGTCAGCTTCGTGTACGCGACGACCGGCACCCTTCACCTCACGGAACTCGCCACCCGTCTCCACGACGTCCCCGAGCAGCTGTCCATCCTCGCCAAGGCGGGCGTCGCCCTCACCCTTGTCGGCTTCGCCTTCAAGACGGCAGCCGCACCGTTCCACTTCTGGGTCCCCGACACCTACGTCGGCGCCCCGCTGCCGGTCGCCGCCTACCTGTCGGTCGTCGGCAAGGCCGTCGGCTTCTCCGGGCTGATCCTCGTCACCGTGATCGCGTTCCCGTCCTACGCCGACGTCTGGGGACCGGCCCTCGCCGTCGTCGCCGCCCTCACCATGACCGTCGGCAACGTCGCCGCCCTGCGCCAGACCGCCACCCGCGCCCGCAGCGCCGTACGCCTGCTCGCCTGGTCGTCCATCGCCCAGGCCGGATACCTCCTCGTGCCGATCGCCTCCGCCGCCTACTCCAGCGACGAACAGATCGGCTCCACCGTCGCGTACGCCCTCATGTACGCCGTCGTGAACCTCGGCGCCTTCGCCGTGGCCGCCCTTGTCGCCCGCACGAAGCCGGACAACCGCCTCTCCGACTACCGGGGCCTGTACGCCACCCGCCCCCTCACCGCCCTCGCGATGGGCTTCTTCCTGCTCTGCCTGGCCGGCCTCCCGCCGGGCATCGTGGGCCTCTTCGCCAAGGTCACGGTCTTCTCCTCGGCCGTGGACGCGGGACTCGGCTGGCTCGCCGTCGTCATGGCCGTGAACGTCGTGATCGCGCTCTACTACTACCTGCAGTGGACGGCGGCGCTGTTCCGCGCCCCGGAAGAGGCTGAGCCGGCCGCCCCGGCCGCCGCCCTGGCAGCCGGCCCGGCGATCGGGGTCCAGACCCTGCGCGCACCCGTCTCCCTCACCACCGCGATCGCCCTCACCGCCGCAGTCGGCATCGTGCTCTCCGGTGCCCCGCAGCTCGTACTCCGGTTCGCCGCGGTCAACCTCTTCTGACCGCACGCCCCCGCCCAAGATCGGTTTGCCTCGGGCGGACCGAACAGGGCAGGGTCATGCCCGCACAACGACACAGACGTACGACACACACACGCACACAGTGGACAGGAGCGAGAGCAGTGCTGAACGGGTTCAAGGACTTCATCCTGCGCGGAAACGTCATCTCCATGGCGATCGGACTCGCCGTCGGAGCCGCGTTCACCGCAGTCGTCACCGGCTTCAGCACCGCCTTCATCACCCCCCTGATCGGCCTCGCCACCGGCTCCGTCGGCGACTTCAGCAAGGCCCGGTTCACGGTCGAGGGCGCCGAATTTCCGTACGGAAAGTTCCTCGCCGCCGCCATCGCCTTCCTGATCACCGCCGCGGTGCTCTACTTCTGCGTCGTCGTCCCGATGACCAAGGTCCAGAACCGCTTCGCGTCCAGCAAGGACCAGAAGGTCGACATCAAGGCAGCCCTGCGCGACTGCCCCCGCTGCTACACCGAGATCCCCGCCATCGCCTCCCGCTGCGCCCACTGCACCAGCGAGGTCGAGCCCGACTCCGAGGCCCTCGCGCTGGCCAAACTCCCCGCCCAGCGCTGACCCTCCCCGCGCGACCCGCACCGCCCCCCCGACACCCGTACGGCCCAATGCCTGCTCCGGCCCGAACAGCCGGACAAGCCGCCGGACACGGCCCGCCCTCCGGCCGTGCGCACAAGGGAACTAGCTCTCCCCGCCTGGCGTTGACCAGTACAGGAGGCTCCACTGGGGAGTGGAGCACCACCAGCAAAGGGTTCCCCTGCTGCACCACTTGGAGGGCGTACCGTGCACCGCCGGCACAACGGGCTGAGAACCGCCGTACTCCTCGGGGGCCTGTCAGCACTCATCATCGTCATCGGCAGCTTCTTCGGACGTACAGGGCTCGTCGTCGCGCTCGTCGTAGCAGTAGGCACCAACGCCTACGCCTACTGGAACAGCGACAAGCTCGCACTCAGAGCCATGCGGGCCCGCCCGGTCAGCGAGTTCGAAGCGCCACAGCTGTACCGAATCGTCCGTGAACTCTCCACCGCGGCCCGGCAGCCCATGCCACGGCTTTACATCTCCCCGACCCAGGCACCCAACGCATTCGCCACCGGACGCAACCCGCGCAACGCGGCAGTCTGCTGCACCGAAGGCATCCTCCAGATCCTGGACGAACGCGAACTGCGCGGCGTCCTCGGCCACGAGCTCAGTCATGTCTACAACCGCGACATCCTGATCTCATCCGTCGCCGGAGCACTCGCCTCCGTCGTCATGTTCCTGGTGAACTTCGCCTGGCTGATCCCCGTGGGCCGATCCAACGACGACGAAGGCCCCGGCATCCTCGGCATGCTGCTGATCATGATCCTGGGCCCCCTCGCCGCCTCCGTCATCCAGCTCGCCGTCAGCCGCTCCCGCGAGTACGAAGCAGACGCCTCGGGCGCCCGGCTGACCGGCGACCCCCTGGCCCTCGCCGGCGCCCTGCGCAAACTGGACGCCGGAACCAAACAGCACCCCCTGCCCCCCGAGCCGAAGATCGAGACCGCGAGCCACATGATGATCGCGAACCCGTTCCGCCCCGGCCAGGGGATGTCCAAGATGTTCTCGACACATCCGCCGATGGCGGAGCGCATCGCCCGACTCGAGCAGATGGCAGGTCATCGCCCGTGAAGACAATCCTGAACGTCATATGGCTGGTCCTGTGCGGCTTCTGGATGTTCCTCGCCTACATAGCCGCCGGCATCCTCCTCTGCATCACCATCATCGGAATCCCGTTCGGCCTGGCCGCCTTCCGCATCGGCCTCTACGCCCTCTGGCCCTTCGGCTACACAGTCGTCGACCGTCGCGACGCCGGCGCGCCCTCCTGCGTGGGCAACGTCCTCTGGCTGATCCTCGCCGGCTGGTGGCTCGCCCTCGGTCACATCACCACCGGCATCCTGCTCTGCCTCACGATCATCGGCATCCCACTCGGCATCGCCAACTTCAAGCTGATCCCGGTCTCACTCATGCCCTTCGGCAAGGAAATCGTCCGAACCGACCAGCCGTTCGTCGGACGCTGACGCAGGCCGGACAACCGGACAGCGAGGCGGCGCGGCCGCCGAGGACCACCTCGTCGACCCGTCGACGGCCCACTGTCAGTGCCGTCGTCCACCATGAACCCATGAACGACACCGAGCAGTTGCCGACAGCCGCCGAGAAGACGGCGCACACCGCCCCGCGACGGGTGAAGCACCCGCTCCCCGGAGTCCCCACCACCGAAGACGTCGCCCGTGCGGCAGCGGCCCCCGGCTTCTCCCCGCCGCCACTACCCACTGTCGTCCGTAACCCCATCACCGACGGCGGCCTCGGCCCGGGACACGGGCTGCTGCCGATCACCGGCGGACCCGCCCTCTCCGGGCAACACTCCCTCGTCGCCCTGGACGGAACCGGGTGGTACGGAGAGGACCCCGACGACGACGTACCGGAACTGCAACCCTGGCCGGACTACAACGCCCGCATCTGAGCCCGCTGTGACCTGCCGCTCTTTCTGCTCAACCGGCAACCACGCAGGCTCGTGCAACGTCTTGGGTTTCACAACCAGGCGAAGGGTAGGTTCGGCAACATGAGCATCATCGGTTGGATCATTCTCGGACTGCTGGCCGGAGCCATTGCCAAGATCCTGCTCCCCGGCCGCGACCCGGGCGGGCTGGTCGGCACCACCCTCATCGGAATCATCGGCGCCTTCATCGGCGGCTGGATATCGTCGCACTTCCTCGACCGCCCGATATCCAACGACTTCTACGACACCACGACGTGGATCTCCGCCATCGGCGGCTCACTGGTGCTGCTCATCATCTACCGACTGCTCTTCGGGAACTCACGAGAACGTCACTGACGCCCGCCCGCGCCCGGTCCGCCCAACCCGGTCTCGCGCAGCGTCACATTGAGCCGGCCACCGTTCATACCCGTCGCAGGATCAGCCGTCCCGGGACGGACCTTCGGCACGCCGTGAAACGCGAAGCGTGACGGCCCACCGAAGACGAACAGGTCACCGGAAGCCAACTCCACATCCGTGTAAGGCCGTCCACGGTCCTCCGTATTGCCGAATCGGAAGACGCACGTATCGCCGATGCTGAGCGAGACGACCGGAGCGCCCGACCGCTCCTCCTTGTCCTGGTGCATGCCCATCCTCGCCGCGCCGTCATAGAAGTTGATCAGTGCGGTGTCCGGCGCGTACGCCTCGGCCGAGTACTCCTCCCCGTACGCCTCGACCAGCGCCTCCCGGCCCAACTCCACCAACCAGTCCGGGAATTCGGCCACCCTGGCGCCGTTCACATCATCCGCGGTACGCGAATAGCGGTACGGCTGCCAGTGCCAGCCCACACAGACCGACTGCACGGACATCACCCCGACGCCCGGCAACACCGTGTGCCGCAGCGGCACAGGCCCCCGCGCCCACCCCCGGCACGCCTCGACCAGCTCCCGCTGCCGTTCCACCGACAGCCACTCCGGCACATGTACCGCCCCCGGCGCCACGACGGCCCGCGGCCTGGGGAAGAGACCCGCCATTCAGCACACCGCCGTTCGGTACTCAGCGCCATTCGGTACTCGGCCGCTCAGCGCACATTCACGGAGCACACGGCCCCTCAGCGCACCACCAGGGCACCTTCCAGCCCCAGAAGTCGCTCCTTGCGCTCCAGGCCGCCGGCGTAACCCCGCAGTGCCCCGTCCGCACCGATCACCCGATGGCACGGGCGCACGACCAGCAGAGGGTTGCGCCCGATCGCCGTCCCCACGGCCCGCACGCCCGCCCCGGGCGTGCCGATCCGCTGGGCAATCTGTCCGTACGACACCGTCTCCCCGTACGGGACGGTGTCCAGCGCGTCCCAGACCCGGCGCTGGAACTCGGTGCCCTGCCCCTCCACGTACGCGATGTCGAAGTGCGTCAGCCGGCCCTCGAAGTACGCCCGCAGCTGGCCGGCGATCCCGGCGAAGGCCTCCGGCGCGTGGATCCAGCCGTCCTGGACGACAGCGGCACCCTTCTGACCGGGCATGGAGAGCGACGCGAGCGCCACACCGCCCGCCTCGACAGCTGCTTCCTCGCCGACCAGCAGCAGTTCGCCCAGCGGGCTGTCGACGGTCGCATACATGGTCATGGCCGGTCCCTCTCTTCATCCGTACTGGGCGACTCCGTACGGAGTGACTCCGTACAGGGCGACGAATCACGCGAATCGCCCGATTCGTCGTTCCGTACGGACAAGTCTGCGCCCGCCCGCCCCCTACGACCGGCGGTATTCGGACGTCACACCCGGAGGTGCGAGGCCGGCCGGCACTTGCCACCCCGCCCCGACCCCGCGCCGCGCCCGATCGGGCGGGCGGCCGAAAGACCTACCGGTAGTTCACGAACTGCACGGCGAAGTCGAAGTCCTGCCCCTTCAGCAGCGCCTGCACGGCCTGCAGGTCGTCCCGGCTCTTCGAGCTGACCCGCAGCTCATCGCCCTGGACCTGCGCCTTGACGCCCTTCGGGCCCTCATCACGAATGATCTTCGCCACCTTCTTGGCGTTCTCCTGGGAGATGCCTTCCTCGATCGTGGCGAAGATCTTGTACTCCTTGCCGGACAGCTGCGGCTCGCCCGCGTCCAGCGACTTCAGTGAGATGCCCCGCTTGATCAGCTTGGACTGGAAGATGTCGAGGATCGCCTTCACACGCTCCTCGCCGTTCGCCTCCATCAGGATCTTCTCGCCGGACCAGGAGATCGAGGCACCCGTGCCCTTGAAGTCGTAGCGCTGCGAGATCTCCTTGGCGGCCTGGTTGAGGGCGTTGTCGACCTCCTGCCGCTCGACCTTCGAGACGATGTCGAAACTGGAGTCGGCCATGACGTGTGGCTCCTTGCGTCGTATGCGGTGGGTACAGGGCAAAGCCTAGCCACCGCCGACCGCCGCGAGCACTGATCAATCAGGTGGCGGAGCACCCCCGGTCATCGGGTATCGTTTACGTCGTCGCCAAGGAGCCCCAGTCAAACGGAGTTCCAACGCGTCGTTCGAGGCGGTGTGCCCGAGTGGCCAAAGGGAGCAGACTGTAAATCTGCCGGCTCAGCCTACCCAGGTTCGAACCCTGGCGCCGCCACAGAACGGGAAACCCCCGCTGACCTGCTAACAAGCAGATCAGCGGGGGTTTCTGCATGCTCCGGACATGCCCGGGGGAGGGGGCCGAAATGCGCGGCTTGTCTCACCTCATGCCACCGGTATCCCGCCTCTGATCAGGCCGTGTCCCCCACCTGTCCCCCGGGGGACAGATGGCACCCTCACTCCGGTTCGTTCCACTCACGCATTGCCGCATCGATCCGATGGTTGGCACGCTCCTGCGTCTGTGCCAGCACCTTCGCGTACACCCGAAACAGGACGGCGATGGTGTGCCCCGCTCGCCGCGCGCACTCCATCGGATCCACCCCGGAACTCAGCCAGAACGAGACCCCGGCGTGGCGCAGATCATAAGGACGGCGGGCGAGCAAAGACGCAGCCTCCTGCTCGGCCAGCACGTCCTTGCGGGCCCGCGCCCAGACCTCGCCGTATCCGGTCTCGTGGAGCAGCCCCCCACGGTTCGTCCGGAACAGCCGTCCGTCCGGAGCGACGCCGTGAGTGGCGATGTGCTGGCGCAGCAGCCGCACGAAATGCGGGGGGATCGGTACCGGCCGCGAGTCTTTGACAGCCCGCGCCTTCAGATGCCGCACCTCATGCGCCTGCCCGTCGTTGGTCCAATTCCGTCCCGCTCGAGTGGCCCCCTGGCGCAGCGTCAGCGTCCCCCACCCCGTCTCCGGCAAGTGGCACTGTTCACGGCGAAGTGCGGTTGCTTCGGCCGGCCGCATGGCCGCGTAGTACAGGCACCCGAAGAACGCCTCCAGATGCGCGCCGCGCGGCCCCTGCTCGCGCACACCCTTGAGCAATGAGCGAACCTGGCGGGGGTTGGCGACGCTCTCGGGGTCGACTTCCTCGGCAGACTTCGGTGCGACCCACTTGACGGTGGTCAGCGGATTCACGGGCGTAGTGAAATACCGCTCTTCGACGGCGAGCCCCAGCACATCACTGAGGCAGGCACGCTTGCGCCGTGCGCAGCCGGTTTTCCATCGATCTTCAGCCCCAGGGCGTCTGAGCGGCCCATTCGCTGCACCGTCACGACATTCCGAGGCGACCTGAACCGGATGAACTACGAGATCGGCGACCAGTCCGCCCGAAGCGAGGACGATCCTCTCGCCCGGACGACGTGACCAAGCTCCTGGCCCTCCGCGAGGAGGCCGCAGCTTGGCTCACTCGTCTCGGCAGCGACCAGTGGCAGCGTCCCTATCCAGCTGACCGGCTGGCAGCCACGATTGAGGCTGGCTCCGTCTTCATGGTCATGGACGGCGCCGCGACCGCAGCCACCATCACACTCTCACCGGAGGCGGAAGACGGCCTGTGGACGGAACGGGAGTTGGCTGAGCCGTCCACTTTCGTCACCAAGCTGACCGTGTCCCGTGCTTACGCCGGGCAGAACCTTGGTGGGCGGTTGCTCGACTGGGCGGGCGACAGGGCGTATCGCGATGGTACGAAGTGGCTCCGTCTTGACGCGTGGTCAACGAACGAGGCACTGCAGCGGTACTACCTTCGGCAGGAGTTCGAGCACGTCCGGACCGTCCGAGAGGGTGGCGCGGTAAACGGGGGGCCGCGCGTCTCAGGCTGGCTCGCGCAGCGACGAACGGCACTGGCCGACCACGGCTTCGAGGACTACACCGCCTGACAGCGCGCCTATCATGCGGATGGTCCACAACTGGCCTCGCGCTCAACGATTGCAGACGAGGTTGTCCATCGGCGAGGCGTTGATCGAGCTGAGCTCCCATGTCGTGCCGTTCCAGATGAAGTGGGGATCCGCGGCGGAGTTAAGCCCCATCGCGGAGCTGAAGCCATGACCGGTGATGGCATTGCAGACGGCTACCGCTTCAGTAATCGCGAGCCGGACGTCGATACCGTTGATCTGTAGCCCTGTACACGTTGTATTGGACGCGGTCGTGTTGGTGCTCGCACAAGTAAGCGTCGCGCCGTGCACGATCTGGGTCGAGAGGAACTGACCGAGGACCAGTTGGGGTGCTGCCGGTCCTTGCGGTCCGGTGCCGCCCGTCTGTCCGGGGTCGCCTTGCGGTCCGGTGCCGCCCGTCTGTCCGGGGTCGCCTTGCGGTCCGGTGCCGCCCGTCTGTCCGGGGTCGCCTTGCGGTCCGGTGCCGCCCGTCTGTCCGGGGTCGCCCTGCGGACCGATGCCGCCCGTCTGTCCGGGGTCGCCCTGCGGACCGATGCCGCCCGTCTGTCCGGGGTCGCCCTGCGGACCCTGCAGGCCGGTGGCGCCCTGCGGGCCGGTGGGTCCGACCTTGCACTTGTCGTGGCCGTAGCCCAGGGGGCCGGGTACGCCGCCGTGATCGCCCCTGCCGTCCCGGCACTCATCGCCGCCGGCGGCACGTACCGAGCTCGTGGGCGCCGACAGCGAGCTCAACGGGGCCGCAATCGCAGGCTCGGCGAAACCAAGCACCACGAGGGGCAGCGACGCCGCAGCACCGCCGACGCACCACCTGCCCTGCCTGAGCAGCGGCCCGATGCCGGACCGGGTGCGGTTCTCAGTACTCATGCTCAATTACTCCTCAGAGAAGCAAGCGAATGGACGGGAAAGTCCCGCTCTCGGGCACCCTCCGGCAGATTTCCACCGCGCTAGGTGGCCCTGACGGCAGACGCGCCGAACGATCAAGCGAGTGGTCGAGCGGAGCGCACCCATATGCGCGGTTGTCCACGTGGAGACCTTGATGAAGCGGTTGGGCCGTGAGCTGCGCGGCTCCGGTCGGTTGTCAGTGGCCCCGTTTACGATCCGGCCGTGGCAATCGACATCCCTGAAGATCCGATCGTGCTGGAACGGTCTGCGGTCGCGGAGCAGCGCAAGGCCCTCCCCGAGCCGTACACCGAGGAGGCGTGGGAGCCCTGGCGCGAGGGTGCTGCAGCGTTCCAGGCCGCGGTGACCGCGCATGCCGCGGCGGCCGGGGTGTCCCGGTACGAGCTGGAGATGGCCGTGAAGTTGGCCGTCCTGCATCCGGAGCCGGAAGGCGACTAGGGCACGTATCGGGTTGTGATCAATCTGTGGGATTCACCCTCGCGACGAGACCGGGTCCGGTAGATCATCTTGCATGACGCGCATGCAACTGACGGACCTGGACTGGGAGTTCATTAGGCCCTACCTGCCGGTCGGAGAGTACGGCCCGTACCCGGAGCGGCTGCGGCAACAGCTCGAAGGGGTGATCTGGCGGTTCAGGACGGGCGGGCAGTGGCGAGAGATGCCGAAGGAGTTCGGCGCCTGGTCGACCGTCCACAACCGCTTCCGGCAGTGGCGGGACGCCAGCGTCTTCGAGGCCTTGCTGGAGGGCGTGATCGCGGAAGCCGCGAAGCGCGGTGAGGTGGACCTGTCCCTGGTCAGCGTCGACTCCACCACTGCGCGGGCCCACCATGACGCTGCCGGGATGCACCTTGGCGAGGACGTCATCACCGTCCTGGAGAAGGCTGCCGCCGAGGAGAAGGAGGCCCGGTCAAAGGGGGCAGTCCTGAAGGACAAACCGGACGGGACGCCGAAACCGATCCCGAGCGGGAGGAGCAGCGACGCATCCGGCGCCGGCGCAAAGTCCGGCTGAAGGCCGCTCTCCTCGGACGCTCCAGGGGTGGGCAGACCAGCAAGATCCACCTCGCCGCCGACCGGAAGTGCCGCCCGCTGGCGCTCGTCCTGACCGCGGGTCAGGCCGCCGACAGCCCGCAGTTCATCCCCGTGCTGGGGAAGATCCGGGTCTGCGGGCCCGTTGGCCGCCCCCGCACCCGACCCGGCGCGGTCGCCGGGGACAAGGCCTATTCGTCCCGAGGCAACCGGGCCCACCTGCGGCAACGCGGCATCAAGGCGGTCATCCCGGAGAAGAGGGACCAGGCCGCCAATCGGAGGAAGAAGGGCTCCAGGGGCGGCCGTCCGGTCGGCCACGACGCCGACCTCTACAAGGAGCGGAACACCGTCGAGCGCCTGATCAACAAGCTCAAGGCCTGGCGAGGCATTGCCACGCGCTACGACAAGACCCCGGGCAGCTACCTCGCTGGCCTTCACCTACGCGCCTCGATGATCTGGATCAAAGACCTCACACAGATCACCCACTGATCACAAAAGTACGAGCCCCGGCGCGTATCGGACTGTAATCAATCTGAGAGATTCGGCCTCAAGGTCTGCCAAGCCAACGGTCACGGACCCGGTCCGGTGGCGGGCGAGCCGGAGGGCATACGCAACGGTCGGGGAGAGGCCCCTGGAAGGGAGGATGCGCTCCTCATTCCGTTCAGAAGGCGCTGTCCAGTGCCGTACCCACGGCCGTGTGCAGCTGCGCATAGGTGGGGGCGAGTTGCCGCAGCCGCGCTGCTGCGGCCTGGTCGTCGCCGTGCACCAGCGGATACTGCAGACCGCCCAGGATCCTGGCCTGGCCCTGTGCGATGGAGGCTGCGCGCGACAGTCCCAGCGCTTCCAGGCAGGTTGCCGCGTCGTTCAGACGGCGTGCTCCCACGCGGACGCCGAACGCGGTGAGCAGCGTGCGGACGCCCGAGGGCATGCCCTGGGCGACCATGTCGGCGAGCGCCTCGACGGCGGCGGCTCCGCCCAGTGAACCGGGCGGCATGGGCAGGTCGTCACGGCCGGCCAGCCAACGCTCGGCTCCCGGCAGCGACTGCCTCAACGCGTCGATGGGAGCGACCCGGCGATGGCGCACGAAGTCGGTCCGCAGCACGAACGGGGCGTCGATGTAGCTGATCGCCTTCGCCTCCCATGCGGAGAGGAAAGCCTGCGTGGGCAGGGTCACGTAGGGGTGGCCGTGGGGGTCGTGGAGTTCGACGGAGTCCTGGTCGGCAGCGAGCACCACGACGTAGTGGTCACCGCCGTCGGCGTTCGGCGTGCCGGGCTGGTACAGCAGCAGGCCCATGTCCACCGGCCCGACCAGGACCGGCCCCCGCGAGCAGGCGGCACGCAACCGCTCCAGCGCCTCGGTCGGTGTCCCCCCGTCGCTGCGCTCACAGCTCCAACCCAGCAGAGCGATCGCGGCGTCGAGGCCGGCCTCGGGGTGCCAACCGTAAGGATCGAACAACGGCAGGGAACCGCCGATGAGCTGGGCGCCGAACGGTGAGCCCGTCAGTGTCTCGATGACTGCGGTCGAGGGAGACTCCTCACTCAGCATCATGGCCAGCGAGTTCGTGTAGCAGTAGGGGCCGGAGCCGACGTAGCCGAGCACGAGAATCCTTCATAGAGACAGAGGTGATCTCCGCCGGCGGGTCGCCGGGCAGGTAGGAGCAGTCAACCCCCTCACACAGTGTCAGGGTCAACTCCCAACTCAGCCCTCACGTCGCCAGCTGGCCCGGCGCCCCGAGAACAGGCGCCGGCCAGGAAAGGCCCATCGGGTTTCGTGACACCTCACCCGAACCTCCTCCTGATCACGACCCGATACGCGCCCTAGCGCGGCCAGTGCGAAGCACCGCCGGCGTTGAACGGCCGGGGCAGGTCCGAGTCGCAACAAGCAGCCAGCAAGCGGGATAGGGACGGTTCAACGGTAGCGGGACGGCAGGACGACCGGGCCGGGCAGCATCAGGGGTTCTCGGGTGGCCAGGACTGCAGCACGCGCCCGCCGCCCTGCTCGTCGGTGAGCGTGATCCGGGCGCCGTCGACGCCGCCACGTTCGCCTATCCAGCGCGTGTATTTCCGCTCGGCCACCGCCTCGTCGGACCACCAGCCGCGCATGATGATGCGGGCGCCGATGACAGGGTCACGCGATAGCGGTCCACGGCGGCAGACTACGACGTCCTCCATTCGGCCCGTAGTGGTTGCTGTGGCGTGGAGGTGGAGGTGAGCTGTCAGTGCGCCTAGCGATAGTCACGGGCGCAAGGAGGGGCGTCCCTCGCCGAATGAGCGGGGCCAGCCTCCCACCGACGAGACTTGGAGAGTCCATGCCGCAGTTCAAGCAGGGTGATCGTGTGGAGTACCGGAACCAGCAAGACCAGCAGTCGCAGGGCAAGATCGAGCGTGCCGAAGCCAGCGGGCAGCAGGCTAGCTACACCATCAAGAACGAGCAGAACATGCAGACAGAGCAGGTACCCGAGAACCGGATTGCGCGGAAGCTGCAGTAACGGCCCTGCCGACGCGGCCGCCGTTGCACCGAACGAAGGTGCAACGGCGGCCACTCGTTTTTCACGGCAGCTGGATCAGGGCCGCCACCACTCGTCGGTCCTGATGGTCACGGTGGCGCCCGCCTCTCGGGCTGTCTCCCGCAGAACGGCCAGCGTGTCCGCGAGCGGCGCGCGGGGACCACCGCGTGGGGTGGTGGCGATGAGGCAGGGCATGCACCGGTCCAACCAGCGGCGGCCATGTCCGGGTGTGTCGACGCCCACGGTCGCTCTGGCGGGCTTGCCGCAGAGCGCGCACGGATGGCTGCCGTCGAGCCGCTCGGCGCCGGCCCTGGGTGCCCATGGTGGCGCGGGGTCCAGCTGCGACGGGTCGACTCCGAGGGATCGCAGCAGGTCAGCGTCGGTCATGCGTGCGGCTCCTCTCGTCGGCTTCCGAACGTTACGCCCGCTTATGACGCTCAAGCGCCGGACGTAGACTCGAACACATTCCGATCTCCTCCCGAGCGACCTGGCGCGGCTCCGCGCGTTGCGGACCTGGCATGCCATGTGGGTGGAGCGCATCGACGAGGCGATGCGGCGGCCGAGCAGCGGGAGAGAGAGCGGCAGCAGGGCGAGGAGCGGCGACCGCCCACCCCGGACTGGGTTGTCGAGCTGGGCATCGGCGTAGGGGCCCGACCCATCGATGTCGGCGGGTGCTACGCGGCGGGGAAGCGCCACCGCACCATCACCCGCGAACAGGCCCTCGCCGCCCTCGCCGACGGGATCCGGGCATGCATCCACTGCCGGCCTGACACCGAGCTGGGGGTGCTGTGAACAACTCACCCACAGTGGCTCACCATCGGCGTCAGCGAGCGCGGTAGAACTTTCTCTACTTCATCGAGCAGCGCGAGCACCTGTCGAGGGTCAGGCACCGTCGCGGGGTCCAACTCCTCTTCCACCTGCTCAGGTGCCTTCCACTGGACCTGGGCGGGAGGGTGCTGGGGCAGAAGCCCGGCGTCGACCGCGTAGCCGAGCGCGTTGTGGAAGATCGCTCGCTTCCTGCGAATGGTCGAAGCGGATGCCGTGGCGCGCCGCGACCACAGCCACGGCGGCCATGAGTCCGGCCAGCGGCAGGAACGCTGTGAACCGGTGGGGGATCGGGACTTGGTCGACCAGGTTCTTGAAGAGCCACACCGAAGCGACTTCACCCGCGGACCCCGCGATGAGGAGGACGACACTCGCGGCGAGCCGGTACCGGTCGGGGCGTGCCCACGGCCAGAAGCGGCGGAACGCGTCGGCCGAAGACACGGCCGCCGCAAGGGGCACTGGACTGTCCTCGGCTGCCGGGGCCACGGGCTTGATGTGAGCCGAGTCGGCGGGTGTCGCGTCCGCCGAGCGGGGTCACCTTCTCGGGGAGGGAGCCGGGTGGGGGCATGCGGCGGAAGGGGGGCGACGGACGGGACGCGCCGTCGCCCCCCGATGACGATCCTCGGGTGAGGCGGCGATGCTTAGTAGCCGCCGCCGTAGCCGCCGCCGCCGAAGCCGCCGCCGTAGCCGCCGCCGTAGCCGCCGCCGCCGCCACGGCCGCCACGGCCGCCACGTCCGCCGTAGCCGCCACGGCCGCCACGGCCGCCACGTCCGCCGTAGCCGCCACGGCCACCACCTCGGCCACCGCGGCCACCACCTCGGCCACCGCGGCCGTTGAAGATCGAGAATGCACTCATGACGTACCTCCTGTGTGACTGGATGTGCCGGAAGGACTTCGCAGCCCATTGGTTGCCTGATATCGGCCCCAACGGCACCGAAGACATTCATGCAGCTGGGGTGGGACCCCTTGGGCAATCCGGCGTGGACTGGGGTGATCGATCGGAACCCTCCATGAACGTACCTAGATCAGCCTAAGAGTGCTCGTTCATGCACAAACAGTGACCGCCCTCGTGTGGGTGTGTGACACCTCGGCGGATGTCTCCCGAGGCGGTAGAGAAGCGACCCAGTTCGTGGCGCCGCCACACGGCTGCCGAACCTGCCTTTGAGGCTGTGAGATCAATGCCTGACGTGAACTCAGTAGCCCGTCGCGAAATACAGACTGACGCCACATCATGTGTCGTCGGACGGGATGCGCCGTTGACCGCCGCCCGCTATGGGGCCGCGCTCGGGCAGCATCGGAGCGGGGTGCCACGACCCTCGGGCACGTGATCGGAATGGTCGGGATTCGCGGCAGCCATTCAGGTGACGTGACCACCTGAAGAACTCTGTCGCCGGAGGACATCGAGACCGCTGGTCTGACTGCAGTCTTTGACGGCAACACCGGTGCACCCTGCCGTACCAGGAAAGTCGATGCCGGACGCTGCGCAGGACGCTAGCGAGCCGCATACCCGGCCCTTGGGCCGCCGGAAGGAACTCCTAAAGCGGTGTTCTCCGGGCACCTTCCCCCAGGTGTGCCCCAGGAGCGTCTAGCGATGGAGAAGCTGCAGGTGAGAGGGGTTAAGGGGAGCCCTCTGCAAATCTGTCCCACCGAGCGGGCCTGTCCGAGGGCGTCTGCACCACCTCGCCCTCGCCGGGTAGGGCGACGACCATGCTCAGGCGGGGCCCCGGGAAACTGAGAGCACCAGCACGGCCATCCGCCCTGGAGGCGGCGACCGCCACGGGGAGGGGATCGCTTCAAACGCGTCCGCAGCAGGTCACGACTCCGTGACCGCTGCAGCGTCCCGCCTGCCTCAGCATGTTCCTACTCGTGTCAGACCAGGGGGGATCATGCGTATCCGCACCACCAGCGTGGCCATCGTCGCCATACTCGCCGTCACCGTCGTTGGCTGCAACAGCGACAAGGGCAGCGACAGCAAGACCGACACCATCAAGAGCACCGCACCCGAGGCGTCGAGCGCCGCAGACGACAGCGGCGGCGCCAAGAACGCCGGCCTGCCACCCAAGCCCATCGGCGCCGAGCGCGACGCCGTCCTCGCGACCATCCTGGACGTCAACAGCAACCTCATCCATGACGAGGACAAGGCGATCAACGCGGCCCGCAACCAGTGCGCGGCCCTCGATGGCGGCGCGACGAACCCGGACCACAGTGCTGCACAGCGGTTCTCCTACGACGGCGTCACGCTGACCGATGACGACGGAAGTCACATCAACTTCGGGTTGCGTAAGACGCTCTGCCCCGAATCCTGATCAGCCACTATCCCTGGCCCGGCCGCGTATAGGGCTGCTTTGCGGCCCGGCGCCACAGCAGTTGCGGTGAAGGCTCCAGTGACTGCGAAGCCGCCGGGCCAAGGTCACTGATGTAGTCAGTACGATGCGCCCGTGATCCCTCCCATACCCGTGAGCGCCCGTCGGCTTCTCCTTATCGCCTGCACAGTCACGGCCCTGGCTGCTGGGGCTCTCGGCTGGTTCGCCGCCCAAGCTGTCCGTCCGAGCTGCGACTACGTGGTGCTCTGGTCGGGGACTGGGGCGGAGCAGCAGGAAGCTATAGAGCGCGGTTACTGGAAAGCCGTCGCCTCCGGCGACTGCGCACCGCCTCACGCCCGCTGGCGTTTCTGGCTCGGCTGACCGTCGGTCTCTGACAGCAAGAGCCCAGGGTGTCCGGGAAGTGGCGTCATGAACAACCGGCTCCCCTGAGCGGGGATCAGGGGCGGGCGGGACACCGAGGGAGTCCCGCCAACGCATGACCGTGGGGCCCCCTCGCACGAACGACACCAGACCACGGCCCTGCGGGTTTTGAGGTAGCGCTCCGCAACTCTTAGTGGGCCCTGTGGGGTCGGTGCGGGGCGCCGTATCCAGCGACTGAGGAACTGCCTGGTCGGCGGGCATGCTGGGCGCGGACTGTAAAGCTGCCACTCAGCCGCAAGAGTCACAGACGCCCGTCGCCTGCAGCTGAACGAAGCATCCCGTACACACGGGGGTCGGCTCCACGGTGCGGCCGCGCCGGCGCTCGATGGCTGCCTGGTACTTAGGAGCAAGAGCGGCGCTCCCTCCGCCGGGAGGAGATATTGTCAAGACCTGTGGATCAGTGATCGTGGCTTGATCCACTGCTTCGGACTCCGAAGAGTTCAGCGACCGGTGGTGCAAGCCAGCGCGAAGGTGTCGGGCCAGGTGAAGCGGAGCTTGTTGGGGGTCCCGTTCAGCCGGGATGTCACGCCACCAGGGGGCGAAATCGGCGCTTCTTCAACGCAGGTGCCGTTCATAGCGCGGTAGAACCGCTGAGCAGAGATGTTCTGTTCCTGTACCCACAGATACATGGACTTGCCGACCGCCTGTTCGGCGATGGACTCGCCTGCGCGGGCGAGCAATACGGTACCCATACCGGTGCGCTGACGGTCGTGGGCGACGTGCAGGTTGTCGATGAGACTGCCCCATCGATCATCGTCGTCGAACACGGCATGTACGAAGCCCGCGAGCCCGGTGTGATCCTCGGCGAGAATCGTCATGCTGTCGGCCGGGGCGGCGAGCCGCGAAGACCAGACGGACAACCTGTCGGTGAGGATGTCGCCGTCCAGGTATGAATCGGCATAGGCGCCGCGGTAGTGCCGACGCCAGCTGTCGGCGTGCAGCAGCGCTACCTTTTCGGCGTCGTCGGGACCGGCTACACGCAAACGTGGCAGCATCGTGTGCCCCTTCTTCTTCCTCGACTGATATCGCTTGATGATCGCAGGTGACCAATATCCGGGCCTGCTGGTGCCAGTTACCGAGACGCGACCCGGGTCCGCTGACAGCAAGAGGTGGAAGCACTGGTCACCGTGCGGCCGTTATCCCTATGGGTCAGGCTGCGTGAGCCTCGGGCCGCTCGATGAGGTGGCCGCGTTCGAAGCGGGCGCCGGCTCGGACGAGGGCGACTAGGTGGGGTGCGTTCACGGCTCGCCAGCGGGCCTGGGCGGATTCGACGAGCTTGAAGACCATGGCCAGGGCGGCGGCGCGGGATCCGGCGCCCTTGGTGACCTTGGTCCGTAGTCGGACGGTGGCGAAGGTCGACTCGATGGGGTTCGTGGTCCGCAGGTGGATCCAGTGCTCGGCGGGGAAGTCGTAGAAGGCCAGCAGTTCGTCCTCGTCATCGACGATCTTCTTGACGGCCTTGGGGAACTTTGCGCTGTACTGCTTGGCGAACGCGGCGACGGCCTTGGCCGCGTGCTCGCGGTCCTCGGCGTTGTAGATGTCCTGGATGGCCTTCTTTGCCGCGGGCTGGGCCGACTTCGGGAGGCTGTCCAGGCAGTTGGCCGTCTTGTGAACCCAGCATCGTTGGTGACGGGTTTCGGGGAAGACCTCATTGATCGCGTTCCAGAAGCCGAGGGCGCCGTCGCCAACGGCGAGGACGGGAGCACGCATGCCACGGCGCTGGCAGTCGCGCAGCAGGCTCGCCCAGGACTCCGAGGACTCGCGGTAGCCGTCCGCCATGGCGATCAGTTCTTTGGTGCCGTCCGCGCGCACGCCCATGACGACCAGGACCGCGGCCTTCGCTTCCTCCAGGCGTATCCGCAGGTGAATGCCGTCGGCCCAGACATAGACGTAGTCGGTGGCGGACAGATCGCGTTCGCCGAACGTCTTGTGGTCGGCCTGCCACTGCTGCGTCAGCCGGGTCACGGTCGCCGGCGAGAGCCCGGCGGAGCTGCCGAGGAACTGCTCCAGCGCGGGCACGAAGTCCCCGGACGACAGGCCGTGGAGGTAGAGCAGCGGCAGCACTTCACTGACCTTCGGGGACTTGCGGGCCCAGGGCGGCAGGATCGCCGAGGAGAACTTCTTGCGCTCACCGGTTGCCTCGTCGATGCGCTTGTCGTTGACCCGCGGGGCCTTGACCTCGACGCTCCCGGCAACGGTGGTCACCGAACGGGGCTGGTGATGGCCGTTGCGGACCACGAGCCGCCGCCCACGTGCGTCCCTCTCGTCAGCCAACTCGGCTATGTAGGCGTCAACTTCGGCCTCCAGCGCGGCGGCGAGCATCCGCCTCGCACCCTCCCGGACGATCTCGTCGATGAGCGAGGAGCCATTGGCGGTGGTGCCGTCGGCGTTGACTACGCTGAGCACGGGCGTGCCTTCCCGACCGGTGTTCGTAGCACCGGCCTACTCGATGACCATCAATCGATCACTCGGGAAGGTACGCACTTCGCGCTCAACCCGAGGTCGATCCACAGGTCTTGAGCATTGCTCCGCCGGGAGGGAGCGCCGCGCCAAATCCCTTGGCCACCTGTGTGGGCCGGACAGCTTGAGGATGGCGGCGAAATGGCCAGACCGCGCCCTGTCTCGACACGGCGAACCTATTCGGTCGGCACTAGCAAGAGTGCTCCTCGAATGCCGGTCCTTGCGAAATGGGAGTTGCGGCGTCTGTGGGGCGGTCCGCGTGTTTGCCCAGGTCACCCTGTGCGCAGAGCGCGGACTGCAAATCTGCAGGGCACCTGAGCCGGGCGGCCGTCTGGGGGCTGTACGGCAGCTCTTCATCAGTCGACGGCCTTCAAGTCGCCCAGGGCGTCTCCGAGGCCGAGTTCGGTGGCACCGCGGGTCTGGAAGCCCTGCTTGAACAGCTCAGCGGTGCGCTGCTGTACTCCCTCGCCTCGGACGAGTTGTTGGAACAGCGCGGCGTCCGCGCGCACTTCGGCGGGAGCCGGCAGGCTGATGGCGTTGATCGCCGACTTGGCTGAGATCAGCGCATCGCGGGGGAAGCCGCTCATGCGCGCGGCGATGCCTGCTACGAACTCGTCCAGTTCGGCGTCAGGGACCGCACGATTGACCCATCCATAGCGTTCGGCGAGGTCGGCGTCGAAGTCCGACGACGTCAGCACGGCTTCGAGTGCACGGCCCCGGCCCAGCAGGCGGGTGAGGTGCTGGATCGCGCCCGCGCCGGGGGGTGTTCCGATTCCCACTTCGGGCTGGCCCAGGATGGCGTTCTCCCGGGAGGCGAAGCGCATGTCGCAGGCAAGGAGGAACTCGCTGCCCGCTCCCCGGGCACGGCCGCGCAGCTTGGCGATGGTGACAGCCGGGAGCTGGCTCAGCTTGCGAAACAGCATTCCCAGGGAAGCATCGCCAGGGCCTCCGGCCTTCGCGGCCTCAGCGGTGTACTCGGGGACTTTCGTCATGTCGACGTGCGGGAAGAAGAAGTCGGCATCCGCGCTGTCGAAGATCACCACGCGTGGGGCGGTCGGGTGTGACAGTTCCTCGAGCAGTGCGACCAGGTCCCGTACGACCCCGGGACCGATGAGGTTCATCGGCGGCGCGTTGAACGTGGCGGACAGGACGTTGCCGTCCAGCCTGGTCTTGATGGTTTCGTACGAGGCGGTCATCTCGGTCTTCCTGTCCTCGTCCAGCCCGGTCCTTCTCGTGGATGCGGTGCAGGGTGATGTCGCGGGATTCGGCAGCTGCGACGACCTGGAACGGGGAGGGTGACCAGGCCGAAGCTGATGGCGTCGCGCCAGATCGCCCGGGGCATGACAGTAGCCCTTTCGCCCAGGTTTGCCATACTATGCCGCCCTCCGCCAGTGGGCTCCCCGAGTGGTCCGGGCCTACCTGGAATCGAGCACGTGCCGACCGGATGTCAGGGCAGACTGATCGAACCGGGGGGTCGGTATGGGGCGCCACAACCGGCGACTGAGGAAGTGCCTGGTCCGCGGGCACGCTGGGCGCGGACTGTAAATCTGCCGGCTCAGCCTACCCAGGTTCGAACCCTGGCGCCGCCACAGAACGGGAAACCCCCGCTGACCTGCTGACACAGCAGATCAGCGGGGGTTTCTGCATGCTCCGGACGCGTCTGGGGGAGGGGGTCGAAATGGGTGGCTTGTCTTACCTCGTGCCGCCGGTATCCCGCCTCTGATCAGGCCGTGTCCCCCGCCTGTCCCCCGGGGGACAGGCGGCACCCTCACTCCGGTTCGTTCCACTCACGCAGTGCCGCATCGATCCGATGGTCGGCGCGCTGGAGCGCGTCGGCCGTGTGCTCGGCGATCGTGGGGGACGCCCGCGATCTGCGTGAGCCGGACGACAGTTTCGACGTTGTGCAGCTCTTTGGGCCGCTGTACCACCTTCCCGACCTCGATGACCGGCGTAGGGCGCTGGCGGAAGCCCACCGCGTGGTGAAGCCGGACGGGCTGGTCGCTGCGGCTGCAATCAACCGTTACGCGTCACTCTTTGAGCACGTCACGTACGCCCACCTTCATGCCGAGCGGATTCATGACTCCGTCTCCAAGATCTTTGAGACGGCTGTCTACGACGGTGCACGAGGGTTCGCCCTGTCCTACTTCCACCGCGCCGAAGAGCTTGTGGCTGAGCTGGCCGCCTCCGGTCTGACGGACGTGCAGGTTTTCGGTATCGAGGGGCCCGCGTGGTCTCTTGTGAAGGCAGCCGAGCAACAGCCGGGTGACGGGCCCACGGATGACCTGATCGCCTCTGCCATGGCGGCAGCGCGGATGGCAGAGCCGTACCCGGAGTTGCTCGCCGCCAGCTCGCACCTACTGGCCGTTGGTTGGCTCCCACTGACACCCCATGTCTCCTGACCGTGTGACGCACGCCACGGGAACCTGCCCTGCCGCGTGGACAATGCTGGACGTGGACTACTCATTGCACACCCGGATACGGGCAGGCGACCCCGAGGCGTTCCGCGAGCTCTTCCGTGACCACGCCCGACTGGTCCACCGGCACGCGGTGCGTGTGACCGGGGACTGGACCGTCGCCGAGGACATCGTCTCGCTGACCTTCTTGGAGGCGTGGCGGCTGCGCGTCAAGCTGCGGGACGAGGGCGACAGTCCGCGCCCCTGGTTGATGGGCATCGCCGTGAACGTACTGCGCAACACCACCCGCGCTGCGCGCCGCCACCGGCGGGCCCTGGAGCGCCTGCCGGCCAAGGAAGCGGTCCCGGACTTCGCCGACGAACTCGTCGGCCGCATAACCGATGCCGACCAACTGGCCGCCGCCCAGCGGGTGCTGAAGAAGCTGAGCCGGAGCGAGCACGAGGTCTTCACACTTTGTGTGTGGTCCGGGCTCAGCTACGCGGAGACGGCGGCCGTGCTCGGCGTCCCGGTCGGCACCGTGCGCTCCCGCCTGTCCCGCGCCCGCAAACGGCTGAGCAAGCTGGCCGACGAAGAACTGAGGAAACGCACGGAACCGCTACCGCGCAACGGACAAGTACAGGGCGGCCGCACTTCTGCGGCCCGGTCACACGAGTCGTACGAGGAGAGGTCCGGATGATCCGCAAGAAGTCTCGGCGTGAGGAGTCGCTGGACCACGCGGAACTGGCCCGGTTGCTGCCGGCGCCGGGAGACCCGCACCTGTCGCTCGACCGTCACCTGCTTCTCGAGGAGCACCTGATGGGCGAGATCCAGCCCACTGCACCCGCCCCTGCGCCGTCCCGCCGCGTGGCACGCCGTTCCCTGCTGATCGGTGTCCCGGTCACCGCCGCCGCCCTGGCCGGCGCATTCGCCTTCACCGCGCTGACCAATTCCGGGGGCAGCGGCGCGACCGCAGCCACCCCGCTCCCCGTCGAAGCGCCAGTCGTCCGCATCGAGACCGGCAGCGCCGCCCAGCTCGCCTCCACCGTCGAGCACATCGCCGCCGCCGCCTCGGCCGGCAAGACGCCCGAACCCGGCCCGGGCCAGTACATCTACATCAAGAGCAAGGTCTCCTACCTCACCGTCTCGCACACCGACACAGACAAGTCCAAGACCTGGGTCCAGCCCCTGCATATCCGTGAAGCATGGAACTCCCCCGACGGCAAGCAGGGCTGGCTGGACGAGCCCGGCTACCGGCCCAAGGGCGGCATCACCCTCGACAGCGCCGTCGAGAACAGCTTGAACGGCCCCTCCTACGACTACCTCAAGACGCTGCCCACCGACCCGGACGCCCTGCTGAAGAAGATCTACAAGGAGACCAAGGGCCAGGGGAACTCCCCGGACCAGGAGGCATTCACCACTGTCGGCGACCTGCTCAAGGAGCAGCTCGCACCGGCCAAGCTGAACGCGGCGCTGTACCGGGCCGCGGCCAAGATCCCCGGGGTTGTGGTGTTGGACCATGCCAAGGACGCCGCGGGACGCGAGGGCATCGCCCTGGCCCACGTCGACCAGCAGAGCGGCGGTCGCACCGAGTGGATCTTCGACCCCAAGACGTACGCCTATCTCGGCAGCCGCGGCGTCCAGGTCAAGCAGGCCAACGACATCAAGCCTGGCACGGTCCTCGAACGCACCGCCGTGCTGGAGCGGGCCGTCGTCGACGCCCAGAAGCAGCGCCCCGGCGTGCAAGGTGCCGATGCGTGAGAACGCGGTCGCCCCGCTGGGCAGTGCGTATGTTGCCACGCGGTCAGGACCGGGGCATCGAGCAGCACTCCCGTCGTCGCGGGTGTCGGTCTCGCGGTCGTGGTGGTCGGCACCGGCGCAGTGTTCATCGCGCGCAGGCGCCGCACGGCCGGCCAGAGCTGACGGCAGGCAGCACAACGCTACGAAGGACGCAGGCCGCTCGCCGTGTCGTGGGCGGCCTGCTCGCGGAGCGGGTTGGGCCCGGCGTTAAATGCCTCGACATCGGTCGCGGTGATCGGGGACGCTTCGCGCGATGACAAGAATCGACGACACGCCGCCCGCGTGGGACGAGCGCACCCAGCTCACCACGTTTCTCGACTACGCACGTGACACCGCCCGCACCAAGTGCGAGGGCGTCTCCGCGGAGAACGCTCACAAGGCGCTCCTGCCCGGCTCACCGCTGATGACCATGAGCGGAGTGATCAACCACCTTCGCTGGGTCGAGTACTACTGGTTCCAGGTGGTCTTCCTCGGCGAGGAAGACCGGGGCCCCTGGACCGAGGAGGACCCCGACCGCGAGATGCGTATCGCCGTCGACTTCCCGCTCACGCAATTGCTCGACGAATACGTCGAACAGAGCGCCCGCTACCGCGAACTGGTCGCCGGGAACGGCCTGGACAAGCAGGCCCAGCGAGCCGTCCGCAACGGCCTCCACGTCGACCTGCGCTGGATCCTCCTCCACCTCACCGAGGAGACGGCCCGCCACAACGGCCACTTGGACATCCTGCGCGAGATGCTCGACGGCACGACCGGCGACTAGATCCAGCGGAGATCATGGGCGGAGCCAGAGTCGGATCGAGGCGGCGGTGACGGTGCCGTGGAAGATGTAGGCGCGCTTGTCGAACCTTGTGGCCACGGCCCGGAGTTCTTGAGGGCGTTGATCGTCCGCTCGACTTCGTTCCTGCGCTTATGGATCGTCGTGTCGAAACCGGTGGGCCGACCGCCCCTCTTGCCGCGCCGGCGGCGGTTGGCTGCCGACGGGCTTTCGTCAGTGGTCGGGTTCTGCTGTTCATGTCTGTCTGTTGGTGCGGGGGTCCGGGTCTGGATGTCAGTGCGGGCGAGCCTCACTCACCGCACGGGGAAGCCGAAGGAGTACCCCTGCTGCTTCAGCCAGGGCAGGATCTCGCGCAGAGCGGCCAAGGTCTGGGAGCGATCCCCTCCCGCGTCGTGGAAGAGGACGGTCGGCCCGTTGGAGATCTCGCTCTTGACGGTGGCGACCATGGTGTCCACACCAGGACGCTCGAAGTCTTTGGAGTCGACGTTCCAGCCCAACGGTCGCATCCCCCGGGACGCGGCGAGCTGCCGGCTGTACGGGGTGAAAGCACCGCCCGGGGCCCGGTAATACTGTGGCCGGACGCCTCCCGACGCCTTGGTGATCATGCGTTCGGCATCCAGGATCTGCTGCGACTGGTATGCCTCGGACTTGGTGTCCATGGCGGTGTCGTGCGAGACCGCGTGGTCGCACAGCCGGTGCCCGGCCGCCACGACCTCCTTGACCAGGTCCGGGTGTGCCTGGGCCTGCGTGCCCACCATGCAGAACGTAGCCTTCACACCGTTGTCCTTCAGCAGTTGCAGCACCTGCGGCGTCCAGACCGGGTCCGGTCCGTCGTCGATGGTGATGTTGACGCCCCGGGCGCCGCGGTCCGAGGCGTGTGCGATGTCCGCCGCCACCTTGGTCACGGTCCGGTCCTGAGGCCGGGCGTCCGGCGCTGAGACACGCGCTTGCGGCTGCCGCCCTCCGGCGGTGTCGGCCTGCGCGGTCCACACCGAGGTGGCAGCGGCCACCGCTGTCACCCCGAGCGCCGCCGCGAGAACCCGGCCGTGCCAGCCCCTTCCCTTGTGCCTTGCCATGTCCACCCACCCCTTTGCTGTCCCCGCCGATGCCCTGCCCTCATGAAGACATGCGAACGCCCGTACAAGATCCCTCTGTTACCGATCGCAGACGTATCCGCAGGGGTTCGGCGACAAACGCAGGAGTCCCGCGGCAGACGAGGAGGCGCAATGGCCTCGAAAAGGTGCCGCGGCAGACGCTGATCCGCACGGAGTTCGGCGGAGGCGCCCACGCGTGCGTCGAATGGCTCGCGAAGCAGGGCCGATGGCCGTCCCACTCGGTCGGTATGACCATCACCGAAGAGATTCACCGGTCGGTGCCGGCACTGCCGCCCTCCGCCTGGATGCCCCATCGAACCCGGCGGCGAGATCCGCGACGGCGCCTGGGTCGCCAAGCTCCACGGGGACTGCCTGACCGGCCGACCGAAGGGCATGCGGCTGATCGTCCGCGAGGAACGGCCGTACCTCGGCACCCAGTTGCGCTTCACCGACGCCGACGGCCTGCGGCTCACCCACTTCGCCACCAACACCAAGGACAGCCCGATCGCGCAGCCGGCACTGCGGCACCGACAGCGCTGCGCCGAGGACCGCATCAGCAATGCGCGCGCCACCGGCCAACGCAACCTCCCCTTCCCCTGCATGGCACGGCCCAGAACCAGATCTGGCTGGAGATCGTCCAGCTCGCATTCGACCTGCCGGCCTGGATGCCGATGCTCGCTCCGACCGGCCGGCCGGCCCGGCTCCGGGAATCCCGCCGTCTGCGACTCGGCCTCTTCTCAGCCGCCACCCAGCTGATCACCACCGCCCGCTGCAGGCACCTGCGATCCCACGGGAAACATCAACCCCGTCGAAGCCCACCAAACGCGACAATCAGGCCAGCGGCCTGCCCGTACGCCCCAACAAGCGAAGAAGAGCCCGTCAGCAAGCTGACGGGCTCCCGCGAAAGGTCGAGGCTAACCTGCCATCAGGTCAGATCGTCGGCGTGTCATCGACGATCTCCTTGTGCGGTTCGACAATGAACCTCCAGCCATCGCTGGGCTCCAGGAACCGCACTCGGGTCGGGTAGATGTCCAGGGCACGGCGGTCGCGGTTTTGGCTGTTCGTGTTCTTCCGCCCCCGGGCCGGCTCCTCGTACAGGTCGACCTTGACGTCCGGCACCGCGACGGTTTCCTCGCTCCAGCGCTGAACGATCCCCGCGCCGAACGCGTCCCGTGCGGCGGAGTAGAGCGACTCCAGGGATTCCTTTTTCCCGTCGGGCACGAAGAGGGCGAGGTTCAGGAGGACGCCGGCACTCTGGAGAACCTCGATTTCTTCCCCTGCCTTGTCGGCAATCCAGATCCCGCGCTCTTCGACATTGTCCGGGAGAACATGAATTTCCTCACCGAAGATCGTCCTCGCAGTGAAGGACCCTCCCTCGAAATTCTTACCCGGCCCCGTGAGGAAAGCCGGGGCGTAGCAGTCGAGAGGAAGGCCATCCATCTCCGCTGAGACGAAGATGTTGTCCTGGAGGCCCAATTCCGAAACCTCTCCGGCCGTAAGACGTCGAGCCGTAACCTTCTCGGTATTCACGCCATTCCCCTTTTTTCGTGCCGTCCTGTAAATTCATTAGGACTATACCATGAAAACGAACAGTCAATCCCTTTACGCGCACCTTCGCTCTCGCGATAGTACAGTCAACCCTCCGAGTAATTTCTTCCGATGGAACAGCGGACAAATCCTCTCGCATCGCCAGTGAAACGTAACCCCGTAGGGGAATACGGCGAGGTCCAAGAGGTGACTCACCGCTCCGGCGGGGTTTTCGGAACCAACCTAAAAGCCTAGGGGCGACGTTGCCCTGAGCCGAGCATTAAGTATCAGCCACCGACCACGGTTGGAGGCTGCAGGTGACTGGGGCACCTAGATCGCCAGCCCTTGACGACAAATTGCCGTAATCAACCTGAAGCAGGCGTCGCGAACTGCTGAAATGTCCAGACGTTTGATCCCCGCACCAAGCGGTAACTCCTCGGAAGATGCGGTAGGTTGGTGCGCCGCTCGGGGGCCGTTCGGTTGCCCGCGCAGCCTCGGAGTGGCACCACCTCCGGCTCTGATTTACCCACTGAACGGGGAAGAGAAAACATGCGCTTCCTGTGCACTCGCGTTGTGCCGGTCACTGTGTCTCTCGGGGCGGGTTTGCTACTTGGCCTAGTGGGCCCCGTAGCTGGGAAATGGGATGATCCCGTTTGCGTCGCCGTGAGTACTGTTTTTTCTAGTGGTTGGCCGTGGGCCTGTTATGCATTCTTGGTGGGCTATTTCCGCCGATCCAAAATTGAGTCAACGTTGCTGCCGCCTTTGGGGTTGGCTATCGGCGTAGTCGCATACTACCTTTTTAAGGATATGAACCTCACCATTCCGGCCGGAGTGGAACGCGCCGCCCCCGTTCCGGCCGGAATGGAACCTGGCGCCTCCAGCGAGGGGCAAATTCTCGTGTGGGGAATAGCGGCTCTCGTGTTCGGTGCGCCTGTGGGACTCGTGGGGAACGTAGCGCGAACGCCCGGAGTCGGTGGCCTTCTGTTCCGCCTGCTTGTTCCATTGATCGCCTACTTCGAGGCCACTCAGCGCTTGAGCACAGAGGCGGACTCGCAAGGGATGACGTTCTCCATGACCTGGAACACGATTCGCGTTACTGCAATCATTTCCGCTGTCGCTCTCGTCGGGCACACAGTGTGGAGCTGGCGCGCTCGACGCAGCCGACCCGAGGGGTGGGCGGAAGGTGGCGTGTCAGCAAAGCGTCGCCAACCAAGTCAGTCGCCAAGTGATATGTGAGCGGCCTTGGCCGAACGGCCGACCAGCGCTCGAAACGGGCGAGGGTCCCCCGCGGTGTTCTTGGGGCCCCCGTACGGACGACATCGCCTTGGTGCTCATGGAGCTTTGCACCGCTGGGTAGGGCGCGAAGCCGCGGTCAGCCGAGGCAGTCAGCACGACCTTCGCGAGTGCAGAGCCATCTCCGGATACGCCTGCCCCTCGATCTGCCTTGTCCCCATCAGGTTCCTCTGAAGCTCCGTCAGACAGGCCTGCGGCATGCACGATCCGATCCCCACCGGATGCCCGCAATCAGGGATATACCTCACTCTGCGTCCCTGCCCATCGCACTGGTTTTGCCGGGATACGGAAGCCGGCCCCTCTCACAGACTGCCGTGCGACCTGGGTGTATTCCTGCCTCTGGCTGATGGAGGCTGGGGCGGAGGGGGTAGGCGATGACAACAGCGCGGGCGAGGGCTCACAGCACGGGCAGACCGCCGAGCAAGGACGGTACCGATCGGCGGTCGCCGGGTCGGGCGCGGTTCATGGGCGTGCTGCTGATCCTGCTGTCTTTGATACCGGCGGCAGCCTGCTACTTGGTGTTCTCCTGGTGGCTGCCCTCCGACAGGGAGCGCTACCGGGACTACCAGGCAGCCGAACCGTGTCCCGCTCATGCAACGGCGCAGGTGGGGAGTGACTGCCTGAGCACCTGGCGTTTCACCGTCGTGAAGACGGTCGTCAAGTCCGGGAAGACTTCCACCTACGAGGCGACCCTCAAGGATGAGGACGCCTGGCGGGGAGTCGTGGACTTCGGTGACCCAGGACCGCTCCTTGAGCGGCTGGAGCCGGGCGACCGGGTCACCGCCACCGTCTGGCGCCGCGACATAGTGGTGCTCAGTAAGGATGGGGTCCGGCAGAACAGCTCCGATGCGCCCCGTGACGAGCTCCAGATGAACGCTGCCATCGGCGTGCTCGCCGCGCTCGTCGCGGCTCAGGCGTTCGCGTTCGGCGCGGTTCGCCTTGTCAGGCCTCGCGGCTACGAGCCGTTCACCTGGAATCCGTACGGCAAACGGCTGCTCATCACCAGCGTCGCCGCCTGCTTCGGGGTGGGACTCCCGGCCGTGTGGATCGGCATCCCGTGGTGGACCGTACCCGCCGTCGGAGTCCCCGCCGTGGTGTGCGCGGCGGGACTGATGCACCACCGCCTACGGCCCCGAGCCGCAGGCGGAGTGTGACGGCCCTGGAAGCGGGTGTCGGCCTGCATGGCTCGCCGAACCGTCGTGGCGCAAGTCACCGGGCGTTCAGATCCCACACCCACCGCAGCAGTTCAGCGTATGCGCCGGCCGGAAGAGGTGTCTCTCGGTGAGGGGCACCCCTTCCGCGTTCACCTTGTCTCACCCTGATTCAACGCTGTCCCAGCTTTGACCGGTGCGTGTGGGCGTCCGAGGTCGCCGCGAGGCAGACACTCGATGACGAGGTCCGCCTCCTCCGGATCCTCGTCGCTTACACTTTCGCCGTCACGCATAGTGAGGCATCACGTGAGCTGGGTAACTGAAATGCTGCGTAAACCGCGGCGCCCCCTTGTGCTCGGGGCAGCGCTGATTGTCGCGCTCATCGTGGAGTCGGCTGCGATCGTCGCCCAGCAAGAGCAGATCGACGATCTGCGGACGCAGCACATCGACCTCCAGGGACACCTCGTCGAGCCCAGTACCTCCGGTCCGTCCGGCCCCCCTGGTCCGTCTGGCCCCCCCGGCCCGCCGGGCAAGGACGGGAAGGACGGGCAGGACGGGCAGGACGGGCAGAACGGGCGGGATGGGCGGGATGGGCGGGATGGCCCGCCGGGTAAGGACGGGAAGGACGGCCAAGACGTTGCAGCCGAGCCATCACCGACTGAGACCCGGAGTCCCCGTGGGGAGGCTGAAGGCAGAGCCCTCCCGGGCAGCTCCTCCGTCATGCACTAGAGGATGTTCAACCCATCCATGACCGGACGGGGACGCTCGCGGTCACGGACGGCAGCATGCGATGAACTGCGGCACTGGGTGCTTGAGGTAGTCGATCCTGTGGTTGGCCACAAGTCGGGGCGCCGCCCTGTGCTCGACCCGGGTGGCCGTTGTCTTGTGCCGGCGAACCGTGAGGTCGCGCTTCGCCTCGATGACGTGTTCAGCGGCTTCGTGCAGTGATGGGCGAACCCGGGGCCTGTGAGGTCGCCGCGGGGCAGATGCTCGACGAGGAGCTCCGCCTCCTCCAGATCTTCGTCATTTACACTTTTCGCCGTCACGCACTGTGAGGGATGATGTGAACAGCGTAAACGAAACGCCACATAGGTCGTGGCGCCCCCTTGTGCTCGGCGCCGTGCTGATCTCCGTGCTCGTCGCGCAGTCGGCCGCACTCGTCGCCCATCAGATGCAGCTCGACGATCTGCAGACGCAGCACATCGACCTCCAGGCGCACCTCGTCGAGCCCAGTGCCTCCGGTCCGTCCGGACCCCCCGGTCCGCGCGGCCCCTCCGGCCCGCCAGGCAGGGACGGCAAGTCCGGGCGATACGGGGAAGACGGCCTTAACGGTAGGCACGGTCATAACGGCCGGAGGGGGAGGGACGGCCAGGACGGCTGAAACGCTGCCGCCGAGGCTCGACCGACGCCGGGTACGGGATCGACCGCAAGGGACCGTGCGAAAGCCACACGGCTCGGGGTGCCGTTGGCCTGGTCGGCAGGAACAGCACTGCCCAAGCGATACACGCACTCACCAGCCGGGGGAGGGGGCTTCCTCGGCGACGCCGAATCGAGTCCTCCGGATGCGAAGCCTCGTCCAGCTCGTTCGACGTGCGTGGAGACGGTCACTCGTCCGGACCAAGAGAGCCCGCGTGACCAGGAGTTGGCGAGGGGCACAGGGAGGGCGTCCGACGGCGATCGCGTGTGATCACCGTCGAACGGGTTCCGGGAACCCGGAGCCGCGCAGCCGGCCGCTCAGTTCCCTGCGACGTCCTTCACCGCCACCGTCACCGGCACGCTCCCCGAGATCAGTTCCAGCGTCAGGCCTGCCGTCGCCGGGGTGTCCAGCAGTTCCAGCAGCGCCGCCGCCACGTCGTCGCGCGGCACCGGTGCGCGTCCCGTCGAGACGGACAGCTGGACCTGGCCGGTGCCTGCGTCGTTCGTCAGCATTCCGGGGCGCAGGATCGTCCAGTCGAGTGCCGTCCTGGAACGTACGTACGCGTCGGCGGCGCCCTTGGCTCTGAGGTATGCGTCGAAGACCTCGTTGCCCGGGTGGTCCGGGTCGGCACCCATGGCCGACACCACGATGTAGCGCCGTACGCCGGCCCGTTCCGCGGCGTCCGCGAAGAGCACTGCCGCGCCGCGGTCCACCGTGTCCTTGCGTTCCGTACCGCTGTTGGGGCCCGCGCCGGCTGCGAAGACCGCTGCGTCGGCGCCGCGCAGGACCTCCGCCGTCTGGTCCAGGGTGGCCGATTCGAGGTCCAGGACGACCGGTTCGGCGCCGGCCGCCCGGAGGTCCTCGCTCTGTTCCGGATTGCGGATGATGCCTGCCGCTTCATCTCCGCGCGCAGCGAGCAGCCGCTCCAGCCGCAGCGCGATCTGACCATGTCCACCTGCGATGACAATGCGCATGGTCACGACCGTACGCCGCAGCGCGCCGCCTCGCTCAAGGCCCGCCGCCCGGACCGGAATCCGGTCGTCCCTGGCGTGGCAGGTCGAGGGCCACGACGGTCTCCGAGTCGCAGTACTCGCGTACCGCGCTCGTGCGTGCCACTACTCGTCCGCGATGGACGACGATCCGGCTGTACGCGAGGGAGAGCACGCCCGGGAGTTGTTCGCCGCGTACGGCGAGGAGTTCGGCGGGGAAGCCCGCTTCGACGCGGACTTCGGGCAATCCCATGGCCTTTCTGGCGGCGGTGGACACCGCGTCGTACGCATCCTCGGCCCGTAGTCCGCTCTGTGAGGCGAGCAGGTAGGCGGCCTCCAGCGGGTCGCCTCGGCCGACCGGATTGGCGACGTCGCGCAGCGCGCCGCTGCCGGCCGCTACGTGTACCCCGGCCGCGCGCAGGAGCCGTACCGGTGCCGTGCCTCGGCGTTCCGCCCCGCAGCAGCCGCCCTGGGGGAGGCAGATGACGGTCACTCCGGCGGCGGCGAGCTGATCGGCGGCGCGGATCGTCGTCTGCGGGGGGAGGTGGGAGAGGCCGGCGCACGGGCCGATCGAGACTCCGGGCATCAGTCCGGCTGCCATGGCGGCGAGGCGGGTGAGGCGGGCGGGATCGTCACCGTCCGTATGCAGGTCGACCGGGCAGCCGTGCTCGGCGGCGATGTCCAGGACGGCTTCGACGTATCCGGCGGGGTCGGGGTCGAGGTCGGGGCAACCGCCGACGACGCCGGCGCCCATCTTCACCGCGTCCCGGAGCATCGCGAGGCTGTCGGCGCCCGCGGTTCCGGTGAGAAGGCGGGGTACGGCGACCGGGATGAGGTCGGTGAGTCCGCGCAGTGAGTGGCGCGCCTGCAGTATCGCTTCGAGCGGGGCGAGGCCGGTTGCGTCGCCGATCCGTACGTGTGAGCGCAGCGCGGTGGCGCCGTGGCCGAGTTGCAGTAGGGCGGCTTCGGTGGCGCGGCGCTGGATGTCCTCGGGGTGGTGCGAGGCGGGTCCCGGGCTGTGGGGGCCCGCGCTGTCGGCGGTGAGGGCGGTGTCGCTGTGGGCGTGGGGTTCGGCGGGGGCGGGAAGCAGCAGGTAGCCGCGGAGGTCCACGCGGGCGCCGGGTGGGGTCAGGCTGCCTGTGGTGCCGACAGCTTCGATGCGGCCGCCGCCGAGCCTTACGTCCACGATGCGGCCGTCGGTGAGACGGGCGCCGCACAGCACCAGCGGGGTGGCTTCGGTGGAGTCGGCGGCGGGGTCGTCCGGCTGCCGCGGCTGGCTGTCGGGCATCGTGCTCCTGAATGGGTTGCAAGATCACGCAGAGTGAGTCGAGCCTAGGGGCGTGTTCGTCCCGGTTCGAGCAGGGGCGAAATAGTCGTACCGGTGTGGCCTGATGCGGCGTACGGGGCGGGTGTGGGGGGCCGGGACGGTCGGTGCGGTGGCCGGACCGGGGGTGGCCGGGGGTGGATCAAGTCGCTGATCAGGTGGCCGGTCCGGTCTTCGACCGGCTGGGAGCGAGTGGCCGATCAAAGGGATCGGGGCGGTGGCGATCTACGTCTCGGTGGGAGGCTCCGAAACGGATTTGGGCGATCGGCGAAGGACCGTGTAATGTCTTCATCGCTCGCCCCAATAGCTCAGTCGGTAGAGCGTCTCCATGGTAAGGAGAAGGTCTACGGTTCGATTCCGTATTGGGGCTCTGGTGATCGGGGAACCCCGCCTCACGGCGGGGGGACCCGGCATCAAAGCGGTGTAGCTCAGTCGGTAGAGCAAGCGGCTCATAATCGCTGTGTCACCGGTTCAAGTCCGGTCACCGCTACTTACGGTAGCCGATTGTGGGGTCGGTCCTTCGATCGGCTACTCTTTTTTGCGTTCATCCGTCCATCCGTCCGTCCAAGGAGCACTCACGTGGCTGCCACCGACGTCCGCCCGAAGATCACGCTGGCCTGCGTGGAGTGCAAGGAGCGGAACTACATCACCAAGAAGAACCGGCGTAACAACCCGGACCGTCTTGAGATGAAGAAGCACTGCCCGCGCTGCAACTCGCACACTGCGCACCGCGAAACCCGCTAAATCAGGCTCGTACACGAGGCCGTCCCCACTGGGGGCGGCCTCGTGTCGTTGTACAGGGCTGTTCTGTGCAGGGCTGCTCTTCGGCCCATTCGTCTTTCCATCAGGAGGTAGCGAGCCCATGGCGCTCGACCAGTCCTTCGTGGGGCGGACCTATCCGCCCACCGCGCCGTACGAGGTCGGCCGGGAGAAGATCCGTGAGTTCGCCGAGGCGGTGGGCGACTCCAATCCGGCGTATGTGGATCCTGCGGCTGCTCGCGCGCTCGGGTATTCCGATGTGATCGCGCCGCCCACCTTTGTCTTCTCGATCACTTTCAAGGCTGCGGGGCAGGTGGTGCAGGACCCGCAGCTGGGCCTGGACTACAGCCGTGTCGTGCACGGTGACCAGAAGTTCACGTATGTGCGTCCGGTGCGGGCGGGGGACCGGCTGACGGTCACCTCGACGATCGAGGGCATCAAGTCCCTGGCGGGCAACGACATCCTCGACATCCGTGGCGAGGTCCACGACGAGGCCGGCGAGCATGTCGTGACCGCGTGGACGAAGCTGGTGGCGCGCGCCGCCGAGGAGGCGTGATGACGGCGAAGGTTGCGTACGAGTCGGTCGAGGTCGGTACGGAGCTGCCGGCGCAGTCGTTCCCGGTGACCCGCGCGATGCTGGTGCAGTACGCGGGTGCCTCCGGTGACTTCAACCCGATCCACTGGAACGAGAAGTTCGCGCGTGAGGTCGGGCTGCCGGATGTGATCGCGCACGGCATGTTCACCATGGCCGAGGCGATCCGGGTGGTCACGGACTGGGTCGGGGACCCGGGTGCGGTCGTGGAGTACGGGGTGCGGTTCACCAAGCCGGTCGTCGTGCCGAACGACGACAAGGGTGCGCTGGTCGAGGTCAGTGCCAAGGTGGCGGCCCTGCTGGACGACAACCAGGTGCGGGTGGACCTGACGGCGATGAGTGAGGACAAGAAGGTGCTGGGCATGTCCCGCGCCCTTGTGCGGCTCGCCTGAGCCGCTGAGTCGATCTGTGCGTAAGGGGCACCCGCCCATGGTGGGTGCCCCTTACGCGTCGGCTCCTTGTGCGGCCTTCCTGGGCTCACGTATACCGCTTGACCAAGTTAGTGATTGAGTACTAACTTAGCTGCATGGCCAGGATGAGTGCAGAAGAGCGGCGCGAGAGCGTCGTCCTCGCGGCGATCGCCGAGTTCGCCCGCGGCGGGTACAACGGCACCTCCACGGAGGTGATCGCCAAGCGGGTCGGTGTCTCGCAGCCGTATCTCTTCCGCCTCTTCCCGAGCAAGCAGGCCATGTTCCTCGCCGCCTCCGACCGCTGCCTGGCGGACACCCGGAAGGTGTTCGCCGAGGCCGGCGACGGCCTGGAGGGCGAGGAGGCGCTCCAGGCGATGGCGGCGGCGTATCAGCGCCTCATCGTCGACGACCCCGACAAGCTGCAGATGCAGATGCAGATGTACGCGGCGATCGCCGCGGCGGAGGCGGCCGGGGACCACGAGTTCGGCGAGTCGGCGCGGGCCGGCTGGCTGCAGATGTGGGACGAGATCCACCTCGCGCTCGGCGCCGATGTCGGCGAGACCACGACATTCCTCGCTTACGGCATGCTCATCAACACCCTGGCCTCGCTCGGCTTCCCACCCGACCACCGGGTCTGGGCCGGTTTCTATCCCTCGGCTCGGCCGACCGTCTGAACAGTGCCATCCGGGTTCGGCCCGGTTTTCTGCCCGTCAAAGTTAGTCATCAATAACTAACCCCCAGGGGGAGCAGTGGACCAGCACACCGCAGGCCGCTCAGGAGCGGTCTGGGCCCTCGTCATCACCAGCGTCGCCGGCTTCATGGCGGCGCTCGACAATCTCGTCGTCACCACCGCCCTGCCCTCCATCCGCGAGAGCCTCGGCGGCGAACTGGCGGAGCTCGAATGGACGGTGAACGCGTACACCCTGACCTTCGCCGTCCTGCTGATGTTCGGCGCGGCCCTCGGTGACCGGTTCGGCCGGCGACGACTCTTCCTCGCCGGGCTCACCGTCTTCACCGGCGCCTCCGCCGCCGCGGCCCTGTCGTCCGGGATCAACGAACTGATCGCCTTCCGGGCCGTCCAGGGGGTCGGTGCGGCGATCATGATGCCGCTGACGCTCACCCTGCTCACGGCCGCCGTGCCCGCCGCCCGCCGCGGCATGGCGCTCGGCATCTTCAGCGCTGTCACCGGACTGGCCGTCGCCAGCGGGCCCCTGATCGGCGGCAGCCTCACCGAACACCTGTCCTGGCAGTGGATCTTCTGGCTGAACGTGCCGATCGGCCTGGTTCTGCTGCCGCTGGCCCGGCTGCGTCTGGCGGAGTCGTACGCCCCGAACGCCCGGCTCGACATTCCCGGCACCCTCCTGGTCAGCGGCGGCCTCTTCGGCATCGTCTATGGGCTGGTCAGCGCCAACGCCGACGGCTGGACCAGCCCCACGGTCCTCACCGGGCTGATCGCCGGTACCGCGCTGATCGGCGGATTCATCCACCACGGCTTTCACGCGAAGAACCCGATGCTGCCCATGCGGCTCTTCCGTAACCGCGGCTTCTTCGGGATCAACGTGGCCGGCCTGCTGATGTTCCTCGGGATGTTCGGCTCGATCTTCCTGCTCAGCCAGTACTTCCAGGGCGTGCTGGGCTACTCGCCGAGCGAGGCCGGGCTGCGGATGCTGCCCTGGACGGGCATGCCGATGCTGGTCGCCCCGATCGCCGGACATCTCTCCGACCGGCTCGGCGGCCGACCGGTCGTCGTCACCGGCCTTGCGCTCCAGGCCGTCGGACTGGCCCTCTTCGCCATGATCATCGCTCCCGACGCCCCGTACGCCACCCAGCTGCCCGCCCTGATGATCGGCGGCATCGGAATGGCGCTCTACTTCGCGCCGGCCGCCAGCCTGGTGATGTCCAGCGTCCGCCCCGCCGAGCAGGGCATCGCCTCCGGCGCCAACAACTCCCTGCGCGAGGTCGGTGGCGCCCTCGGTGTCGCGGTGCTCGGCTCGGTCTTCTCGGCGCAGGGCGGTTACGGCTCCCCGGAGTCCTTCACGGACGGGACCGTTCCGGCGGTCTGGATCGGTGCCGGGGTCGTGGCGCTCGCCGCGGTCGCCGCCCTGCTGATCCCGGGCCGCCGCACCGCACCGGCGCCCGGGGCGGACCCGGAGTCGGCCCCGACGGTGGGTGCGGAGCCGGCTGATGGGCGGGCCCCGGTCGCCGCCTGATCCGTGCCCCGGTCGCCGCCTGATCCGTGCCCCGCTACGTACGCGGTCCGTGGCCCCGCCCGAGCGGTGGGGCCACGGACCGTACTCTTGTCCCCGTGCAGGAACTCCACGACGCCCCCCTCGCCCCCCTGACCACCTTCCGGCTCGGCGGCCCCGCGGCCCGCCTCCTCACGGCGACGACCGACGCCGAGGTGGTCGCAGCCGTGCGCGAGGCCGACGACAGCGGTACGCCGCTCCTCGTCATCGGCGGCGGAAGCAACCTGGTCATCGGCGACAAGGGCTTCGACGGCACGGCCCTGCGCATCGCGACCAAGGGTTTCGAGCTGGTCGGCACGGCGCTGGAGCTGGCCGCCGGGGAGGTCTGGACGGACGCCGTGGCCCGGACCGTCGAAGCCGGCCTCGCCGGTATCGAATGCCTGGCCGGAATCCCCGGCTCCGCGGGCGCGACGCCGATCCAGAACGTCGGTGCGTACGGCCAGGAGGTGGCGTCGACCATCACGGAGGTCGTCGCCTACGACCGGTACACCCGCGAAACGGTCACCATCCCGAATGACGAGTGCGCATTCTCGTACCGGCACAGTCGCTTCAAGGCCGAACCCGACCGCTTCGTGGTGCTGCGTGTCCGGTTCGAGCTGGAAGACGCGGGTGGTCTCTCCGCGCCCCTGAAGTACCCCGAAACGGCCCGCGCCATGGGTGTCGAGCAGGGTGAACGGGTGCCTGCGGCGGCCGCCCGCGAGACCGTGCTGCGGCTCCGGGCCGGCAAGGGCATGGTGCTCGACCCCGAGGACCACGACACCTGGTCTGCGGGCTCCTTCTTCACCAACCCGATCCTGGACGTCGCGCAGTACGCGGCGTTCCTCGCCCGCGCCAAGGACCGGCTCGGCCCCGAGGTGACGCCCCCCGCCTTCCCCGCGGACGGGGGACACACCAAGACCTCGGCGGCCTGGCTCATCGACAGGGCCGGCTTCACCAAGGGGTACGGCACCGGCCCCGCCCGTATCTCCACCAAACACACGCTCGCCCTCACCAACCGCGGCGGGGCGACCACCGAGGATCTGCTCGCGCTGGCCCGCGAGGTCGTGGCAGGGGTCCAGGACGTCTTCGGCGTCACGCTCGTCAATGAGCCGGTGACGGTCGGCGTCAGCCTCTGAGTCCCCGCCTTCCGGGCCTTTCGAGGGCCGCTGGAGGGTGTGCGGGGCAGTGGCGTCAGTACGCCACGCCCACACCCTGCTTGACCGCCGCCGGATCGTCGATCAGCGCCAGCATCGCGTGTGCCACGTCGGCCCGCGAGATGGACCTGCCGCTGCGCGGGTTGCTGCCGTAGACCGTCCGGTACGTCCCCGTCAGCGGCCCGTTGGTGAGCTTCGGCGGCCGCACCGACGTCCAGTCCGTGGCGCTGCGGGCCAGTGCACCCTCCATCAGCGTCAGGTCGGCGTAGACCTCCTTGAGGATCGCGCCGATGGCCTTCAGCATCATCCGGTCCAGCAGCGGGTCGTCCGCGGGCTTCGGCGCGACCGGGGCCGCGCTCACCACGAGCAGCCGCCGCGTCCCCTCGGCCTCCATCGCCCGGATCACCGAGCCGGTGAGCCGTTCGGCGATCCCGTCGGCCCTCCGGCCGCGCGAGCCGAGCCCCGAGAGCACCGCGTCCCGCCCGGCGACCGCCTCGCGCAGCCCCTCCGGATCGTCGATCCGCGCCGCGGCGTGGACCGTGACGTGGGAGAGCGGAACCGGCAGCCGCGCCGGATCGCGGACCACCGCCGTCACTTCGTGGCCCGCTGCCACGGCCTGGCGGACGATCTCCTGGCCGATGCCGCCTGTCGCGCCGAACACCGTGAGTCTCATTGCGCACCCTCCCTGGGTGGGTAAGTATTCACTCACCCATAGAGTGAGCGGATACTCACCACGCGTCAAGCCTCATTGGAGTGCCCATGGAGCAGAAGCCGGCCCGCGTCCGCATCATCGACGCCGCCCACCAGCTGATGCTCACCATCGGCCTGGCCCGGGCCACCACCAAGGAGATCGCTCGGGCCGCGGGCTGTTCGGAGGCGGCGCTCTACAAGCACTTCCCCAGCAAGGAAGAACTGTTCGTGGCGGTGCTCAAGGAACGGCTGCCCAAGCTCAACCCACTGCTGCGGCGGCTGACCGCCGACGCGGGGGCGGGGGAGCGGACCGTCGAGGAGAATCTCACCGACATCGCCCGCGAGGCCGCGCTCTTCTACGCCCAGAGCTTCCCGATCGCGGCGTCGCTCTATGCCGAGCCGCGGCTCAAGAGCCGCCACGACGCGGCCATGCGCGAGCTCGGCACCGGTCCGCACGTGCCGATCCGGGGCGTCGCCGGCTATCTCCGCAGCGAACAGGCGGCCGGCCGCGTGCGGCCCGGCGCCGACACCTACGCGGCCGCGGCGCTGCTGCTCGGCGCCTGCGTCCAGCGCGTGTTCGCCTACGACGCGACGGAGGAGGGCCGACCGCCGCAGTCCCTGGACGAGTTCGCCGCTTCCATTGCGCGGACGGTGCTGCACGGGATCGGCACGCAGGCCTGAGTCCACGCACAAGGCCGGCTGAGTCCCCCACAGGGGGCGCCCGCAGGAGGAGGCGGCTAGTCGGCCGGCTTCGCCAGCCAGTCGTCGACCCCCGCCAGCAGCCGCGCCCGTACGTCGGAGGGCGCCGCCGACCCTCGCACCGACTGCCGTGCCAGCTCCGCCAGCTCCTCGTCGGTGAACGCGTGGTGACGCCGTACGAGGTCGTACTGCGCGGCGAGGCGGGACCCGAAGAGCAGCGGATCGTCCGCGCCGAGCGCCATCGGCACGCCGGCGTCGAACAGGGTGCGCAGGGGTACGTCCGCAGGCTTCTCGTAGACGCCCAGGGCGACGTTCGACGCCGGGCACACCTCGCAGGTCACCCCGCGCTCCGCCAGCTGGCGCAGCAGCCGCGGGTCCTCGGCGGCCCGGACGCCGTGGCCGATCCTGGCCGCGTCGAGGTCGTCCAGGCAGTCCCGCACGCTCGATGGGCCGGCCAGTTCGCCGCCGTGCGGAGCCGCCAGCAGGCCGCCCTCCCTGGCGATGGAGAAGGCCCGGTCGAAGTCGCGCGCCATCCCGCGCCGCTCGTCGTTGGAGAGCCCGAAGCCGACGACACCACGGTCCGCGTACCGCACCGCGAGCCGGGCCAGCGTCCGCGCGTCCAGCGGGTGCTTCATCCGGTTCGCCGCGATCACCACACGGATCCCGAGCCCGGTCTCGCGCGCCGCGGAGTCCACCGCGTCCAGGATGATCTCGATCGCCGGGATGAGCCCGCCGAGCAGCGGGGCGTACGAGGTCGGGTCGACCTGGATCTCCAGCCAGCCGGAGCCGTCCGCGACGTCCTCCTGGGCCGTCTCGCGCACCAGCCGCTGGATGTCCTCGGGCGCCCGAAGACAGGACCGGGCGATGTCGTAGAGCCGCTGGAAGCGGAACCAGCCGCGCTCGTCCGTCGCCCGCAGTCTGGGCGGCTCGCCACCGGTCAGCGCCTCGGGCAGCCGTACGCCGTACTTGTCGGCGAGTTCGAGCAGCGTCGTGGGCCGCATCGACCCGGTGAAATGCAAGTGCAGGTGGGCCTTGGGCAACAGCCGTACATCACGCTCCATTCGAAGATCCTGCCGCACCCGAGGGCTGTGGCGGTAGCGGGATTCCCCATCGAGTTGATCCTCGAACGCAAGCTCGTACGACAGCTCGATCGAAAGCGTGCACAAAAAGGTGCCCCCCGGCCTCGGCCGGGGGGCACCTGAGCGGAAGGGGGCGGAGGTCAGTCCTTCGCCTCGCCCAGCAGCTTCTGGAGCCGCGACACGCCCTCGACGAGGTCCTCGTCGCCCAGCGCGTAGGACAGCCGCAGGTAGCCCGGCGTGCCGAAGGCCTCGCCCGGAACGACCGCGACCTCGGCCTCGTCCAGGATCAGCGCCGCCAGCTCGACCGAGGTGGCCGGGCGCTTGCCGCGGATCTCCTTGCCGAGCAGCGCCTTGACCGACGGGTACGCGTAGAACGCGCCCTCGGGCTCCGGGCACAGCACGCCGTCGATCTCGTTGAGCATCCGCACGATGGTCTGGCGGCGGCGGTCGAAGGCGGTCCGCATCTCGGCGACCGCGTCCAGGTTCCCCGAGACGGCGGCCAGCGCGGCGACCTGGGCGACGTTGGAGACGTTGGACGTGGCGTGCGACTGCAGGTTGGTCGCGGCCTTGACGACGTCCTTGGGGCCGATGACCCAGCCCACGCGCCAGCCGGTCATCGCGTACGTCTTGGCGACACCGTTGACCACGATGCACTTGTCGCGCAGGGCGGGCACGAGCGCGGGGAGCGAGGTGAACTTCGCGGTGCCGTAGACCAGGTGCTCGTAGATCTCGTCGGTGAGCACCCACAGGCCGTGCTCGACGGCCCACTCACCGATCGCCTTGGCGTCGGCCTCGCTGTACACCGCACCGGTCGGGTTCGACGGGGAGACGAACAGGACGACCTTCGTGCGCTCGGTGCGTGCCGCCTCCAGCTGCTCGACGGAGACCCGGTAGCCGGTGGTCTCGTCGGCCACGACCTCCACCGGGACACCGCCGGCGAGACGGATCGACTCGGGGTAGGTGGTCCAGTACGGCGCCGGGACGATGACCTCGTCGCCCGGGTCGAGGATCGCGGCGAACGCCTCGTAGATGGCCTGCTTGCCGCCGTTGGTCACCAGGATCTGGGAGGCCTCGACCTGGTACCCGGAGTCGCGCAGCGTCTTCTCTGCAATGGCGGCCTTGAGCTCGGGGAGCCCGCCTGCCGGGGTGTAGCGGTGGTACTTCGGGTTGCGGCAGGCCTCGACCGCGGCGTCGACGATGTAGCCGGGGGTCGGGAAGTCGGGCTCACCGGCACCGAAGCCGATCACCGGACGGCCGGCGGCCTTGAGGGCCTTGGCCTTGGCGTCGACGGCGAGAGTGGCGGACTCGGAGATTGCACCGATGCGGGCGGAGACCCGGCGCTCGGAGGGAGAAGTTGCAGCGCTCATGGGCCCCATGCTCCCAGACCGCAATCCCGGTCGGCACAGGGGTTTCAGGGACCGGACAGCACCCGGACAGCATGCGGACAAGAACCGGACAGGAGTTGTCCGGAGCTATCTGTTCGACGCCGGGCCGCTGAGCACGTACACTCACCTGTCGTTGGCCTTCACCAGCCGCACCGTTCCTGCACCCGGAGCATCGGGGTAGATGCGGTAAGTTGGTGGAAACCACAAAGGGTCGTAGCTCAATTGGTAGAGCACTGGTCTCCAAAACCAGCGGTTGGGGGTTCAAGTCCCTCCGGCCCTGCTACACACTCCTTCGCCAGGATGTGTGCGCATGTACGTACTTCAATGCACCGCCGTGCGGCTCCACCGGGCGCGGCACGGCCATGACCCGGAATCAGGTGAGAAGCGTGACGGACGCCGTGGGCTCCATCGACATGCCTGATGCTGAGGATGAAGTACCCGAGTCCAAGAAGAGGACTCGGAAGGGCGGCAAGCGCGGAAAGAAGGGCCCCATGGGTCGTCTCGCGCTGTTCTACCGCCAGATCGTCGCCGAGTTGCGCAAGGTTGTCTGGCCGACTCGCAATCAGCTGACGACGTACACGTCCGTGGTGATTGTTTTCGTGGTCGTCATGATTGGTCTTGTGACCGTGATTGACTTCGGATTCCAGCGGGCCATCAAGTACGTCTTCGGCTGATCCCGCGGAGGGCGCCTCATGGGCGCCCCTTTCGCATGTTCCACCCATTTGTATCCAGGAAGAAGCAGCCACCGTGTCTGACCCGAACCTGAACGACGCTGTCGAGCCGACGGCGGGCGCCTTCGAGTCCGCCGAGGACGAGGCCGAGATCGTCGAGGCGGCTGACGCTGTGGAGCCGGACCAGGCCGAAGCTGCCGACGCCGACGCCGCGGGTGAGCCCGCCGAGCAGGCCGCCGTGAACGTCGAGGACGAGGCCGCTGCGGCCGACTCCGACGAGGAGTCCGTCGAGGACGAGGCCGCCGAGGGCGACGACGAGACCGAGGAAGAGGCCGAGCCGGCCGCTCCGGTCGACGCCGTCACCGCTCTGCGTGACGAGCTCCGCGGCCTCCCCGGCGAGTGGTACGTCATCCACACGTACGCCGGTTACGAGAAGCGTGTGAAGGCCAACCTGGAGCAGCGCGCCGTCTCGCTCAACGTCGAGGACTTCATCTACCAGGCCGAAGTGCCCGAGGAAGAGATCGTCCAGATCAAGAACGGCGAGCGCAAGAACGTCCGTCAGAACAAGCTCCCGGGTTACGTCCTGGTGCGCATGGACCTGACGAATGAGTCCTGGGGCGTCGTGCGCAACACTCCCGGTGTCACCGGCTTCGTGGGCAACGCCTACGACCCGTACCCGCTGACCCTGGACGAGATCGTCAAGATGCTCGCCCCGGAGGCCGAGGAGAAGGCCGCCCGCGAGGCCGCCGAGGCCGAGGGCAAGCCGGTTCCGTCCCGCAAGGTCGAGGTCCAGGTGCTGGACTTCGAGGTGGGCGACTCGGTCACGGTCACCGACGGCCCGTTCGCGACGCTGCAGGCGACGATCAACGAGATCAACGCCGACTCGAAGAAGGTCAAGGGCCTCGTCGAGATCTTCGGTCGCGAAACCCCGGTCGAGCTCAGCTTCGACCAGATCCAGAAGAACTGACGGTTTTCGCCGACTTCTGGACACATGCCTACCGAGCAGGTCAGACAGGCTCTACAGCCTGTCTGACCTGCTCGGTTTTTGGTCGCGCAGCTATACCCGTTATCGTTGTGCGGTATGCCTGCATCCGGATGATCCGGATGACGGCGAAAAACTCTCACTAGGACCCGGAGAGAGCAATGCCTCCCAAGAAGAAGAAGGTCACGGGGCTTATCAAGCTCCAGATCAACGCCGGTGCGGCCAACCCGGCCCCGCCGGTCGGCCCCGCGCTCGGCCAGCACGGCGTCAACATCATGGAGTTCTGCAAGGCCTACAACGCCGCGACCGAGTCGCAGCGTGGCATGGTCGTGCCGGTGGAGATCACGGTCTACGACGACCGCTCCTTCACCTTCGTGACGAAGACCCCGCCGGCCGCCAAGCTCATCCTCAAGGCCGCAGGTGTGGACAAGGGCTCCGGCGAGCCGCACAAGACCAAGGTCGCGAAGCTCACGAGCGCCCAGGTCCGCGAGATCGCCACGGTCAAGATGCCCGACCTGAACGCCAACGACCTGGACGCCGCGTCGAAGATCATCGCCGGCACCGCCCGTTCGATGGGTATCACGGTCGAGGGCTGATCAGCCCCGTAGTCCCTCAGTGGTAGGGCCAAGCGCTGGCCCGCACCACGCCTCCACACTTGAAACCACAGGAGCAGCAGTGAAGCGCAGCAAGAACCTCCGCGCTGCGGACGCCAAGATCGACCGGGAGCGCAACTACGCCCCCCTCGAGGCCGTCCGTCTCGCCAAGGACACCGCCAGCACCAAGTTCGACGGCACCGTCGAGGTCGCGTTCTGCCTGGGTGTAGACCCGCGCAAGGCCGACCAGATGGTCCGTGGCACCGTGAACCTCCCGCACGGCACCGGCAAGACCGCCCGGGTCCTGGTCTTCGCGACCGGTGACCGTGCTGCGGCCGCGGAAGCCGCGGGCGCCGACATCGTCGGCGCCGACGAGCTCATCGACGAGGTGGCGAAGGGCCGTCTGGACTTCGACGCCGTCGTCGCCACTCCGGACCTCATGGGCAAGGTCGGCCGCCTCGGCCGCGTGCTCGGTCCGCGTGGTCTGATGCCGAACCCGAAGACCGGCACCGTCACCCCCGACGTCGTGAAGGCTGTCAACGACATCAAGGGCGGCAAGATCGAGTTCCGCGTCGACAAGCACTCGAACCTGCACTTCATCATCGGCAAGGTCTCTTTCGATGACACGAAGCTGGTCGAGAACTACGCCGCGGCGCTGGAGGAGATCCTCCGTCTGAAGCCGTCCGCCGCCAAGGGCCGCTACATCAAGAAGGCCACCCTGGCCACCACGATGGGCCCCGGCATCCCGCTGGACGCCAACCGCACCCGTAACCTCCTCGTCGAGGAGGACCCGGCCGCCGTCTGAGCCTCCGCGCTCGTACGAAAGCCGCGTCTCGCGTGACATGGGCGGGCCCCGCAACCTTTCGAGGTGCGGGGCCCGTCCTCGTTCTCGTACGCATCAGTGGCCGTCCGCGCCGTGCGTCGGCGTGGGCGACCGTACGGAGCGAGGGTGGAGAAGACGATGACGACGATGACCGTGCGACGCGTGTGTCTGTCGGCTGCGGTGTTGGCGGCCCTGACATCCGTGGCGGCCTGCGGGGGAGGGGACGCCACCGGCAGCGGCGCCGGTGGCGCCGTCAGGGCCGACCCGATCGCGGCGCTGCGCAGTGTGCAGCAGAAGACCAGCGGTGCCAGCTCGGCCAGGATCGAGGGCACCACGGTGATGGGCACGACGATGTCCATGAAGCAGACCGGTGCCATGGACTGGTCCGACGGCATGACCGGCACCATGGAGATCACGTACACCGGCGGCACCATGGGTGATGCACTGAAGCAGTCCGGCGGCGACGGCACGATGCAGGCCCGCTACTTCAAGGACGGGTACGTCGCCAACATGGGCGAGGCGTTCGCCAGGCAGGCGGGCGGCAAGCACTGGATCCGTTACTCCTACGACGACCTGGCCGAGCTGGCGGGCGCCTCCGGCGAGGTGATGAAGGACCAGCTGCAGAGCAGCACCCCCGGCCAGGGAGTGCAGGCGCTGCTGGCCTCGGGCGATGTGAAGAAGGTCGGCCAGGAGGACGTACGGGGCGTCGCCACGACGCACTACTCCGGCACGGTCGACGTCGCCGAGCTGAGCACCAAGAACTCCGCCGTCGACGCCGATCAGCTCGCCGAGCTCAAGAAGCAGCTGAGCGACGCCGGCATCACGACGGAGAAGGTCGACATCTGGGTCGACAAGGACGAGCTGCTGGTGAAGAAGACCGAGCGCGGCCGGATGAAGACCGGCGAGCTGAACTCCACGGTGTTCTACAGCGACTACGGCACCGACGTCACGGTCGAGGAGCCCCCGGCCTCCGACACCGTCGACTTCCGGAAGCTCCTGGAGCAGCAGCAGGGCAGCGCTGCGGGCGCGTCTTAAACCTCCCGCACCGCCCGAACCGGGACGGATTTGCTGTGCGCGACCCCGGTCGCGTACTCTCCTACAGAAGCCAAAGACCGCTGGTCGTTGCTGCGCTCTCGTAAGAGGGGGCAGTGACCGAAGGATCCGTTGAGTGCGGACGACCTGCGCAGGTGACTGTGGAACGCTCCCGGACTTTTGTCCGGTCGAGCTGCGCCCTGGCACTTGTGCCGGGGCGTTTCGTCTTTCCCGGCCCCTTCTGAGCGGTCCTCATCACCCGGAAGGAGGCCGACGCTCATGGCAAGGCCCGACAAGGCTGCCGCGGTAGCCGAGCTGACGGACCAGTTCCGCAGCTCGAACGCCGCTGTGCTGACCGAGTACCGGGGTCTCACCGTGGCGCAGCTCAAGACGCTGCGTCGTTCGCTCGGTGAGAACGCCCAGTACGCCGTGGTGAAGAACACGCTGACCAAGATTGCGGCCAACGAGGCCGGGATCGACACGCTGGACGACCTGTTCGCAGGTCCGACGGCGGTTGCCTTCATCACCGGTGACCCGGTGGAGTCGGCGAAGGGTCTTCGTGACTTCGCCAAGGACAACCCCAACCTCATCATCAAGGGCGGTGTCCTTGACGGTAAGGCGCTGTCCGCCGATGAGATCAAGAAGCTCGCGGACCTCGAGTCCCGCGAGGTTCTGCTCGCCAAGGTGGCCGGTGGAATCAAGGCGTCGATGGCCAAGGCCGCGGCGACTTTCCAGGCCCCGCTGTCGGAGTTCGTCCGCACCGCGGACGCTCTTCGCGCCAAGGTCGAGCAGGGCGGTGCCGGTACGCCGGCTCCCGCCGACGCCGAGGTGGCGGAGTAACACTCCGCTCCACGGCTCGCAGCGGGCCCGTACGCCCGCCTTCATATACACCCGGCACCTGCCGACTTAGTGGAAGGACGCCATCATGGCGAAGCTGTCCCAGGACGAGCTGCTCGAGCAGTTCGAGACCCTGACCCTCATCGAGCTCTCCGAGTTCGTCAAGGCGTTCGAGGAGAAGTTCGACGTCAAGGCTGCCGCTCCGGTCGCCGTTGCCGCCGGCGGTGGCGCTGCTGCTGCCGCTGAGGCCGTCGAGGAGCAGGACGAGTTCGACGTCATCCTCACCGGTGCCGGCGAGAAGAAGATCCAGGTCATCAAGGTCGTGCGTGAGCTGACCTCGCTCGGTCTCAAGGAGGCCAAGGACCTCGTCGACGGCGCCCCGAAGCCCGTCCTCGAGAAGGTCGCCAAGGAGGCCGCCGAGAAGGCTGCCGAGTCCCTCAAGGGCGCCGGCGCCTCGGTCGAGGTCAAGTGACCCTGCGAGTCCTCTGACTCGTCTGGACACCCGTACCGCACGGCACGGACGTCACATCGCGAAGGGCGATCACCCATCCGGGTGGTCGCCCTTCGGGGTACCCGAGGCGCTCGCCTTGCTCTTCCGTGGTTGACGAGTATCGTGATCTTCGCCGTACGCCTCCGACGGGGGCTCGCGGCCGGTGCCGAGGGGCGGCGGATGAGGGTCTCAGGGCTCTCTCCGGCAGGGGGGCCTTGACGAACCGCACGCGGCGCGCAATTCTCAGGACGCGTCGTCACTCGATCCGGATCCGATGCATGGATCGTGGGCGAAGAGGGCAGTAAAGAAGAGCGCATCCGCGCGAGGGCGATTCATAGGTGTTGAGAACAGCTGTTGCGAGCTTCGAGGGTCTCTGAGAACCCGGACTGGACATCAGTGTGCCGTTTGGCTACACTGACCCTTTGCGCTGCCTGTTAGCTGCCTCCTGCCCGTCACCAGGGGCATACCCGATGCTTGAACACCGATGACTGAGCGTCCCTGACCTGGGATTTCCGTCACCGTGTCCAACTTGGGACCGGTACGCGCGTAGTGAGTCCGAGCCCTCGGAAGGACCCCCTCTTGGCCGCCTCGCGCAACGCCTCGACCGCGAATACGAACAACGGTGCCAGCACCGCCCCGCTGCGCATCTCTTTTGCAAAGATCAAGGAGCCCCTCGAGGTTCCGAACCTCCTCGCGCTGCAGACCGAGAGCTTTGACTGGCTCCTCGGCAATGCCGCCTGGAAGGCTCGCGTCGAGGCTGCTCTGGACAGTGGACAAGACGTCCCCACCAAGTCCGGCCTGGAGGAGATCTTCGAGGAGATTTCACCGATTGAGGACTTCTCCGGGTCGATGTCGCTTACGTTCCGCGACCACCGCTTCGAGCCCCCGAAGAACTCGATCGACGAGTGCAAGGAGCGCGACTTCACGTTCGCCGCCCCGCTCTTCGTCACGGCCGAGTTCACCAACAACGAGACCGGCGAGATCAAGTCCCAGACGGTCTTCATGGGCGACTTCCCGCTCATGACCAACAAGGGCACCTTCGTCATCAACGGCACCGAGCGTGTCGTCGTGTCGCAGCTCGTGCGCTCGCCGGGTGTCTACTTCGACTCCTCGATCGACAAGACGTCCGACAAGGACATCTTCTCCGCCAAGATCATCCCGTCCCGGGGTGCCTGGCTGGAGATGGAGATCGACAAGCGCGACATGGTCGGTGTCCGTATCGACCGCAAGCGCAAGCAGTCCGTGACCGTTCTCCTGAAGGCTCTCGGTTGGACCACCGAGCAGATCCTCGAGGAGTTCGGCGAGTACGAGTCCATGCGCGCCACCCTGGAGAAGGACCACACCCAGGGCCAGGACGACGCGCTGCTCGACATCTACCGCAAGCTCCGCCCGGGCGAGCCGCCCACCCGCGAGGCTGCTCAGACGCTGCTCGAGAACCTCTACTTCAACCCGAAGCGCTACGACCTCGCGAAGGTCGGCCGCTACAAGGTGAACAAGAAGCTCGGCGCCGAAGAGCCGCTGGACGCCGGTGTGCTCACCTCCGACGACGTCATCGCGACCATCAAGTATCTGGTCAAGCTGCACGCCGGGGAGACCGAGACGGTCGGTGAGTCCGGTCGTTCGATCGTCGTCGAGACCGACGACATCGACCACTTCGGCAACCGTCGTCTGCGTAACGTCGGCGAGCTCATCCAGAACCAGGTCCGTACGGGTCTGGCCCGTATGGAGCGCGTCGTGCGTGAGCGCATGACGACTCAGGACGTCGAGGCGATCACGCCGCAGACCCTGATCAACATCCGGCCGGTCGTCGCCTCCATCAAGGAGTTCTTCGGCACCAGCCAGCTGTCGCAGTTCATGGACCAGAACAACCCGCTGTCGGGTCTCACCCACAAGCGCCGTCTGTCGGCTCTTGGCCCGGGTGGTCTCTCCCGTGAGCGGGCCGGCTTCGAGGTCCGTGACGTGCACCCGTCCCACTACGGACGCATGTGCCCGATCGAGACCCCTGAGGGCCCGAACATCGGTCTGATCGGTTCGCTCGCCTCGTACGGACGTGTCAACGCGTTCGGCTTCATCGAGACGCCGTACCGCAAGGTCGTCGACGGCCAGGTCACCGACGAGGTCGACTACATCACCGCCGACGAGGAAGACCGCTTCGTGATCGCCCAGGCGAACGCGACGCTCTCCGAGGACATGCGGTTCACCGAGCCCCGCGTCCTGGTCCGCCGTCGTGGCGGAGAGGTCGACTACATCCCGGGCGACGACGTCGACTACATGGACGTCTCGCCGCGCCAGATGGTGTCCGTCGCGACCGCGATGATCCCCTTCCTGGAGCACGACGACGCCAACCGTGCCCTCATGGGCGCGAACATGATGCGTCAGGCGGTGCCGCTGATCAAGTCGGAGGCCCCGCTCGTCGGTACGGGCATGGAGTACCGCTGCGCCACCGACGCCGGTGACGTCCTGAAGGCCGAGAAGGACGGTGTCGTCCAGGAGGTCTCCGCGGACTACATCACCGTCACCAACGACGACGGCACGTACACCACGTACCGCATCGCCAAGTTCTCGCGCTCCAACCAGGGCACCTCGGTCAACCAGAAGGTCGTCGTCTCCGAGGGCGACCGGGTCATCGAGGGCCAGGTCCTCGCCGACGGGCCGGCCACCGAGAACGGTGAGATGGCGCTCGGCAAGAACCTGCTCGTGGCGTTCATGCCGTGGGAGGGTCACAACTACGAGGACGCGATCATCCTGTCGCAGCGCCTCGTGCAGGACGACGTCCTCTCCTCGATCCACATCGAGGAGCACGAGGTCGACGCCCGTGACACCAAGCTCGGCCCGGAGGAGATCACCCGGGACATCCCGAACGTCTCCGAAGAGGTCCTCGCCGACCTCGACGAGCGCGGCATCATCCGTATCGGTGCCGAGGTCGTCGCCGGTGACATCCTCGTCGGCAAGGTCACGCCCAAGGGTGAGACCGAGCTGACCCCCGAGGAGCGCCTGCTCCGCGCGATCTTCGGTGAGAAGGCGCGCGAGGTGCGCGACACCTCGCTGAAGGTCCCGCACGGCGAGATCGGCAAGGTCATCGGCGTCCGCGTCTTCGACCGCGAAGAGGGCGACGAGCTGCCGCCGGGCGTGAACCAGCTGGTCCGCGTCTACGTCGCGCAGAAGCGCAAGATCACCGATGGTGACAAGCTCGCCGGCCGTCACGGCAACAAGGGCGTCATCTCGAAGATCCTCCCGATCGAGGACATGCCGTTCCTGGAGGACGGCACCCCGGTCGACATCATCCTCAACCCGCTGGGTGTCCCGTCCCGAATGAACCCGGGACAGGTCCTGGAGATCCACCTCGGCTGGCTCGCCAGCCGTGGCTGGGACGTCTCCGGCCTCGGTGACGAGTGGGCCAAGCGCCTGCAGGCCATCGGCGCCGACCAGGTCGCCCCCGGCACCAACGTCGCCACGCCCGTCTTCGACGGTGCGCGCGAGGACGAGATCTCCGGTCTCTTCGAGGCCACGATCCCGAACCGCGACGGCGACCGCCTGGTGCAGCCCTCCGGCAAGGCCCAGCTGTTCGACGGCCGCTCCGGCGAGCCGTTCCCGGACCCGGTTTCGGTCGGGTACATGTACATCCTCAAGCTCCACCACCTCGTCGACGACAAGCTGCACGCTCGGTCGACGGGCCCGTACTCCATGATCACCCAGCAGCCGCTGGGTGGTAAGGCTCAGTTCGGTGGACAGCGCTTCGGTGAGATGGAGGTGTGGGCGCTGGAGGCATATGGCGCCGCTTACGCCCTCCAGGAGCTGCTGACGATCAAGTCCGACGACGTGACCGGCCGCGTGAAGGTCTACGAGGCCATCGTCAAGGGCGAGAACATCCCCGAGCCGGGCATCCCCGAGTCCTTCAAGGTGCTCATCAAGGAAATGCAGTCGCTCTGCCTCAACGTGGAGGTGCTCTCCTCGGACGGCATGTCCATCGAGATGCGTGACACGGACGAGGACGTCTTCCGCGCGGCGGAGGAGCTCGGTATCGACCTGTCCCGGCGCGAGCCGAGCAGCGTCGAAGAGGTCTGACGGGTCTGGCCGGGGCCTCGCTCATGAGGCCCCGGCCCTGCCCCGGACCCGTTCAGACCATTGATTGAGACTCGACCCCGAAAGAGGGATTGACGACAAGTGCTCGACGTCAACTTCTTCGACGAGCTGCGGATCGGCCTTGCCACCGCGGACGACATCCGGACCTGGTCGCACGGCGAAGTGAAGAAGCCGGAGACCATCAACTACCGCACGCTCAAGCCCGAGAAGGACGGACTCTTCTGCGAGAAGATCTTCGGTCCGACCCGGGACTGGGAGTGCTACTGCGGCAAGTACAAGCGTGTCCGCTTCAAGGGCATCATTTGTGAGCGTTGTGGCGTGGAGGTCACGCGCGCCAAGGTGCGTCGTGAGCGCATGGGCCACATCGAGCTTGCCGCTCCCGTCACTCACATCTGGTACTTCAAGGGCGTCCCGTCGCGCCTCGGCTACCTGCTTGATCTCGCGCCGAAGGACCTCGAAAAGGTCATCTACTTCGCCGCGTACATGATCACGTTCGTGGACGAGGAGCGCCGTACGCGTGACCTGCCCTCGCTGGAGGCGCACGTCTCCGTCGAGCGTCAGCAGGTCGAGAACCGTCGCGACTCCGACCTGGAGGCTCGCGCCAAGAAGCTCGAGACCGACCTGGCCGAGCTCGAGGCCGAGGGCGCCAAGGCCGACGTGCGCCGCAAGGTGCGCGAAGGTGCCGAGCGTGAGATGAAGCAGCTGCGCGACCGTGCGCAGCGCGAGATCGACCGTCTCGACGAGGTGTGGAACCGCTTCAAGAACCTCAAGGTCCAGGACCTCGAGGGCGACGAGCTGCTCTACCGCGAACTGCGTGACCGCTTCGGCACGTACTTCGACGGCTCCATGGGTGCCGCTGCCCTGCAGAAGCGCCTGGAGTCCTTCGACCTCAACGAGGAGGCCGAGCGCCTCCGCGAGATCATCCGTACCGGCAAGGGCCAGAAGAAGACCCGTGCGCTCAAGCGCCTCAAGGTCGTCTCCGCGTTCCTGCAGACCAGCAACAGCCCCAAGGGCATGGTGCTCGACTGCGTGCCGGTCATCCCGCCGGACCTGCGTCCGATGGTGCAGCTGGACGGTGGCCGCTTCGCGACCTCCGACCTGAACGACCTGTACCGCCGTGTGATCAACCGCAACAACCGCCTCAAGCGTCTCCTTGACCTCGGTGCCCCCGAGATCATCGTGAACAACGAGAAGCGGATGCTGCAGGAGGCCGTCGACGCGCTGTTCGACAACGGCCGCCGTGGTCGCCCGGTCACCGGTCCGGGTAACCGCCCGCTGAAGTCCCTGAGCGACATGCTCAAGGGCAAGCAGGGTCGTTTCCGTCAGAACCTTCTCGGTAAGCGTGTGGACTACTCCGCGCGTTCCGTGATCGTTGTCGGTCCGCAGCTGAAGCTGCACCAGTGCGGTCTGCCGAAGGCCATGGCGCTGGAGCTCTTCAAGCCGTTCGTGATGAAGCGCCTGGTCGACCTGAACCACGCGCAGAACATCAAGTCGGCCAAGCGCATGGTCGAGCGTGGCCGCACCGTGGTGTACGACGTCCTCGAAGAGGTCATCGCCGAGCACCCGGTGCTGCTGAACCGTGCACCGACCCTGCACCGCCTCGGCATCCAGGCCTTCGAGCCGCAGCTGGTCGAGGGCAAGGCCATCCAGATCCACCCGCTCGTCTGCACCGCGTTCAACGCGGACTTCGACGGTGACCAGATGGCCGTGCACCTGCCGCTCTCCGCGGAGGCGCAGGCCGAGGCCCGCATCCTGATGCTGTCCTCGAACAACATCCTGAAGCCGGCCGACGGTCGTCCCGTCACCATGCCGACCCAGGACATGGTGCTGGGCCTGTTCTTCCTCACCACGGACGAGGAGGAGCGCAAGGTCATCGGTCAGGGCCGCGCGTTCGGTTCCACCGCCGAGGCGATCATGGCCTTCGACGCCCGGGAGCTCTCGCTCCAGACGCAGGTCGACATCCGCTTCCCGGTGGGCACCATCCCGCCGCGCGGCTGGGTGCCGCCGGTCGCTGAAGAGGGCGAGCCGGAGTACCAGCCGGGTGACACCTTCCGGCTGCGTACGAGCCTGGGCCGCGCGCTCTTCAACGAGCTGCTGCCCGAGGACTACCCGTTCGTCGACTACTCGGTGGGCAAGAAGCAGCTCTCCGAGATCGTCAACGACCTGGCCGAGCGCTACCCCAAGGTCATCGTGGCGGCGACGCTCGACAACCTGAAGGCGGCCGGTTTCCACTGGGCGACCCGTTCCGGCGTCACCGTCTCCGTTTCGGACATCGTCGTGCCGGAGGCCAAGAAGGCCATCGTCCAGGGCTACGAGGCGCAGGACGAGAAGGTCCAGAAGCAGTACGAGCGCGGTCTCATCACCAAGGACGAGCGCACGCAGGAGCTCATCGCGATCTGGACCAAGGCGACCAATGAGGTTGCCGAGGCGATGAACGCGAACTTCCCGAAGACGAACCCCATCTTCATGATGGTCGACTCGGGTGCCCGAGGAAACATGATGCAGATGCGTCAGATCGCGGGTATGCGTGGTCTGGTGTCGAACGCGAAGAACGAGACGATCCCGCGTCCCATCAAGGCGTCGTTCCGTGAGGGCCTGACCGTTCTGGAGTACTTCATCTCCACGCACGGTGCCCGTAAGGGTCTGGCGGACACCGCCCTGCGTACCGCCGACTCGGGTTACCTGACCCGTCGTCTGGTGGACGTCTCGCAGGACGTGATCATTCGCGAGGAGGACTGCGGCACCGACCGTGGCCTCAAGCTGAAGATCGCCGTCAAGGGTGCGGACGGTGTGCTCCGCAAGACGGAGGACGTCGAGACCTCGGTCTACGCCCGCATGCTCGCCGAGGACGTCGTCGTCGACGGCAAGGTCATCGCGCCTGCCAACGTCGACCTCGGTGACGTCCTGATCGACGCCCTGGTGGGCGCCGGCGTCGAGGAGGTCAAGACCCGTTCGGTCCTGACCTGTGAGTCCGCGGTCGGCACCTGTGCCTTCTGCTACGGACGCTCGCTCGCCACCGGCAAGCTGGTCGACATCGGTGAGGCGGTCGGCATCATCGCCGCCCAGTCCATCGGTGAGCCCGGTACCCAGCTGACGATGCGTACCTTCCACACCGGTGGTGTGGCCGGTGACGACATCACCCAGGGTCTGCCCCGAGTCGTCGAGCTCTTCGAAGCCCGCACGCCCAAGGGTGTCGCCCCGATCTCGGAGGCGGCCGGCCGCATCCGTATCGAGGAGACCGAGAAGACCAAGAAGATCGTCGTCACCCCGGACGACGGCAGCGACGAGACGCCGTTCCCGATCTCGAAGCGTGCCCGTCTGCTGGTGGGCGAGGGCGACCACGTCGAGGTGGGCCAGAAGCTCACCGTGGGTGCCACCAACCCGCACGACGTGCTGCGGATCCTCGGTCAGCGCGCGGTCCAGGTCCACCTGGTCGGCGAGGTCCAGAAGGTCTACAACTCGCAGGGTGTGTCGATCCACGACAAGCACATCGAGATCATCATCCGGCAGATGCTGCGCCGGGTGACGATCATCGAGTCCGGCGACGCGGAGCTGCTGCCGGGCGAGCTCGTCGAGCGCTCGAAGTTCGAGACCGAGAACCGTCGTGTGGTCACCGAGGGCGGTCACCCCGCCTCCGGCCGTCCGCAGCTGATGGGTATCACCAAGGCCTCGCTCGCCACCGAGTCGTGGCTGTCGGCGGCGTCCTTCCAGGAGACAACCAGGGTTCTGACCGACGCGGCGATCAACGCCAAGTCGGACTCCCTGATCGGCCTCAAGGAGAACGTCATCATCGGTAAGCTCATCCCGGCCGGTACGGGTCTGTCCCGCTACCGCAACATCCGGGTCGAGCCGACCGAGGAGGCCAAGGCCGCGATGTACTCGGCCGTCGGCTACGACGACATCGACTACTCGCCGTTCGGCACGGGCTCCGGCCAGGCCGTTCCGCTGGAGGACTACGACTACGGTCCGTACAACCAGTAAGGCGCATGTCCCGTCCGCAGGGCGGTCACTCCGTTTCGTACGGGGTGGCCGCCCTGCGGCGTTGCCCTTCGGTGCCGGAACAGCGGTACTGTCGGGAATGTCACGCGCAGCGCGTCGTCGTGGACAGCATTTGTTTTGACCGGAGTCCGTGAGGTAGGTACGCTCAGACCTTGTGCCTGGGGTGTGCCTGGGCTCGTGTGCGTGTCCTCAACCGCATGGCGAGCTTGTCTTTGGCCACCGCAATCTGCGCCCCTTCTGCCCTAGGGCAGAAGCCTGCAGCATTCGACACACCCGACCGCGTGGGTCGGCGACGTTCCAGGTTAGTTTCACGAACGGCACACAGAAACCGGAGAAGTAGTGCCTACGATCCAGCAGCTGGTCCGGAAGGGCCGGCAGGACAAGGTCGAGAAGAACAAGACGCCCGCGCTCGAGGGTTCGCCCCAGCGCCGCGGCGTCTGCACGCGTGTGTTCACGACCACCCCGAAGAAGCCGAACTCGGCACTCCGTAAGGTCGCGCGTGTGCGTCTGACCTCCGGCATCGAGGTCACGGCCTACATCCCGGGTGAGGGACACAACCTGCAGGAGCACTCCATCGTGCTCGTGCGTGGTGGCCGTGTGAAGGACCTGCCGGGTGTTCGTTACAAGATCATCCGCGGCTCCCTTGACACCCAGGGTGTCAAGAACCGCAAGCAGGCCCGCAGCCGCTACGGCGCCAAGAAGGAGAAGTAAGAATGCCTCGTAAGGGCCCCGCCCCGAAGCGCCCGGTCATCATCGACCCGGTCTACGGTTCTCCTCTTGTCACCTCGCTGATCAACAAGATCCTGCTCAACGGCAAGCGTTCCACTGCCGAGCGGATCGTGTACGGCGCCATGGAAGGCCTCCGCGAGAAGACCGGCAACGACCCGGTCATCACGCTGAAGCGCGCGCTTGAGAACGTCAAGCCCTCGCTCGAGGTCAAGTCCCGCCGTGTCGGTGGCGCCACCTACCAGGTGCCGATCGAGGTCAAGCCCGGTCGCGCCGCCACCCTCGCGCTTCGCTGGGTCGTGGGTTACTCCCGCGCCCGCCGCGAGAAGACGATGACCGAGCGCCTCATGAACGAGCTGCTCGACGCCTCCAACGGTCTTGGCGCTGCCGTCAAGAAGCGCGAGGACACCCACAAGATGGCCGAGTCCAACAAGGCCTTCGCGCACTACCGCTGGTAGTCGCTACCCACATCGAGACCGAGAGAAGATTGAGCCTTATGGCCACCACTTCGCTTGACCTGGCCAAGGTCCGCAACATCGGGATCATGGCCCACATCGACGCGGGCAAGACGACCACCACCGAGCGGATCCTGTTCTACACCGGTGTTTCGTACAAGATCGGTGAAGTCCACGACGGCGCTGCCACGATGGACTGGATGGAGCAGGAGCAGGAGCGCGGCATCACGATCACGTCCGCCGCGACGACCTGTCACTGGCCGCTCGATGATGTTGACCACACCATCAACATCATCGACACCCCGGGTCACGTCGACTTCACCGTCGAGGTGGAGCGTTCGCTCCGCGTCCTCGACGGCGCTGTCACCGTGTTCGACGGTGTCGCCGGCGTCGAGCCGCAGTCCGAGACCGTTTGGCGTCAGGCGGACCGCTACGGCGTGCCGCGTATCTGCTTCGTCAACAAGCTCGACCGCACGGGTGCAGAGTTCCACCGCTGCGTCGACATGATCGTCGAACGCCTCGGTGCGGTCCCGCTCGTCATGCAGCTCCCCATCGGTGCCGAAGCCGACTTCAAGGGCGTCGTCGACCTCGTGTCGATGAAGGCCTTTGTGTGGCCGGAAGAGGCCGTCAAGGGCGAGATGTACGACACCGTCGACATCCCGGACACCCACATCGAGGCGGCTCAGGAGTGGCGCGGCAAGCTGCTCGAGGCCGTTTCCGAGAACGACGACGAGATGATGGAGCTGTACCTGGAGGGCGTCGAGCCCACCGAGGAGCAGCTGCACGAGGCGATCCGCCGGATCACCCTCGCGTCGAAGGGCGGCGCGGGCTCCGTCACCGTCACCCCGGTGTTCTGTGGCACGGCGTTCAAGAACAAGGGCGTCCAGCCCCTGCTCGACGCGGTCGTCCGCTACCTGCCTTCCCCCCTGGACGTCGAGGCCATCGAGGGCCACGACGTCAAGGACCCCGAGGTTGTCGTCAAGCGCAAGCCCTCGGACGACGAGCCGTTCTCCGGCCTGGCGTTCAAGATCGCTAGCGACCCGCACCTCGGCAAGCTCACCTTCGTCCGGATCTACTCCGGTCGCCTCGAGGCCGGCACCGCGGTGCTGAACTCGGTCAAGGGCAAGAAGGAGCGCATCGGCAAGATCTACCGCATGCACGCGAACAAGCGTGAGGAGATCGCGTCGGTGGGCGCCGGTGACATCATCGCCGTCATGGGCCTGAAGCAGACCACCACCGGTGAGACGCTGTGTGACGACAAGAACCCGGTGATCCTGGAGTCCATGGACTTCCCGGCGCCGGTCATTCAGGTCGCCATCGAGCCCAAGTCCAAGGGTGACCAGGAGAAGCTGGGTGTCGCCATCCAGCGCCTCTCCGAGGAGGACCCGTCCTTCCAGGTGCACTCCGACGAGGAGACCGGCCAGACCATCATCGGTGGTATGGGCGAGCTTCACCTCGAGGTGCTCGTCGACCGCATGAAGCGCGAGTTCCGCGTCGAGGCGAACGTCGGCAAGCCGCAGGTCGCGTACCGCGAGACGATCCGCAAGGCCGTCGAGCGCATCGACTACACGCACAAGAAGCAGACTGGTGGTACCGGCCAGTTCGCGAAGGTGCAGATCGCCCTTGAGCCCATCGAGGGTGGCGACGCGTCCTACGAGTTCGTCAACAAGGTCACCGGTGGCCGCATCCCCCGTGAGTACATCCCCTCGGTGGACGCGGGTGCTCAGGAAGCCATGCAGTTCGGCATCCTGGCCGGTTACGAGATGGTCGGCGTTCGCGTCACCCTTCTCGACGGTGGTTACCACGAGGTCGACTCCTCCGAGCTCGCCTTCAAGATCGCCGGTTCGCAGGCGTTCAAGGAGGGTGCCCGCAAGGCGTCCCCCGTGCTCCTCGAGCCGATGATGGCCGTCGAGGTCACCACGCCCGAGGACTACATGGGCGACGTCATCGGTGACCTCAACTCCCGCCGTGGCCAGATCCAGGCCATGGAGGAGCGCAGCGGCGCTCGCGTCGTGAAGGGCCTCGTGCCCCTCTCGGAGATGTTCGGCTACGTCGGAGACCTCCGCAGCAAGACCTCGGGTCGCGCAAGCTACTCGATGCAGTTCGACTCCTACGCCGAGGTTCCGCGGAACGTCGCCGAGGAGATCATCGCGAAGGCCAAGGGCGAGTAACTCTCCCGAGCTCACGCTTTAGGCTTGTCACCGGAGCCTGGTGGGGCATTCGTCGCAGAGCGCAAGCAATGTGGTGAATGCCCCGGGCCCCGGCATCCCAGCAAAGATCACCTGGCGCCGATGAAGCAAGGCGTACAGAACCACTCCACAGGAGGACCCAGTGGCGAAGGCGAAGTTCGAGCGGACTAAGCCGCACGTCAACATCGGCACCATCGGTCACATCGACCACGGTAAGACGACCCTCACGGCCGCCATTACCAAGGTGCTGCACGACGCGTACCCGGACCTGAACGAGGCCTCGGCCTTCGACCAGATCGACAAGGCTCCTGAGGAGCGCCAGCGCGGTATCACGATCTCGATCGCGCACGTCGAGTACCAGACGGAGTCGCGTCACTACGCGCACGTCGACTGCCCGGGTCACGCCGACTACATCAAGAACATGATCACGGGTGCCGCGCAGATGGACGGCGCCATCCTCGTGGTCGCCGCCACCGACGGCCCGATGCCGCAGACCAAGGAGCACGTGCTCCTGGCCCGCCAGGTCGGCGTTCCGTACATCGTTGTCGCGCTGAACAAGGCCGACATGGTGGACGACGAGGAGATCCTGGAGCTCGTCGAGCTCGAGGTTCGTGAACTCCTCTCCGAGTACGAGTTCCCGGGCGACGACCTTCCGGTCGTCAAGGTCTCGGCGCTCAAGGCTCTTGAGGGTGACAAGGAGTGGGGCCAGACCGTCCTCGACCTGATGAAGGCCGTCGACGAGTCGATCCCGCAGCCCGAGCGTGACGTCGAGAAGCCGTTCCTGATGCCGATCGAGGACGTCTTCACGATCACCGGTCGTGGCACCGTCGTCACCGGTCGTATCGAGCGTGGTGTCCTCAAGGTCAACGAGACCGTTGACATCGTGGGCATCAAGCAGGAGAAGACCACCACCACGGTCACCGGCATCGAGATGTTCCGCAAGCTGCTCGACGAGGGCCAGGCCGGTGAGAACGTCGGTCTGCTTCTTCGTGGCATCAAGCGCGAGGACGTCGAGCGCGGCCAGGTCATCATCAAGCCGGGTTCGGTCACGCCGCACACCGAGTTCCAGGCGCAGTCCTACATCCTGTCGAAGGACGAGGGTGGCCGTCACACCCCGTTCTTCAACAACTACCGCCCGCAGTTCTACTTCCGTACCACGGACGTGACGGGCGTTGTGACCCTTCCCGAGGGCACCGAGATGGTCATGCCGGGTGACAACACCCTCATGAACGTCGTGCTGATCCAGCCGGTCGCCATGGAAGAGGGCCTGAAGTTCGCCATCCGCGAGGGTGGCCGGACCGTGGGCGCCGGCCAGGTCACCAAGATCGTCAAGTAATTACCTGACTGTCTGACCTGGTTGCTCCGCACAGAGCACCAAGGAGGGCCCCGGCCCGCCGCGCAAGCGGTGGACCGGGGCCCTTCGGCATTCCCCGGTGCGCGCGGTCACGGCCGCCAGAGCCACGGGACGGCGTCCGGTCCCAGGCCGACCACCGCCGGGCGCCCCAGGCCCGTGACGTACAGCGCGGGACCGTCGAGCGCCACCGGCCCCTGCATCCGTACGGACAGTCGTTCGCCGGTACGCAGCTGGAGCCGGCCCTCCTCGGTGCGGCCCAGCAGCACCGGCCCGAGCGGCGAGTCGGCGACGCTCACCGGCCCGTATCCGTCGAAGTCCGTCCGCCCCACGGCCGTCCCCCCGGTGACGGCCGTCAGCCGGGCCCGCGCCGCAGCCCGGTACAGCAGTTCGACGGAACCGTCCGTGGTGATCCGGGCGGCGGGCCCGTCACCCGGCACCGGCGCCCCGTGGATCTCCCGTCGGGCGGTCAGCCGCGCCCCGGCTGTCTCCTGCGCCCAGTGGTGCACCGCGTGATGACCGGCGCCGTACACATGGACCAGGCCGTGCCCGTCCACCACGGCGCTCAGCCCGTCCTGGACCTCGCCGCCGCCCAGGTCCGTCCACTCGCCCCACCGGCCGGACGTGGCACGCACCCGGGTGCTCACGCCCTTGTCCGCGTTCCGTACGAAGAGATGGACCAGGCCGTCGGGTGCGGTCGCCGCCACCGGGACGCCGATCCGGCGACCCCGGTCCGGGGCCGGTTCCGGGTTGCCCAGTCCGCGCCAGGCACGGAAGGTGCCGTCCCGGGAGCTCTGCTCCAGGAGCACGATGTCCCGTTCGTTCTGCGCCCCGTGTCCGCCGAGCGCCGCGAAGCGCAGCCCGAACAGGAACAGCCTGCCGTCCGCCGTCACGGCTCGGCCCAGTACCGGTGCGAAAGGCCCGCCGCCGAGATCGTCCGGTCCGTCCCAGACCCCGCTGCCGGGCGCACTCTCGCGCCACCGCACCACCCGCAGCCCAAGCACCCCGTAGACGGCGAGCCGCCCGTCCGGTTCGGCGGCGACCGTGGGGCGGGGGCCGGGGTAGCGGTACCGGGTGGAGCGGACCCAGCCCTTCCTGTTGGTCAGGGGCCGGTCGCCGCCGACGTTGTAGTCGCCGCAGCCCGCCCGGTTCCCGCACCGCCAGTCGGCCTCGCCGCCGTACGGAACCAGGTGCGCGGCCTTCTCCTTCAGCACCCCGCCCGGCAGGTTCTTCGGCCAGTGCCGGTTGTAGTAGCCGCGGAACGCGGTGGTGACGAACCGCGGCACGCCCCCGCCGTCCTGGGTCGCGCGGGCCACCCACCGGATCAGCGCCGCCCAGGCGAACGAGGCGGTCGCGGTGTGGTCGGCATGGTCGGAGTAGCCGGGCTGCTCGATGTCCTGCCGACGGACGGCCTCGGTGCTGTGCTGGATGTCCGGGTCGGGGTCGAGCGTGTGGACGACGGTCGGCCGGTACCGGTCGAGCAGCCCGACGAGGACATCGATCAGCCCGTCGTACGTGTACGCACCCACCCGCTCCAGCGGTGAGCCGGCGGCGACGACGGTGCGCAGGTTCAGCGCCCGGTCGTGCCAGAGGCTGGGCAGCCCGAGCCGGCCGTGGCCGATCTGCATCGCCGTATTGAGGAAGATCAGCTCGACCCGCCGGCCGCCGCCCAGCAGGGTGTTGATCTCCGCCCGGTGTCCGCCGGCCAGATCGAGGACGGACTTGTGCCAGCGGGTGAACATCGGCAGCCCGAGCTGGGCGGCGTAGGTCTGGCGCAGCCCCTGGTGCCGGGCCGAGGAGTAGGCGGCCCGGTCGGGGGCGGGCCGTGCCCGGCCGGGGATCCTGTTGAGACCGAGGACCTCACCGGCGGTGAGGTACACACAGACCAGCGGTGTCCCGGCCGCCAGGGCCTGCTGGGTGTCCGGGTTCATGAAGTACAGGTCGTCGTCCGGGTGGGCGAGAACCTGCATCATCAGGGCCGGCCCGGCGTCGGCGACCGGGAGGCCGGGGGCCGGGTCCGCCATGGGGCCACCGCGCCGCGGAGCCGGTACGGAGCAGGCGCCGACGCCCATCAGGGCGGCCGCGGCGGCGGCTCGGACGACGCTGCGCCGCCGTACCCCGCCACTGCACGCAGGGCCGGATCGATCCGTCACGAGCCGCACTCCGTCCGCTCACCCTGTCCGAGCGGCGGGTCGCGTGCCGCTTCCCGCGGCAGATTAGACGGCGATCGGTGCGCTGACTGTGCGTGTCGCGGCTACACGCCGGAGCGGCGCACCAGATAGACATCGATCGGGTCCTCGTGCTCCAGCGTGAACCCGTGACGTTCGTACAGCCGACGGGCCGCGCTGCCCTGCAGGACATCGAGCCGGACGTCCGCCCCGTCCGCGTCGGCGCGCTCCAGCAGAGTCCGCAGGACGGCCGAGCCGATCCCCTGGCCGTGGAGAGCGGGGGACAGGTAGAAGTTCTCCACCCACCAGCCGTTCTCGACCGGACGCATGGTGACGCAGCCGGCGAACTCGCCGTCCGCGAGGACGACCGAGGTGTGCTCGGGCGCGAAGATGTCCCGCAGCCGTTGACGTACGCGATGTTCGTCGTACCGGCCGAGGCGTTCCAGATCCGGGCGCATGACGAGGGCCCGGAGTTCGGTCATGGCCTCGAGGTCCGTCGGTTCCGCCGGGCGCAGCGTCCAGGACCGCTTCATGATCGTATCCATGTCCGGAGTATTCCAGCGGCCGTGCAGCAGGCCGGTGCGGGGCCGGTGACGGGCGTGCTGCGTGCTGTCGGTCACGGTGGCGGGCCGGCCCCGAACGACTCGGTCCGGGCCTGTCGGCATCGCCGCAGCTCCCCGGTGACGTCCGGCCGCGTTTGACCAGTCGGCCGCGGGGGGTAAGATCCTCCGCCCGATTGGCCAGCGCCGTGCCGCATATGGCACACTGACCAGGTTGCTCGGTTGAGTGTCAATGCTGCGCGCCTCCCGCCGGGAGGACCGGAAGCGAGTCCCACAGTACTCGTCGGCCCCATGCGGGCCGGACGTACGGGAATCTTCCGGGAAGTGACAGTGGGGCGCCGACCAGGCACCCGGTGGGTGTTCCGCCCCCGGTTCCGCGGTCTTACGGCCCGCACCCCCTTGGTTGGGAATTCCTCCGGGAATTCTGCGTAGAGGGGATGCGACACGCCCGACCGCGTGGGTCGGAGGTGGAGTTACGAGAGCCCTCGGGTTCCAGAGCGTTACGAGAGACAGGACTACTAGTAGCCATGGCGGGACAGAAGATCCGCATCCGGCTCAAGGCCTACGACCACGAGGTCATCGACTCCTCGGCGAAGAAGATCGTCGAGACGGTGACCCGCACTGGTGCGTCGGTCGCAGGCCCGGTGCCGCTGCCCACTGAGAAGAACGTGTACTGCGTCATCAAGTCGCCGCACAAGTACAAGGACTCGCGCGAGCACTTCGAGATGCGCACGCACAAGCGCCTCATCGACATCCTCGACCCCACGCCGAAGACGGTTGACTCGCTCATGCGTCTCGACCTGCCGGCCGGCGTCGACATCGAGATCAAGCTCTGAGGTGACGCGCGAGATGGCTAAGAACATTAAGGGCGTCCTGGGCGAGAAGCTCGGCATGACCCAGGTCTGGGACGAGAACAACCGGGTTGTCCCGGTGACCGTCGTCAAGGCCGGGCCCTGCGTCGTCACCCAGGTCCGCACCAACGACAGCGACGGCTACGAGTCGGTCCAGATCGCCTTCGGCGAGATCGACCCGCGCAAGGTGAACAAGCCCCTCAAGGGCCACTTCGCCAAGGCCGACGTGACCCCGCGCCGCCACCTGGTGGAGCTCCGCACCCCTGACGCCGGCGAGTACACGCTGGGCCAGGAGGTCACTGCCGCAGTGTTCGAGTCCGGCGTCAAGGTTGACGTCACGGGCAAGAGCAAGGGCAAGGGCTTCGCCGGTGTGATGAAGCGCCACAACTTCAAGGGTGGCAAGGCGTCCCACGGTGCCCACCGTGTGCACCGCATGCCCGGCTCCATCGGTGGCTGTGCCACCCCCGGCCGTGTCTTCAAGGGCATGCGCATGGCGGGTCGCATGGGCAACGAGCGCGTCACCACCCAGAACCTGACCATCCACGCGGTTGACGCGGAGAAGGGTCTGCTCCTCATCAAGGGCGCAGTCCCCGGTCCGAACGGCGGCCTCGTCCTGGTCCGTACCGCGGCCAAGGGGGCTTGAGGTAATGAGCACCATTGACATCCTTTCGCCGGCAGGCGACAAGGCCGGTACCGTCGAGCTCCCCGCGGAGATCTTCGACGCGAAGACCAGCGTTCCGCTGATCCACCAGGTCGTTGTCGCACAGCTGGCTGCTGCCCGTCAGGGCACGCACAAGACCAAGCGTCGCGGCGAAGTCCGTGGTGGTGGCCGCAAGCCGTACCGCCAGAAGGGCACCGGCCGCGCCCGCCAGGGTTCGACCCGTGCGCCGCAGTTCGTCGGCGGTGGCGTCGTCCACGGCCCGCAGCCGCGTGACTACTCGCAGCGCACCCCGAAGAAGATGAAGGCCGCCGCCCTGCGCGGTGCCCTCTCCGACCGGGCACGCCACTCCCGCATCCACGTCGTCACCGGCGTGGTCGACGGTGCAGTCTCCACGAAGGCCGCCAAGACGCTGTTCGGCAAGATCTCGGAGCGCAAGAACCTGCTCCTGGTCGTCGACCGCGCCGACGAGGCCGCGTGGCTGTCCGCCCGCAACCTGCCCCAGGTGCACATCCTGGAGCCGGGCCAGCTCAACACGTACGACGTGATCGTCTCCGACGACGTGGTCTTCACCCAGGCCGCTTTCGAGTCCTTCGTGTCTGGCCCCAAGGCCGATGAGACCGAAGGGAGCGACGCCTGATGAGCGAGGCGACCGTAACCAGCAAGACCTTCACGGACCCGCGCGACGTTCTCGTCAAGCCGGTCGTTTCCGAGAAGAGCTACGCGCTGCTCGACGAGAACAAGTACACGTTCATCGTCGCGCCCGGCTCCAACAAGACCCAGATCAAGCAGGCCGTGGAAGCGGTCTTCTCGGTCAAGGTCACCGGGGTCAACACGATCAACCGGCAGGGTAAGCGCAAGCGCACCAAGACCGGCTTCGGCAAGCGCGCCGACACGAAGCGCGCCATCGTGACCCTCGCCGAGGGCGACCGTATCGACATCTTCGGCGGTCCGACCGCCTAAGGGCGGTCTGGATCGTCCGAAATCGGACGAGGACTGAGAAATGGGTATCCGCAAGTACAAGCCGACGACCCCGGGCCGTCGTGGCTCCAGCGTCGCCGACTTTGTCGAGATCACGCGGTCCACGCCGGAGAAGTCGCTGGTCCGCCCCCTGCACAGCAAGGGCGGCCGTAACAACGCCGGTCGTGTGACCGTTCGCCACCAGGGCGGTGGCCACAAGCGCGCCTACCGAGTGATCGACTTCCGTCGTCACGACAAGGACGGCGTGCCGGCCAAGGTCGCGCACATCGAGTACGACCCGAACCGCACTGCGCGCATCGCGCTCCTGCACTACGCGGACGGCGAGAAGCGCTACATCATCGCGCCGCGTGGACTGTCGCAGGGCGACCGTGTCGAGAACGGCCCGGCCGCCGACATCAAGCCCGGTAACAACCTGGCGCTGCGCAACATCCCGGTCGGTACGACCATCCACGCCATCGAGCTGCGGCCCGGCGGCGGCGCGAAGTTCGCCCGTTCCGCGGGTGCCTCCGTGCAGCTGCTGGCGAAGGAGGGCACCATGGCCCACCTTCGTATGCCGTCGGGTGAAATCCGCCTGGTCGACGCCCGCTGCCGCGCCACGATCGGCGAGGTCGGCAACGCCGAGCAGTCGAACATCAACTGGGGCAAGGCCGGCCGCATGCGCTGGAAGGGCGTTCGCCCGACCGTCCGCGGTGTCGCGATGAACCCGGTTGACCACCCGCACGGTGGTGGTGAGGGCAAGACCTCCGGTGGTCGCCACCCGGTCTCGCCGTGGGGTCAGAAGGAGGGTCGTACTCGCTCGCCGAAGAAGGCATCGAGCAAGTACATCGTCCGCCGCCGCAAGACGAACAAGAAGCGCTAGGAGCGGGTTTAGATGCCGCGCAGTCTCAAGAAGGGGCCCTTCGTCGACGGCCACCTCATCAAGAAGGTGGACGTACAGAACGAGGCAGGCACCAAGAACGTCATCAAGACCTGGTCCCGTCGCTCGATGATCGTCCCGGCCATGCTGGGTCACACCATCGCGGTGCACAACGGCAAGATTCACGTCCCGGTGTTCGTCACCGAGTCGATGGTCGGCCACAAGCTCGGCGAGTTCTCGCCGACTCGCACCTTCCGCGGCCACGTCAAGGACGACCGGAAGTCGAAGCGCCGCTAACGCGGGGTGACTGACTATGACTTACACCGAAGGGACAACCATGGAAGCCAGGGCCCAGGCGCGGTACATCCGCGTCACGCCCATGAAGGCCCGCCGCGTGGTGGACCTCATCCGTGGCATGGATGCCACGGAGGCTCAGGCGGTCCTGCGTTTCGCCCCGCAGGCCGCGAGCGTGCCGGTTGGCAAGGTGCTTGACAGCGCCATTGCCAACGCTGCACACAACTACGACCACACCGACGCCTCTTCGCTGGTCATCAGCGAGGCGTACGTGGACGAGGGCCCGACCCTGAAGCGGTTCCGTCCGCGTGCTCAGGGCCGTGCCTACCGGATCCGTAAGCGGACCAGCCACATCACCGTGGTCGTCAGCAGCAAGGAAGGAACCCGGTAATGGGCCAGAAGGTAAACCCGCACGGGTTCCGGCTCGGCATCACCACGGACTTCAAGTCCCGTTGGTACGCCGACAAGCTGTACAAGGACTACGTCAAGGAAGACGTCGCCATTCGTCGCATGATGACGAAGGGCATGGAGCGGGCCGGCATCTCGAAGGTTGAGATCGAGCGCACCCGCGACCGCGTCCGCGTTGACATCCACACCGCCCGCCCGGGCATCGTCATCGGTCGCCGTGGCGCCGAGGCCGACCGCATCCGTGGCGAGCTGGAGAAGCTGACCGGCAAGCAGGTCCAGCTGAACATCCTCGAGGTCAAGAACCCCGAGGTGGACGCTCAGCTGGTGGCCCAGGCCGTCGCCGAGCAGCTCTCCTCCCGCGTCTCCTTCCGTCGTGCCATGCGTAAGAGCATGCAGAGCTCGATGAAGGCCGGCGCCAAGGGCATCAAGATCCAGTGCGGTGGCCGCCTCGGCGGCGCCGAGATGTCCCGCTCGGAGTTCTACCGCGAGGGCCGCGTGCCCCTGCACACGCTCCGTGCGAACGTCGACTACGGCTTCTTCGAGGCCAAGACGACCTTCGGCCGCATCGGTGTGAAGGTCTGGATCTACAAGGGCGACGTCAAGAACATCGCCGAGGTCCGCGCCGAGAACGCTGCTGCCCGCGCTGGCAACCGCCCGGCCCGTGGCGGCGCTGACCGCCCGGCCGGCCGTGGTGGCCGCGGTGGCGAGCGTGGCGGTCGCGGTCGCAAGCCGCAGCAGTCCGCGCCGGCAGCCGAGGCCCCCAAGGCCGAGGCTCCCGCCGCCGCTGCTCCGGCTGAGAGCACCGGAACGGAGGCCTGACCGAAATGCTGATCCCCCGTAGGGTCAAGCACCGCAAGCAGCACCACCCGAAGCGCAGCGGTATGTCCAAGGGTGGCACGCAGGTTGCGTTCGGCGAGTACGGCATCCAGGCGCTGACCTCGGCGTACGTGACGAACCGCCAGATCGAGGCAGCTCGTATCGCGATGACCCGCCACATCAAGCGTGGCGGCAAGGTCTGGATCAACATCTACCCGGACCGCCCCCTGACGAAGAAGCCTGCCGAGACCCGCATGGGTTCCGGTAAGGGTTCTCCCGAGTGGTGGATCGCGAACGTCAAGCCCGGTCGGGTGATGTTCGAGCTGTCCTACCCGAACGAGAAGATTGCTCGTGAGGCGCTTACCCGCGCTGCTCACAAGCTTCCGATGAAGTGCCGGATCGTTCGGCGCGAGGCAGGTGAGTCGTGATGTCGGCCGGTACCAAGGCGTCCGAGCTGCGCGAGCTGGGCAACGAGGAGCTCCTCAACAAGCTCCGCGAGGCCAAGGAAGAGCTGTTCAATCTCCGCTTTCAGGCGGCGACCGGTCAGCTCGAGAACCACGGCCGGCTCAAGTCCGTCCGTAAGGACATCGCCCGGATCTACACCCTGATGCGCGAGCGCGAGCTGGGCATCGAGACGGTGGAGAGCGCCTGATGAGCGAGAAGACTGTGACTGAGACGAACACCGACCGCGGTTTCCGCAAGACCCGTGAGGGTCTGGTCGTCAGCGACAAGATGGACAAGACCGTCGTCGTCGCTGTCGAGGACCGCGTCAAGCACGCGCTGTACGGCAAGGTCATCCGCCGTACGAACAAGCTCAAGGCGCACGACGAGCAGAACGCCGCCGGCGTCGGCGACCGTGTCCTCCTCATGGAGACCCGGCCGCTGTCCGCCACGAAGCGGTGGCGCGTCGTCGAGATCCTCGAGAAGGCCAAGTAATTCCTGAGGGGCACTCCCCTCAGGCAAGTTCCGCCAGGCTCGGTGGGGTTCGTACCTACCCAGGTTCGAACCCCGCCGGGAACCGGCAGACGATCAGGAGATAGACGTGATCCAGCAGGAGTCGCGACTTCGCGTCGCCGACAACACGGGTGCGAAGGAAATCCTCACCATCCGTGTTCTCGGTGGTTCGGGTCGCCGCTACGCGGGCATCGGTGACGTCATCGTCGCCACCGTCAAGGACGCGATCCCCGGTGGCAACGTGAAGAAGGGTGACGTCGTCAAGGCCGTCATCGTTCGCACCGTCAAGGAGCGTCGTCGTCAGGATGGCTCGTACATCCGCTTCGACGAGAACGCCGCCGTCATTCTGAAGAACGACGGCGACCCCCGCGGCACCCGTATCTTCGGCCCGGTGGGCCGTGAGCTGCGCGAGAAGAAGTTCATGAAGATCATCTCGCTCGCGCCGGAGGTGCTGTAAGCATGAAGATCAAGAAGGGCGACCTGGTTCAGGTCATCACCGGTAAGGACAAGGGCAAGCAGGGCAAGGTCATCGTGGCCTATCCCGTGCAGAACCGTGTCCTCGTCGAGGGTGTCAACCGGGTCAAGAAGCACACCAAGGCCGGTCAGACGGCTCGCGGCTCGCAGACCGGTGGCATTGTCACCACCGAGGCCCCGATTCACGTCAGCAACGTTCAGCTGGTCGTGGAGAAGGACGGCAAGAAGGTCGTCACCCGCGTCGGCTACCGCTTTGACGACGAGGGCAAGAAGATCCGTGTTGCCAAGCGGACCGGTGAGGACATCTGATGACTGCCACCACTGCGCCGCGTCTCAAGACGCGCTACCGCGAGGAAATCGCCGGCAAGCTGCGTGAGGAGTTCTCGTACGAGAACGTCATGCAGGTTCCCGGTCTGGTCAAGATCGTGGTCAACATGGGTGTGGGCGACGCCGCCCGCGACTCCAAGCTGATCGATGGCGCCGTGCGCGACCTCACCACGATCACCGGCCAGAAGCCGGCCGTCACCAAGGCCCGCAAGTCCATCGCGCAGTTCAAGCTGCGCGAGGGTCAGCCGATCGGCTGCCACGTCACCCTCCGTGGTGACCGGATGTGGGAGTTCCTGGACCGTACGCTGTCGCTCGCGCTGCCGCGTATCCGTGACTTCCGTGGCCTGTCGCCGAAGCAGTTCGACGGCCGTGGCAACTACACCTTCGGTCTCACGGAGCAGGTCATGTTCCACGAGATCGACCAGGACAAGATCGACCGGGTCCGGGGCATGGACATCACCGTGGTCACCACGGCGACCAATGACGACGAGGGTCGTGCCCTCCTTCGTCACCTCGGCTTCCCGTTCAAGGAGAACTGACCGTGGCGAAGAAGGCTCTGATCGCTAAGGCCGCCCGTAAGCCGAAGTTCGGCGTTCGCGGGTACACCCGCTGCCAGCGCTGCGGCCGGCCCCACTCCGTCTACCGCAAGTTCGGCCTGTGCCGCGTGTGCCTTCGTGAGATGGCTCACCGTGGCGAGCTGCCGGGCGTGACCAAGAGTTCCTGGTAATTCTCCTTCGCCCTCTGGGCGTTGGGAATTGACGGAAGCTCTCGGTAAGCATCTGGTCGGCAGGAGTCCGGCCTCACATGCCGTAGGCTTGTGGGGTTGGGCGCCTGCCGCCCAAGACCGACTTACTACGCCGTAGGTCCCCGCACCGCACCCGTCCCGCCACTGAGTGGGGAGAGGGATGGCGCATACAGGAAACCCCGGCGAGAGAGGCCGAAGGCCAATTCATGACCATGACTGATCCCATCGCAGACATGCTCACGCGTCTGCGTAACGCGAACTCGGCGTACCACGACGACGTCGTGATGCCGCACAGCAAGATCAAGTCGCACATCGCGGAGATCCTCCAGCAGGAGGGCTTCATCACCGGCTGGAAGGTCGAGGACGCCGAGGTCGGCAAGAACCTCGTCCTCGAGCTGAAGTTCGGCCCGAACCGCGAGCGCTCGATCGCCGGCATCAAGCGAATCTCGAAGCCGGGTCTGCGTGTATACGCAAAGTCCACCAACCTGCCGAAGGTCCTCGGCGGCCTGGGCGTGGCGATCATCTCCACGTCCCACGGTCTCCTGACCGGCCAGCAGGCTCAGAAGAAGGGCGTAGGTGGGGAAGTCCTCGCCTACGTCTGGTAGTCGGGAACGGAGGAATAGCTAATGTCGCGAATCGGCAAGCTCCCCATCCAGGTTCCCGCCGGTGTGGACGTCACCATCGATGGCCGTACGGTCGCGGTGAAGGGCCCCAAGGGTTCCCTCTCGCACACCGTTGCCGCGCCGATCGAGGTCACCAAGGGTGAGGACGGCGTTCTGAACGTCGTCCGCCCGAACGACGAGCGTCAGAACAAGGCCCTTCACGGCCTGTCCCGCACGCTGGTGGCGAACATGATCACCGGTGTGACCCAGGGATACATCAAGGCGCTCGAGATCAGTGGTGTCGGTTACCGCGTCCAGGCGAAGGGCTCCAACCTGGAGTTCGCCCTGGGCTACAGCCACCCGATCCTGATCGAGGCCCCGGAGGGCATCACCTTCAAGGTGGAGTCCCCCACGAAGTTCTCCGTCGAGGGCATCGACAAGCAGAAGGTCGGCGAGACCGCGGCCAAGATCCGCAAGCTGCGGAAGCCTGACCCGTACAAGGCCAAGGGCGTCAAGTACGCCGGCGAGGTCATCCGCCGCAAGGTCGGAAAGGCTGGTAAGTAGCGATGGCATACGGCGTAAAGATCGCCAAGGGCGACGCGTACAAGCGTGCCGCTCTCAAGCGTCGCCACATCCGCGTCCGCAAGCACATCTCCGGTTCGCCGGAGCGTCCCCGCTTGGTCGTGACGCGATCCAACCGCCACATGGTCGCTCAGGTGATCGACGACATCGCGGGCCACACGCTCGCGTCGGCGTCGACCCTGGACGTGTCCATCCGTGGTGGCGAGGCTGACAAGAGCGCCCAGGCCAAGCAGGTCGGGGCCCTGGTCGCCGAGCGTGCCAAGGCCGCAGGCGTCGAGGCCGTCGTGTTTGACCGCGGTGGTAACCAGTACGCCGGGCGGATTGCCGCTCTGGCTGACGCCGCCCGTGAAGCCGGGCTGAAGTTCTAAGCCCCGGTTCCTACGCACAGCGGACGTAACAGAGAGAGGTAAATCCAATGGCTGGACCCCAGCGCCGCGGAAGCGGTGCCGGTGGCGGCGAGCGGCGGGACCGGAAGGGCCGTGACGGCGGCGCAGCTGCCGCCGAGAAGACCGCGTACGTTGAGCGCGTTGTCGCGATCAACCGCGTCGCCAAGGTTGTGAAGGGTGGTCGTCGCTTCAGCTTCACCGCGCTGGTCGTGGTGGGCGATGGTGACGGCACCGTCGGTGTCGGTTACGGCAAGGCCAAGGAAGTTCCCGCGGCCATTGCCAAGGGCGTGGAAGAAGCCAAGAAGAACTTCTTCAAGGTTCCGCGTATCCAGGGCACCATTCCTCACCCGATCCAGGGCGAGAAGGCTGCGGGCGTCGTCCTGCTGAAGCCTGCTTCCCCCGGTACCGGTGTTATCGCCGGTGGCCCGGTGCGCGCCGTTCTGGAGTGCGCCGGCGTTCACGACATCCTGTCGAAGTCGCTCGGCTCCGACAACGCGATCAACATCGTGCACGCGACCGTGGCGGCCCTCAAGGGCCTGCAGCGTCCCGAGGAGATCGCGGCTCGCCGTGGTCTGCCCCTCGAGGACGTCGCCCCCGCGGCTCTGCTTCGTGCACGTGCGGGAGCGGGTGCGTAATGGCTCGCCTCAAGATCACGCAGACGAAGTCGTACATCGGCAGCAAGCAGAACCACCGCGACACCCTTCGTTCGCTCGGGCTCAAGCGCCTGCACGACGTGGTTGTCAAGGAGGACCGCCCCGAGTTCCGCGGAATGGTGCACACCGTCCGCCACCTCGTGACGGTTGAGGAGGTCGACTGACATGGCGGAGAACAAGCCGCTGAAGGCCCATGACCTCCGGCCCGCCCCGGGCGCCAAGACCGCCAAGACCCGTGTGGGTCGTGGTGAGGCGTCCAAGGGTAAGACCGCCGGTCGTGGCACCAAGGGCACCAAGGCCCGTTACCAGGTTCCGGAGCGCTTCGAGGGTGGGCAGATGCCCCTCCACATGCGTCTCCCGAAGCTCAAGGGCTTCAAGAACCCGTTCCGCACCGAGTACCAGGTCGTGAACCTGGACAAGCTCGCGACGCTCTACCCCGAGGGTGGAGAGGTCACCGTGGCCGACCTGGTCGCCAAGGGTGCGGTGCGCAACAACCACCTCGTCAAGGTCCTCGGACAGGGCGAGATCTCCGTGGCGCTGCAGGTTTCGGTTGACGCCGTCTCCGGCTCCGCCAAGGAGAAGATTGCCGCCGCCGGCGGCACCGTCACTGAGCTCGTCTGAGACAACTCGGACAACTCGATGGCCTGAACATCCGACCGGGGATGCCTCTTATTTGGGGCATCCCCGGTTGGTCGTTCCTAGGGGGGCATGGTCGCCGGTAAGGTGGCCAGCACTGTTGCTGTGGTAACCCCTGGGCACACGCCCGGGAATCTTTGACTGTTACGTATTCGTCGATCCTCAAGACCGTCACCTCTCGCTCTGCGCGGGGGTCGCAGGAGGCACCGTGCTCACCGCGTTCGCCCGGGCGTTCAAGACGCCCGACCTGCGCAAGAAGCTGCTCTTCACGCTCGGCATCATCGTGCTCTACCGGCTCGGGGCACACATCCCGGTACCGGGAGTGAGCTACGAGAACGTCCAGACCTGTGTTGACCAGGCAAGTAAGGGCAACAACAGCCTCTTCGGCCTGGTGAACATGTTCAGCGGTGGTGCACTGCTGCAGATCACGATCTTCGCGCTCGGCATCATGCCGTACATCACGGCCAGCATCATTCTTCAGTTGCTGACCGTGGTCATTCCCCGACTCGAGGCGCTCAAGAAGGAGGGGCAGTCCGGCCAGGCCAAGATCACGCAGTACACGCGTTATCTGACCGTCGCGCTCGCCATCCTCCAGGGCACCGGCCTGGTGGCCACCGCCACCAGCGGGGCACTGTTCAGCGGCTGCCCGGTCGCCGACCAGATCGTCCCGAACCACTCCATCTTCACGACCATCGTCATGGTGGTCACGATGACCGCGGGCACCGCCGCCGTCATGTGGCTCGGTGAGCTCATCACCGACCGCGGCATCGGCAACGGCATGTCGATCCTGATGTTCATCTCGATCGCCGCCAGCTTCCCCGGCGCCCTGTGGGCCATCAAGCAGAGTGGCAAGCTGGCCGACGGCTGGATCGAGTTCGGCACCGTCATCCTGGTCGGCTTCGTGATGGTGGCCCTCGTGGTCTTCGTCGAGCAGGCCCAGCGCCGGATTCCGGTGCAGTACGCGAAGCGCATGATCGGCCGCAGGTCCTACGGGGGTACGTCCACGTACATCCCGCTGAAGGTGAATCAGGCGGGTGTGATTCCCGTCATCTTCGCTTCTTCGCTGCTCTACATCCCGGCCCTGATCGTCCAGTTCTCCAACTCCACGGCGGGCTGGGCCACATGGATCAAGGACCACTTCGTCAAGGGCGACCACCCGTACTACATCACGGCGTACTTCCTGTTGATCGTCTTCTTCGCCTTCTTCTATGTGGCGATTTCGTTCAACCCCGAGGAAGTCGCCGACAACATGAAGAAGTATGGTGGCTTCATCCCGGGTATCCGGGCTGGTCGACCTACTGCCGAGTACCTGAGCTACGTGCTCAACAGGATTACTTGGCCGGGCTCGCTGTACCTGGGTCTGATCGCTCTGGTGCCGACGATGGCGTTGGCAGGCTTCGGTGGCGCTAACCAGAACTTCCCGTTCGGCGGGACGAGCATCCTCATCATCGTGGGTGTGGGTCTGGAGACCGTGAAGCAGATTGAGAGTCAGCTCCAGCAGCGCAATTACGAAGGGTTCCTCCGCTGATGCGAATCGTCCTCGTCGGGCCGCCCGGTGCCGGCAAGGGAACGCAGGCTGCGTACCTTGCCAAGAACCTGTCGATTCCGCAGATCTCCACGGGCGACCTCTTCCGCGCCAACATCAGCCAGGGCACTGACCTTGGCAAGCAGGCCCGCGCCTACATGGACGCAGGCCAGCTGGTGCCGGACGAGGTCACCATCGGGATGGCCAAGGACCGCATGGCCCAGCCGGACGCCGCGAACGGCTTCCTGCTCGACGGCTTCCCCCGCAACGTGGGACAGGCCGAGGCCCTTGACGCGATGCTCAAGGACGAGGGCGCCAAGCTGGACGCGGTCCTGGACCTGGAGGTCCCCGAGGACGAGGTGGTCAAGCGCATTGCCGGCCGCCGCATCTGCCGGAACGACGGTTCGCACGTCTTCCACGTCACGTACAACCAGCCGAAGACCGAGGGTGTCTGCGACATCTGCGGCGGCGAGCTGTACCAGCGTGACGACGACACGGAGGACACGGTCCGCACCCGGCTCGAGGTCTACCACACGCAGACCGAGCCGATCATCGACTACTACCGGTCCCAGGGCCTGGTGGTCACGATCTCCGCGCTCGGCAAGGTCACGGACGTGACCGAGCGGGCGATGGAGGCCCTCAAGAAGTCCGGCGAGGACTGAGGAAACACCCGTAGTAGCTGTACAGCCGGCCGCGGCGTCCTTGGGCGCCGCGGCCGGCTCTGTTTGCGCCGTATCGTGGAGTACGCCGCAGCATCCGTCACCCTTCGATACCCGTCCGATGCAGAGAGGCGCCGCGTAATGGTGCAGATCAAGACCCCCGAGCAGATCGCGAAGATGCGTGAGGCAGGGCTGGTGGTCGCTGCCATTCACGCGGCCACGCGGGAGGCGGCGGTGCCCGGTGCCACCACCCAGGACCTGGACCAGGTCGCGCGCAAGGTGATCGCCGACCACGGTGCGAAGTCGAACTTCCTCGGGTACGGCGGGTTCCCCGCGACCATCTGCACCTCGGTCAACGAGGTCGTCGTCCACGGCATCCCGGACGACAAGACCGTCCTCAAGGACGGCGACATCATCTCCATCGACGCCGGCGCGATCGTCGACGGCTGGCACGGCGACGCCGCGTACACCGCGTTCGTCGGCACCGGTCACGCTCCGGAGCTCGTCGAGCTGTCCCGGGTGACCGAGGAATCCATGTGGGCCGGGATCGCCGCGATGAAGGTGAACAACCGCCTCGTCGACATCTCGAAGGCGATCGAGTCCTACATCCGCCGCCAGCCCCGCCCGGCCACCGGCAAGTACGGGATCATCGAGGACTACGGCGGCCACGGCATCGGCACCGAGATGCACATGGACCCGCACCTGCTGAACTATGTCGCGCGCAAGCGCGGCAAGGGCATCAAGCTCGTGCCCGGCGTCTGCCTGGCGATCGAGCCGATGGTCTCGCTCGGTACGGCGCAGACCGAGGTGCTCCAGGACGACTGGACGGTCATCACGACGGACGGCACCTGGTCCTCCCACTGGGAGCACTCGATCGCCCTCACCGAGCAGGGCCCCCTGGTCCTGACGGCCCCCGACTGCGGCCGCGCGAAGCTCGCGCAGTACGGCATCGAGGCGGCGCCGGATCCGCTGGGCTGATCGCCCACCCGGTGCCGAGCCCGCGAGGGCTGCTGGGGGAGGGGTCGGCATGGAAGCGGCGTCGCACCCTTCCCCAAGGTCTCAATGACCAGGGGAGACCCCATCGGCTGAGAACGCGCGCCCGGGCAGGTCTAAGGATCTACTCTGGTGGGCAAACTTGACGGATTCGTCTTTTGGGGTCCGCTGACGTAGACTGACTCGTCGGCTCTCGTGCATCCGTGTGTCCACATACGGGGCAGAGGGTCGATCAAGGTAGCCGATTCGAAAGGCGAAGCGTGGCCAAGAAGCAAGGTGCCATCGAAATTGAGGGCACCGTGATCGAGTCCCTCCCGAACGCCATGTTCAAGGTGGAACTCCAGAACGGTCACAAGGTCCTCGCGCACATCTCCGGCAAGATGCGGATGCACTACATCCGTATCCTCCCGGACGACCGGGTCGTGGTGGAGCTCTCTCCGTACGACCTGACGCGTGGCCGGATCGTCTACCGATACAAGTAGATCTTGCCCGCGCCCTGCTTCGGCGGGGTGGTGGCACTGACCCGGAGAACCTGACATCCCATGAAGGTCAAGCCGAGCGTCAAGAAGATCTGCGACAAGTGCAAGGTGATCCGCCGTCACGGTCGGGTCATGGTCATCTGCGACAACCTGCGCCACAAGCAGCGCCAGGGCTGACGCAAGACCCCCTGCATCTCGCAGCACTTCGCGCGACGCACGTAATACGTACATACGCAGAGCCCGTCCAAGCCACGGCTGACGACACCTCCGGCGGGGGCCGGGGACCCGGACGTACCACCTCTCCTTCCACGGAGCGGTCGGCGGCCGGGAGTGGCACTGCGGAAGACCCCCGAAATAACAACTGGAGCCATTGAATGGCACGCGTTTCAGGTGTTGACATCCCGCGCGAAAAGCGCGTGGAGGTCGCCCTCACCTACGTCTTCGGTATCGGGCGCACCCGGTCCAAGGAGATCCTTGCCACCACGGGTGTGAACCCGAACACCCGCGTTCGTGACCTGGCCGAAGAGGACCTGGTCAAGATCCGCGAGTACGTGGACGCCAACCTCCGCACCGAGGGTGACCTCCGCCGCGAGATTCAGGCCGACATCCGCCGCAAGGTCGAGATCGGCTGCTACCAGGGTCTGCGTCACCGTCGTGGCCTTCCGGTCCACGGCCAGCGCACCAGCACGAACGCTCGTACCCGCAAGGGCCCGCGTCGCGCGATCGCCGGTAAGAAGAAGCCGGGCAAGAAGTAGTCCTCAGCGGACGCACTGCGGCAGTCCGGATCCCCGGGCCGTTGCAGCATCCAGCGGTCTTCGCTGTAGGACCGATCACCTCCCCTCTCCATCTGGAGTCAAGACATGCCCCCCAAGGGTCGTCAGGGCGCAGCCAAGAAGGTGCGTCGCAAGGAAAAGAAGAACGTCGCTCACGGCCACGCGCACATCAAGAGCACGTTCAACAACACGATCGTCTCGATCACGGACCCCGCGGGCAACGTGATCTCCTGGGCCTCCGCCGGCCACGTCGGCTTCAAGGGCTCGCGCAAGTCCACCCCCTTCGCCGCGCAGATGGCCGCCGAGTCGGCCGCCCGCCGCGCGCAGGAGCACGGCATGCGCAAGGTGGACGTCTTCGTGAAGGGTCCGGGCTCCGGCCGCGAGACCGCGATCCGCTCCCTCCAGGCCACGGGCCTCGAGGTCGGTTCGATCCAGGACGTCACCCCCACTCCGCACAACGGATGCCGGCCGCCCAAGCGCCGTCGCGTCTGACGCACTGAAGCAACGGAGACAACTGGAAAATGGCGCGATACACCGGGGCCGACTGCAAGCGTTGCCGTCGGGAGAAGCAGAAGCTGTTCCTTAAGGGCAGCAAGTGCGAGAGCGCGAAGTGCCCGATCGAGATCCGTCCTTACCCCCCGGGTGAGCACGGACGCGGGCGCACCAAGGACAGCGAGTACCTTCTTCAGCTTCGTGAGAAGCAGAAGTGCTCGCGGATCTACGGTGTCCTTGAAAAGCAGTTCGTGAACTACTACAAGGAAGCGAACCAGAAGTCCGGCAAGACCGGTGAGAACCTTCTGCGCATCCTTGAGACCCGCCTCGACAACGTGGTCTACCGGGCCGGCTTCGCCAAGTCCCGCGACCACGCCCGTCAGCTGGTGCGTCACGGACACATCGCCGTGAACGGCACGAAGACCGACATTCCGTCGGCCCGCGTCGCCGCGAACGACGTCATCGAGGTCCGCCAGAAGTCCAAGGCCCTGACCCCCTTCCAGGTGGCCCAGGCCGAGGCCGGCGAGCGCACCGTTCCGGCATGGCTCGAAGCCGTGCCGTCGACGATGCGGATCCTCGTGCACTCCCTGCCCGAGCGCCAGGTGATCGACACCCAGGTGCAGGAGCAGCTGATCGTCGAGCTCTACTCCAAGTAGGAGAGCTCGTGGGTCCGGGCGGTACGGCTCTTTCGGGTCGTGCCGCCCGTACCCTTGTCAGTATCTGGGGGCGTCAAATAGTGGGCGCCCACGACTGAAGGATCCAAGCATGCTTATCGCTCAGCGTCCCTCGCTGACCGAAGAGGTCGTTGACGAGTTCCGCTCCCGGTTCGTGATCGAGCCGCTGGAGCCGGGCTTCGGCTACACCCTCGGTAACTCTCTCCGCCGTACGCTCCTCTCCTCGATCCCCGGCGCTGCTGTCACCAGCATCCGGATCGACGGTGTCCTGCACGAGTTCACCACCGTGCCGGGCGTCAAGGAGGACGTCACCGACCTCATCCTCAACATCAAGCAGCTGGTCGTCTCCTCGGAGCACGACGAGCCGGTCGTGATGTACCTGCGCAAGCAGGGTCCCGGCCTGGTGACCGCTGCTGACATCGCCCCGCCGGCCGGTGTCGAGGTCCACAACCCGGACCTGGTCCTGGCCACGCTGAACAGCAAGGGCAAGCTGGAGATGGAGCTGACCGTCGAGCGCGGTCGCGGCTACGTCTCCGCCGTCCAGAACAAGCAGGCGGGCCAGGAGATCGGCCGTATCCCGGTCGACTCCATCTACTCGCCGGTGCTCAAGGTCACGTACAAGGTCGAGGCGACCCGTGTCGAGCAGCGCACCGACTTCGACAAGCTGATCGTCGACGTCGAGACCAAGCAGGCCATGCGTCCCCGTGACGCCATGGCGTCGGCCGGTAAGACCCTGGTCGAGCTGTTCGGTCTGGCGCGCGAGCTCAACATCGATGCCGAGGGCATCGACATGGGCCCGTCCCCGACGGACGCCGCGCTCGCCGCCGATCTGGCGCTGCCGATCGAGGAGCTCGAGCTCACGGTCCGTTCGTACAACTGCCTCAAGCGTGAGGGCATCCACTCCGTGGGTGAGCTCGTCGCTCGTTCCGAGGCCGACCTGCTCGACATCCGCAACTTCGGTGCGAAGTCGATCGACGAGGTCAAGGCGAAGCTGGCCGGTATGGGCCTGGCGCTCAAGGACAGCCCGCCCGGATTCGACCCGACCGCCGCTGCCGACGCCTTCGGCGCCGACGACGACGCGGACGCGGGCTTCGTCGAGACCGAGCAGTACTAGTACGTCTCCGGTCGGGGTGCCCGGATTTCCGGGCACCCCGACCGGGGTGAGGCTCCGGCCTCGATCGCCGGACGGGCTCGATGAGCCCCGACGGCCCATGATCTTCCGTGAGGCGGCCGCTTCACGGGAACTGACACCGGTACCTGATACGGCCGGTGCAGCACACAAGGAGAAACACCATGCCGCGTCCCGCAAAGGGTGCCCGTCTGGGCGGCAGCGCCGCGCACGAGCGTCTGCTTCTCGCGAACCTCGCGAAGTCGCTGTTCGAGCACGGCCGCATCACGACGACCGAGGCCAAGGCTCGCCGCCTGCGTCCGGTCGCCGAGCGTCTGATCACCAAGGCGAAGAAGGGCGACATCCACAACCGTCGCCTGGTTCTGCAGTCGATCACGGACAAGGGCATCGTGCACACGCTGTTCACCGAGATCGCCCCGCGCTACGAGAACCGCCCCGGTGGTTACACGCGCATCACCAAGATCGGCAACCGTCGTGGTGACAACGCCCCGATGGCCGTCATCGAGCTGGTCGAGGCGCTGACCGTGGCGCAGCAGGCCACCGGTGAGGCCGAGGCCGCGACGAAGCGTGCGGTCAAGGAAGACTCCCTCAAGAAGGACGCGGCCCCGGCCGAGTCCACCGAGGACGCCGCTCCGGCGGAGGAGTCCAAGGACGCCTGAGCGTTCTGAGACCACTGGACGGGCCCGCACCACCCTTCGGGGCGGTGCGGGCCCGTTCCGTATGTTCAGGCTTGAGAGGATCGTTGGGTGAGTGACGAAGTAGAGCCCGGGTTCGTGCGGGTACGGCTGGACCTTGCGTACGACGGCAAGGATTTTTCCGGCTGGGCGAAGCAGACCGCCCGGCGCACGGTGCAGGGGGAGATCGAGGACGCGCTGCGGACCGTGACGAGGTCGTCGCGGACGTACGATCTGACGGTCGCCGGGCGCACCGACGCCGGGGTGCACGCCCGTGGCCAGGTCGCGCATGTCGACCTGCCGGCCGAGGTGTGGGCCGAGCACGGCGAGCTGCTCCTGCGGCGGATGGCCGGGCGGATGGCACCCGACGTACGGATCTGGCGGGTGGCCGAGGCGCCGGTGGGGTTCAACGCGCGATTCTCCGCGTTGTGGCGGCGTTACGCGTACCGGGTCTCCGACCGGCCCGGTGGGGTCGACCCGCTGACGCGTGGTCATGTGCTCTGGCACGACCGGCCGTTGGATGTGGACGCGATGAATGCGGCGTCGGCCCGGATGCTCGGGGAACACGATTTCGCCGCGTACTGCAAGAAGCGCGAGGGCGCGACGACCATCCGTACGCTGCAGAAGCTGAGTTGGGTACGGGACGCGGAGTCCGGGGTCGTCACGGGGACCGTGCAGGCCGATGCCTTCTGCCACAACATGGTGCGTGCGCTGGTGGGGGCGATGCTGTTCGTGGGCGACGGGCGCCGCCCCGACCCGTGGCCCGCTCAGGTACTGGCTGCCGGGGTGCGGGATCCGGGAGTGCATGTGGTGCGGCCGCACGGCCTGACGCTGGAGGAAGTCGCCTACCCGGCCGATGAGTTGCTTGCCGCGCGCAACAAGGAGGCGCGCAATGTGCGGTCGCTGCCGGGACGAGGATGCTGCTGAGGCGGATCGGGCTCAGCGGGTCATCTTCCCCGCGTGTGCCCGCCGTCGGCGCCATGCTGCTGTCAACTGTCCCGCCAGGAACAGTGCGGCGAGCGTCGACAGCGTCGACCGGACCGGGCCGATGTCCGGGGTCCACCAGGCGTAGGCCGCAGCCGCTGTGAACAGCGGCAGGCCCAGGACGCGCAGCAGCCACCAGCGGGCCGGGCGGGGTTCGTAGGTGCCGGGGGCCGGTGGGTGGCTGCCGTCCTCCGTCGTCATCGTGTCGCGCATCCCGGCGAGCAGTCCGCGGCGGGTGAGGACCCGGGCGCCGGGGAGGGTGTCCAGGATCTCCGGGCGGGTGCCGAAGTCCGCGGGGAGCGGGGGCAGGGCGAGGGCTGCCAGCAGGTCGGACTGGTGCCGCGGCGGATTGCCGGTGGAGCGGAGGATGTGGGTCAGGGGGCGCGGGTCCGCGACGGCGAAGAGCCGGGACAAGGTGGCGGCCGTGGCGGTGACCGTGGTGTGGTCCGGAGCCGGGGACGTGGTGTTCCACTCGTGTGCTGCCAGCGGTCTGCCCTTGTGGAACACGGTGAAGCCGCAGCGCTCGGGGGTACGGCGCAGCACCAGCGTCGGCCACTTCTCACCGGTGGTGAAGTTGTCGGCCGCCGTCGTCAGCCGGTCCTCCGTGGACAGGACCGAGCGCTTGGCCGGCTTGAGGTCGGGGACGGCCTCGATGTACGTGTGCGTCGCCGATGCCGGGGCCGTACGCAGGGAGATGCCGCACATCAGCGCGGCCTGCGCCACGTCCTCCGGGCGGGCGGCGGCTATCGCGAGCGCGCAGGGGGCGTCCGCCGTCCAGCCGGTGGCCGGTACGGAGTGGGGATGCGACGGGCGGGCGAAGAACGGGGTCCTGGTCGCGACATGGATACGGACGCCCGAGCGGGTCTCGAGGAACTCCTGGCGTGGGTCGTCGCCGAAGTACGCCCAGGGGTACTTGGTGGCGGCGGTGCCGATGGCGCGGAACGTGTCGAGGGCGTCCTGCCAGCGGTCCTGGCGCAGCAGCATCAGGGCCAGCTGGTTGCGGAAGCCGGCGGCCTCGCGGCTGCCCGGGGCGTATTCGGCGGAGAGGGCCAGGGCGCGGGTGACGGCGGTCGCCACGTGGGGCGCGAACGGGTCGGGGCCGACGGAGGCGGTCGTCGGGCCGGTGGTGAGGACCTCGTACTCCAACGCCGCCGACAGGGGCAGCGCGTGCAGCTTCGAGCCGGGCGGGGCCGTGTCCGCCGCGCTCTCGGCGAAGGCGAACATCTCCTCGTGCGAGCCGTGCCACTTCGCGCACAGGTACTGAAGGGCCGCGGCGTGGCAGCCGTAGTGGTGCGGATCGCGGGTGATGGCCTCCGCCCAGTAGTCGTCGAAGACGGCACGTGGGGCCTGGCTGCCGAGTGCGTGGGTGAGGGCGATGCGCCAGGGGACCGGGTCGGCCGGGTTGAGTTCGGCCGCCGTGCCGATCACCGGGGCCGCGTCCTCCAGGAGGGCGAAGAAGGCCTGGAACTGGTCGCGCGAGACATGCCGGGCGCGAGCCGCCGTACGTATCTCCCAGGCCTGGTCGACACAGAGCTCGGCCTTGACCAGGGCCGCGTCCGGATCCTCGGGCGCCCCGTCCAGCCACGCGTCCAGCCAGCCGGGGTTGTGCAGCGCGGCCTCGGCGAGACGCATGACGTACCCGTCCCTCAGCTCCCACTGGGCGTGCGCGCGGGTCGCGGCGAGGAGGTCACGGGCGGGGCCGTGGTCGCCCGCGGTGGCCGCCGCCAGTGCCGCACGCAGGGGTGTGTCCGGCGGGTCGACGACCACGGCCTCGTCCGGCGGCAGGTCAGCCCCGATCGTGGCGCTGTGGCGCAGTACCCGGGGCAGCGTGAGCAGGAAGGGGAGGCGCACGACGTCTTCGGGACCGGATCAGCCGGTCGACGCGGTGGCCGCGGCGGAGGCCTGGACCTCGCCGCGGTGGCGTATCTGACGGAATGTGAAGTTCCGTAGGTCGTCGCCGACGGTGAAGACGTTCTTGTCGGCCTTGGAGACGTTCTTGCCGTTCGTGAAACCGCCGATGGTGAAGTACGCGTAGCGGCCGTACCAGTTGGTGGTACGACGGCAGATCGAACCACCGCGGCAGAACGTCGGCACGCCCGCGCCGCTCAGCGAGGCCAGGCCGCCGGACGCCTGCTGCGCCGACTTCTTCGCCTGCGCCTCCGTCTCGAAGACCGCGACACCGACGGTCACGGCGACCCCTGCCCTGCTGTACGTGGCACGGATGACCTGGTCGCAACCGTTGTTCATGAGGATCGAGCCGAGCGCGCCCTGCGTGGTCGCCGCGCAGTTCGTGGTGCGGTGCGTGGCGCCCTTGGCGTACACGCGGTCGCCCATCGTGAGCTTCTTTCCCGGGTAGAAGGAGTCGATGGTGAGCGGCGCCCTGTCCTTCTTCACGTCGGAGACGTAGTCCTTCGGGTCCGGCGGGGGCGGCGGCGCCACCGTGGAGAAGGACGGCTCGGGCGCGGCCGAGTCGGTCGGCAGATCGGCGGGTCCCGGCAGCCGGCTCGCGTTCGTGTCCGAGCCGGTGGAGCCGCCGTTGTTGTCGGTCGAGATGACGGCTGTGGCGACGATTGCCGCGACCGCGGCGGTGGCGAGCGCGCCGCCGCCGATCAGCAGCCACTTCCTACGACGGCTCCGCGCGGCGGATGCCTCGGCCAGCGCTGCCCAGTCCGGAGTCTGATTGCCCCCGGGCCCCCAGGAGGGCCCCCCTTGCCCAAAGCTCATGCGGCGAATCCTAGACGGAACGTAAACCGGTTGGGCCAGGGCTTCGCGGGCCGTGACAATGCTGTGCATGGGACATCTTGAAGCGGGCCATCTGGAGTACTACCTACCGGACGGGCGGGTGCTGCTCGGCGATGCTTCGTTCCGGGTCGCGGACGGGGCCGTCGTCGCCCTCGTCGGGGCGAACGGCGCCGGGAAGACGACGCTGCTGCGGCTCCTGTCCGGGGAGCTCCAGCCGCACGGCGGCACGGTATCGGTGAGCGGCGGGCTCGGGGTGATGCCGCAGTTCGTGGGCTCGGTCCGGGACGACCGTACGGTCAGGGATCTGCTCGTCTCCGTCGCCCAGCCGCGCATCCGTGAGGCCGCGCAGGCGGTCGACAGGGCCGAGGAGCTGATCCTCACCGTCGACGACGAGGCCGCGCAGATGAAGTACGCGCAGGCGCTCAGTGACTGGGCGGAGGCCCGCGGATACGAGGCCGAGACGGTGTGGGACATGTGCACCATGGCCGCGCTCGGCGTTCCGTACGAGAAGGCGCAGTGGCGTGAGCTGCGGACGCTCAGCGGCGGTGAGCAGAAGCGGCTCGTGCTGGAGGCGCTGCTGCGCGGTCCGGACGAGGTGCTGCTGCTCGACGAGCCGGACAACTACCTCGACGTCCCCGGCAAGCGGTGGCTGGAGTCGAAGCTCAAGGAGACGCGGAAGACGGTGCTCTTCGTCTCCCACGACCGGGAGCTGCTGTCCCGGGCCGCCGAGAAGATCGTCAGCGTGGAGCCCAGCCCGGCGGGCAGCGACGTGTGGGTGCACGGCGCCGGCTTCGACACGTACCACCAGGCCCGCAAGGACCGGTTCGCACGGTTCGAGGAGCTGCTGCGGCGCTGGGAGGAGGAGCACGCCAGGCTGAAGGCGCTGGTCCACCGGCTGCGGCAGCAGGCGGCGATCAGCCCCGACATGGCGTCGCGCTACCGGGCCATGCAGACCCGCTTCAAGAAGTTCGAGGACGCGGGGCCGCCGCCGGAGCCGCCGCGCGAGCAGGACATCAAGATGCGGCTGCGCGGTGGCCGGACCGGGGTGCGGGCTGTGACCTGCAAGGGGCTCGAACTGACCGGGCTGATGAAACCGTTCGACCTGGAGATCTTCTACGGGGAACGGGTCGCCGTCCTCGGCTCGAACGGGTCGGGCAAGTCGCACTTCCTGCGGCTGCTGGCCGGGGAGCCGGTGGCGCACACGGGCGAGTGGAAGCTGGGCGCGCGGGTCGTGGCCGGGCACTTCGCGCAGACGCACGCCCACCCGGAGCTGATGGGGCACACGCTCGTCGAGATCCTGTGGACCGAGCACGCGAAGGACCGGGGCGGGGCCATGTCCGTACTGCGCCGGTACGAGCTCGAGCGGCAGGGGGACCAGCCCTTCGAGAAGCTGTCCGGCGGGCAGCAGGCGCGGTTCCAGATCCTGCTGCTGGAGCTGGCGGGGACCACCGCGCTGCTGCTGGACGAGCCGACGGACAACCTGGACCTGGAGTCGGCGGAGGCGCTGCAGGACGGTCTCGAGGCGTACGACGGGACCGTGATGGCCGTCACGCACGACCGGTGGTTCGCGAAGTCGTTCGACCGCTATCTGGTGTTCGGGTCGGACGGGGTGGTGCGGGAGACCGCAGAGCCGGTGTGGGACGAGCGACGGGTGGAGCGGGCGCGGTAAGGGGCGGCGCGTTTTGACCCGTCCCGGGCGGGGCGGGTACTGTCGGGGGTTGTTATACGTATCGGCTTCGTCGTTCTCACGCGAAGAGCCCTTACGTAGGTTCTCTGGAGCAGTTACCAGTGGCTCGCATACGGACAGCGTTCCCGGCATTGTGGGCCCCAGCTGCATGATCGCTTCAGGGGTGCCATGTGTCTGGACCTCATCCACTGAAGAAGCGAAGGCTACGAAGTGCGTACGTACAGCCCCAAGCCCGGCGATGTCACTCGCCAGTGGCACATCATCGACGCCGAGGACATCGTCCTGGGTCGTCTGGCCACCACGGCCGCGAACCTCCTTCGAGGCAAGCACAAGGCGATTTACGCCCCCCACATGGACATGGGTGACTTCGTCATCATCATCAACGCCGAGAAGGTTCACCTCTCCGGCAACAAGAAGACCCAGAAGATGGCGTACCGCCACTCCGGGTTCCCGGGTGGTCTGCGCTCCGTGCGTTACGACGAGCTGCTCTCCAAGAACCCGGAGAAGGCCATCGAGAAGGCCATCAAGGGCATGATCCCCAAGAACACCCTGGGCCGTCAGATGCTCTCGAAGCTCAAGGTCTACGCGGGCGACCAGCACCCGCACGCTGCTCAGCAGCCGGTCCCGTTCGAGATCACCCAGGTCGCGCAGTAGTTCCGGCCTCCCCCTAAGACATAAAGAAAGATCTGAGGAGAATCGTGGCCGAGACCACTGTTGAGAACCCCATCGAGGGCACCGAGGGCGAAGAGGTCTTCGCCGAGGTGACCACCTTCGAGTCCGAGGTTCCCGTCGAGGGCGAGTACACCAGCGAGTCGCTGGCGTCCCGCTTCGGCGACCCGCAGCCCGCCGCCGGCCTTGGCCGTCGGAAGAACGCCATCGCCCGCGTCCGGATCGTTCCGGGCACCGGCAAGTGGAAGATCAACGGTCGCACCCTTGAGGACTACTTCCCCAACAAGGTGCACCAGCAGGAAGTCAACGAGCCCTTCAAGGTGCTCGAGCTCGACAACCGCTACGACGTCATCGCCCGCATCTCGGGTGGCGGCGTCTCGGGTCAGGCCGGTGCCCTGCGCCTCGGTGTCGCCCGTGCGCTGAACGAGGCGGACGTGGACAACAACCGCGCCCCGCTGAAGAAGGCAGGCTTCCTCTCCCGCGACGACCGTGCGGTCGAGCGCAAGAAGGCCGGTCTCAAGAAGGCCCGTAAGGCCCCGCAGTACAGCAAGCGCTAATCCGCCTGCTCAGCTGCTTTACACGTTCGCCCCGGCGGCACTTCTCGTGCCTCCGGGGCGTTCGTCTATAGACGCCCTCGGGCGTATAACGGCATGAGACGTTCATAGGCCCGCCCTGGTCGGCATCATTCTTCGCGCTGCCACGCGTCTCGCCTTGCGTCTTGCCCTGAGTCGTTTTGACTTGTGTTGGCTTGTTTTGTTTTTGCGGTTCGGTTTCGGAGCATCTTCGGAGGACACCAGTGGGACGACTCTTCGGCACGGACGGTGTACGCGGTGTCGCCAATGCGGATCTGACGGCCGAGCTCGCGCTCGGTCTGTCGGTCGCTGCGGCGCATGTGCTTGCTGAGACGGGCACCCTCGACGGTGGGCGGCGGGCGACAGCCGTGGTGGGCCGTGACCCACGCGCGTCCGGAGAGTTCCTGGAGGCCGCTGTCGTGGCCGGTCTGGCGAGCGCCGGCGTGGACGTCCTGCGCGTCGGTGTGCTGCCCACCCCCGCGGTGGCGTACCTCACCGGCGCGCTGGGCGCCGACCTCGGCGTGATGCTCTCCGCCAGCCACAACGCCATGCCGGACAACGGGGTCAAGTTCATCGCTCGAGGTGGTCACAAGCTCTCCGACGAGCTCGAGGACCGGATCGAGACCCTGTACGAGCAGCACCGCACCGGTGCGCCGTGGGAGCGTCCGACCGGTGCCGGTGTGGGCCGTGTCACGGAGTACGCGGAAGGCTTCGACCGGTATGTGGCGCACCTCGTCGCGGTCCTGCCGAACCGGCTCGACGGGCTGAAGATCGTCCTCGACGAGGCGCACGGCGCGGCCGCCCGCGTCTCGCCCGAGGCCTTCGCGCGGGCCGGCGCCGAGGTGATCACGATCGGTGCGGCCCCGGACGGTCTGAACATCAACGCCGGCTGCGGGTCCACCCATCTGGACCTGCTGAAGGCCGCCGTCGTCGAGCACGGCGCCGACTTCGGTATCGCGCACGACGGCGACGCCGACCGCTGCCTCGCCGTGGACGCCTCGGGCGAGGAGGTCGACGGCGACCAGATCCTGGCCGTGCTCGCCCTCGCCATGCGCGAGGCCGGGCAGCTGCGCAAGGACACCGTGGTCGGGACGGTCATGTCCAACCTCGGCTTCAAGATCGCCATGGAGCGCGAGGGCATACACGTCGTCCAGACCGCCGTCGGCGACCGGTACGTACTGGAGTCGATGAAGGCCGAGGGTTTCGCGCTGGGTGGCGAGCAGTCCGGCCATGTCATCGTCCTCGACCACGCCACGACCGGTGACGGCACGCTGACCGGTCTGCTGCTGGCGGCCCGGGTCGTCGCCACCGGCCGTACGCTCGCCGAACTCGCCGGCGTCATGCAGCGACTCCCGCAGATCCTGATCAACGTCCCGGACGTCGACAAGTCCCGGGTGGAGACGTCGGCGGAGCTGGCGGCCGCGATCGACGAGGCGGAGCGCGAGCTGGGTGACACCGGCCGCGTACTGCTGCGTCAGTCGGGCACCGAGCCGCTGGTGCGGGTCATGGTCGAGGCGGCCGACATCGAGCAGGCGCGGTCTGTCGCCGGGCGGCTGGCCGATGTGGTGAAGTCCGCGCTCGGGTAGCGCGTCGTCCCGCTGCCACTGAACGCCTGAGGGGCCCGATGCTCGTATCGGGCCCCTCCGGCGTTCTGCTTCTCCTCAGGACCGGCCGGCGGAGGTCCGGCGGCGCTGGGCTGCCCACAGCGCCTTCTGGAGCAGCAGCGTCAGCGTCCCCGCGAGCACGATCCCGCCGAGGTTCGCCATCAGCTGGCCCACCGAGCCCGACATCTGCCTGTAGTCCTGGTAACTGAACGCCACCGCTGCATTGGCCGCGGCCGGCACGGTCGTCACCGAGATCGCGACGCCGATCAGCGCCCCGGACTTCGTCGAGGTGAGGGAGAGCGTCCCGGCGATGCCCGCCAGGAACGCCACCACGAACGACATCCGGTCCGGCTTCCAGATGAACGCCGTGTTGGGCCGGGCCGCCTCGATCATCGCCTCCGTGAACAGCCCGAAGGCGTTCATCATCCACGCGAACCCGACCGTCACCACTATCGCGACGGCGAACCCGGCGATCAGCGTCCACAGCGACCGCCACGCCAGACGCGGGGCACGCTGCACCAGCGCCGTGGAGATGCCGGCCAGCGGTCCGAACTCCGGGCCCACCGCCATGGCGCCCACGATCAGGATCGCGTTGTCGAGCATCACACCGCAGGCGGCGAGCATCGTCGCGACCGCGAGAAATGCCGCATAGGTGATGCTGAACGTCGACTCCTCGTGGGTCGCGTCCGTCAGCTTCTCCCACAGCACGGCGTCCACACCCTCGCCCGGTGCCTCCTCCTCGGCCAGGTCGGCGCGGGCAGAGAGGGTCAGGTCCGAGTGCTCGACGGTGATCGAACCGGACTTGTCGATACCGAGCGCGCGCAGGCCGCCGATCAGCTCGTCACCCGCCTCGCGCGCCACATCGAACAGCACCACATCGCCCGCCGGGTCACGGGCGGCCGCGGGCAGTACCACCAGATGCGTGGTGCCGACCGTGCGCTCGACGAGATGCAGCACCTCGTCCGTACGGTCGGCGGGGACGATCAGGCGCAGGTGCAGCACGCGGGTACTCCCGGGAGGTCGGGCTCTCAGAGTTTGCGCAGTGACAGACGTTGGACCTTGTGATCCGGGCCCTTGCGCAGCACCAGGGTGGCACGGCCCCGGGTGGGGGCCACATTTTCCAGCAGATTGGGCTTGTTGATGGTCCGCCACATCGTGCGGGCGTATTCCATGGCCTCCTCCTCGGAGACCTGTGTGTACTTGCGGAAGTACGAGAACGGGTTCTGGAACGCGGTCTCGCGCAGCTTGCGGAAGCGGTTGAGATACCAGGTCTCGATGTCCTCGGCCCGCGCGTCCACGTACACACTGAAGTCGAAGTAGTCGGCGAGCCCGACCCTGGTGCGGCCGTCCTTGCCGGGCAGCGCGGGCTGCAGCACGTTGAGGCCCTCGACGATCAGGATGTCGGGGCGGCGCACGGTGAGCCGCTCGCCCGGCACGATGTCGTAGATCAGGTGCGAGTAGACGGGCGCCGTCACCTCGTCCTTGCCGGCCTTGATGTCGGCGACGAAACGGGTCAGGGCGCGTCGGTCGTACGACTCCGGGAACCCTTTGCGCGACATCAGCCCGCGCGCCTGGAGCTCCTTCATCGGCAGCAGGAACCCGTCCGTGGTCACCAGCTCGACCCGGGGGTGCTCGGGCCAGCGGGCCAGCAGCGCCTGGAGGATACGGGCACTGGTGGACTTGCCGACGGCGACACTGCCCGCGACCCCTATGACGAAAGGAGTGCCGCGCTGCGCTCCGTGGCCGTTGCCCGCGTCCCCGAGGAAGGTGTTGAGGGCGCCGCGCAGGCCGGAGGTGGCCTGGACGTAGAGGTTCAGGAGCCGGGAGAGCGGCAGGTAGACGTCCCGCACCTCGTCGAGGTCGATGACGTCCCCGAGCCCGCGCAGCTGCTCGACCTCGGCGGCCGTCAGCGGCAGCGGGGTCTTGTCGCGCAGGGCACTCCATTCGGCACGCGACAGGTCGACGTACGGCGTCGAAGCGTGCTCGGCGCGTCGCTGGGTGCTCCGTGGCGGCGAAGTGATCACAGGTTCATTGTTGCGGGAGTTTTAACGGAGTGGGGGGTGGGGTCGGTCACGTGGGGCGACGAAAGCGCTCGTTCCGGGCATGCCGACTACGGTTGTGTGCTGAGTTTCCTGAGCACACAGAGCTCGCCGCCGTCGACGACAGGGCCCGGTGTCCGCACTTCTGTGCCGGGCACCGGGCCCTGCCTGCACCGCGGGGGCATCAGCTTCTGCGGCCGATCCGCAGCGAACGCAGTACGGACCGGGTCCGGCTCTTCAGCCCGCCGCCGGGCGAGGACGCGGGCCGGGGGATGGAGTCGGCGTCACGTTCCGGCATCCGTACCACCGCGGCGGCCGGCACCCCCGCGTCGATCACCGCGACCCGGTCGGGGCCGAGCCGGTCGTACAGCGTCGGTTCCACCGCGACAGTGAAGCCGTCGAGGCCCGTGAGGTGCCGGGCGCCGTCCGGGAAGACCTGCAGGGCGGCGCAGGCCTCGTACCGCACGGTGACCTCGCCGCCGGGAGTGCGCAGCGTGACGCTCCTGGGGCCGACGACCAGTGCCACGTCGTCGTTCTCGGGGGAGCGGTGCGTGGTTCCCGCGAGGGCCCGGGATGTGGTGGACCACTGCGGGGCGGACGTGAACCCGGCCCATTCGACGTCCCGGCCCGGCACCTGGATCAGTGCCGTGGAGTGCAGCTCGCGGGCCACGTCGCGCAGGTCGCCGACGGTGACGGCGGCCAGCTCGGCCCGGTGAAGAACCGGAGGTTAGCAGCCTGCGCGGACAGTGCGGCGGTGAGTTTTCCAGCGGTCCGCCGCGCGGAATCGGAGGGGACTTCACCTCACGTCAGGGCCACACCGATGCCGCCGTCTCCGACACCTGCGGCCGGATGAATCCGGGTACCCGCTTCTCCCTCGTGGACCGTCGGCGCGGCCGGCCGGCGCCCCTTCTGCGACGATGCCAAGCGAGGGGAGGGCGACCACGAAAGGACCGTTATGTGTGGAATCGTCGGGTACGTCGGTGGGCAGTCCGCGCTTGATGTTGTTGTCGCCGGGCTCAAGCGCCTCGAATACCGGGGATACGACTCCGCGGGCATCGCCGTTCTCGCGGACGGCGGGCTGGCCTCCGTGAAGAAGGCCGGGAAGCTCGTCAATCTGGAGAAGGCGCTGGTGGAGCGGCCCCTTCCGGCCGGGACCACCGGGATCGGGCACACCCGTTGGGCCACCCACGGCGCTCCCACCGATGCCAATGCCCACCCGCATCTCGACAACGCGGGGCGCGTCGCCGTCGTGCACAACGGCATCATCGAGAACTTTGCCGCGCTGCGCGCCGAACTCGCCGAGCGCGGCCATGATCTGGCGTCCGAGACCGACACCGAGGTGGTCGCCCATCTGCTCGCCGAGGCGTATTCGTCGGGGGGCGACCCGGCGGAGGCGATGCGGCAGGTCTGCCGGCAGCTCGAAGGGGCGTTCACCCTGGTGGCCGTGCACGCCGATGAGCCGGATGTGGTGGTGGGGGCCAGGCGCAACTCGCCGCTGGTGGTCGGGGTCGGGGAGGGGGAGGCGTTTCTGGCCTCCGACGTGGCCGCGTTCATCGCGCACACCCGGTCCGCGATCGAGCTGGGGCAGGATCAGGTCGTCGAGCTGCGGCGGGAGTCCGTCACGGTCACCGACTTCGACGGACAGCCCGCCGATGTCCGCAAGTACCACGTGGACTGGGACGCTTCCGCAGCCGAGAAGGGCGGCTACGACTACTTCATGCTCAAGGAGATCTCCGAGCAGCCCAAGGCGGTCGCCGACACGCTGCTGGGCCGGATCGACCGTGCGGGCTCACTCCACCTCGACGAGGTGCGCATCCCGCCGCACGTGCTCCGGGAGGTCGACAAGGTCGTCATCGTCGCCTGCGGGACCGCGTTCCACGCCGGGATGATCGCCAAGTACGCCATCGAGCACTGGACCCGGCTGCCCTGCGAGACGGAGCTCGCCAGCGAGTTCCGCTACCGCGACCCGATCCTCGACCAGCGCACCCTCGTCATCGCGATCTCCCAGTCCGGGGAGACGATGGACACGCTGATGGCTCTGCGGCACGCCCGCGAGCAGGGGGCGAAGGTCCTCGCCATCTGCAACACGAACGGGTCGACCATTCCGCGTGAGTCCGACGCGGTGCTGTACACGCACGCCGGACCGGAGGTCGCCGTCGCCTCGACCAAGGCGTTCCTGACGCAGCTCGTCGCCTGCTATCTCGTCGCCCTGTATCTCGGCCAGACCCGTGGCACGAAGTGGGGCGACGAGATCCGGACCGTCGTCCGGCAGCTCTCCGAGGTCCCGGGGCAGGTCGAACGGGTCCTGGAGACCATGGAGCCGGTGCGTGAGCTGGCCCGCTCGCTGGCGCACCAGGACACCGTGCTCTTCCTGGGGCGCCATGTGGGGTACCCGGTGGCCCTCGAAGGCGCGTTGAAGCTCAAGGAACTCGCGTACATGCACGCCGAGGGCTTCGCGGCCGGTGAGCTCAAGCACGGGCCGATCGCGCTCATCGAGAACGATCTGCCGGTCGTGGTGGTCGTGCCGTCGCCGCGCAGCCGGTCGGTGCTCCACGAGAAGATCGTGTCGAACATCCAGGAGATCCGGGCCCGTGGCGCGCGCACCATCGTCATCGCGGAGGAGGGCGACGAGGCGGTCGTCCCGTACGCCGACCATCTGATCTGGATCCCCGCTACGCCTACGCTGCTTCAGCCACTGGTGGCAACCGTGCCGTTGCAGGTCTTCGCCTGCGAACTGGCCACCGCCCGCGGCAACGAGGTGGACCAGCCGCGCAATCTGGCGAAGTCCGTGACGGTCGAATGAACCAATGAATGAGTGAGTGAGCGCGTGATCATCGGGGTCGGGATCGATGTGGCGGAGATCGAACGGTTCGACGCGGCGCTGCGGCGTACGCCGCATCTGGCTCAGCGGCTGTTCCTGGACAGCGAGTTGCTGCTGCCCAACGGCGAGCGACGTGGAATCGCCTCGCTGGCCGCCAGGTTCGCCGCCAAGGAGGCCATCGCCAAGGCGCTGGGGGCGCCCGGCGACCTGCTGTGGACGGATGCCGAGGTGTTCGTCGAGGACAGCGGGCAGCCCCGGCTGCGCGTCGTCGGCACGGTCGCCGCGCGCGCGGCCGAGCTGGGCGTGAAGCACTGGCACGTCTCGTTGAGCCATGACGCGGGGGTGGCGTCGGCCGTGGTGATCGCGGAGGGTTGACCGTATGCGAACTGCGTACAGCGTGGAGACCGTACGAGCCGCCGAGCGCGCCCTGATGGCACGGCTGCCCGACGGTGCCCTGATGCAGCGGGCCGCCGCGGGTCTCGCGGCGGCCTGTGCCGATCTGCTGCGGCGGAGCGGCCGGGTGTACGGGTCCCGGGTCGTCCTGCTCGTCGGCAGCGGCGACAACGGCGGCGACGCGCTGTACGCGGGGGCCCGGCTGGCCCGGCGCGGCGCGGGCGTCCGCGCCCTGCTGACCGCGCCGGACCGGGCCCACGAGGGCGGGGTCGCGGCGCTCCGCGCGGCCGGCGGGCGTGTGGACGGCGCCGACCGGGTGAGCACGGACCTGATCGGCCGTGTCGATCTCGTCGTCGACGGCATCACCGGCATCGGCGGCCGTGGCGGGCTGCGTGAGGGCGCGGCCGCGTTGGTGCGGGCCCTCGAGGCGACCGGGGCGCCGATCGTCGCCGTCGATCTGCCCAGCGGTGTCGAGGCGGACACCGGTGAGGTGCTCGGCGACGCCGTGCGGGCCGATGCGACGGTCACCTTCGGCACGTACAAACCGGGGCTGCTCATCGATCCGGCCGCCGACCGGGCGGGCGCGCTGCACCTCGTCGACATCGGGCTCGACGCCGAGCTGCCCGGCGTACCCGATCTGGAGGCGCTGCAGTACGCGGACGTCGCCGCGCTGCTGCCCGTTCCGGCCAGTGAGAGCGACAAGTACCGGCGCGGGGTCGTCGGCATCGTCGCCGGGTCCGCGCGGTATCCGGGGGCGGCGGTGCTCGCCGTCGGCGGGGCACTGCGGGGCGGGGCCGGGGCGGTGCGGTACGTCGGCCCGGGCGCCGACGCCGTGATCGCCCGGCACCCCGAGACCCTGGTCCACTCGGGGCCGCCGTCGAAGGCGGGGCGGGTGCAGGCATGGGTCGTCGGCCCCGGGCTCGGTGACGGTACGGCGGCCGTCTCGGCGGTCGCCGACGTGCTGGCCGCCGATGTCCCGGTGCTGGTGGACGCGGACGGGCTGCGACTGCTCGACGCCTCCGTCGTGCGGTCGCGCACCGCTCCGACGCTGCTCACCCCGCACGCCGGGGAGGCTGCCGCGCTGCTGGGCGTCCCGCGCGAGGAGGTCGAGGCGGGGCGGCTCGCCGCCGTACGGGAACTCGCCGCCCGTTACCGCGCCACCGTGCTGCTCAAGGGGTCGACGACGCTGGTCGCCACCGACACCGAGCACACTCCCGTACGGGTCAATCCGACCGGCACCTCCTGGCTGGCCACGGCGGGCAGCGGCGACGTCCTCTCCGGGCTGACGGGATCCCTGCTGGCCGCAGGCCTCGGCCCGCGCGACGCCGCCTCCGTCGGTGCCCATCTGCACGGTCTGGCGGCCCGGCACGCCTCGGACGGCGGCCCGGTCGCCGCGCAGGACGTCGCGGACGCGATCCCGGCGGCGTGGCGGGACGTACGGGCCTGAGCGATCCTGAGCACCAGCAGGCAGGGAACCGCAGATGAGAGCCGGTGAGGAGTGGTCGAGGGTGGGCAGCAGTTCCGTACGGGTACGCCGGGTGTACGACCCGCAGGAGGACGGTGACGGCACCCGCGTCCTCGTCGACCGGCTCTGGCCCCGAGGCGTCGCCAAGGAGCGGGCAAGGATCGACCGGTGGCTCAAGGACCTCACCCCGTCGAACGAACTCCGCTCCTGGTACCACGAGGACCGCACCGGCACGCGCTACGACGACTTCGTCGACCGCTACCGCGCCGAGCTCGCCGACCCCGTGCACACCGCGGCGGTGGATGAGCTGGTGGAACTGGTCCGCGCGGGCGGGCCGGTGACCCTGGTCACGGCGGTGAAGGACGTCCCGCACAGTCATGTCCCGGTCCTCGTCGACCATGTGGAACATGAGCTGCGCCACCGGTGACGTCGGCGCCGCCGTGCGCGGTCCGGACGCCCTTGACGCGCCTCGGGCCCGGTACCTGAGGGCCCCGTCGTACGCCTCTGAGAGACTGGGCGCGATGAACGAGACAGCGTCCTTGAGAGCCCGAGCCGAGATCGACCTCGCCGCACTGCGCGCCAACGTGCGTGCGCTGCGTGCCCGGGCGGCCGGCGCGCAACTCATGGCCGTCGTCAAGTCCGACGCGTACGGGCACGGGGCGGTGCCCTGTGCCAGGGCCGCGCTCGAAGCCGGGGCGACCTGGCTCGGCACCGCGACGCCGCACGAGGCACTGGCCCTGCGCGCCGCCGGGCTCGGCGGCCGGGTGTTGTGCTGGCTGTGGACGCCGGGCGGCCCTTGGCGCGAGGCGATCGAGGCCGACATCGATGTGTCGGTGAGCGGTATGTGGGCGCTGCGCGAGGTCGTCGCCGCGGCCGAGGAGGCCGGCCGCCCGGCCCGCATCCAGCTCAAGGCCGACACAGGTCTCGGGCGGAACGGCTGCCAGCCCTCCGACTGGCCGGAGCTGGTCGCCGCCGCCCGCACCGCCGAGCAGGCGGGCACGGTCCGGATCACCGGTCTCTGGTCCCACTTCGCCTGCGCCGACGAGCCGGGCCACCCGTCGATCGCCGCCCAGCTGGGCGTGTACCGGGACATGGTGGCGTACGCGGAGAAGGCGGGCGTCGAACCCGAGGTACGGCACATGGCGAACTCTCCGGCGACGCTGACGGTCCCCGAGTCGCACTTCGACCTGGTACGGACCGGGATCGCCATGTACGGCATCTCGCCCAGCCCCGAGCTCGGCACCCCGGCGGACTTCGGGCTGCGCCCGGTGATGACGCTCGCCGCGTCGGTCGCCCTGGTCAAGCAGGTGCCGGCGGGTCACGGGGTCAGCTACGGGCACCACTACACGACGTCCGCCGAGACGACGCTCGGCCTGATCCCGCTCGGCTACGCGGACGGCATCCCGCGCCACGCCTCCGGGCGCGGCCCGGTCCTCGTCGGCGGCGCCCTGCGGCGGGTCGCGGGCCGGGTGGCGATGGACCAGTTCGTCGTCGACCTCGGTGGGGACGTCGTCGAGGTGGGCAGCGACGCGGTGCTGTTCGGCCCGGGGGACCGGGGTGAGCCGAGCGCCGAGGACTGGGCGGAGGCGGCCGGCACGATCGCGTACGAGATCGTCACCCGCATCGGCGGGCGGGTACCGCGCGTCTATGTGAACGAGACCCCGGCCGAGGAGAACGACGCCCAGGCCGGCCCGGACGGGATCCGGGCCGACGAGAACGAGACCCCGCCCGATCCGACCTGATCCAGCCCGATCCGGCACGTCCTGCATCTCCCGACCAGACCTGACGGACAACGATCGACGAGGAGCGCGGCACGGTGAGCGAGAGCAGTGCGGGGGACGCGATGGCGACGGCGGCCGCGGTGGCGGTCGGCTGGCGCCGGGCAGGCATTGCCGGAGCCGCCATAGGCGTGATCGCGGCCGGTGCGGCGGCCGGTGTCGCGGTCGAGCGGATGACTGTCGGCCGGGGCATGCGCCGGAGGGCCAGGCTGGCGCTGGACGCCTCGGGGCCGTACGGGTCGCTGCGAGGCATGCCCGGCCGGGCCACCGCCGACGACGGCACCGAGCTGTACTACGAGACCGACGAGGTCGAACCGGACGGTGGTACGGGCGCGGGCACCCGACCGGGGGCGGGTGCCGGGGCCGCCGGTACCGGACCGCGGCGGCGCCGGCTCTTCGGCCGCAAGGCCCCCGGGCCCGTCACCGTCGTCTTCAGCCACGGCTACTGCCTCAGCCAGGACTCCTGGCACTTCCAGCGGGCGGCGCTGCGCGGCCTGGTGCGCACCGTGCACTGGGACCAGCGCAGCCACGGCCGCTCCGAGCGCGGCCGGGCCCAGGCCGAGGGTGTGACGGTCGGCATCGACCAGCTCGGCCGCGACCTGAAGGCGGTCATCGACGCGGCCGCCCCCGAGGGCCGGCTGCTGCTGGTCGGGCACTCGATGGGCGGCATGACGATCATGGCGCTCGCCGATCAGTACCCGCAGCTGATCCGGGACCGGGTCGCCGCCGTCGCGTTCGTCGGCACGTCGAGCGGGAAGCTCGGCGAGGTCAGCTTCGGGCTGCCGGTCGCGGGCGTGAACGCCGTGCGACGGGTGCTGCCCGGGGTGCTGAAGGCGCTCGGCTCGCAGGCGGAGCTGGTGGAGCGGGGCAGACGGGCGACCGCCGATCTCTTCGCCGGGCTCATCAAGCGGTACTCGTTCGGTTCGCGGGACGTGGATCCGGCGGTCGAGAGGTTCGCCGAGCGGCTGATCGAGTCCACCCCGATCGATGTGGTCGCGGAGTTCTACCCGGCCTTCACCGAGCACGACAAGAGTGCGGCGCTGCCCGCGTTCCGCGACATCCCGGTGCTGATCCTGGCGGGTGACAAGGACCTGGTGACGCCCAGTTCGCACAGCGAGGCCATCGCCGACGAGCTGCCGGACGCGGAGCTGGTCATCGTGCCGGACGCCGGGCATCTGGTGATGCTGGAGCACCCGGAGACGGTGACGGACCGCATGGCGGACCTGCTGGTCCGGATCGGAGCCGTACCGGCAGCGGCTAACGTTGGCGGGCATGGAAGCACCGCACAACAGCCTGGCGGCTGACGCCGCGAACGCCCCGGTTGCGCCCGCCGCGCCCGGGGAGACGCAGGCCGGAGCAGTCCCGGCCGGGGAGACCCCGGTGACCGCCCGCCTCGACGTCATCTCCCCCGAACAGATGCAGGCCCTGGGCCGTCGGATCGCCGGCCTGCTGCGCCCCGGCGACCTCGTGATGCTCAGCGGTGAGCTCGGCGCCGGGAAGACGACGCTGACCCGGGGCCTCGGTGAGGGGCTCGGGGTGCGTGGCGCCGTGACCTCTCCCACCTTTGTGATCGCCCGCGTCCACCCGTCGCTGGGCACCGGCCCGGCGCTCGTCCATGTCGACGCGTACCGGCTGGGCGGCGGGCTCGACGAGATGGAGGACCTGGACCTCGACGTGTCGCTGCCGGATTCGGTGGTGGTCGTGGAGTGGGGCGACGGCAAGGTCGAGGAGTTGTCGGACGACCGGCTGCACGTGGTGATCCACCGTGCGGTCGGCGACACGGACGACGAACGGCGCTCGGTGACGCTGGTCGGGATCGGGGCGCGCTGGTCCGGGCTGCGGGCGGAGCTCGAAGCGGCGCACTGAGCCCGCGCAGTCAGTTTTCCGACAGGGTGTCGGCATATTGTTGCGCGGGGCGGGCCGGGCGTGGTCACATGGATGCCGAGGCGGGTTAGGTCTACCTAACCACGCCTTCCACCGGAGCCCCAGGAGGCATCCATGCCGACGCCCGAGCGTGAAGCGCAGCCGCAGCCGCCAGTGCCGTCCGCGGTGTCGATGAAGGATCTGCTGGCGGCCTGCGCCGCGGCCACCGCGGTCTCCACCCCGCCGTCCGAGGAACGGCAGGAGTCAGGGGAGCCGCCGGCGTCCGAGGAGCGCGACGCCGCGTAGCGGGTTTCCGTGCGCGACGGGGCGCAGCAGGCTTCCGCCCGGGCGTTACGGGACCACGACCACCTTGGCGCCGACCGTCGCGAACGCCCACATCGCGTTGCCGTCCGCCCGCTTCATCCGCACCCCGCCGGTCTTCCGCTTCGGGTCGGGGCTCTTCATGGAGCCGTCCTGCGCCGCACTGAACCCGACGGGTACACCCCCGTCGGCCACCGCGAACAGCACCACGTGCTCGATCGGCACGCCGTCCGAGCCCTTGATGACGCCCGTGCGTGAACGCACCTTGTACGCCCCGGGCCGCGGGTTCACGGAACTCGGCATGACCGCGAAGGACCGGATCATCTTCCCCTTCGCGTTGACCAGCCACACCCGCCGGTCGTCCAGCGCGTACACGACCCGCGCCCCGGTGCCGGAGTCGGCGGGGACCGCGAGCGGGTGCTTCTTGTCCTTGTGCCCGGCGGCGTGGCCGGCGGCCGGGGCGGTGCTGGTCGCCTTCGGACTGGGGGCGGCGAGTGTCTCGGGGACGTTCGCCGATGCCTGGTAGGCCAGGAAACCGACCGCGGCGAGTGCCGCCGCAGTGAGCCCGGCCACGATTCCCGAGCTGCCCCTTGCCACCGTGCGCGCCCCTTTCGCTTTCGTCTGTCACGCAAGCGCTTCGTATGTCGCATGTCGTACAAGCGTTTACGTCGTACCCGCGTACACCGGGTGACGGTAGCAGCAGCGGCCGGTGGGAACGGGACTCCGTGCGGGGAGCCGTGGTGCCGTCGCCGGAGCCGTAGGCTGTTTGCGTGCTCTTGCTCGCTGTGGATACCGCCACCCCCGCCGTCACCGTTGCCCTGCACGACGGGACCGCCGTCGTCGCCGAGTCGAGTCAGGTCGACGCCCGACGGCACGGGGAGCTGTTGCTGCCCGCTGTCGACCGGGTCCTCGGCGAGGCCGGGACTGGACTCGACGCCGTGACCGGGGTGGTCGTGGGCGTCGGCCCGGGACCGTACACGGGCCTGCGGGTCGGGCTGGTGACGGCCGCGACGTTCGGCTCGGTGCTCTCCGTGCCGGTGTACGGGCTGTGCACGCTGGACGCCCTCGCGTACGCCGCCGGGCGCAGCGGCCTGGAGGGGCCGTTCGCCGTCGCGACGGACGCCCGCCGCAAGGAGGTCTACTGGGCGCGGTACGAGGACCCGCGTACCCGCACCGGTGAACCCGCCGTCGACCGGCCGGCAGACATCGCCGAACAGCTCGCCGGTCTTCCGGTGGTCGGGGCGGGCGCGGCGCTCTACCCCGACGCGTTCCCGGACGCCCGCGGTCCCGAGCATGTCTCCGCGGGTGCGCTCGCAGCTCTGGCCGCAGAGCGTCTTGCCGCGGGAGCGCAGCTGCTGCCGCCGCAGCCGCTGTATCTGCGCAGGCCCGACGCCCAGGTCCCGAAGAACTACAAGGTGGTCACCCCGAAGTGACGCCCCCGACTGCCGTACTGCGTGAAATGCGCTGGTGGGACATCGATCCGGTACTGGAGCTCGAACACGAGCTGTTCCCGGAGGACGCCTGGTCGGCCGGTATGTTCTGGTCCGAGCTGGCGCACGCGCGCGGCCCGCAGGCGACCCGGCGCTACGTCGTCGCCGAGTCCCCGGTCACCGGCCGGATCGTCGGGTACGCGGGGCTCGCCGCGGCCGGTGACCTCGCCGACGTCCAGACGATCGGGGTCACCCGCGACCACTGGGGAGGCGGGCTCGGCTCCGAACTCCTCACCGACCTGCTGAAGCACGCCACGGCCTTCGAGTGCGCCGAGGTGCTGCTCGAGGTACGGGTCGACAACACCCGCGCGCAGAAGCTGTACGAACGCTTCGGCTTCGAACCGATCGGCTTCCGCCGCGGCTACTACCAGCCGGGCAACATCGACGCGCTCGTCATGCGCCTGACGGTGCAAGAGCCCGCACAAGAGCCCGTACAAGAGACAGAGACTGACTGATGGCTGACGAACCGCTCGTACTCGGCATCGAGACCTCCTGCGACGAGACCGGCGTCGGAATCGTCCGCGGTACGACGCTGCTCGCCGACGCCATCGCGTCCAGCGTCGACACCCACGCCCGCTTCGGCGGCGTGGTCCCGGAGATCGCCTCCCGCGCCCACCTGGAGTCGATGGTCCCCACCATCGAACGCGCCCTGAAGGAAGCCGGCATCAGCGCCCGCGACCTCGACGGCATCGCCGTCACGGCCGGTCCAGGGCTCGCGGGCGCGCTGCTCGTCGGCGTCTCTGCGGCGAAGGCGTACGCGTACGCGCTGAACAAACCGCTGTACGGGGTGAACCACCTCGCCTCGCACATCTGCGTCGACCAGCTGGAGCACGGCCCGCTGCCCGAGCCGACGATGGCGCTGCTGGTCAGTGGCGGCCACTCGTCGCTGCTGCTCGCGCCGGACATCACCAACGACGTGCGGCCGATGGGCGCGACCATCGACGACGCGGCGGGCGAGGCCTTCGACAAGATCGCCCGGGTGCTGAACCTCGGCTTCCCCGGCGGGCCGGTCATCGACCGGCTGGCGAAGGAGGGCGACCCGAAGGCCATCGCGTTCCCGCGCGGACTGAGCGGCTCGCGGGACCCCGCGTACGACTTCTCCTTCTCCGGCCTGAAGACATCCGTCGCCCGCTGGGTCGAGGCGAAGCGGGCCGCGGGCGAGGAGGTGCCGGTACGGGATGTGGCGGCGTCCTTCCAGGAGGCCGTGGTGGATGTGCTCACCCGCAAGGCCGTCCGGGCCTGCAAGGACGAGGGCGTCGACCACCTGATGATCGGCGGCGGGGTCGCGGCCAACTCGCGGCTGCGGGCGCTGGCCCAGGAGCGGTGCGAGCGGGCCGGTATCCGGCTGCGGGTGCCGCGGCCGGGGCTGTGCACGGACAACGGTGCGATGGTCGCGGCGCTGGGTGCCGAGATGGTGGCCCGCAACCGGTCGGCGTCGGACCTGGAACTGTCGGCGGACTCGTCGCTTCCGGTGACGGACACGCATGTGCCGGGCAGCGCGCACCACCACGACCACGATCATGTGCACGAGGTCAGCAAGGACAACCTCTACTCATGACCGTCGCCCTCATGTGGGAGGCCCGGGCCGCGGCCGGCCGGGGCGCCGAGCTGCTGGAGTGGGCGCGGGCGCGCACGGGCGAGCTGGCGTACGAGCCGCTGCGGTACGAGCTGCTGCGCGCGCCGCAGGACCGGGTGCTGGTCATCACCTGGTGGGAGGCGGCGTACGGCGACGCGCTTCCCGAACTTCCCGAGCCCGAGCCGGAGTTGATCACTCGGGCGGTACACCGCTGGCGGTTCGAGGTCGCCGGTCCGGACACCGGCCGGGATGTCGGCCGGACATGAGAAAACTCAACGGATCCTGAGATTTCCCGAAAGAAAACCGAACAAGGGTTCCGGGCGTAATAATTCGGACTTACGTTCCTCGACGTGACCGGAGACAAGAGACGCGGCCGTTCCCGTCGGCTCAAGGCGGCCGCGGCGGTGGTGGGCTGCATCCTGGTGCTCGCCGCGGCCGGGGCGGGATGGGCGTACTGGCATCTGAACCAGAACATCCGCAGCGTGGACATCGACAGCGCGCTGGGCGACGACCGCCCCGCCAGGGCGCCCGTCACCGTCCCGACCACGGCCCCCTCGGCGTCGCCATCGGCCTCGGCGTCCCCGCTGCCGACGGGCGTGCTGAACATCCTGGTTCTCGGGTCGGACTCGCGCAGCGGCAGCGAGAACTCCGCGCTCGGCGGCGGTGACAGCACGGGCGCCCGCTCCGACACGGCGATGGTCGTCCATCTCGATGCCGACCGTACGAAGGCCACCGTCGTCAGCATTCCGCGCGACACCCTGGTGACGCGTCCCTCGTGTCCGACCCCTTCGGGCGGCACCACTCCGACGACGTACCACGCGATGTTCAACAGCGCGTACGCGGTCGGCGGCCCCGTCTGCGCGGTCAAGACGGTGGAGCAGCTCACCGGAGTCCGGATGGACCACTACATCGAGATCGACTTCGCCGGCTTCGCCGGTCTCGTCGACGCGCTGGGCGGGGTGACCGTCACCACGACGCAGGACATCGACGACGACAGCAGTCATCTCCACCTCGACGCGGGCACGCACCGGCTCGACGGCACCCAGGCCCTGGCCTTCGCCCGCACCCGCCACGGGATCGGCGACGGCAGCGACCTGGGCCGGATAAAGCTCCAGCAACAGCTGGTCGAGGCGCTGCTGAAGGAGGCCGGGACGACCGATCTGCTGACCGACCCGGCCAGCCTTTACAAGATGGCGGACGCGGTCACCGGCAGTCTGACCACGGACACCGGCCTCGACTCGCTGGGCGAGCTGAGGGGCCTGGCGCAGAGCCTGGGCGCCGTCCCCGCGACCGGGCTGACCACGGTCACCATGCCCGTCGTCGCGGCCCCGTCCGACCCCAACCGGGTGGTGCCGCAGGAGCCCGCCGCGAGCGACCTCTGGGAGTCCCTGAGATAAGGGCCGAAAAAATCTTCCGGAGGTGTGTCGATTGCGGCGTCCCCCGTTCGACGCAAGGGTGAGAGGCAGGGAAAGCCCCCGCCCTCCCGTACCGAGGAGTCACCATGCCGCGCTTCCTGTCGATGATCCGCATCGATGAGCAGAACCTGCCCGCCCAGACCCCCGACCCCGAGTTCGAGGCGCGCATGGGGGCGCTGTTCGAGGAGATCACCAAGGCCGGGGTCATGCTGGACACCGCGGGGCTCGCCCCCACCTCCCAGGGGACGAGGGTCAGCTGGGAGGACGGCAAGCTGAGCTACACCGACGGACCCTTCACCGAGACGAAGGAAGTCGTCGGCGGTTACGCCCTCATGCAGTGCAAGGACAAGGCCGAGGCGCTGGAGTGGACCAAGCGGTTCCTGGAGGTCCACCCCGACAACTGGACGGTCACCGCCGAGGTCCGCGAGATCGCCGAGGGCTGAGCGAGTACGCCCTCCCGGCCCCCGCCCGGCCGCGCTTGCTCCGCCTCTGATCGGCTGCTCTGATGGGTGGCCGTGACGGAAGCAAGCGCGACCGCGGCGGTCGAGGCCGTGTTCAGGATCGAGTCCGCGCGGATCATCGCCGGTGTCGCCCGCATCGTGCGGGACGTGGGCATCGCCGAGGAACTCGCGCAGGACGCCCTGGTCGCGGCGCTGGAGCAGTGGCCGGAGTCGGGTGTCCCGGACCGGCCGGGCGCCTGGCTGACGGCCACCGCCAAGCACCGCGCGATCGATCTGGTCCGCCGCAAGGAGACGTACGCCCGCAAGCTCGCCGAGGTCGGGCGGACCCTGGAGGACGTGCAGCCGCCCGGGCCGGACGACATCGCCGGCGCCGACGACATCGACGACGACCTGCTGCGGCTGATCTTCACCGCGTGTCATCCCGTGCTGTCGACCGAGGCCCGGATCGCGCTCACCCTGCGGCTGCTCGGCGGCCTTACCACCGACGAGATCGCCCGGGCCTTCCTGGTGTCCGAGCCGACCGTCGCCCAGCGCATCGTCCGCGCGAAACGCACCCTGGGCCGGGCCGGCGTCCCCTTCGAAGTGCCGTACGGCGCCGACCGCGCGGCCCGGCTCGGTTCCGTGCTCGAAGTGATCTACCTGATCTTCAACGAGGGGTACGCGGCCACCGCGGGCGACGACTGGCTGCGCCCGGGGCTCTGCGAGGACGCGCTGCGGCTGGCCCGGGTGCTGGCCGGGCTGATGGGGCAGGAACCCGAAGTGCACGGCCTGGTCGCCCTGCTGGAGCTCCAGGCGTCCCGCACCGCGGCCAGGACCACCCCGGACGGCGAGCCCGTCCTGCTCGCCGATCAGAACCGGTCCCGCTGGGACCGGTTGCTGATCCGGCGCGGGTACGCGGCCCTGGAGCGGGCGAACGCGCTGGGCGGGGCCCCCGGCCCGTACGCCCTGCAGGCCGCCATCGCAGCGTGCCACGCCCACGCGGTGACGTACGAGGAGACGGACTGGGCGGTCATCGCCACGCTCTACGGCCTGCTGGTCAAGGCGGCCCCGTCACCGGTGGTGGAACTGAACCGCGCCGTCGCGGTGTCGATGGCCGAGGGGCCCGAGGCCGGGCTCGCACTGGTCGATGCCCTGGCCGGTGACCCGGCGCTGGCGACGTACCACCTGCTGCCGAGTGTGCGCGGCGATCTGCTGGCACGACTCGGGCGCGCGGACGAGGCGCGGGCGGAATTCGCACGGGCGGCGGGGCTGACCCGTAACGCACGCGAGCGGGCGCTGCTGCTGGCGCGGGCGGAGAAGGAGGGCGGCGCGCCGCGATGAGTTCCGGGCGGCGGCAGGGTCTACCTTGCACAACCATCCCCCGAACGAGTCGCCGAGGAGCAGGCCATGCAGAAGATCAAGACCTTCCTGTGGTTCGACAACCAGGCCGAGGAGGCCGCGAACCACTACGTCTCCATCTTCGGAGGGGACTCGAAGGTGCTGGGTGTCACGTACTACACCGAGGCGTCGCCGGGCGAGCCGGGCGCGGTCATGACCGTCGAATTCCGGCTGGCCGGCCAGGAGTACGTCGCACTCAACGGCGGCCCGCAGTTCCCCTTCACCGAAGCGATCTCGCTCTCCGTCGACTGCGAGTCGCAGGCGGAGGTCGACGAACTGTGGGCCAAGCTCACCGACGGCGGCGAGGAGAGCCAGTGCGGCTGGCTCAAGGACAAGTACGGGCTGTCCTGGCAGATCGTCCCGCGCGGGCTGTCCGAGGCACTCTCCGACCCGGACCCGGCCAAGGCGGACCGGGCCATGAAGGCCATGCTCGGCATGAAGAAGCTCGACATCGAGGCGCTGCTCAACGCCTGACGTCCCGGGTCGTGGCCGACTCGGCCGGTCTTCCGCCGCACCCGGTCAACCGGCCGCTCGAGCTGTACGCCACTGAGGTGGCCCCGGTCATCCGCATGGAGTCAGTCCGATCGCGCGGGCGCACCGGGCGGTTCGGCGGCCTCGTTGACCGCGTGACCGGGCGCATCGGGCGCCCGTCGAGAGAGGAGGCGCCATGTCCGATCAGTACGACTACAGCGGCGAACCGGAGCACGATCCCGACGTGGCGGATGCCGTCCACGACTTCGAGTACATCGGCTCGGCCGGCGAGCCCGACGCGTACGACGACTACCTGGACAGTGAGCAGTACGACTGAACCGGACCGGGACGGGCGGGGCTCTCCGCTGTCGACCGACCCCGCCCGTCCCACTTGTCGTTCATAAACCTCCGGACGATCGGGCGGCCGCTCGGTCCGATCGGCGTCACCAAGGCCTTCGTGCACCGCGGTCGGGTGCTGCGGGTGCTCGTCGGGGCGCGGGTCCGAGCCGCTGTTCTCCGTCGGCGGCGCCCACCGCTGCCCCCGCCCCTATCCTGGCCGCGTAGCAGGATCCGCGCAGGGGGAGGGTGTCACATGGAGTGGTACTGGTGGGTGCTCATCATCTTCTGGACCGGCGGCTTCGGATGGGCGGTCGACAACGTCCGTACGGCGCTGCGCAACCGGCACACCCGCAAGCTGGAACTGCTGGAGGCGAGCAAGCAGGAACGCCTGGCCGTCGAGGCGGCGAACCGTCCGCCGGAGCCGGTCTGCGGCTGCACGCACCACCTTGCGAAGCACGACAAGCAGGGCAAGTGCCATGAGCGGATCGAGGTCCCGACGGCCTGGGACGAGAGCAAGAAGCCGGTCCGCTTCGAAGCCGGGCAGTGCAACTGCCAGCAGTACGTCGGCCCGCAGCCGCTCTCCCAGGTGTACGCAGAAGACCTGACCGACCTGGCCTAGGACCATTCCGGCCGCACGGGGTGGCCGATCAGCATGGTCGGCGCCCCGGCGACCCGGGTCAGGAACACCGTCGCGGCGTTCGGGCCCTGGAGCTTCATCTTGCGGCGCAGCTCCTCCGGTTCGACGGCCGAGCCCCGCTTCTTGACGGTCAGGACGCCGACCTTCCGCTCCCGCAGCAACGCCTTCAGCTTCTTCATGTTGAACGGCAGCCGGTCGGTGATCTCGTACGCGGAGGTGTACGGGGAGTCGTACGGCTCGTCGCTCGTGACGTACGCGATCGTCTCGTCGATCAGCCGGCCGCCCGACCGCTCCACGATGTCGGCGACCAGATGCGCACGGATGACGGCGCCGTCCGGCTCGTGCAGATAGCGGCCGACCGGGCCGACGGGAGGAGCGGGCAGCGCGGCCGGAGCCGACAGGGTCGCGCCGGCCGGGAGCAGCGTGGCGCGGTACGAGCCGGCCGTGAAGCCCTCGCCGAACCAGAGCACCGCCTCCTTCACATCGCCACCGTCCGAGATCCACTCGGCCTCCGCCTGCGCCGGGACCGCCTCGTGCGGGATACCGGGGGCGATCTTCAGCGCGGCGCGGGGGGCCTTCAGCGCGGCGCCGGTCGCCCAGGAGAGCGGCGGGGAGTACGCCTCCGGGTCGAAGATCCTGCCGCGTCCGCCGCGCCGGGCCGGGTCGACGAAGACGGCGTCGTACGCGGCGGTGTCGATCTCGGTGACATCGGCGCACCGCACCTCGATCAGGGCGTCCAGCCCGAGCGCGGCGGCGTTGGCGCGAGCCACCTCGGCGGTCAGCGGGTCGCGGTCCACGGCGAGGACGGAGATGCCCCCGCGGGCGAGCGCGATGGCGTCACCACCGATCCCGCAGCAGAGATCGGCGACGCTGCGCACGCCGGCTGCGGCGAACCGGCCGGCCCGGTAGGTGGCTACCGACGTACGGGTCGCCTGCTCGACACCGTTCGGCGTGAAGAACATCCGGTACGCGTCCTCGGCACCGAACTTCGCCACCGCCCGCTGCCGCAGCCGTGCCTGCCCCAGCGCCGCCGAAACCAGTGCTGCCGGGTGGCTGCGGCGCAGCCGGGTCGCGGTGGCGAGCTCCTGGGCGGGGTCGTAGGACCGCAGCTCGGTCAGGAGCGCCGTGCCCTCCGGGGCGCGCAGTGCCGTGAAGGCGGCGAGCGGGTCGGTGAGCGGGTCGGCGGCACCGGACGGGGCGCTCGGGTTGCTCGGGTCGCGCGGGTCTGTCGGGCCGGTCGGGGCGAAGGCGTTCACCGGCCCATTGTGAGCCAGCCGGGGGACCGCTCGGGGCCCGGCGGCGGTGTCGGGCCGAGTGATCGTTCGGCTGCTGTCAGTATCCAAGATCATGTGGTCTTACGACAAAAGGAAGAATTTGCCATGACGGGGCGGAGGCCTGGATGCGAGGTTCCCCGCGCGGTCATGAAGACCACCACGGACAAGGGGTACGCAGTGGTGCGGGCCGGAGGACCACGTATGAGCCGGGCGCGGCGGCTGCTCGCCGGACTGCTGGCGGCCGGTTTCCTCCTGGCCGCCACCGCGGGGTGCGCGCAGTCGGTCGACCCGATCGAACGACTGGGCCGGAAGGCCGCGCAGAAGGTGCAGGGCCCGCACCGGGCACCGGTGGCGAAGCCCGGGGGGACGTCGGAGTCGGGGCCGAAGGCGGGCGCGCGGGGTGAGCTCGGGGCGCCCGGGTCGTGGGCCGGCACCGTCTGCGGGCGGCGGGACCGGTCGCAGGAGTCCGCGGACTCCCGGCCGTCGCCACCGCTGAAGCAGCGGCACCGGTCGCAGGGCCGGCCGGAGTCGTACGGCGCCGTGGACCCCGGCGCCGGGTGCGAGCGGCAGTAGCCGCGTGCCCGTGGACCTCGCGGGCCTGTGAACTTCACCCCGCGGGCCTCGCCCAGGGCGCATGTTCCTGGACCTCGCCCGGGGGACCTTCGCCTGGGCTGTCACGCCACGACCGCACGTAATTGGCACTCCGCTTGACCGAGTGCTAATCGCGGTCATAGTCTCGGCTCTGGCACTCCCCACTGGAGAGTGCCAGCAGTACTGCGCGACTGGCAGGTCCGGCACCCGCGACGACGGATCCACCTGGTCGCCACCCCAGACAGTTAACCCCGCAGTTAACCCCGAGATCTCCGAAGGGGGAGGCCGGATCGTGACGACCACCAGCTCCAAGGTTGCCATCAAGCCGCTTGAGGACCGCATTGTGGTCCAGCCGCTCGACGCCGAGCAGACCACGGCCTCTGGCCTGGTCATCCCGGACACCGCCAAGGAGAAGCCCCAGGAGGGCGTCGTCCTGGCCGTGGGCCCGGGTCGCTTCGAGAACGGCGAGCGTCTTCCGCTCGACGTCAACACCGGTGACATCGTGCTCTACAGCAAGTACGGCGGCACCGAGGTGAAGTACAACGGCGAGGAGTACCTCGTCCTCTCGGCTCGCGACGTGCTCGCGATCGTCGAGAAGTAATTCACCCACGTTTGCTTCTGTTCTGCGCCCCTGGCCCCCTGCGAAATAACTAGCCGGTGGTCGGGGGCGCAGTTCGTTTGAGAGGACAGCTCAGCTCCCATGGCGAAGATTCTGAAGTTCGACGAGGACGCCCGTCGCGCCCTTGAGCGTGGCGTCAACAAGCTTGCCGACACGGTGAAGGTGACGATCGGTCCCAAGGGCCGCAACGTCGTCATCGACAAGAAGTTCGGCGCTCCCACCATCACCAACGACGGTGTCACCATCGCGCGCGAGGTCGAGCTCGACGACCCGTACGAGAACCTCGGTGCCCAGCTGGTGAAGGAGGTGGCGACCAAGACCAACGACGTAGCGGGTGACGGCACCACCACCGCCACCGTGCTCGCCCAGGCGCTCGTCCGCGAGGGCCTGCGCAACGTTGCCGCGGGTGCGTCCCCGGCCGCCCTGAAGAAGGGCATCGACGCCGCGGTCAAGGCCGTGTCCGAGGAGCTCCTCGCGACCGCCCGACCGATCGACGACAAGTCCGACATCGCCGCCGTGGCCGCGCTCTCCGCGCAGGACTCGCAGGTCGGCGAGCTCATCGCGGACGCGATGGACAAGGTCGGCAAGGACGGTGTCATCACCGTCGAGGAGTCCAACACCTTCGGTCTGGACCTCGAGTTCACCGAGGGCATGGCCTTCGACAAGGGTTACCTGTCCCCGTACATGGTGACCGACCAGGAGCGTATGGAGGCCGTCCTCGACGACCCGTACATCCTGATCCACCAGGGCAAGATCGGCTCGATCCAGGAGCTGCTCCCGCTGCTGGAGAAGGTCATCCAGGCCGGTGGCTCCAAGCCGCTGCTGATCATCGCCGAGGACGTCGAGGGCGAGGCCCTGTCGACCCTGGTCGTCAACAAGATCCGTGGCACCTTCAACGCCGTCGCGGTGAAGGCCCCGGGCTTCGGTGACCGCCGCAAGGCCATGCTCGGTGACATCGCCACCCTCACGGGTGCGACCGTCATCGCCGAGGAGGTCGGCCTCAAGCTCGACCAGGCCGGTCTGGACGTGCTGGGTACGGCGCGCCGCGTGACCGTCTCCAAGGACGACACGACCATCGTGGACGGCGGCGGCGAGCCCGGCGACGTCAAGGGCCGGGTCAACCAGATCAAGGCCGAGATCGACTCCACGGACTCCGACTGGGACCGCGAGAAGCTCCAGGAGCGCCTCGCGAAGCTGGCCGGCGGCGTGTGCGTGATCCGTGTCGGTGCCGCCACCGAGGTGGAGCTCAAGGAGAAGAAGCACCGTCTGGAGGACGCCATCTCCGCGACCCGCGCCGCGGTCGAGGAGGGCATCGTCTCCGGTGGTGGCTCCGCTCTGGTCCACGCCGTCAAGGTCCTCGAGGGCAACCTCGACAAGACCGGCGACGAGGCCACCGGTGTCGCGGTCGTGCGCCGCGCCGCCGTCGAGCCGCTGCGCTGGATCGCCGAGAACGCGGGCCTCGAGGGCTACGTCATCACCTCGAAGGTCGCCGAGCTCGACAAGGGCCAGGGCTTCAACGCCGCGACCGGCGAGTACGGCGACCTGGTGAAGGCCGGCGTCATCGACCCGGTCAAGGTCACCCGCTCCGCGCTGGAGAACGCCGCGTCCATCGCGTCGCTGCTGCTCACGACCGAGACCCTGGTCGTCGAGAAGCCGGCCGAGGAAGAGGCCGAGGCCGGTCACGGCGGTCACGGTCACTCGCACTGACGCGTAGCCGCACCGGCGCACAGCCGTAGAAGGCCCCCTGTTCCCTCCGCCCAGCGGCGGGAACAGGGGGCCTTCGGTCTTCTTCGTTCCTCGGTGCCCGGTCGAGCGCGGTTCAGTCGAGCGCGCCGAGCTGGCGCATCAGGCCCATGATGTCTTCGTGCCACCAGCCCTCCTGGATCCTGCCGTCCCTGAACCGGAAGATCGTGGTGCCGGTCATGATGCACTGCCTGCCCGTCGGTGGGATGCCCATGAAGTCGCCCTTGTGGGTGCCGGTCCAGGTCCACAGCGTCACGACGTCGTCGCCCTGGCAGATCTGCCGGTCCAGGTCGAAGGAGAAGTCGAAGGCGGCCCGCCATCCGATGAGATCGTCCCGGAGGTTGCCGGATCCGATCACGGTGTCCTCTTCCTTCGCGATGTCGTGGTCGGCGTAGTCGACCGCGAACACCTCGCCGATGGCGTCCAGGTTGCCGCCGACGGCGATCTCGTGGAAGAACCGGCGGGACAGTGTCTGGTTCAACTGTTCGTCGCGGACCACGTCGAGATCGGTGAAGGTGGGCGTCCCGTCGCAGAGCGCCACCATTTCCTGGAAGATCCGGTCGGTCTCCGGCAGCTTGGAGTTCGCCACCGCGTCTTCGTACGACGGGAATTCGACGATCTCCACGAAGTGGGACCCGTCGGAGCGGTCCTTGCCGATCAGGCTGTGAGTGGCGGTCCGGGAGCCCTTGGTGTGCTCGACCCACTCGTCCATGAGGCGGTCCATGTCATCGAACCGCTCCGTCTTGCAGTCGATTACTTGTACGAATCTCATGGCGTCTCCCGGTCTCACGAGCCTGGATGGGATGGTTCCATTTTATTGGGATACGGGGTTCGTGACGGTTCGGGTGAAGCGGTCGGACCGAGTGATTCAGGCTTCTCGGCAGGCACCGGCTTCCCGAAGGACGGGCCGGCCGCGAACCGTGCCGTCCTGTCCGGCGCCTGGCCCGTCGACCGGTGCGACTCGGCACTGAGCGAGGGTGCGGCATGCGGAGTCGGCAGCACATTCGGAGGGCCGTGCAACGGCGCCGTCCCGGACGGAAGGTGAATGTCCGTCACAGCGGACGTGGTGCGGCGCGCCCCGGCGTATCACCGAAGGCCCGAGCTGCGCCGCGATCTCCGGCTCGGCCCGCCCTCGCCGCCCGTGCCGTCATCGGGAACAACAGCGGCGAGGACCGGTTCGGCAACGGACCGAAGCCCGCCGCCCCGAGATCGGCGCCTGCGCGGGCCGCGGCATCCGATAAGAACCCGCTCACTGCGGTCCGTACTTGCGGCCCGTCTTGGAGGTGACCCCGCCGAGCAGGCCGCGCGGCGCCACCTTCACCAGCCCCATCAGCGTCTTGTACCGCGCATCCGGGATCGAGACGGACTTGCCGCGCGCCAGATCCGCCAGCGCCGCCGCAACCAGCTTGTCCGCGTCGAGCCACATCCAGCCCGGGATGTTGCCGGTCCCCATCCCGGCCCGCTCATGGAACTCGGTCCGTACGAAGCCGGGGCAGAGGGCCATCAGCCGCACCCCCGAACCGGCCAGATCCTTCGCCGCGCCCTGGGTGAACTGCACGACCCACGCCTTGGACGCGCCGTACGTCCCGCGCGGCACGAACGCCGCCACCGAGGCCACATTGACGACCCCGCCCCGCCCGCGCTCCTTCATTCCGGCCGCGGCCGCCGAGGTCAGCCGCAGCACCGCCTCGCAGTGCACCTTCAGCATCTTCAGCTCATCGGCCGTCGACACCTCCAGATAGCGGCCCTTGTTACCGAACCCGGCGTTGTTGATCAGTAGATCGACGGATTGCCGACGGTCCGTCAGTCGCGCCTCGACCGAGGCGATCCCGGCGTCCTCGGACAGGTCGGCGGTCAGCACCTCGGCCTCGATGCCATGCAGGTCGTGCAGTTCGGTGGCCTGCTCCCGGAGTCGCTCGGTGTTGCGCGCCACCAGCACCAGGTTGTGCCCATCGGCCGCGAGCCGCCGCGCGAAGGCGGCCCCGATCCCCGCGGTCGCGCCCGTAATCAGTGCAGTCGTCATACGCGGCACGTTAGTGCCACGCCCACCGCGGGGATCACTCGCCCGTGGCCACCGACTCCACGTACTTCAGGGCGGAGCGCAGCGTCCGGGGATGGAGTGCGTCCCGGGCCGGGAGCAGCTCCGGCAGGAGCTCCCGGCGCGTCGTCGCGGCCAGGAACTCCAGCTGCACGGTGACGTCGTGGTCCGGCCGGTGCACGATCTCGACCGGGTCCCCGGCACGGATGTCGCCCGGCTCGAGCACTCGCAGGTAGGCACCCGGAGCGGCCGCCTCCGTGAACCGCTTGACCCAGCGGCTCTCGTCGAGGTGACCGGCGAACGTACGGCACGGAATGCGGCCGGACGTGACCTCCAGCACCAGGCCGGGGCCGATCCGCCAGCGCTCGCCGATCTTCGCGCCGCTCACGTCCAGTCCGGAGACCGTCAGGTTCTCGCCGAACGCGCCGTTGGCCAGCGTGCGGCCGAGCGAGCTCTCCCAGGCGTCGAGGTCCTCGCGGGCGAACGCGTACACGGCCTGGTCGGTGCCGCCGTGATGGCGCAGATCGCAGACCGCGTCCCCGGCCACTCCGCTGCCGCCGGTGCCCTTGGGGCCGGGATCGCTGACCCGCACCGGGCCGTCGGCCGGCCGCTTGTCGATCCCGGTGACGCCGCCGGGGGCGTCGGTGCAGTCGACCGCCTTGGGTCGTCCCACGTTCACGGTCAGCAACTTCATCGGCTTCATAAGGAGCAACGTTAACCACCCCGCCTCAAAGCTGCAGGCCGGATATTGGCTTCCTCCCCAAGATGGCCTTATGGTTGAAAGGTGATCGAAGCCCGTCATCTCCGTGTCCTGCGCGCCGTGGCCGCCACCGGTTCGTTCTCCGCCGCCGCGCGTGAACTGGGTTGCACCCAGCCCGCGGTCAGCCAGCAGATGAAGGCCCTGGAGTCCTCCGCGGGCACCCCGCTGCTGATCCGCACAGGTCGCGAGATGAGGCTCACGCAGGCGGGTGAGGCGCTTGTACGTCACGCCTCCGGCATCCTGGCCGGGCTGACCGCCGCCGAGGAGGAGATCGCCGCGATCGCCGGGCTGCGGGCCGGTCGGGTCCGGCTCGTCTCGTTCCCCAGTGGCAGCTCCACCCTGGTTCCCGGCGCCCTCGCCGCCCTCCGCGCCGCCCACCCCGGTACGAGGGTCTCCCTGGTCGAGGCCGAGCCGCCGCGCTCGGTCGAGATGCTCCGGGAGGGGGACTGCGACATCGCGCTGGCGTTCCGCTACGGCACCTCCGGCGCCGAATGGGACGACCTGGTCGTACGTCCGCTGCTCACCGACCGGCTGATCGGCCTCGTCCCCGAGGGGCACCGGCTGGCCGGCGCGGATGCGGTGGGGATCGGTGAACTGGCCGACGAGTCCTGGATCGCGGGCTGCCCGCGCTGCCGCCGTCAACTGGTGGAGGTCTGCGAGGAGTCCGGCTTCACCCCCCGGATCGACTTCGCCACCGACGACTACCCGGCGGTGATCGGCCTGGTCGGCGCCGGCCTGGGGGTGGCCGTGCTGCCGGAGCTGGCGATCGAATCGGTACGTCCCAAAGGGGCCCGCACCGTGACGGTGGAGCCGGCGGTCGAGCGTGAGATCGTCGCGCTCACGCTCCCGGACCTGGCCCAGGTCCCGGCCGTCGCGGCCACGCTGGACCAGCTTTCCCTGGCGGCCGCCCGCTAGGGAGTGCAGGAACGTTTCTTCGATCGTTCTGTGCGGTTCGAGGGTCAGCCGTGCCCCGAGGAGGCGCTCAGTCCCGATGGCGCCCCTGCTGTCGCGATCAGTCGGTTGCGGGCCCGTCCCATGAGCTCTTCGCGCTCGTCCTCGGTCAGTCCGCCCCACACTCCGTAGGGCTCACGCACGGCCAGGGCGTGCGCTGCGCACTCGGCGCGTACCGGGCATCGCATACAGACCTCTTTCGCCGAGTTCTCGCGGGCGCTCCGGGCTGCTCCGCGCTCACCCTCCGGGTGGAAGAACAGTGAGCTGTCGACCCCACGGCAGGCCGCCAGCAGCTGCCAGTCCCACAGATCGGCGTTGGGTCCGGGAAGGCGGGAGAAATCTGCCATTGCTTGTCCCCTCGAAACCATGCTGAGTCGGCTACGCGGTAGTCGTTCGTCGGTGACCGTGCTCATGACCGTACATCTACGGTGTAAGTAGATGTAAATATGACTGATTGCGAATCTATCCACAGACACCAGCAAAAGGGAAGAAAATCCGCTAAATGGGGCATACCTTCAGGTGAAGCTTCGATTGACGACTGGACAATCCGCGCCGCTCTCCTCCGTGTGCGACTCCTCACGTAGAGTGCCGAACCTGGTCGTCGGACCCGTAACTCTTTCGAGTGACCATCGTTGAGAGGGCGGAGGCGGTTGACGGAAAAAGCGATCGGGCAGATGTCCGAGAGTGTCAACCGCACAGGTGACGACTTGTATTCAGCCTGGAGGCTCAAGGTGACGCGCATCAGCTGCGGAGGACGTTCATGACATCCGTCCTCGTCTGCGACGACTCCCCGCTTGCCCGAGAGGCGCTCCGTCGCGCGGTCGCGACCGTGCCCGGCGTCGAGCGTGTGACGACGGCGGCCAACGGTGAGGAAGTTCTCCGCCGCTGGGGTGCCGACCGTTCGGATCTCATTCTGATGGACGTACGCATGCCCGGTCTGGGAGGTGTGGAGACGGTCCGGCGGCTGCTCTCCGCCGACCCCGGGGCGCGGATCATCATGCTGACCGTCGCCGAGGACCTGGACGGTGTCGCGCTAGCGGTCGCCGCCGGTGCCCGCGGCTATCTGCACAAGGACGCCTCCCGCGCGGAGCTGCGGGCGACCGTCACCCAGGCGCTGGCCGATCCGACGTGGCGGCTTGCCCCGCGTCGGCTGCGGTCGGCCGAGATGGGTGCGGCGCCTACGCTCACCGCGCGTGAGATCCAGGTGCTCGAAGGAATGAGCCACGGCCGTTCCAACGCGGAGATCGGGCGCGAGCTCTTCCTCTCCGAGGACACGGTGAAGACGCACGCCCGGCGGCTTTTCAAGAAGCTCGGCGCCTCGGACCGGGCGCACGCCGTGGCGCTCGGCTTCCGCTGGGGCCTGGTGCGCTGATGACCGGCGATGGCCGGTAGGCGGTGTCCCCGTCCGCCGGAGGGTGGACGGGGACACGGGGGTGCCGGACCGCAGATCGGGAGCCCGGCCCCCGCGGTATGTGACGCTTCCCGGCCGATGCCGCATCCTTGAGATGTGGAGTTCCTCGGGAACGATTCGGTCGAGCGGAAGGGGAGGGCGCAGGACATGACTTCCGGCGCACCCGCTCATAACGCTTCGGTGCACAACTACGGACGCGGTGTCACGGATGAAGCGGCACCGAGGCACCATGGTCCGATGCGCGACGACGAGACGACGGTGATCGGTGCTCTGGTGCACCGTGCCGTCGACGGCGACGCCCAGGCCACCCATGATCTGCTGGCCCATGTCCATCCCCTCGCCCTGCGCTACTGCAGGTCCCGGCTGAACCGGCTGCCCGGTGATGCCCGCCACTTCGTGGAGGACCTGGCGCAGGAGGTCTGTGTCGCGGTGCTGATGGCGTTGCCGCGGTACAAGGACACCGGCAGACCCTTCGAAGCCTTTGTCTTCGCCATCGCCGGCCACAAGGTCGCCGATCTCCAGCGCGCCGCCATGCGGCACCCGGGATCGACCGCCGTGCCCTCCGACGAGATGCCGGAGCGGCCGGACGATTCGCTCGGGCCCGAGGAGCGCGCGCTGCTCAGCAGCGATGCCGCCTGGGCCAAGAAGCTCCTCGCCAACCTCCCGGAGAACCAGCGTGAGCTGCTTGTTCTCCGGGTCGCTGTCGGTCTGACCGCCGAGGAGACCGGGCAGATGCTCGGCATGTCGCCGGGTGCCGTCCGGGTCGCCCAGCACCGTGCGCTGAGCAGGTTGCGGGCCCTCGCCGAGCAGTGAGCGGCACCGGCTTCACCCCGGAACGGAGTTCCGTACGAAGCTACAGAACCTCTAGGTGATCTTGCTCGTGGAATGAGACACCCCCGGAGGCCGTTAGCATGGACATCCGCACCGATCAAGGCCATTTGGGGAAGGTGTCATGACTGCAAACGTCGACGGAGTGCCCGAGAAATTCGCGTCGCTCGGGCTGACATACGACGACGTGCTGCTGTTGCCCGGCGCGTCCGACATGGCGCCCGATCAGATCGACACTGCCTCGTACATCTCTAAGAACGTGCGGGTGAACATCCCGCTGCTGTCCGCCGCGATGGACAAGGTCACCGAGGCCCGCATGGCGATCGCCATGGCCCGCCAGGGTGGCGCCGGTGTGCTGCACCGCAATCTCTCCATCGCGGACCAGGCCAACCAGGTCGACCTGGTGAAGCGTTCCGAGTCCGGCATGGTCACCGACCCGATCACGGTGCACCCGGACGCGACCCTGCGCGACGCCGACGAGCTGTGCGCCAAGTTCCGCATCAGTGGCGTGCCGGTGACCGACGGGGCGGGCAAGCTCCTCGGCATCGTCACCAACCGTGACATGGCCTTCGAGGCGGACCGTTCGCGCCAGGTGCGCGAGGTCATGACGCCCATGCCGCTCGTCACCGGCAAGGTCGGCATCTCCGGCGTGGACGCCATGGAGCTGCTGCGCCGCCACAAGATCGAGAAGCTTCCGCTGGTCGACGACGCCGGGGTTCTCAAGGGCCTCATCACCGTCAAGGACTTCGTCAAGGCGGAGAAGTACCCGAACGCCGCGAAGGACAAGGAAGGCCGGCTGCTGGTCGGAGCCGCCGTCGGTGTCGCGGGCGACGCCTTCGAGCGGGCCCAGGCACTCGTCGAGGCGGGCGTCGACTTCATCGTCGTCGATACCGCGCACGGCCACTCCCGTCTCGTCTCCGACATGGTCGCCAAGATCAAGTCGAACGCGTCGGGTGTCGACGTCATCGGCGGCAACATCGCCACCCGTGACGGCGCCCAGGCGCTGATCGACGCCGGCGTCGACGGCATCAAGGTGGGCGTCGGCCCCGGCTCCATCTGCACCACCCGCGTGGTCGCCGGCATCGGCGTTCCGCAGGTCACCGCGATCTATGAGGCGTCGCTCGCCGCCAAGGCGGCCGGTGTCCCGGTCATCGGCGACGGTGGCCTGCAGTACTCCGGAGACATCGCCAAGGCCCTGGTGGCCGGTGCGGACACCGTGATGCTCGGCTCGCTGCTGGCGGGCTGCGAGGAGTCCCCGGGCGAGCTGCTCTTCATCAACGGCAAGCAGTTCAAGTCGTACCGCGGCATGGGTTCGCTCGCCGCGATGCAGACGCGTGGCGAGCGCAAGTCGTTCTCCAAGGACCGCTACTTCCAGGAGGGCGTCGCCTCCGACGAGAAGCTGGTCCCCGAGGGCATCGAGGGCCAGGTCCCGTACCGCGGCCCGCTCTCCGCGGTCGTCCACCAGCTCACCGGCGGTCTGCGCCAGTCGATGTTCTACGTCGGCGGCCGCACCGTCCCGGAGCTCCAGGCCAACGGCCGGTTCGTCCGGATCACCTCGGCGGGGCTCAAGGAGAGCCACCCGCACGACATCCAGATGACGGTCGAAGCGCCGAACTACAGCAGGAAGTAACGCAACAGAACAGGTGAGGGGCGGTCCGGGCGTACTGGGACCGCCCCTCACCTGTGTGTCGGGGATACTGGAAAACGCAGACAGTACGCCTAGGGAACTGAAAGGCCACACCATCGTGACTGAGATCGAGATCGGGCGCGGCAAGCGCGGCCGCCGGGCGTACGCCTTCGACGACATCGCCGTCGTACCGAGCCGTCGCACCCGCGACCCGAAGGAGGTCTCGATCGCCTGGCAGATCGACGCCTACCGGTTCGAGCTGCCGTTCCTGGCCGCTCCGATGGACTCCGTGGTCTCCCCGCAGACCGCGATCCGGATCGGTGAGCTGGGTGGTCTCGGCGTCCTCAACCTCGAAGGCCTGTGGACCCGGCACGCCGACCCGCAGCCGCTCCTCGACGAGATCGCCGAGATGCCCGTGGAGTCGGCGACCCGCCGCCTCCAGGAGATCTACGCCGCGCCGATCCAGGAGGAGCTGATCGGGCAGCGCATCAAGGAGGTGCGCGACTCCGGTGTCGTCACCGCCGCCGCGCTCTCGCCGCAGCGCACCGCCCAGTTCTCCAAGGCCGTCGTCGACGCCGGCGTCGACATCTTCGTCATCCGCGGTACGACGGTCTCCGCCGAGCACGTCTCGAGTGCGGCCGAGCCGCTCAACCTCAAGCAGTTCATCTACGAACTGGACGTCCCGGTGATCGTCGGCGGCTGCGCCACGTACACCGCGGCCCTGCACCTGATGCGTACCGGCGCGGCCGGTGTCCTCGTCGGGTTCGGCGGCGGCGCCGCGCACACCACGCGCAACGTCTTCGGTATCCAGGTTCCGATGGCGACCGCGGTCGCCGATGTGGCCGGGGCCCGCCGCGACTACATGGACGAGTCCGGTGGCCGGTATGTGCACGTGATCGCGGACGGCGGCGTCGGCTGGTCCGGCGACCTGCCGAAGGCCATCGCCTGCGGCGCCGACGCCGTGATGATGGGCTCCCCGCTGGCCCGTGCGACGGACGCGCCCGGTCGCGGCCGGCACTGGGGCATGGAGGCGGTCCACGAGGACGTGCCGCGCGGCAAGCTGGTGGACCTGGGCTCCGTCGGTACGACGGAGGAGGTCCTCACCGGCCCCTCGCACACCCCTGACGGCTCGATGAACATCTTCGGTGCACTGCGCCGGGCGATGGCGACGACGGGGTACAGCGACCTCAAGGAGTTCCAGCGCGTCGAGGTGACGGTGGCGGACTCGCAGCACCGCCGCTGATTTCACTCGGACATACGGGAGGGCCCGGACCGCATGAGCGGTCCGGGCCCTCCCGTATGCGTGCGGTCAGTTGCTCGCCTTCCTGGCGCCGCTGTACGCCGCGAAGGCGCCGATGGCGAGGAACAAATACGTCTTGAAGTCCGCGGTCTCGCTCCAGGCATCGGTCAGCACACCGAACTTGTCGAAGAAGACGTCCGTGAACGAGACGCTGTACTTGTCGGACACGATCACGGCCATGCCGATGAGCTGTCCGAGGTAGACAGCACCGAGCGACAGGACGGCGCTGACGATCGGCAGGACCGGGTTGCTGCCGCCGACCTTCCCCGCGCCGAAGCCGACCAGGAGGCCGACGCCGATGGCGATGTAGCCGACCTCGCGCTCGATCGCACCGGCGATGACGCCGTAGAGGATCGCCGCGACGATGGCAGCGGCCACAGCGGTGGCTACACCCAGACCGATGTTGTTCCGCATGGGGGCGGGGGCCGGGGTGAACGGCACGCCGCCGAACTGGCCGGGCTGTCCGGGCTGCTGACCGGCGAACGGGTTGCCGGTCGGGACGCCGGGCTGGCCCGGCTGCTGGGCGGCGAACGGGTTGCCGCCGCCGGGCTGGGCGTCGTACGGCTGGTTCGGCGGTGGCACGGGCTGACTCATGGTGCTGGATCCCCCCTGGGACGGAAGCGCACGACTGTGCGAGAAGTGACGCCGCAGGCTAGCAGCCGTCTCCGACATCGCCCACCGAAATCCTTGGGGGGACAGCCCTCACAGCCGGTGCGCCGCTCCTGCCGGGGTGGCTCCCCGGGTGTCCAGGAGGAGTTGGGCCTTCACCGCGAGGCCCTGCAGGTCGTACGTACGGTGGTGCTGGAGCAGCACCGTCAGGTCCGCGCTCGACGCCGCTTCGTACAGCGAGTCCGCGCGCGGCACCGGCAGTTCGCGGACGCGCCAGTCCAGGACGTGCGGGTCGTGGTAGCCGATCTGCGCACCCATGTCCATCAGCCGGTTGGCGATCTCCCGGGCGGGGGAGGCCTCCTGGTCGGCCAGGTCCGGCTTGTAGGTGACGCCGAGGAGCAGGACCCGGGCTCCGCGGACGGACTTGCCGTGTTCGTTCAGCAGGGTGGCGCAGCGCTGGATCACGTAGCTCGGCATCCGGTCGTTGATCTCCTGGGCGAGCGAGACCATCCGCAGCGGGTGGCCGGGGGTGCGACTGCTGTACGGGAGGAAGCCAGGGTCGACCGGGGGACAGTGACCGCCGACGCCGGGGCCCGGACGGAACGGCTGGAAGCCGAACGGCTTGGTCTCGGCGCACCGGATGACGTCCCAGAGGTCGACGCCGAGGTCGTGGCAGAGCACTGCCATCTCGTTGACCAGCGCGATGTTGACGTGCCGGAAGTTGGTCTCCAGGACCTTCGTCATCTCGGCCTCGCGCGGCCCGCGGGCCCGTACGACCTTGTCGGTCAGCCGGCCGTAGAAGGTGGCGGCCGATTCGGTGCAGGCCGGGGTGAGGCCACCGATGACCTTGGGGGTGTTGCTGTAGACGTGGGTGCGGTTGCCGGGGTCGAGGCGGCTGGGGGAGCACGCGAGGTGGAAGTCGCGGCCTGCGCGCAGCCCCGATCCCTCTTCGAGGAGGGGACGCACGAAGTTCTCGGTGGTGCCGGGGGGCACGGCCGACTCGAGCAGGACGGTGGTGTGCGGGCGCAGCCGGGCGGCGAGGGCGCGGGCGGCGTCGCCGACGGCGCTGAGGTCGAGGGTGCGGTCGGCGCCGAGGGGGGTGGGCGCGCAGATCACGGCGGTGCGGACCCGGCCGAGTTCGGCCGGGTCGGTGGTGGGCCGGAAGCCCCCCGAGAGCATCCGGCGGATCTCCGAAGCGGAGAGGGAGCCTTCGACGGGTGTGCGGCCGGCGGAGAGCTCGGCGAACGGGCGGGGGTCGGTGTCGTAGCCGACGGTTTGGATACCGGCGGCGACGGCGGCTTGGGCGAGGGGCAGACCGAGGTGACCGAGTCCGATGATGGCGAGGTCTGCGGGCATGTGGGTGGCCGTCCTTCCCTAAGACCATGAAGGCTGAAAGCGCAACCGCTGGGGACAGTGCAATGTCACACTAGGCTTAAATATGACCTATATGTCGCATTGTGTGGCTCTCGTCGACCGGGTGTTGTCCACAGGCGGTGGCTGAAGTCGCGGACCGCGGACAGAATCGAGTGGTGGGCACGGGCACCCGACCCCGCGGTCGGACCGCATCCCTGTGCCGGACCACCCCGATCTACCGGGAGGCAGCAGTGAGGACAGCGACACTGGGACCCGCGGAGCGTGCCGAGGCGCTCGCCGCGCTGGCCGAGCGCGAACTGGACGTGCTGGTCGTGGGGGCGGGCGTGGTCGGCGCCGGGACGGCGCTGGATGCGGCCACAAGAGGACTCTCGACCGGGCTGGTCGAGGCGCGCGACTGGGCTTCCGGCACGTCGAGCAGGTCGAGCAAGCTGATCCATGGCGGGCTGCGTTATCTGGAGATGCTCGACTTCGCGCTCGTACGGGAGGCGCTGAAGGAGCGTGGGCTGCTGCTGGAGCGGCTGGCCCCGCACCTGGTGAAGCCCGTGCCGTTCCTCTATCCGCTGCAGCACAAGGGCTGGGAGCGGCTCTACGCCGGTTCGGGTGTCGCGCTGTACGACGCGATGTCGGTGTCGTCCGGGCATGGTCGCGGGCTGCCCGTGCATCGGCATCTCTCCCGCCGCCGCGCCCTGCAGGTCGCGCCCGCGCTCAAGAAGGACGCACTGGTCGGAGCGTTGCAGTACTACGACGCCCAGATGGACGACGCCCGCTATGTGGCGACGCTGGTGCGCACGGCCGCCGGCTACGGCGCGCACGTGGCGAACCGGGCGCGGGTGATCGGCTTCCTGCGAGAGGGCGAGCGGGTCGTCGGCGCGCGGGTGGAGGACGTCGAGGCGGGCGGGGAGTACGAGGTCAGGGCCAAACAGGTGGTCAACGCCACCGGGGTGTGGACGGACGACACCCAGGCGCTGATCGGCGAGCGCGGACAGTTCCATGTCCGGGCGTCCAAGGGCATCCATCTGGTCGTCCCGAAGGACCGCATCCACTCCTCGACCGGTCTGATCCTGCGGACCGAGAAGTCCGTGCTGTTCGTGATCCCGTGGGGGCGCCACTGGATCGTCGGGACGACGGACACCGACTGGGACCTGGACAAGGCCCATCCGGCGGCGTCCAGCGCCGATATCGACTACTTGCTCGAACATGTCAACTCGGTCCTGAACACCCCTCTGACCAGGGACGACGTTCAAGGTGTCTATGCCGGGCTGCGCCCCCTGCTGGCCGGTGAGTCGGACGCGACCAGCAAGCTCTCGCGCGAGCACACGGTGGCGCATCCGCTGCCGGGGCTCGTGGTCGTCGCGGGCGGCAAATACACGACGTACCGGGTGATGGCGAAGGATGCCGTCGACGAGGCGGTCCACGGCCTCGACCAGCGGGTGGCGGACTGTGTCACGGAGGACATCCCGCTGCTGGGTGCGGAGGGGTACCGGGCCCTGTGGAACGCGCGGGCGAGGATAGCGGCCCGCACCGGGCTCCATGTCGCCCGAGTGGAGCATCTGTTGAACCGGTTCGGATCCATGACCGAGGAGATCCTCGAACTGATCGTCGCCGACCCCTCGCTCGGCGAGCCGCTGCCCGCGGCGGACGACTACCTGAAGGCCGAGATCGTCTACGCCGCCTCGCACGAGGGGGCCCGCCATCTCGACGACGTACTGACGCGGCGGACCCGGATCTCCATCGAGACCTTCGACCGGGGCACCCTCAGCGCGCGGCTCTGCGCGGAGCTGATGGGGCCGGTGCTGGGGTGGAACAAGAGCCAGATCGAGCGGGAGGTGGAGCACTACGAGAAGCGGGTGCAGGCGGAGCGGGAGTCGCAGCGTCAGCCGGACGACCAGACGGCGGACGCGGCGCGGCTGGGCGCACCGGACATCGTGCCGGTCTGAGCCGGTCCGCGGCCCGGCCGGGACGTGCCGGACAGCCCCTGGTGAGGCCTGCAGAACTCGGCTTCGAGAAGGGCCGGTTCGAGCGTCGCATCGGACAGGCTGTCCGTGTTGATGCGGAACGTCAGGGTGTGCCGGCCGTCGCGGGTGGCGGCCGTGCGGACGTAACTGCCCGCTATATGGCCGTTATGCCCCCAGACGGTAGTGCCGCAGGAGAGCTTCTGCGGATAGATGCCCATGCCATAGATCCCGTCCGCCGTACCGGTGTTCAGCAGGGTGCTCAGCTGGGCGGGCGGGAGCAGGCGCCCGCCCAGCAGGGCAGCGTAGAAGCGGTTCAGATCGGCGAGTGTGGAGATGAGCTCGCCCGCGGCGCCCGCGGTGCGCGGGTCGAGCGCGGTGACATCGCGGAGGCTGCCGTCGGCCGGGTCGCGCGAGTAGCCGCGGCCGTGCGGTGCGGGCAGCGTGGTGCGGGCGCCGGGCAGCGACGTGCCGGTGAGATGGAGGGGGTTGATGATGCGGCGGCGGATCTCGGTGGCGTAGCTGTGTCCGGTGACGTGCTGAACGACGAGGCCGAGCATGACGTAATTGGTGTTGGAGTAGGCGAAATCGCCGGTGGTGTTCGTGGGGCGGTGCGCGATGGCCGCACGGACGGCGGCGGTGGCGGTGACGGGGTGGGCGTCCGTGTCGGCCGTGTAGTCGTACAGGCCGCTGGTGTGGGTGAGCAGGGCGCGCAGGGTGATGCGGCGGCCGTCGTTGCCGTGTCCGTGGACCAGTCCTGCCAGATGCCGGTCCACGGTGTCCGACAGCTGCAGCCGTTGCTCCCGGGCGAGTTGGAGGACGACCGTGGCGACGAAGGTCTTGGTGATGCTGCCTGCCCGGAACCGGTCCTGCCGCCCGATGCCGGGGCCTGTCGAACGGTAGGTGTCGTACGGGGCGGTGGAGGCTCGATGGGCCAGAAGGGCCGCAGCCGGAGCGCCGCCCTGGGCGACGAGCCGAGGAAGGTAGGAGGCTGCGGGAGTCAGATGTGGTTCGCTGGGCAGGCTCGCCGTTCCGAGGCTGAGCAGCGTTATCACCAACGGGGTGATGAGCAGCGACCTGATTATCGGCATGGCAGGGAGTCCCTTCCTCCGGCCACATCATGACGGACCACGGACCCGGCACCATGACCGGTCCCGGGGTGAGGGACAATGAACGCTCTGCCAGGGCGGGTTGATCGCAGAGGGGACGCATGTCGGAGGCGGAGCAGGCACGGGAGCCCCAACGGGACACGGATGGACGTCTCCTTGCGGGTAGGTACCGGCTCGGGGAGGTGCTGGGCCGGGGCGGTATGGGCACGGTCTGGCGTGCCGTCGACGAGACGCTGGGCCGCACGGTGGCGGTCAAGGAGCTGCGGTTCCCGTCGGCCATCGACGACGACGAGAAGCGCCGGCTGATCACTCGCACACTGCGCGAGGCGAAGGCGATCGCAAGGATCCGCAACAACGGCGCGGTGACGGTCTACGACGTGGTCGACGAGGACGACCGGCCGTGGATCGTGATGGAACTGATCGAGGGCAAGTCGCTTGCCGAGGTGGTGCGCGAGGACGGTGTGCTGACGCCGAAGCGCGCGGCCGAGGTCGGCCTCGCCATCCTCGACGTGCTGCGTATGGCGCACCGCGAGGGCATTCTGCACCGCGATGTGAAGCCGTCCAACGTGCTGATCTCCGAGGACGGCCGGGTCGTCCTGACCGACTTCGGCATCGCACAGGTCGAGGGCGACCCGTCCGTCACCTCGACGGGCATGCTCGTCGGCGCCCCCTCGTACATCTCGCCGGAACGCGCCCGCGGGCACAAGCCCGGACCGCCCGCCGACCTGTGGTCGCTCGGCGGACTGCTGTACGCGAGCGTCGAGGGCTGCCCGCCGTACGACAAGGGGTCGGCGATCGCCACGCTGACCGCGGTGATGACCGAGCCGCTCGACCCGCCGAAGAATGCGGGTCCGCTGGAGGAGGTCATCTACGGCCTGCTCGCCAGGGACCCGGAGCAGCGGCTCGACGACGCCGGCGCGCGGGCCCTGCTCAGCGATGTGATCCACGCAGCCGACAAGCCCGCCCCTGTGGTGCCCCCGCCGGCCGACTCCACCCAGGTGATGGCGCTGCCCGGCCGCGTCGCAGCCCCCCGCACCAAGGGGGCGTCGAAGCTCGGGGAAGCCGGGGAGGTCGCGCGTGACCGCCTGCGCGGCGCGTTGCGCTCCGTGCGGAACGCGAAGGCGGCGCCCGGCGCCGGTGCGGGTGTGGCTGTTGCCGGCTCGGCGTCCGCTCCTGCCGCCTCGCCTGCGCCGCGGACCGCTCCTTCGGCTCCGGTCCGACCCACGGCTTCGCCGGCCTCCGCCGTCGGTGGCGTACCCCCGCAGCGTCCGGGCGGGTCGTCGAACGCGCCGGTCCGGGCGTCCATCACGGACGTGGTGCCCCGCCGCACCCTGGCGATCATCGCGGTCGTCATCGCGCTCGCCGTGCTCGGCACGGTCCTTGCGCTCACGCTCGGCGGGGGTGACAAGGACAACGGGAGCAGCGGTTCCGCCAAGGGCGGCACCTCCGCCTCGGCAGGCGGCGCCTCCGCCGACACGGACAAGGGCGACGCAAGCGGCAAGGACCAGGGCCAGGACCCGAGCGACGATCAGGGCAAGGACAAGGGCAAGGGCAAGGACGCGGACGACGACTCGGGCAAGGGGTCGGACGACTCCGGGACCGGGAGTTCGAAGGCCGGCGACGCGCTGCCCGACGGGTACAGGACGGTCACCAACAAACAGTTCCACTTCACGATGGCGATGCCCAAGAACTTCACGCGCTACAAGATCGCGGGCGCCAACTCGGGTCAGATCTACGCTGTCGACGGTGGATTCCCGCGCGTCCAGATCGACTACAACAGCTCTCCCGGGAAGGACGCCGCTGCTGCCTGGAACGCCGCGAGGAGCGCGGTCGCGGCCAGCAGCGACGGCTACCGGCACCTCGGGATAAGGAAGGTCGAGTTCAACGGCTACCCGACCGTCGCCGACTGGGAGTTCGAGCGTACGCAGCAGGGCCGGCGGATCCGGGTGCTGAACCGCGGTTTCCGGGCCGACGACACGCACGGCTACTCGATCATGATCAGCTGCAAGGCGAGTGAGTGGAACGGCAAGGAGTGCCGGACGCTGCGCGAGACGGCCTTCGCCACGTTCAAGCCCAAGGACTGAGCGCCGGGTTGCGGCGACCTGCCGCACGGTCGGCACTTGCCACGTATTGTGAGAGCTTGAGAACCGTACGCAGCCGAATGTATAGGTCAATTGCACAGTAAGTGACCGCAATTGACGGGTTGGTACGGGGTTCGTGGCCGGGGGGACAGCGCGCTCTGGGGAGGCGTCGTGGACGACTATGCGGGTCGGGTGCTTGCCGACCGCTACCGCCTGCCGCTGCCTCCGTCGGACGAGTACGAACTGGTCGAGACCCGGGCGTTCGACACGGCCAGCGGTCAGGAAGTCCTGGTGCGGCAGCTGCCGTTGCCTGAGGTCGTGGACGCCGAGGTGCTCGACGCCGACGGGCTGCCCTCGACGGCCCGGCGGACCACCGGGCGCGCGGTGCGGCGGTCCACGGACCCCGCGGTCCGGCGCGCGATAGAGGCTGCGCAGGCCGCCGCCCAGGTGCCCGACCACCCGAGGCTCGACCAGGTCTTCGATGTGTTCGCCGAGGACGGGTCGCTCTGGATCGTGAGCGAGCTTGTCGCGGCCCGCCCGCTGGCCGCGCTGCTCGCCGAGCGGCCGCTGAATCCGTACCGGGCCGCCGAGATCGGCTCCGATGTGCTGACGGCCCTGCGGGTGCTGCACGCGCACGGCTGGACGCACCGGAACATCACCGTCCGTACGGTGCTGATCTGCGACGACGGACGCGTCGTGCTGACCGGCCTGGCGGCCGGGGCGGCGGAGGAGGCGCTGTGCGGGTACGTGCCGACGCCGCAGCCCGACGACGAGGCGTACGGGGAGCCCGCGGTCGAGTCGGGCCCGACCGGTCCGTATGTTCCGCCCGCCGCGACGCTGCCGCCCGCCGGTCCGGCCGGGATCGCCTGGCCGGGCGAGCCCGTCGACCATCCGGTCGAGCCCGTCGATCCGGTCGGGCTGCCGGCCTCGCGCCACCCCGCCGGTGAGTTGGAAGCCGTCCGCCGGCCGCCGGACCCCGACGTTCACGGCGCGGGCAGTGCCTCGGAGTTGCGGGCCGCACGCGCCGGAGCCATCGCCGCCTACCGGGCGGGCACCCGCGCCGCCGCACGCGTCAGCGAGGAGCGGCGACAGGCCGGGACGAGTGAGCCGGTGGAAGCGGAGGAGACCGGCATCCTTCCCGTCCAGCGCCCCGGACGGCCCGACACCGGCCGGGTACGGCCGACGGGCGGCTGGGGCCCCACCGCCGACGACCCGTACGACGACGAGGGCGACGAAGACGACGACAACGAGTACGGCAGCCCGTACGGCAGCGACAGGGGCGACGACGGCGACGGCGGTCACCGTGGGCAGGGGCCGCCCGGCCGGCGGATGCACCTGACCGGCACCTGGGGCGACGGCGCCGACTTCGGGCGCCCCGTTCCCGCCGGAGGCTCCAACGAGGACGCCCTGCGCGCCGACGCCCGGCGCCACGGCACCACCTCCGCAGCGGAACGCCGGCACCAGCAGCCGCAGCAGGTCACCTCCGGCCGCTGGGACGACATCGTCGCCGGTGACCGGGGGAATTCCGGCTACCGCGGCCCCGCCACCACCCTGGCCGCCGAGCGCGCCCGGCAGACCCGGATCGCCGTCGTCGGTGCCGTCACCGAGCGCTGGGCGCCCGAGCAGGCCGGACCGGTCCACGAGAACTGGCAGTTGGCGCCGCCCATCGGCCCCGCCACCGACCTCTGGGCGCTCGGCGCCCTGCTCTACCGCGCCGTCCAGGGCCATGCCCCATACCCCGAGGAGAACGCGGCCGAGCTCGTCCAGATGGTCTGCGGCGAGCCGCCCGCCTTCGCCGAGGAGTGCGGTCCGCTGCGCCCCGTCGTCGAATCGCTGCTGCGCCAGGACCCCACCGAGCGCCCGGACTTCGAGGAGCTGCGCGGCTGGCTGCGCTCTCTCGTACGGTCGGCGCCCGAGCCCGAGGCCGGTCTCGATGTAGTGCCCCTGCCGTCCGTCGACGACACCCGGCTGCCCGTCGTGCGCCGCCGGGGCGAGCTGGTCCGCAAGCGCCGCGGCCGCCTGGGCAGCGCCTCGGCGCACGGCCGCCACCGCCAGACGAGGGAGAGGCCCGACCGGTACGAGCGGCCACGGGTCGAGAGGGCGCCCAGGGCTCCGCGTGAGCCCAAGGGGCCCAAGGCGTTGCGCACTCCGCCCCGTCCGCAGCAGGGTGACGGGCGCGCGCCGCAGCGGCTCGGGCGGCTGCTGCTCGTGCTGATCCTGCTGGCCCTGGCCGCGGCCATCGCATACGCCGTGATGTTCATGCCCAAGGCCGGCACCGGGTCCGACTCGAAGGGATCGGGCCCGGCCGCCACGGACACCGGCGCTCCCGGCACGTCCGACGGGAAGCCGCCGTCGCAGTCGCCCCGGTCGTCGCCCGGCACCCAGAAGCCGCAGACCAGCCGCTCCGCCGTCGCGCTCGCCCCCGGATACAGCCTGCGCAAGGACGCGGAGGGCTTCGAGGTCGGCGTGCTGAAGGGCTGGCAGCGCAGCCCCGCCGACGCGGACCGGCAGATACGGTACGGCAGCGACGGGTTCAGTCTGCTGGTCGTGCCGGGGCGCGACACCGTGCGGGCCAACGGTGATGATCCGCTGGTCTACCAGCGCGACAAGGAGCGGGAGTTGCAGCCCTTCCGGGACTCCAGCTGGTCCTCGGCGACGGGGCTGCGCCGTATCGACGTCGGCCGACAGGCCATGGCGGAGGGCCAGTTCACCTGGCAGGACGACACCGGGCGCGAGGTGTACGTCCGCAACCTCGCGATGATCGTCGACGGCCGCTACCACGTGCTCCAGGTGATCGGTCCGGACACCGAGCGCGACAAGGTGACGGCCATCTACGAACAGGCCATAGCCTCCTACCGCGTGACTTCCTGAATCGCCGACAGGAACACGGTCGGCCGGGCGACAAGCATCACAGTGCGATCTCGTGAGCGATGCGAGGTTCCGTGGCCGTACCTCCCCTCCGTAACCTGGCAGCCGAAGGAAACGGGGCGGGGACAAGTGGACCGATCACAGGAAACGGGCGCGGGGCTGGTACTGGCCGGGAGATACCGGCTCGGTGAAGTCCTCGGGCGCGGAGGCATGGGCAAGGTCTGGCGCGCCCACGACGAGGTGCTGCACCGCACGGTAGCCGTCAAGGAGTTGACCGCCGGGCTGTACGTCGCGGAGGCCGACCGGGTCGTGCTGCATGCCCGTACCCAGAAGGAGGCCCGGGCGGCGGCCCGCATCACCCATCCCGGCGTGGTCACCGTCCACGACGTGGTCGAGTACGACAACCGGCCCTGGATCGTCATGCAGTACGTCGACGGGCCGTCACTCGCCGACGCCGCCAAGGAGAGCGGCGAGATCGCGCCGCGCGAGGCGGCCAGGATCGGCCTCCATGTCCTGAGTGCCCTGCGCGCCGCGCACAGCGCCGGTGTGCTGCACCGGGACGTGAAGCCCGGCAACGTACTCCTCGCCCGTGACGGACAGGTGCTGCTCACCGACTTCGGGATCGCCGCGATAGAGGGCGACTCGACGATCACCAGGACCGGCGAACTGGTCGGTTCCATCGACTATCTGGCGCCCGAGCGGGTACGGGGCGGCGACCCTGGCCCCGCGTCCGACCTCTGGTCCCTCGGCGCCACGCTCTACACCGCGGTCGAGGGGTGTTCGCCGTTCCGTCGCACATCCCCGATCTCCACCATGCAGGCCGTCGTCACCGAGGAACCGCCGCCGCCCTCCCGGGCCGGGGCGCTCGCACCGGTGATCACCGCACTGCTCCGCAAGGACCCGGCGGACCGGCCGTCGGCGGCCGAGACGGAGCGGATGCTGCTGCAGGCGATGGAGGGCCGGGAGCCCCGGGCGGCGCAGGCCTACGTCCCGACCCAGCGGGTGTCCGAGGAAGCCCTGCGTTCGATGGGCTCGGACGGCCCGGTCGGCACCGGAGCGGAATCACGCGCCACCGTCCCGCAGTTCACCGCGACGCCGATGACCCGCCGCAGCCGTGGCCGTTGGCGTACGGCGATCCTGGTCGTCGCCGTCGCCGCACTGGTCGGCGGCGGCGCCGGACTGGCCGCGATGAAGTACGGCGACAACTCGAGGACCGGCTCCGCCGGGAGCGGTTCGCCGCACGGCAGCAGCACTTCGCCGCGGCCTTCGGCCGAGGCATCGAAGCCTTCCCCGTCCAGCAAGGCCATACCGGACGGTTGGCAACGGGTGACTGACCCCGAAGGGTTCAGCTTGCTTCTACCGCGCGGCTGGGAGCGCCGAGTAAACGCTGGGAACGTCGACTACACCCCAGACAATGGCAACCACTTCCTTCGAATCAGTATCGATGAGAATCCAGACTTCGAGACCCCATATCTGCACCTTCTGAGCCTCGAAACCAAGATTGGTGGGCTCGCGGATTATCGGAGGCTGGCGCTGCTTGCCAACACCTACCGGGATCAAAACGCCGCGCTGTGGGAGTTTTCTTGGACAGCGAGTGAGAATCACCCTGGAAAGCGCCGGGCGATTGACCAGATGTACTCGGTTGGGCATGGTGGGGCAGAGTACGCCATATATATGGGTGGTCCGGCTGAGGACTGGGATCGCAAGAAGTTCGACACCATCCTGCGTTCATGGCAACCACCCGGATGAACGAGGCCGTCTGCGCTCCCCATCCCGGTCGCGTTGTTCAACTGCCCGTCGTCTTAAGTTAGTTGTATGATGTGTGGCGGCGCGAGATGGCGCCGATGTGACCTGTCTGAGTGGTGTAGTTGAGTCTGATTCATAGGGGTGGATGTGCGTAGTTCGAGAATGTCTCGGGTTGGCTCGGTTTTGGCGGCAGCGACGATCGCGGTCGGCATTTCTGCGGGTACGGCGTATGCGGGGACCAATACGTCCATGGTCTACGTCACGAATGGCGGCGTCAGGGCGGGGGCTGCGCAGTTCGAGCACAATGGGGACGTGCTCACCGTCTGTGATATAAAGGCGGATGGATTCGCGGTGTGGGGTGGGCTGTATCTGAAAGAGACCGGGAATTTGTTGGGGGAGGTATATAACAACCTGACGGCAAGTGCCTGCCTCGGCGACACGATCAACCTCACTGAAGGAACCAACGTGTATGTGAAGGTCTGTCTGGCCTCAAAGGGAGACGTGGCCTGGGCGACGTGCAAGTCATCCACGAATGGCAAGGCTTGATGAAGTCTGCGCTGCGGTAGCGTCGATGCGCCGTGGCGTCTCGTGGATCGAAGGGCTGAACCGCGTCGTTGGTGCCCCCGTGCTCGAGTATGCATGTGTTGCATCTTCGCTGGGCTCGGCTAACCGTTGGTCTCGCGTGTAGGCATCCTGCTATGGCGAATTTGCATCAGGAACTTGCCGGCTAGGTGGCTGAGGCGGAAGCGCTGCCGTTGCCGTGAGAGAGCATGAGTTCGGGCGGACGTACGTCTACGCACCGGCAGGAACCGTCCCCGAGGTCTCTTGGGTGTACTTGTGTTCGGTCTCAAGGCGGGGGCCGTGCAGGGCTGGCTATTGGTGACGGTGCAGCCCGATGCGCGCACAGCTTCGCCGGGAGAGGCAGGCCTCTCCCGGCGGTTGCGTGTGTATCTCAGTGTGTATCTCTGCGCGGGCTCGGGGCCGTCGGATGAATCGGTTGGGCCGAGCCTGATGGCACTCTCGTCCCCGTCTTGGGTATTCACCGCATGGGTCCCTGATCAGGGGCTTTGTTGCCAGTGATCACTGGCTCGTTTGTGGGGAGTGTGAAAACCTATTACCGACGGGTACCCAAAGCGGTGGGCTGGACATACCCTCGCCCTCATGACGGACTCGACGGACTCGCAGGCATCTGCCGCCCCCCTCGGTACCAACCCCGTGGCCGCCGCCCCCGCGGGTGTGCGCACGGCTGCCGATGTGGTGACGCCCGAGGTGATCGCCCAGCTCACCCGTGGTGTCGTCGGCTCCGGCCGTACCGCGAACCACACCCCGTTCACCGGGGAGAAGCTGGCCGACCTGCCCGAGTCCACGCCCGAGGACGTCGCGACCGCCTTCGAGCGGGCCCGCGCCGCCCAGCCCGCCTGGGCCGCCACCCCGGTCCGGACCAGGGCCGCCGTCCTCCTCCGCTTCCACGACCTCGTTCTCGAGCGGCAGGCGGAGGTCCTCGACCTCATCCAGCTGGAGACCGGCAAGGCCCGGCTGCACGCCCACGAGGAGGTGCAGGCGGTCGCCGTCTCCGCCCGGCACTACGGGCGCAGGGCGTCCTCGTATCTGAAGCCGAAGCGGCACACCGGTGTCGTGCCGACGCTGACCAAGGTCACCGAGCTGCGGCAGCCGCGCGGTGTCATCGGCCAGATCGCTCCGTGGAACTACCCGTTCGAGCTGTCCGTCGGCGATGCGCTGCCCGCGTTCGTCTCCGGGAACGCCCTCGTGATGAAGCCCGACACGGAGACCGCGCTGACCGCGCTCTGGGCCCGTGACCTGCTGATCGAGGCCGGGCTGCCCGCCGAGGTGTTCCAGGTCGTCCTCGGTGACGGACCGGTCGTCGGGCCCGAGGTCGTCAAGCACGCCGACTACGTCTCGTTCACCGGTTCCACGCGCACCGGCCGAGAGGTCGCCCAGGGCGCCGCCGCCCGCCTGGTCGGCGTCTCGCTGGAGCTCGGCGGCAAGAACGCCATGCTGGTCCTCGAGGACGCCGACGTGGAGAAGGCCGCCGCCGGTGCCGTCCGCGCCTGCTTCTCCTCCGCCGGACAGCTCTGCATCTCCATCGAGCGGCTCTACGTCCACGAGTCGGTCGCCGACGACTTCGTGGAGCGGTTCGCCACCCGCACGAAGGCCATGCGGCTCGGCAACTCCCTCGCCTACGGCGCCGACATGGGCTCGCTCGTCGGCGAGCGCCAGCTGGAGACCGTCACCCAGCATGTCGCGGAGGCCGTCGAGAAGGGCGCCACGCTCGTCGCCGGCGGTGTCGCCCGCCCCGACATCGGCCCGCTGTTCTACGAGCCGACCATCCTCGACGGCGTCGAGGCTCCGATGGCCGTCTGCACCCAGGAGACCTTCGGCCCGGTCGTCTCCATCTACCGCTTCTCCGACGAGGACGAGGTCATCGCCCTCGCCAACGCCACCCCGTACGGCCTGAACTCCAGCGTCTGGACCAAGGACTCCAAGCGCGGTCACCAGGTCGCCGCCCGGCTGCGTACCGGCACGGTGAACATCAACGAGGGATACGCCCCCGCGTACGGCAGCGTGCAGTCCCCGATGGGCGGCATGAAGGACTCCGGTCTCGGCCGGCGGCACGGCTCCGAGGGCATCCTCAAGTACACCGAGGCCCAGACCGTCGCGCAGCAGAGGCTGATCCCGCTCGCCCCGTCCTTCGGGATGGACGACGAGAAGTACGCGGCGTTCATGAGCCGCAGCCTGAAGGCGATGAAGGCGTTCCGCCTGCGCTGACCCCCGTAACACCGCGGCACCTTCTGCCCTTTTCGTACCGAGGAGAGCCATGTCCCAGGACAGCCCTGCCCAGAATCAGGCCGAACCGGCCGGCGAGACCGATGACGACGCGGCGTACGACTACGACGTCCTTGTCGTCGGCTCGGGCTTCGGCGGTGCGGTGTCGGCCCTGCGGCTGACCGAGAAGGGATACCGGGTCGGGGTCCTGGAGGCGGGCCGCCGCTTCACCCCCGGCACCCTCCCCAGGAACTCCTGGGACATCAAGAACTACCTGTGGGCCCCCGCACTCGGGCTCTTCGGCATCCAGCGTGTGCATCTGCTCGGCAACGTGATGGTGCTCGCCGGGGCGGGTGTCGGCGGTGGCTCGCTCAATTACGCCAACACGCTTTACGTACCCCCGGCACCGTTCTTCGAGGACCGGCAGTGGGCTGAAATCACCGACTGGCAGGACGAGCTGGCGCCGTACTACGACCAGGCCAAGCGGATGCTCGGAGTCCGGCTCAACCCGACGATGACCCCGTCCGACGTCCATCTGAAGGCGACCGCGCAGGCCATGGGGGTCGGCGACACCTTCCATCTCGCCCCGGTCGGCGTCTTCTTCGGCGACGGCAAGGACGCCGACGGTACGACGAGGGCGAAGCCCGGTGAGACGGTCGCCGACCCGTACTTCGGCGGCGCGGGGCCTGCCCGCAAGGCCTGCACCGAGTGCGGCGAATGCATGACGGGCTGCCGTCACGGCGCGAAGAACACCCTCAACGAGAACTACCTCCACCTCGCCGAGAAGGCCGGAGCGGTCATCCACCCGATGACCTCCGTGGTCGCGATCACGGACGACCCGGAGGGCGGCTACCACGTCACCACCGTCCCGACGGACCGCCGCAGGAAGGGCAAGCCGACGCTGCTGCGCGCCCGCAAGGTGGTCGTCGCGGCCGGCACGTACGGCACCCAGACCCTCCTCCACACGATGAGGGACCAGGGGCTGCTGCCCCGGCTGTCGTCGCGGCTCGGCGAGCTGACCCGTACCAACTCCGAGGCGCTCGTCGGCTCGCAGACCAGCGACCGCCGCTACCGCAAGAAGCACGGCACCGCGAGGGCCGACTTCACCCAGGGCGTCGCCATCACCTCGTCGATCCACCCCGACGAGAACACCCACATCGAGCCGGTCCGCTACGGCAAGGGCTCCAACGCCATGGGCGCGATGTCGATCCTGCAGGTGCCGTACGGCGGCCGCCGGGTGCTGGGCTGGCTCGGCAACATGGCCAGGCACCCGGCCCTCGCCGTGCGGTCGCTCTCCAATAGGCGCTGGTCGGAGCGGACCATCATCGGCCTTGTCATGCAGTCGCTGGACAACTCCCTGACGACGTACCGCAAGCCAGGTGGTATCGGAAAGGGCCTGCTCACCGCCCGCCAGGGGCACGGCGCGCCCAACCCGACCCAGATCGAGGAGGCCACACGCAGCGCCTCGCTGCTCGCCGAGGAGATCAACGGCTTCGCCGGGTCGAACGTCGGGGAACTCATGGGCACCCCGCTGACCGCGCACTTCCTCGGTGGCTGCCCGATCGGTGCGAGCGCCGATGAGGGGGTCATCGACCCGTACCACCGGCTGTACGGGCACCCGGGCATCTCGGTCGTCGACGGCTCGGCGGTCTCCGCGAACCTCGGCGTCAACCCGTCGCTGACCATCACCGCGCAGGCGGAGCGGGCCATGTCGTTCTGGCCCAACAAGGGTGAGGCGGACCCGCGTCCGGCGCAGGGCGAGGCGTACGAGCGGCTGGCCGCGGTCGCACCGAAGGCGCCGGCGGTGCCGAAGGAGGCCTTCGGCGCGCTGAAGCTGCCGTTCCTGGGCCTGCCCGCGGTCCCGCCGAGGAAGCACGCAGACAAGTAGGAGAGAAACAGGACAGCGGAAAGGGGCTGCACCCCCCTCCGAGTGCAGCCCCTCACGCCTACCGGTGATGTCGCCCGTTACGCGGCGGCGTCACCGTTCCTGCGGCGCCGCACGACGAACATCGCACCGGCACCGAGCACTACGGCCGCGCCGCCCGCGAGGGCGAACATCGGCACTGCGGAGGACGAACCGGTCCCTGCGAGCGTGCCGGAGACGTCGCCCGTCGTGTTCACGGGTGGGGCCGGTGTTCTGCATGCATGACTTGTGGTCCGGGGTAATGGTTGTCCGGAACCTCACAGAATCCTTATGTGACTCCCGTCACGCCTCTCTCTGTCGTCTCTCCGGTACCTGTGGTTTCTCGCCGTCGCCCTGCTGACACGACGGCCCCGCTGCGCCTTCAGAAGCCGGCGGCCAGGAAAGGATCACGACATGACCAAGGGCCCCGTGGGCCGCGAAACCGGTCCAGGGGGCCCTTGTCGATCAGCGTCGGTGTCAGGGCGACGCCGGTGCCGAGTAGCGGCACCGGGGAGCGCCGCAGGGTGAGGTGCATCGGGTCTGCGTCCCCGGCGTACCGGGGCGCGTGAGTGGCGTTCTCGCCCGGATACGGTCGGCTCCGGGCGTCCCCGGAGCCGACCGTTCTTGGGGTGACCGGGCTGCTGTCCCCTGCCGACCGGTCACGCACGCTGGAGCGCGGTCCCACGGCGTACCTGCAGTACGCCACACGCTCCAGCGGAGCCACGCGTGGTTTCTTCGAAAGCCGCCCCTGGCTGGCACGGACACCGGGACCAACGAAGTCACCGTGCGCCCGGTCACGCGCCGTACGGGTGAGAGTCGGCCCGAACGCAGATGCGCCCGTACAGTCCCGCGGCCGGTGCGGCAGCCGGACAGGTCTCATACGCGGCCGCGGCACAGCTCCAGCAGCGTCATGGCGAGCGAGGTGCCGGGCTTGCCGAGCGCGTCCCGGTACTGGCCGAGGATCTCCATCTCGCGGGAGAGGTTGACCCGGCGGCCGCCGGAGGTGACCCGGGCCTCCTGGATGACGGCCGAGACGGCCATCCGTTCCTGGACGAGCCCGATGATCCGGTCGTCCAGTGAATCGATGCGCTCCCGGGCTCCGGCGATCAGCGCGGCGGCCTCATCGGTGTGCGCACCGGTCTTCTCGGTGGGGGTCTTCTCGGCGAGCTTCTGCGCGGCGACGGCGGTGCTGTTCATTCCGTGACTCCTGGTGTCCTGGTGGGGTGTGGCCCCCCGAAGCGATCGGACCCGGAATGCCAGAACGCCCCGGGCCTGTCGGCCCGGGGCGCCTGGAACGTTGCTTGTCAGTGGCTCAAGCAGCACGACCATGGCAGCCGGCGGGCCGGGTGCCATAGGTAAAGACGTAGGTCGTGTGCTGATGCATGAGCTCAGTATGGACCCGTCCCCGCCGGTGGTCCAACGCGGCGCCCGGATGGTGAGACACCGTGGTGAGGGCTGCCGACGACCCCGCCCGTCGGACGCGAACAGGGTCTCCCTCGCATCCCCGGTAGAATCGGGAGGACCGACCCCCCTTCACCGCCGGAAGGCCGCCCCGTGCCAGCAGCACCCCCCGCCGCCCCCGACACCGCACCCGACGTGGTCCTTGTTGTCGACTTCGGCGCGCAGTACGCCCAGCTCATCGCCCGACGCGTCCGTGAGGCCCGGGTCTACAGCGAGATCGTCCCGTCCACGATGCCGGTGGCCGAGATGCTGGCCAAGAACCCCCGGGCGATCATCCTGTCCGGCGGACCCTCCTCGGTGTACGCGGAGGGCGCGCCCAGCCTCGACCGCTCGCTGTTCGAGGCCGGGGTCCCGGTCTTCGGCATGTGCTACGGCTTCCAGCTGATGGCCACCACGCTCGGCGGCACCGTCGACGACAACGGTGCCCGTGAGTACGGTCGCACCCCGCTGACCGTCTCCAAGACCGGCTCCACGCTCTTCGAGGGCACGCCCGCCGAGCAGTCGGTGTGGATGTCGCACGGCGACGCCTGCTCCGCCGCCCCCGAGGGCTTCACCGTCACCGCGTCCACGGACGTCGTGCCGGTCGCCGCCTTCGAGAACGACGAGAAGAAGCTGTACGGCGTCCAGTACCACCCGGAGGTGCTGCACTCCACGCACGGCCAGCAGGTCCTGGAGCACTTCCTCTACCGCGGCGCCGGCATCGAGCCGACCTGGACCACGACCAACGTGGTCGAGGAGCAGATCGCGCTGATCCGCGAGCAGGTCGGCACCAAGCGCGCCATCTGCGGCCTCTCCGGCGGCGTCGACTCCGCGGTCGCCGCGGCCCTCGTGCAGAAGGCCATCGGCTCCCAGCTGACCTGCGTGTACGTGGACCACGGCCTGATGCGCAAGGGCGAGACCGAGCAGGTCGAGAAGGACTTCGTGGCCGCCACCGGCGTCCAGCTGAAGGTCGTCGACGCCGAGGAGCGGTTCCTGAAGGCGCTGGCCGGGGTCTCCGACCCCGAGCAGAAGCGAAAGATCATCGGCCGCGAGTTCATCCGTGTCTTCGAGCAGGCCCAGGCCGAGCTCGTCGCCGAGGCGGGCGCGGCCGGCGAGGACGTCGCCTTCCTGGTGCAGGGCACGCTCTACCCGGACGTCGTGGAGTCCGGCGGCGGCACCGGCACCGCCAACATCAAGTCCCACCACAACGTGGGCGGTCTCCCCGACGACATCGAGTTCCAGCTCGTCGAGCCGCTGCGCCAGCTGTTCAAGGACGAGGTCCGGATGGTCGGCCAGGAGCTGGGCCTGCCGGAGGAGATCGTCCAGCGCCAGCCGTTCCCCGGCCCCGGTCTCGGTATCCGGATCGTCGGCGAGGTCACCAAGGACCGGCTCGACCTGCTGCGAGAGGCCGACGCCATCGCCCGCGAGGAGCTGACCGCGGCCGGACTCGACCGTGACATCTGGCAGTGCCCCGTGGTTCTCCTGGCCGATGTCCGCTCGGTCGGCGTCCAGGGCGACGGCCGCACCTACGGCCACCCGATCGTCCTGCGTCCGGTCTCCTCCGAGGACGCCATGACGGCCGACTGGTCGCGCCTGCCGTACGAGGTTCTGGCGAAGATCTCCACCCGCATCACGAACGAGGTCGCCGACGTCAACCGCGTCGTCCTCGACGTGACGAGCAAGCCGCCGGGCACCATCGAGTGGGAGTAGCCCTCCCCGCAGGGTCAACGCGATGCCGTCGCTCATTCGTTTGAGCGGCGGCATCGTCGTGTCGGCTGAGAAAACCGATTGCACCGCCCGCACGACCGTGCGAGGCTCCGCGACCATGTCTGCCGATGAGATCCGCCCGATCATCTCCGCGCCTCACAACTACCGACTGACCTGGAACACCCCGCTCTCCGAGGAGCACGCGACACAGTTGATCTCGGGCTGTGCACCTGCCCCCGGGGCGCGCATCGTGGACATCGGCAGCGGGTGGGGCGAACTGCTGATGCGACTGGTGGCATCGGCGCCCGACAGCACCGGCGACGGTGTGGAGACCGACCTCGACGCCGTGGCGCGCGGGCGGACGCTCGCCGAGGAGCGGGGGCTCGCGGAGCGCGTACGGTTCCACGCGACGCCCGCCACCGAGTGGACCGGGAGCGGCTACGACCTCGCCGTGTCCATCGGTTCCGCCCATGCCTGGCCCGGCTCGACGGCCGAGGCGCTGAAGGCCCTGCGCGCCGCCGTCCGGCCCGGCGGGCGGGTGCTGTACGGCGACGGGGTCTGGCTGCGGGAGCCGTCCCCCGCCGCACTCGCCGGTATCGGGGCCGAACCCGGAGACTTCGGTTCGCTGCTCGAATTGATCAGGCTCGCCGAGTCCGTCGGGCTGCGCGCACTCCAGGTGACCGTCGCCGACCAGCGTGAATGGGACCTCTTCGAGTCGAACGGGCCGATCGGACGGGGGGAGCGCTGGGCGCTGGAGAACCCCGGGCATCCGCTGTACGACGAGGTGATCGCCGAGGTCGACGCCCGCCGCACCGGCTACTACGGCGGCTACCGCGGGGACTTCACCCTCGCCTACCTCGTGCTGAGCGCCTGACCGTTCCCGAATCGGTGCGTGATCGCTCTGGCCACCTGCGGCGACCGGCGGTAACTTCCGGTCCCGTACGCCCTGGGAGCCCCGAGGAGTCGCCATGCCCGAGCCCACACCGATACCCGTGGAACAGCTGCAGTTCGCGATGCCGCCCGTCCATCAGTCGGTCGAGGAGGAACGCGCGTACCGCAAGGAGCGGCTGGCCGGGGCGCTGCGGCTGTTCGCTGCGTACGGGTACGAGGACGGCGTCTCCGGTCACATCACGGCACGGGACCCGGAGTACACCGGCTGCTTCTGGGTCAACCCGTTCGGCGCCCCCTTCGACGGACTCGTGCCGGACGACCTGATCCTGGTCAACGGGGACGGGCAGGTCGTCGAGGGGCGCCACCACGTCAACCAGGCGGCGTTCGCCGTCCATGCCCAGGTGCACCGGGCCCGCCCGGACATCGTCGCCGTAGCGCACACGCACTCCCTGCACGGGCGGGCGCTGTCGGCGCTCGGTGAGTTCATCGAGCCGATCACTCAGGAGTCCTGCGCCTTCTACGAGGACCACGCGGTCTACCAGGCCTACACCGGGGTCGTCGTCGACGAGGAGGAAGGGCGGCGGATCGCGGCCGCCCTCGGCCCGCGCAAGGCGATCATCCTGCGCAACCACGGGCTGCTGACGGTCGGCGACTCGGTGGACGCGGCCGCCTGGTGGTTCGTCACGATGGAGCGTTCCTGCCAGGTGCAGTTGACCGCGCGGGCGGCGGGGAAGCCGGTTCTGATCGAGCACCGGGAGGCGGTGGCCACCCGCGAACAGCTCGGCAGCGACCTGGTGGCCTGGATCAACTACCAGCCTCTGTGGGGGAAGATCTCCCGAACATTCTGACGATCCGCGCGTCCCGGCGGCCCCGATGCGGGCCCGGCCCGTCCCGTACGGCACAATTCGCAGCAATCGGTGGTCAGTTGGCAGTACGTGGGCGGGAAAGGACGGCGTTCTCCGTGGCGTTGGACGAGGCACGACAAAGCACTCACGGCGGTGGCTGTACGTGCGGCGACTGCCCGCACGGAGCGCGCGAGGGACACCGGCGCGCGGTGGCCGCCTTCCTGGCCAAGCGGGACGAACTCGCCGCGGGCCAGGGGCTGCCGACCGGCGTCGCCCAGTCCGCGTCCGCGACCCGCCAGTGGGTATCCGACGAGCTGACCGAGTCGGCCCGTACGGTCGCCGAGCGCAGCCGGGAGGCGGGCGACGCCTGGCTTCACCAGGTGTGGGTGCGCACCCTGGTCGTCGTCTGGGGAGGCGTCGCCCTGCTCGCCATCGGTGAGGCCGGCACCGCCATCGGTGCGGGCTGGTCGACGGCCCGTACCGCCGGTCTGGTCGCCGCGCTCGTCACCGCCGGGCTGCTGACCGGGGCCGCCCGCTTCCACCGGGCCCGCGGCGGCGTCCTCGCCCCGCTGATCGGCGAGGACAACCGGCTCTCCACCTCCCGTGCGGTCGCCGTGGCCTGGGTGCTGCTCGCTGTCTTCTCCGTGCTCGTCCTCGCCCTCCAGCTGGCGGGCGCCTCCGGCCATGCGGAGCGCGACGCGCTGATCGACGGTCTGGAGCTGGCGCGCGGCGCCGGGGTGCTGACCGCGCTGGCGCTGGTGTGTGCCATTGCCGTGGTCGTGCGCCGGGTGGTGACCGTACGCGCCCTCGCCGGGCGTCTGCAGAAGCTGCGCGCCGACCGGCCGCGCGCCGCGGATCTGCTCACCGACGACTCCGGGCGGGGCAGTTTCACCGATGTGCAGTACGTGCTGGTGAGCGCCGTCGCCGTACTGTTCGCCGTGGTCCGGCTGGCCCGTCGGCCCGAGCAACTGCCCGATCTGCCCTGGGGACTGGCCCTGCTGGTGGCCGTCTCCGCGGCGACGTACTTCGCGGGCAAGTACACGGAAGGCGGGCGTCCGGTCGTGCTGTCCGTCGTACGGGCCCGGGAGCCCGGGGATCTGGACGCGCCGATCCGTACCGGCGACGACATCGAGATCCGCGGTGCAGGTTTCGTACCGCCCGGCGCCGGGGCCCCGGACCGGCTGGCCCGCGTGGTCGTCAGGATCGGCCGGGTCCATGTCCATGTCCCGCTGGTCCCGGTGGCAGGCGGCTTCGCCAACCCGGCGGACACCGTGCTCACCGTGCCGGTGCCGGTGGAGGTCGAACCGGGGCTGGTGGACGTACAGGTCGTGACGGCCGCCGGGGTGGAGACGAACCGGGTCGAGATCGACGTCACGGACTGAACGGCCGGCCGGGTCCCCGCAGATTGCGCCCGATCGAACCGCAGGGCTGGTGAGCAGCGCGTTCACCGCGTACGTATGGTCTGGTAACGGGTCGACGGAAGGTGGGGTCACTATGCATGGGTACGGCACGAATACACGTGGTCTGGGCGAGACGAGGAGCCTGCGGGAGCTGGCACGGGAGCATGCGCTGCTGCCGCTGCGCATATTTCTCGGCGTCACGTTCATCTATGCCGCGGTCGACAAACTCACGGACAGCGCCTTCTTCCGCGCTTCCGGGTCGGGCTCCGTCGGCGAGATGATGCACGCGGTACGCGACTCGTCCGCGATCCCGGCCCTTGTCGACCTCTCGCTGAAGAACCCCGGAGCGTTCGGGTACGCCATCGCCTTCGGTGAACTCGCCGTCGGCATCGGCACCCTGATCGGGCTGTGGGCGCGGCTCGCCGCACTCGGCGGGGCACTGATCTCGCTGAGCCTGTGGCTGACCGTGAGCTGGCAGGCCGATCCGTACTACTTCGGCAACGACCTGGCCTACCTCATGGCTTGGCTGCCGCTCGTGCTCGCCGGCGCCGCGTCGTTCTCCGTGGACGCCTTCTTCGCGTCGCGGCGGCGCCGCATCCGGTAGCTCACCCACGTCGTGGTGGCGGCCAGCCAGAGGCCGCCGAAGAACACCGGGAAGAAGAAGGTCCAAGGGGCGTCCCAGCTGCCCGCCGCGTCCGCCGCGTAGCCGGCCGCCAGGGCGAGCATCGTGATGCCCGCCACCGCGCGCCCCGGCCGGATCTCATGACGCAGCACGAGTGACCTCCACCTGTCCGATACCGACTTCCAGGTCCAGCTCGACCGTGCCGGCCGGGGTGACGCCGGCCGGCGGAGCGATCTTCCGGTGCTCGTTCTGCGCCGGGCTGACGTCCACATCGCCCGGGGGATCGGCCGGCAGCCGGATGTCCCCGAGTCCGGCCCGCGCCCGCACCTGGACCGTCACCGCCTCCGGTACCACGACGACCGCCCGGCCGGCGCCGACCCGTACCCGGGTGCTGACCGTGTCGCCCTTCGGGACCGGCACCTTCGTGAGGTCGAGCGTGCCGACGCCGGAGCCCAGTTCGTACCGCTGCTGGACCGAGGCTACCGAGGCCGGGCGCCACTCCTCGCGCACCCACTGGGTGCTGATGTCCTTCGGCAGCACGGCCGCGCCCGCCAGCAGCACCGCCGTGATCACCGCCAGCAGCAGCGTGCCGAACCCGGTCCGGCCGAGGAACGTGCTGACCACCATGCCGGCACCGAACACGGCGAGCGCCGCGGCCAGACCGAACTGCAGGCTCGTACCGAGCGCATGGGTCTCCCAGCTGAGACCCGTGGACACACCACCCGCGATCAGCGCGAACAGAAAGACCAGGCCGCCGATCGAGTGCGGCCCCCGGTCCACCCGCGCCCGTTCGGGCGCGCGGAACGGCGCGTCCGCCGCGGCCCTGCGGGGCCGTACCGTGCCCTCGTCGAGCACCGTGTCCGCCGGACCCCACAGATAGCCGGCGCCCACCGGCCCCGAGGTCCCGTCCTTGATGATCGGATCCCGCCACCAGGACGGGCCGGCCGGCGAGGGCGGCGCCTTCACCTCCGGCGGCGCGTCCGCCGCCGCCTGTGCGGCCGCCGGGTGCAGCGGGTCCTCGGGGGCCGTGGTCCTGCGGCGCTGCGTCCAGACGCAGCAGCCGATGACCGCGAGCGTCAGCATCGCGGAGAACGCCAGCGTGCCGCCGTTGCCCAGCATGGAGAGGAAGAGCCCGCAGCCGACCAGCGCGAACAGCACCGCGATCAGCGACGCCCCCTCGACCCGGCCCGACAGCAGCCTGCGTGCCTCGTTCTCCTCCTCGCCTTCCAGCGGGATCAGCAGCCACGCGAAGCCGTAGAAGATCAGGCCCAGGCCACCGGTCACCGACAGGACACCGAGCACGATCCGGAAGATCACCGGGTCCATGTCGCAGTACCGGCCGAGCCCACCGCACACCCCGGCCACCACTTTCTGCCGCGAGCTGCGCTGCAGCTGCGGACCGGATGCGGCGGGCGGCGCGGCGCCGGGGGCGGCGTCCTGGGGAACGGTCATGGCTCCATGGTGACGGGCCGTGCGCGCCCGCGGCACCCGCGCCGACCCTGGCCGATCCCTGATATTGGCCGCGGCGGACCCTGAAGGGAGGCTCTCGGGTCGCCGCGCGACCGGCCGTCTCAGGGTCGAGTGGGGGCCGACCCTGATGCCGCCGCCCACCCCGACATGTGACGATCGGAGCATGCCAGCCGCCACGCCCCGAGCCGCAAGCTCCCTCAGCGCCGACCCGGAGGAGCCACCGCTGCGCAAGCTGTACCGCAGCGCCGACGGGCGGATGCTGGGCGGCGTCGCGCGCGGACTCGCCGGGCATCTCGGGCTGCCCGTCGCCTGGGTGCGGTTCGTCTTCCTCGGCCTGTTCTTCGCGGACGGCCTCGGCGCGCTGCTGTACGCGGTGTTCTGGATCGTCGTCCCGCTCGGTGTCGGCGGGGTGGAGGCGCCGCGCTCCGTCTTCGAGACCGGCGTCGACGGCCGGCGTCGGCTCCGCAAGCCCGACAAGGGGCAGGTCTTCGCCCTCATAGCCCTGCTGATCGGCGCTGTCGTCTTCGTCGGCAACGTCGACATGGGCAGCAAGGCCGACCGTTACATCTGGCCGACGCTGCTGATCGGCGCGGGCTCCGTCCTGGTGTGGCGGCAGGCCGACAACGCCAGGCGGGCCCGCTGGATGGAGGTCGGCAGCCGCCGCCGGGTGCTGCATCTGGCCCGCGGGCTGGCCGGGGTCGCCCTGGTCGGCCTGGGTCTCGCCGGCTTCATGGTGGTACGCGGCTCCGCGGCTCAGCTCGGCAACGTCCTCACCGCGGCGATCGCCGTCCTCACCGGCATCGCGCTGCTGGCCGGCCCCTATCTCGTGCGCATGACCCAGGACCTCTCCGAGGAACGCCTGATGCGTATCAGGGCCCAGGAACGGGCCGAGGTCGCCGCCCATGTCCATGACTCCGTGCTGCACACCCTGACTCTGATCCAGCGCAACGCCGAGGACCCGGGCGAGGTCCGCAGGCTGGCCCGCGCCCAGGAACGCGAATTGCGCAACTGGCTGTACAACCCCCAGGGCACCGGCAAGGACGAGGGCGACGAACCGGAAACCCTCGCCGAAGCGGTCAAGCGCGCCGCCGCCGAGGTCGAGGACAAGCACGGCGTCCCGCTGGAGGTCGTCGTCGTCGGCGACTGCCCGCTCGACGAGAAGCTCGCCGCCCAGATGCAGGCCGCACGCGAGGCGATGGTCAACGCCGCGAAGTACGGTGGCGAGGGCGGCGCCGTGCAGGTCTACGCGGAGGTCGAGGGCCGTACGGTCTTCGTCTCGGTACGGGACCGGGGACCGGGGTTCGATCCGGATTCCGTACCGGCGGACAGAATGGGCGTAAGAGAATCAATCATCGGCCGGATGCAGCGCAACGGCGGTACGGCGCGGCTGCGTTCGGTGCCCGGCGGGGGCACGGAAGTCGAGCTGGAGATGGAGAGGGCGAGCGATGACGGACACCACTGAGGCAACCGGGGGCCCGGAGCGACGGGTACGGGTCGTGCTCGTCGACGATCACCGGATGTTCCGCACCGGGGTGCAGGCCGAGATCGGCCGCACCGAGGAGACCGGCGTCGAGGTCGTCGGCGAGGCCGCCGACGTCGACCAGGCGGTCACCGTCATCACGGCGACCCGCCCCGAGGTCGTCCTCCTCGACGTCCACCTGCCGGGCGGCGGCGGCGTCGAGGTGCTGCGCCGCTGCGCCCCGCTGATGGGTGCGGTCGAGAACCCGGTGCGCTTCCTGGCGCTGTCCGTCTCGGACGCCGCAGAGGATGTCATCGGCGTCATCCGCGGCGGCGCCCGCGGCTACGTCACCAAGACGATCACCGGCACCGACCTGATCGACTCGGTCTTCCGGGTCCAGGAGGGCGACGCGGTGTTCTCGCCCAGGCTGGCAGGCTTCGTCCTCGACGCGTTCGCCTCGACGGACGCGCCGCCGGTCGACGAGGACCTGGACCGGCTGACGCAGCGCGAGCGCGAGGTGCTGCGGCTGATCGCCCGCGGCTATGCGTACAAGGAGATCGCCAAGCAGCTGTTCATCTCGGTGAAGACGGTCGAGTCGCATGTCTCGGCGGTGCTGCGGAAGCTCCAGCTGTCGAACCGGCACGAGCTGACGCGGTGGGCGACGGCCCGACGGCTGGTCTGAAGTCCGGAAGCGTTGCGGGGGGCCGGGACTCCGGAGGTGTTCAGGCGGGGTCGAGCGAGATGTTCAGCTTCTCGCCGATCCTGCGGTATCCGATGCCCGCATAGATCCGTTCCACATCGGCGTCGCCCGGCTCCAGCCACACCACCCGGCAGCCCCGCGCGAACGCGGTCGCGGTCAGATGCGCGGAGAGCGCGGCGCCGATGCCGCGGCGGCGGAACGTGTCGGTGACGGCGAGACCGGCCAGTTCGGTGAGGCCGTCGACGGGGACCGAGCAGCCGCCCGCGCCCGCCGGGACGCCGTCCACGGTGGCGAGGGCCGCCACGCCGCCGCCCGCCGCCGCGTCGCGCAGCCAGGCCGCCTCGCCGCCCTCGGGTTCGCCCGTCCCGCCGTAGCCGTGGTGCTGCACGCGGGCGGCGGCGTCGAACTCCGCGTCGGTGGCCGGTTCGGCGATGACGAGGGCGTCCACCGGCTTCGGCGGCAGGAGGTCGCCGAGGGCGCAGGCCAGGATCGGGGCCCTGTTCTCGACGGTGAAACCGGCGGCGAGCAGCGCAGGTTCGACCGCGGGTGCCCCACCGGGCAGATACTCCAGACGCGGCATCCGGTCCCGTTCGCGGAACGCGGCGATCAGCGCCTGCACATCGGCCGCCGTCGGCTCGGCCCCCTGGTCCGGGATCGCGTAATTGGCGTACTTCAGCTGCCAGTCGGGGTTGTGGCGGACGGTGAACGGGCCGATCCGCAGATGGTCGGGGGAGCGCTGGGCGAGCGTACGGGTGTGGCTCTGGACGTCTGCGTCCATGGTCATGTGCGAGTCTCCTTCGACCGGTCCGGTGGGACCCGGGGCTGCGGCAGCCGGGAGCCTATGCCACTCGGGTCGCCCCCGCGAAGGGCATTTGGTCGATCGGTGCGACGCGGACCGGTGCACCGGGGTGCGGCGCGTGGATCATCAGGCCGTCGCCGATGTACAGGCCGACATGGCTGACGCCGGAGTAGAAGAACACCAGGTCGCCCGGGGCGAGTTCGGAGCGGGAGATCCGCTGTCCGGCGTTGATCTGGGTGTACGTGGTGCGCGGGAGCGAGACGCCGGCGGAGCGCCAGGCGGCCTGGGTCAGCCCCGAGCAGTCGAACGAGGTCGGACCGGTCGCGCCCCAGACGTACGGCTTGCCCAACGCCCCGTAGGCGAACGCGACGGCCTCCGCGGCGCGGGCGTTGGGGGCGGCCTGCGCGGCGCCGGCGCGCCGGTTGCTGCGATCGGCGTGGCCGGCGGCGGAGCGTGCGGTGCCCCACTGCTCGTACGCGGCGCGCTGCGCGGGCGACAGGGTGTCCAGGAGTCGCTGGGCGTCGGCCAGTTTGGCCCTGACCGTCGTGCGGTGCTTCTTGAGTTCCGCCTGGCGGGTGCCCAGTGCCGCCAGTTCCTCCTTCGCCTCGGCGCGCAGCTGGGCGATCTCGGTGACCTGCCGCTGCACCTTGGACACCTCGGTGGCCTGCCGGTCGGCGATCCGGTCCACGTACGAGGCCCGTTGCAGGTACTCGTCGGGGTCGGAGGAGAGCGCCAGCTGTACGGCGGGGTCGATGCCTCCGGTGCGGTACTGCGCCGCGGCGAGCGAACCGAGTGCGTTGCGGGAGGCGTTGAGGCGTTCGGTCCTGCGGGTGGCCTCGTCGCGCAGTGCGCCCAGGGACTTGGCGGTGGCGGCCGCCTTCTCCTTCGCGCCGTTGTACTGCTCGGTGGCGACCTCCGCCTCGTGGTACAGCCGGTCCACCTTGGCCTTGACCTGGGCGGGGGTGAGCTGCGGATCGGCGTGTGCGGCGCCCGGCAGGGCGGCAGCGGTCGCGGCCCCGGCGAACGCGAGGGTGGCTGCGGTGCGGGCAGCAGAGCCGGTACACGGGCGCTGCTTGGGTTTCCGATGCGCTGCCACGGGGGCGGGGCTCCTTGCTGTCGACTGCCCGTCGGGGCCTACCGGCGGGCCCGCGGAGGTCCGACGGCGACGCCGGCAGGGGGAGCCGCGCGCCGCCGGACTCTTCGGCGGGGTGACCGGGCCGCCGTCCGGGTGCGGAGCGTCGGAGAAGCCGGTCACCTGGATAGGGACGCTAAACCCGGGGCACGAGGAAGAGTCGTAATGACGGCTATTGCCCGAATTTGGCGAGGCGATGTCATCAAGTGATCGGAGAAAACGCACCAGAGTCAGGCAATTGGTGCAGATGTAAGTGAAACACCAAGGAGCCCCCACCTCGCCGGAGAGCGGTGCTATGGCCCCGGCTAGGCTGCGGCCCCATGGACGTACTCATCAATGTCTTCGTCGCGCTGCACATCATCGGTATCGCCGCACTCCTGGGCGGCTTCCTGACCCAGATGAAGGCGATGGGTGCGGGCACCGCCCGCTTCGTCCCGGCGATGCTCCACGGTGCGCTGACCATGCTGGTCACCGGCATCGCACTGGTCGGGCTCAACCAGGCGGACGACCAGCCGGTCAACAACATCAAGATCGGTGTGAAGCTGGCGGTCCTGGTCGTGATCCTCGCGCTGGTGTACGTCAAGCGGGACGAGGAGAAGGTCGAGAAGGGCGTCTTCGCGGCGGTCGGCGGGCTGACGGTCGCCAACATCTTCATCGCGACGCTCTGGACCTGAGCCGGCCGCTGCCGCCCGGGTCGGTCCCTGTCCTTCATGGCGCGAGCCCCCGCCGGATCCTTCCGGCGGGGGCTCGTCGCTGTCCGGGGCCGCGACTACGCGGGCCGCACGCTGCCGTATATCGGCATGTAGTAGATCGACTCCTCGCGGACGTTCGCGCCCGGCTTCGGAGCGTGGATCATCATGCCGTCGCCCTTGTAGATGCCGACGTGGCTGATGTCGTCGTAGAAGAAGACGAGGTCGCCCGGCTGCAGATCCGCCGTCGCGATCCGCGTGCCGATCTTCACCTGGTCCCAGGTGGTGCGGGGTATGTCGACGCCCGCCGCCTTCCAGGCGGCCTGGGTCAGCCCCGAGCAGTCGTACGACGACGGGCCCGTCGCACCCCAGACGTACGGCTTGCCCAACTGGGCGCGGGCGAAGGCGAGGACCTTGTCGGCCTTCGTGGTGGCGCTGCTGTCCGATCCGGTCCCGGTCCCCGTGTCGCCGCCGGATCCGGCCTGGTTCGCGGCCTCCTCGGCCTTACGGTCCGCCTCGGCCTTGGCGGCCGCCTGCTGACGGGCCAGCTCCTCGGCCTTGCGCTTGGCCTCCGCCTCCTTCTTCCGCTCCAGCGCCGCGAGCCGCGCCTTCTCCTCGGCCGTCAGCTTCGACAGCATCGCGCGGGCCTCGCCCAGCTTCTTCTGGACGTTCTCCTTGCTGGTCCGCAGCGTGGCCTGCGACTCGGTGAGCGTCTCCAGACTCTTCGCCGCCTCGGCGCGCTTCTTCGACGCCGCGGCCTGCTGCGTACGGAAGTCCGTGACCGCCTTCTGCTGTCGGCCCGCCATCCGGGCCATCAGCTGGTTCTCGTCGAAGTACGACTGCGGGTCGTCGGCCAGGAAGAAGGTGGCGCTCGGCGCGATGGAGCCGGTGCGGTACTGAGCCGCCGCGTAGTTGCCGAGCGCCCTGCGCGCATCGTTCAGCTTGCCGGCACGCTTCGCGACGTCGTCCAGCAGCGCGTCGACCTTGCCCCGCTGCGCGGCGGAGGCCTCCTTCGCCTGGTTGTACTGCTGGGTCGCGGTGCCCGCCTGCCGGTAGAGGTCGTCGACCTTCTTCTGCACGTCCTCGATGCTGGGCTTCGGCGAGGCCGGGGCGGCCGTGGCGCTCTGTGTGGAGAGCAGGGTCACACCCGCCAGGGCGGCCGTCGTGAGCCCGACGGCGGGCGTGGTGGAGCGCACCCGGGTGCGCGGTTTGCGATGCGACGCCAAGGCCGGCATCTCCTTCCGTGGACCGCCTACCGGGTTAGCTGTCGGGTTCGGGCGGAACGGAAGGCTGCCCTACGGTCCGGATGTGGAGATATGGACCGATTCACCCCGGTGATGCATGTGGGTCCCCGGCTCCGAACTCCCGCGAGGGCAGCCCGGATTCGGCGTGGGGGCCCGCGCGGCGTGGTTCGCCTCAGGGGGTACGGGCCGCCCGACCGAGCACGCTAGCCAACCCGTGGTGCTGCTGTGAAGGTTGATGTTCGATATGCCCGATACATTTTCGTGACCTTGGCGACGGGGGCCGGGGTGCGGGCCGCGCGGCCCCCTCCTCCCTTACGCGGTGTGGGCGCGCGGTCTCCGTATGTGCCCGTGCGCCGGGTGCGGTTCGCCATGCGGCCGCACGGTGTCGGTGCGGCGGCCTAGACTCGTCAAGCGATGAGCAGCCTCTTTGACGACAGCTTCCTGGCCGGCCTCCAGCACTCGGAGGAAGAGCCCCCGCCGCCCCCCGAGGACTCCGCACCCGAAGCGGTGCCGGAGGACCTCTTCGCGGGCGTGTTCGACGCGCCCCCGCCGTCCAGGGACGCGTACTACCGGGACGGCGCCCACCGCCCCGTCATCGACGCCGCCGCCCTGCTCGACGGGTTGAACACCGAGCAGCGCGCCGCCGTCGTGCACGCAGGGTCGCCGCTGCTCATCGTGGCCGGAGCCGGCTCCGGCAAGACCCGGGTGCTCACCCACCGCATCGCCCATCTGCTGGCCGAGCGCGGGGTGCACCCCGGCCAGATCCTGGCGATCACCTTCACCAACAAGGCCGCGGGCGAGATGAAGGAGCGCGTCGAGCAGCTCGTCGGACCGCGCGCCAACGCCATGTGGGTCATGACGTTCCACAGTGCGTGCGTACGGATCCTGCGCCGTGAGTCGAAGAAGCTCGGCTTCACCTCGTCGTTCTCGATCTACGACGCCGCCGACTCCAAGCGGCTGATGGCCCTGGTCTGCCGCGATCTGGACCTCGATCCGAAGCGCTTCCCGCCGAAGTCGTTCACGGCGAAGGTCTCGAACCTGAAGAACGAGCTGATCGACGAGGAGACCTTCGCCGGGCAGGCCGCGGACGGATTCGAGAAGACGCTCGCCCAGGCCTACGCGATGTACCAGTCCCGGCTGCGCGAGGCCAACGCACTGGACTTCGACGACATCATCATGACGACGGTCCACCTGCTCCAGGCGTTCCCCGATGTCGCCGAGCACTACCGCCGCCGCTTCCGGCACGTCCTCGTCGACGAGTACCAGGACACCAACCACGCGCAGTACACGCTCGTACGCGAACTGGTGGGCCCCGCCGGACCGGCCGACGCCCCCGCCGAGCTGTGCGTCGTGGGTGACGCGGACCAGTCGATCTACGCCTTCCGCGGCGCGACCATCCGCAACATCCTCCAGTTCGAGGAGGACTACCCGAACGCGACGACGATCCTGCTGGAGCAGAACTACCGCTCCACGCAGACGATCCTCTCCGCGGCCAACGCGGTCATCGAACGCAACGAGAGCCGCCGCCCCAAGAACCTCTGGACGAACGCGGGCGAGGGCGCCCGGATCACCGGCTATGTCGCCGACACCGAGCACGACGAGGCGCAGTTCGTCGCCGACGAGATCGATCGGCTGACCGACGCGGGCGACGCCAAGGCGGGCGATGTCGCCATCTTCTACCGGACGAACGCGCAGTCCCGCGTCTTCGAAGAGATCTTCATCCGCGTCGGCCTGCCCTACAAGGTCGTCGGCGGCGTGCGCTTCTACGAGCGCAAGGAGGTCCGGGACATCCTGGCCTACCTCCGGGTCCTCGCCAACCCCGAGGACACCGTCCCGCTGCGCCGCATTCTGAACGTGCCGAAGCGCGGCATCGGCGACCGCGCCGAGGCGATGATCGACGCCCTGTCGCTGCGCGAGAAGATCACGTTCCCGCAGGCGCTGCGCCGCGTCGACGAGGCGTACGGGATGGCGGCCCGCTCCGCCAATGCCGTCAAGCGGTTCAACACGCTGATGGAGGAGCTGCGCACGATCGTCGAGTCGGGCGCGGGCCCCGCAGTGGTGCTGGAGGCGGTCCTGGAGCGGACCGGCTATCTCGCGGAACTCCAGGCGTCCACCGACCCGCAGGACGAGACCCGCATCGAGAACCTTCAGGAACTCGCGGCCGTCGCGCTCGAGTTCGAGCAGGAGCGAGGGGAGTCCGACGCAGGGGAAGGCGCGAGTGCGGGCACGCTCGCCGAATTCCTGGAGAAGGTCGCGCTCGTCGCCGACTCCGACCAGATCCCCGACGAGGACACGGACGGCTCCGGTGTCATCACGCTGATGACACTGCACACCGCGAAGGGCCTCGAATTCCCGGTGGTGTTCCTGACCGGCATGGAGGACGGCGTCTTCCCGCACATGCGCGCGCTGGGACAGGTCAAGGAGCTGGAGGAGGAGCGGCGCCTCGCCTATGTCGGGATCACCCGGGCCCGTGAGCGGCTCTATCTGACCCGGGCGGCGATGCGCAGTGCGTGGGGGCAGCCCTCGTACAACCCGCCGTCGCGGTTCCTCGAGGAGATTCCGGACCAGCATCTGCAGTGGAAGCGGACCGGGCCGATGGCGGCCCCGGCCGGACCGACGTCGGGGATCACGTCGTCGCTGTCCTCGTCGCGCTCGCGCTCGGGCCCCTCGGGTTTCGCGACCCGGCGCACCTCGGACAAGCCGACGATCACGCTGGTGGTCGGGGACCGGGTCACGCACGACCAGTTCGGGCTCGGCACGGTGACGGCGGTCGAGGGGATCGGCGACCAGGCGAAGGCGACGGTCGACTTCGGGGACGAACGGCCGAAGAAGCTGCTGCTGCGGTACGCGCCGGTGGAGAAGCTCTAGGAACACCCCGGGGGCACTGACGGCGGTGGTGGCGGGCGCGGGGTGCCTGCCACCAGGGTGCCTGTCACCGGGCGGGCGCCTGCCACCTCTGGCCGTGGATCGTTGCGGCTGCTCAGGTCGGGTCGAGGCCGTGGCTGCGGAGCCAGGGCAGCGGGTCTATGGCCGCGCCGCCACCGGGCCGGACCTCGAAGTGCAGGTGCGGGCCCGTGGAGTTCCCGGAGTTCCCGGAGTACGCGATGACGTCACCGGCCTTGACCGGGCCCGAGCGGATCTTGGTGCTGCTGAGGTGGCAGTACCAGGTCTCGGTGCCGTCGGCCGTGGTGACGATGGCCATGTTCCCGTAGGCGCTGTTCCACTGGGTGCGTACGGTGCCGTCCGTCGCGGCCATCACCGGAGTGCCGTAGGAGACGGGGAAGTCGATGCCCGTGTGCACGGACATCCAGTTGACGCCTGCCTGGCCGAAGTAGGCGCTGAGGCCGTGCTGCGCGACCGGCAGGAGGAACTTGGGCCGCAGAGCCTCCTTGCGCGCGGCCTCTTCCTCGCGCTTCTTCTTCTCGGCCGCCTGCCGCTCCTTCAGGTCGATGCGCTCCTGGGTACGGCTGGCGCGGTCGGCGAAGTTCTCCGCGTCGGCGCTGAGGTTGGCGAGCTGGGTGTCCAGCTTGTTGTTCGCGGCGACCGGCTTGACGGTGCCGGGGTCGGCGGCCGCCATCGACATGGTGTCGTCCTTCTCCTCGCCGCTGCCGAGCCCGCCGACGGAGGCGGCGGCGATACCGGCGACGCTCATCACGCAGGCGGAGGGAACGGCGACGGTGAGGAGCGCGGAACGCTTCGCGGGGGTGCGACGCCGACTGCGGCTGCCGCCACGGGTGCTGGGGCGGCTTACGGGACGGGGGACGTCGCCGTCGCTGCGGCCCGCCGCGCGGTCCGTGTCGAGGTCGTCGCTGTCGTCGCGGCCACCGTCGCTGTCGTCGATGTTGTCGGTGTCGCCGGTCAGGTCCGTTTCGGGCAGGCTGAACTCGGCGGTGCGGTAGGGCTCGTACGGATCGTAGGAACCCTGGTCCGCGTACGACTCGTACGCCTCATGCGCCTCGTAGGACTCCTGGGCGCCATGGGCAGTTTGTTCGGGTTCGTACGACTCCTGCGTGGTATGGGCAGTTTGCGCGGTTTGCTGATCGTGTTCGGGCGTGGCGCCGGTGTTCCAGGCGGTGGCGTCGTATGCGCCGGTGTCGTAGGCGGCCGTCCCGGCTGTCGCCCACTGGCCGTCCTGATACCAGCCGTTGGTGTCCCACTGGCCCGAAGAATCCGGGGCGCCGCCCTGTGCGGGAATGCCGCCGGCATCCGGCATCCAGGTAGCGGTGGTGGCGTACTGCTGCGGCTGCTGGGTCCCGTACGCGGCATAGGGGTCGTACGCGGCGGTCTGATGCGCGCCGGCGTCCCACTGACTTGAGTCGTACTGGCCGCTGTATCCGGCCTGTCCGGTGTCGTAACCGCCGTCGTAACCGTTGTAGCCGGTGGTGTCGTACGTGCCGTCGTAGCTGCCCGGGAGGGAGCCGAAGAGCGGGTCGTTGTCGAAGCTGCCCGTGGAGTGGCTGTCGTAACCGACATACCCGGCGTGGGGGTGCTGGTCGTTCACCAACTTCTCTCTCGCCTCGGCAGCAGGACCTGGGTCTGGGTCCGGTGGGGGATCCAGGGGAAAGCAGTGGCCGCGACTGTACCCGCCGGTATGCGACGCCGACAATCTTCGCCAGGTTCCGGCCGCTCAGGAAACGGGCAATCGGCCGTCTTTCGACGGACTGTGCACAGAGCTTTGGCTCTATGTTCGAAACGCGTTCTATTTGTGGGCCTGTCCCGGCGGCCCGGAGCGCGGGTGGGCGACCCTCATCGCGGCGTGGCGGCCTTGCGTGGCGAGGATTCCCGTCTTTCTCAGGCCACCGACGCGGTACCCGCGAGTCCGGGGGCCGCTTCCGGGGACTCGAGCGCCTGGCGGATCCCGGCGGCGACCGCCGGGTGGACCGGCAGCGCGAGATGGCCGATCCCGCTGACGCGTACGTTCTGGGCATCGAGGTCCGGATGGTCGATGCAGGCCGCCTCGGCCGGGACGATCACTTGGTCCAGCTCGCTCCAGAAACTCACGAACCGGGTCCGGCAGCCGGGCGCGGGCCGGCGCAGTTCCTCGATCGGGGCGGAACCGCTGCGCATCTGGCGCACGATCGGATGCGCACTGGCCATCGGGGCGACGGCCGTGCCGCCGTGCGGGGTGCCGAGAGTGACCAGGGTGCGGACCCGTCGGTCACCGCCGAGTCGCTGCACGTAATAGCGGGCTATCAGGCCACCGAGGCTGTGCCCGACGATGTCGACCTCATGGTGCCCGGTGCGGCCGCAGATCTCCTCGACGTGCCGGCCGAGCAGTTCGGCGGCCGTACGGATGTCGCAGGTCAGCGGCGAGTAGTTGAGGGACTCCAGATGGTGCCAGCCGTGCCGGGTGAGGGAGCGGCGCAGCAGGACGAAGACGGAGCGGTTGTCGATGAACCCGTGGAGCAGGACGACGGGCGGCCGGTCGGGGGTCTCGACGGGAAGGGCCGGGGTACCGGCCGGTGCGGTGGACGGCTCGAGGGGCGGCTCGGACGGGCGCGCGGGGTCCCGTCGCTCGCTGGTGATGCCCGCGGGGTAGAGGAGGACATGCCCGGCGAGCACGATCAGCTCCAGTGCGGTGGCCCTCAGCAGCGCCGATGACAGCCAGGTGCGTCGCAGGCAGGGCTCGCGCAGCATCGTTGGAAGGAAAGGCAGGACCTTCATGACCCTCATGGCCGACCTCCTGCTCGGCGCACGGGGAGGCGGCTCCGGTCCCCGTATGCCCTCATGGGCGCCGTGGCAGAGGTGTGAACGGGGGCTGGTCGGGCCCCTGGTGCCGTACCGCCGTGCCGTGCGGCTGGCGGCGCGGTGGTACGGCGGCCTCGTAGCGGCTCCCCTGGCGTCCGTCCCGCGCGGCGGGTGTCGCGTGATGCGGGAACGGAGCCTGGCGAACATGTCCCAGATGTGATTTCCCCCTCCCGGTCCACCGCGAAACGGCGGGTTGCGGGATGCTGTCGATAACGTTCGTTCACATCCCTGGCCCTTTCAGGCACGGGAGACGCATGTGGAGGCAGTGATGGGTGTGACCGGTCCGATCCGTGTGGTGGTGGCCAAGCCGGGCCTCGACGGCCATGACCGCGGCGCCAAGGTGATCGCGCGGGCACTGCGCGACGCCGGTATGGAGGTCATCTACACCGGGCTCCACCAGACGCCCGAGCAGATCGTGGACACCGCGATCCAGGAGGACGCCGACGCGATCGGCCTCTCGATCCTCTCCGGCGCGCACAACACGCTCTTCGCCAAGGTGATCGAGCTGCTCAAGGAGCGCGACGCGGAGGACATCAAGGTGTTCGGCGGCGGCATCATTCCGGAGGCGGACATCGCGCCGCTGAAGGAACAGGGCGTCGCGGCGATCTTCACCCCGGGAGCGACGACGGCGTCGATCGTCGACTGGGTGAATGCGAACGTCCGCCAGCCCGCAGAAGCCTGACCCCGGCCGAGGGCGGCCCAGGCCCGCCCCAGCCGGGTCGACGCCCGCCCCGGCCCGCCTGTCGCGTCTCCCGCGGCACGCGGTCCGGCGGCCCTGTGGGCTGGGGAGGAATCCAGGGCCCGCGCAAACCCCCGCCCTTCCGGCCGCACCAGCCCCCGAGGCCCGCCTACGCGGTCTCCGCCCCCAGCTCCGCATCCATCGCCGCGCGCAGCCGCAGCGTGGAGACCAGGCGCCGGAACGCCTCCGACCAGTAGCCGGCCGCGCCCGGTGACGCGTTTTCCGGCTCGTCCGGGGTGGTCGTGAGGACCTCCAGGCGGTCCGCCTCCGCCGGATTCAGGCAGCGCTCGGCCAGCCCCATGACGCCGCTGAAGCTCCATGGGTAACTACCGGCTTCGCGGGCGATGTCGAGCGCGTCGACGACCGATCTGCCGAGCGGCTCCGCCCAGGGGACCGGGCAGACGCCCAGGAGCTGGAACGCCTCCGACAGACCGTGCGCGGCGACGAAATCGGCCACCCACGCGGCCCGTTCCGCGCCGGGCAGCGTGGCGAGAAGCTTCGACCGCTCGGCGAGCGACGCCGTGCCGGGCCCGTTCGACGGGGGGAGCGAAGGGGCGCCGAGCAGCGCGCGCGCCCACTGCGGGTCGCGCTGCCGCACCGCCGCCCGGCACCAGGCGGCGTGCAGCTCCTCGCCCCAGCCGTCGGCGACGGGCAGGGCGACGATCTCCTGCGCCGTACGCCCGCCGAACCGCGCCGGCCAGACGGACAGCGGGGTCGCCTCCACCAACTGGCCGAGCCACCACGATCGTTCGCCCCGTCCGGACGGTGGCACCGACACCACGCCGTCGCGCTGCATCGCGGCGTCGCATTCGTGCGGCGCCTCCACGGCGACGGTCGCGGCGCCCGCTGTCAGGTCAGGGTTCACGCACGACGACGCGCGGGCCGCCATCCGTCCGGCCAGCGCCGACTCCGGCAGTGCGGACAGCAACTCGGCGGCCGTCGCGCGCACATTGCGGCTGCGGTCGGAGAGGGCCTGCTCCAGGAAGGGTTCGTCCGCTGCGGACAGCCCGGCGCGCAACGAGTCCAGGAACATCAGCCGGTCCTCGGCGCGCTCCGTCGGCCACGTGCTGGTCAGCAGCGTCAGCGCACCACCCGGATCGTGCGCCCGTACGGCCCCGAGGAGGGCGACGCGCTCGGCGAACAGACCCTCCTCCCACAGCCGGCGCACCGCATCGGCGTCGGCCACATCGGGCAGCAGCGAGCTTCCCGGCGAGCCGCGCAGCGCGAACTTCCACTCGGGGTTCAGGCCGGCCAGCCACAGCCCCCGCGGCCCGGCGAACGCCAGAGCCTGCGGCCGCAGGTCGGTACGTGCCCGGGCCGCGTCCAGCAGGGGTGGCAGCAGCGACGCCGGGGCCCGGAAACCGCGCTGATCGGCGGCGGCCAGCCACTGCGGGATCAACTCCGTGAGATCGGGTGCCGCGCCGCGCCGGCCGCCCGCACCGCTGCTCGCCGATCGGTCGGCGAGCAGTTGGGCGAGCCTTCGGCGCGCGGCGGGCGGCAGGGGCGGCCGCGGGTCGGCGGGCGCCGTCCCGGGCCGGGCGGCCGCAGCCGCGGGCCGCAGCCCGGCCCTGCGTCGCACCGTGTGCAGCGCCGCCGCATCCAGCAGCGCGATCGGCCCCGGCCCGGCTCCCGACGCGAGCGGTCGGCGGTCGGTGCCGAGCAGCGCCGATGTGACGAGCTCTTCCCATGCGGTGGTCGTACTGGGCATCGGTCCTCCTCCAGGGGTCAGATGAGCGGCACGGTCTCGGCCGCACCGTCGTCGGAACTGTCGGCCCAGGCCGCGAGCGGGTCGAAGCCACGGTGGCCGCATTCGCCGAAGACCGTGACCGGAGCGCCGCCGGAGATCGCCACGAGCTTCCACAGACCTGGCCGGGACAGCGCCGAGGGGGCGACGGGCAGGGCCGTATCGCCTGCCGCGTCCACCAGTTGCCAGCCGTCGCTCGACGGCACCGGTATGACCCCGCACAGGGTGACCGGCCAGGACTCCAGCCAGGGGTCGTCCCGCAGGGCACGCCCGTAAGCGGCGACCGCGGCCGTCGCCGTGGAGCCCGGCGGGGGAGTGCCGGTCGGCACCGGCGCACCGAACTGCCCTCCCAGCTCCGCCCTCAGCTGCCCGGCCCCTCGATACGGCGTGAGCTCGGCGTCGATGGTGACGCCCACCGGCAGGGCCTGGCCCGGGGAGCGTCCGGCCGCCCCGAAGGACAGCAGCAGTGCGGTGCGGCCCGAGTCCCTTCCGTACAGCCAGATCCGGCGCGTGACGATCTTGCCGTCCGGGGTGTCGTACTGGGCGAGGACCAGCCAGTGGTCGCGGACCGGTGGGCCATCGGCGGAGGCCGTCAGCCCCACTCGCGTGCGGACCGTCGCCGCCAGCGGCTCCGGCAGCCGGTCGATGCCGAGCCATGCGGTGTCCAGCAGATGCAGCAGCGCACACTCCTCGAGCAGCCGCACCGGCCAGCCGGGACCGGACGCCGGGATCGCCCCCAACTCCCTTACCCGGCCCGCCAGTCCCGGCGCCTGGGCGTCGACCATGCGGGCCGCCGTCTCCTCCCACAGCCCGTACCCAGCCTGATCGGCCGCCGCCAGGCCTCCGCGCAGCAGATCCGTCAGCCGCTGCTCCAACTCCTGGGCGCCGCCGGTGATCCGCTCGGCCCGGCGCTCGGCTCGCCGCCTCGCGGCCGCCGGGTCGGCCGGGCCCGCACCGGCGCCGACCGCGCCGCCTCCGGCCGGCTCGGCCTTCTGCGCCGCCCGTCTGCGACGGCCGTCCAGCCACTCCCCGGCCCAGTCCGGCACCTCCGCCGGTCCGAGCGCCGCCTCGTCCGAAGCCCAGAGCAGCATCAGCCCCAGCGCGTGCTTGCACGGGAACTTCCGGCTGGGGCAGCTGCACTTGTACGCGGGGCCCGTCGTATCGACCACCGTCCGGTACGGCTTGCTCCCGCTTCCCTTGCACAGCCCCCACACCGCACCCGATCCGTTGCAGCCCGCGCCGGACCACGGACCGGCCGAACCGAGCCTGCCGCCGGCCCTGCGTGACGATTCGTCAGGAGCCAGGGCCAGGACCTGCTCCACCGTCCAGCGCACCACCGGAGCCGCGGTGCGCAAGGGTTCTCCCCCGTGAGTTAGCAGCATGGCAACGACGGTAGGGCGCGGCACTGACAATCGCTCCGACCTGCGGAAAGGCTGTGGGAAGGGTCGATTGTCAGTGGCGTGGTGCACGGTGGGAACCACATCCGGTCGACCGATCTGGAGGGGGATCCATGACCGTGTCCGAAACCACCGCCGGCGTCCGTGCAGAGGCTCTGCGCCCGCACGCCGAGGACGCTTTCGCCGACGAGCTGAAGGCGCTCGCGGCCGCCGACGACCGCCCGCGGCCCGAGCGTTGGAAGCTGTCGCCCTGGGCCGTGGCCACCTATCTGCTCGGCGGCGTTCTGCCGGACGGGGCAGTGATCACACCCAAATATGTGGGCCCGCGCCGCCTCGTCGAGGTCGCCGTGACGACGCTCGCCACCGACCGCGCCCTGCTGCTCCTCGGCGTTCCCGGCACCGCCAAGACATGGGTCTCCGAGCATCTCGCGGCCGCCGTCAGCGGCGACTCGACCCTGCTGGTCCAGGGCACGGCGGGCACGCCCGAGGAAGCCGTACGTTACGGGTGGAACTACGCCCAGTTGCTGGCGCACGGGCCCAGCCGCGACGCACTTGTGCCCAGCCCGCTGATGCGTGCGATGTCCGAGGGCATGACCGCGCGGATCGAGGAGCTCACCCGTATCCCTGCCGATGTGCAGGACTCGCTCATCACGATCCTGTCGGAGAAGACGCTTCCGCTGCCCGAGCTGGGCCAGGAGGTCCAGGCCGTCCGCGGGTTCAACGTCATCGCGACGGCCAACGACCGCGACCGCGGGGTCAACGAGCTGTCCAGTGCCCTGCGCCGCCGGTTCAACACGGTCGTCCTGCCGCTGCCCGCCACGCCCGACGCCGAGGTCGACATCGTGTCCCGGCGCGTCGACCAGATCGGGCGCTCGCTCGATCTGCCGGCCGCCCCCGACGGCATGGTCGAGATCCGCCGGGTGGTCACGGTCTTCCGTGAACTGCGGGACGGCCTCACGACCGACGGCCGCACCAAGCTCAAGTCCCCTTCGGGCACGCTGTCGACGGCCGAGGCCATCTCCGTCGTCACCAACGGCCTGGCGCTCGCCGCCCACTTCGGCGACGGGGTGCTGCGCCCCGGCGATGTCGCGGCCGGCATCCTCGGCGCCGTCGTCCGGGACCCTGCGGCGGACCGGGTGGTCTGGCAGGAGTACCTGGAGACGGTGGTCCGCGAGCGGGACGGCTGGAAGGACTTCTACCGCGCCTGCCGCGAGGTCTCCGCGTGACCGGGGCCGCGCCCGCCGCCGGGCCGCTGCTGCTCGGGATCCGGCACCACGGTCCCGGATCGGCCCGCGCGGTCCGTGCCGCGCTGGATGCCGCCGGACCTCGGGCCGTCCTCATCGAGGGGCCGCCCGAGGGCGACGCACTGCTGTCGCTCGCCGCCGACGAGCGGATGCGACCACCGGTGGCGCTGCTCGCCCATGCGGTGGACGACCCGGGCCGGGCGGCGTTCTGGCCGTTCGCCGAGTTCTCGCCCGAGTGGGTCGCGATCCGCTGGGCGCTCCGCCACGACGTGCCGGTCCGCTTCATCGACCTGCCCGCGGCGCACTCCCTGGCCATGACGGACTCCCCGGACCCGGGTGCGGACCACGACCACGAGCAGGAACAGGGGCGAGCGGGTGACGCTGACGCAGCCGGGGCGGTGGCCGCGCCTCCGATCGACCCCATCGGGGTCCTTGCCGAGGCCGTCGGGTACGACGACCCCGAGCGCTGGTGGGAGGACGTCGTCGAGCACCGCGCACCGGACGGGCGGCTCGTCGACCCGCGGGCCCCGTTCGCCGCGCTCGGCGAGGCGATGACGGCGCTTCGTGAGGTGTACGGGGACGGCGGGCACCCCCGTGACGCAGTCCGCGAGGCGTACATGCGGATCCAACTGCGCACCGCAAGAAAGGAGTTCGGGGATGATGTGGTCGTCGTCTGCGGAGCCTGGCATGTGCCCGCGCTCAAAGCGAGGACGACCGTCACCGCCGACAGGGCCCTTCTCAAGGGGCTGCCCAAGGTCAAGGCCGAGCTGACCTGGGTGCCCTGGACCCATAGGCGGCTCGCCCGGCACAGCGGTTACGGGGCGGGGATCGACTCGCCCGGTTGGTACGGGCACCTCTTCGGCGCCCCCGACCGGCCGATCGAACGGTGGATGACCAAGGTCGCCGGACTCCTGCGCGACGAGGACCGGTTCGTGTCGTCCGCCCATGTCATCGAGGCCGTGCGGCTCGCCGGGACCCTCGCGGCCCTGCGCGGCCGGCCGCTCGCCGGGCTGAGCGAGACGACCGACGCGATCCGGGCCGTGATGTGCGAGGGCTCCGATGTGCCGCTGGCGCTCGTACAGGACCGGCTCATCGTCGGCGAGACGCTCGGAGAGGTGCCGGACACCGCCCCCGCCGTGCCGTTGCAGCGCGACCTCGCTCGGCTCCAGCGCACGCTGCGGCTCAAACCGGAGGCGGTGGAGCGGGAGTTGGAGCTCGACCTCCGCAAGGAAACCGACGCGGCCCGCAGCCGCCTGCTGCACCGGCTCCGGCTCCTCGCCGTCGGATGGGGCGAACCGGCCGTCGGCCGGGGGAGCACCGGCACGTTCCGGGAGAGCTGGCGGCTGCGCTGGGAGCCCGAGCTGTACGTACAGGTCGCCGAGGCCGGGATCTGGGGCACCACCGTGCTGACCGCCGCGACCGCCAAAGCGGAATCCGAGGCCGGGTCGGCGACCGCGCTCGCCGAGGTCACCGCGCTCGCCGAGCGCTGCCTCCTCGCCGAACTGCCCGACGCGCTGCCCGTCGTGATGCGGGCGCTCGCCGACCGGGCCGCGCTCGACGCCGACGTCGGCCACCTCGCCGACGCGCTGCCCGCCCTGGCCCGCACCCTGCGGTACGGGGACGTACGGTCCACGGACACGGCGGCGCTCGGCGAGGTGGCGGCCGGGCTCGCCGAGCGGATCTGCGTCGGACTGCCGCCCGCCTGCACCGGACTCGACGCCGACGGCGCGGCCGAACTGCGCCGCCAGGTGGACGGGGTGCACACCGCGATCGGGCTGCTCGCCGGTGCGGTACCGGCGGACGGGCTCCGCGAGCGCTGGACGGCCGTGCTGCACAAGCTGGCCGCCCGGGACACCGTCGCCGGCGTCATCCGGGGTCGCGCGGCCCGGCTGCTGCTCGACGAGGGGCGGCTCGAAGAGGACGACGCGGCACGGCTGATGGGCCTCGCCCTGTCGCCCGGCACGCCCCCGGCCGAAGCGGCGGCCTGGATCGAGGGTTTCGTCGGCGGGGCCGGCGGGGGCGGCATGCTCCTCGTCCACGACGAACGGCTGCTCGGCCTGGTCGACGCCTGGCTGGCCGGCGTCCCCGCGGACACGTTCACCGATGTACTGCCGCTGCTGCGCCGCACCTTCTCGGCCTACGAACCGGGAGTACGGCGCACGCTGGGCGAGCTCGTACGCCGCGGCCCCGCCACCGGCGGGCCGGCCGGGACCGTCACCGGCACGACGGCCCCCGGTTTCGGCCCCGCGCTCGACGAGGAACGGGCGGAGGCGGTGGTGCCCGTACTGCGGCTGCTGCTGGGGCTGGAGGCCGAGGACGCAGAGGGTGCCGACGCGGACACCGTCGACAACGCCGAGGAACCGCTGGGGGCAACAGGATGACGACGGCCACGGACACAGACACATCGAGGTCCGGCGCAGGGGCCGGAAGCGGCGCGGTGGACGGCGAACGGCTGCGGCGCTGGCGCATGGTGCTCGGCGGGGACAGCGCCGAGACCACCGGCTGCACCCTCACCGGACGGGACGCCGCGATGGACGGCGCACTGAACGCGCTGTACGGCGGCGGGGGCAGGCCCGGCGGCCGCGGAGGGAGCGACCGCTCGGCCGGGCTCGGCGGCTCCGCCCCCTCCGTCGCCCGCTGGCTCGGCGACATCCGTACGTACTTCCCCAGCTCCGTCGTCCAGGTCATGCAGCGCGATGCGATCGACCGGCTGGGTCTGTCCGCACTGCTGCTGGAGCCGGAGATGCTGGAGGCCGTCGAGGCGGACGTCCATCTCGTCGGAACGCTGCTCTCGCTCAACAAAGCCATGCCCGAGACGACGAAGGAGACGGCACGAGCCGTCGTACGCAAGGTCGTCGACGACCTGGAGAAGCGGCTCGCCACCCGCACGAGGGCCACGCTGACCGGCGCGCTCGACCGCTCGGCGAAGATCAACAGGCCCCGCCACCGCGACATCGACTGGGACCGCACCATCCGGGCCAACCTCAAGAACTACCTGCCGCTTCCGGGCGGGGACGGAGCCGGCACGGTCATCCCTGAACGACTCATCGGCTACGGGCGGGCCGCGCAGGCGGTGAAGAAGGACGTCATCCTCTGCATCGACCAGTCGGGATCGATGGCCGCGTCCGTCGTCTACGCCTCCGTCTTCGGGGCGGTACTCGCCTCCATGCGGACGCTGCGGACCAGGCTCGTCGTCTTCGACACGGCCGTCGTCGACCTCACGGACCAGCTCGACGACCCCGTCGACGTGCTTTTCGGCACCCAGCTCGGCGGTGGCACCGACATCAACCGGGCACTCGCCTACTGCCAGTCCAGGATCACCCGCCCGGCCGAGACGGTCGTCGTCCTCATCAGCGACCTCTACGAGGGCGGCATCCGCAACGAGATGCTGAAGCGTGTCGCCGCGATGAAGGCCTCCGGTGTGCAGTTCGTGACGCTGCTCGCCCTTTCCGACGAGGGCGCTCCCGCCTACGACCGTGAACACGCGGCGGCGCTCGGCGCCCTGGGCGCGCCGGCGTTCGCGTGCACCCCGGATCTTTTCCCGGAGGTGATGGCCGCGGCACTGGAGAAGAGGCCACTGCCCATACCGGACAAGGAGACCCATCAGTAACAAGGGACTTGCGTCAACCCGGGAGGGTCGTGCAAGCATCGTCCCGTCGTCCGCGGAGGACTGCGTTCCGCACCCCGCGCCATCTGGGAGGGCTCACTCCGACGTGACCGCTGCAACTGTTCGTTCTGTCGCCGACCCGCGCCCGGTGCGCGGGCCGGTCGGCCGGCGCGCGCTGCAGGTGGTGCTGTTCCTCGGCGGACTGCTGGCCCTCGGCCTCATCTTCGGAGCCGAGGCCCACGCGGCGCAGGCACCCGTTCCGTCGCTTCCCGCCGCTGGGACGGCAGTTGCGTACAGGGCCGAGGCGCAGGAAAAGGCCGCCGATGCGGCGGCCGAACCGGTGGTCGTCCCGAAGGCCGAAGCGTCGACGGGGCTCCCGGACGCCTCCGCCCCGGTGCCGACACACGTTCAGGTTCCGGTCGCAGGACCATCGGGCGCGCCGGCTGCTGAAACGCACGCCAGGCCGAGGGCCGCTTCCACCGCCGCCGCTTCCACCACTTCGGCTTCCAGGGCCTCCGCGGCTGCCGACGTCGCCGTCTCCGCCACCTCCACCACCTCCGCCACGACCTCCGTTTCCACCGACTCCGCGACGTCCGTCGCCGTCGCCGGCGCCCGGTCGGTTGTCAGGACGACGCGGGACACCGTCCGGTATCTCGCCCGACCGGTCGGCGAGGCGGTCGAGGGGGTCGGCACGGCCGTCGACAGAGCTGCCGGAGTGCTCCCGAACGTGTGGGTGCTGCCCGCCCGGCTGCTGCTTCCCCTTACAGCCGTCGAGCCCCCTGCCGATGGGCCCCCGGGCCACGGTTCCACCGGCGCCGGCGCGCGCGCTGCCGCACCCGCACCGCGTCCGGTCTGCGGGTACACCTCCGAGGCCGACCAGGGCCGGAACTTCGCCGCCCTGCTGAGGGACACCTCCGCGAGCGGGACGGACAGCCGGGTACCCGCACCGCGGTACGGACCGGCGCCCGAGCGGGCACCCCTCGATCCCCGTGGTGGCTTCGTACACCCCTCCACCACCGAGGCCCATGGGCCACGCGGCGGCGAACACCACGCCGTTCCGTTCGCGGACGGTGCCTCTTTCGGGCTCATGCGCGGTGCCGGTCTTCCGGCGACCGTCGCCCCGATGCGTGCCAGGTCCGGCGACATCCTCGAATTCCCCGGCTAGGGCAGGCCGTTCCCCCGCCTCGACCTGCCGCGCGGGGGCGGAACAGGTCTGCCCGCTGTCCGGACGACTCCGGACCGTCGAAACGTATTCGAAGGATCTGACACACATGCACCAGAACATCCGCCGTTCCATAGCGGTCGCCGCCACGGCCACCGGAATGTGGGCCCTCGGGACCGCCGTAGCCAGTGCGGACGAGCTGCCCGTCTCCGTTCCGCTCTCCACCCCCGACAACGCGGCCGACGCGGCCGACGGGATCGCGGAGCTCAAGGACACCGTGAAGACGGAGACCACCGGGGCGAAGGCAGCTGCCGGGGCCGTGGTCGCGCAGGCGACGTCCGGCCCGGGCGCCAAGGCCGCTCGGCAGGTCGACCGCGTGACGGGCGGCCTCGAGCACCAGGTCACCGGCGTCACAGGCAAGCTCACGGGCGCCGTCGACCGCGCCGACGGCGTGGACGTCCAGGACGCACAGGCCGTACAGGACCTGTCCGGTCTGTCCGGCACAAACGCCCTGCAGGACCTGCAGGGCCTCCCCGGCTACGACGTCCCGGCCGCGCCCGACGCGCCGATCGACTACCTCTTCGGCCCGATCGAGCAGATCCCGGGCTACGCGCAGAGCACCGCCGCCGGTGCCGCGACCACCGCGCAGGGCACCGTCCGGGGCGCGGCCCAGGGTGCTCTCACGGAGGCCGGGCCGGTCGTCGGTCAGACCTCCGACGCCGTGCTCCCGCCCATCGTCGCCGAGGCGGTCTCCGCGGTGCTGCCGGTCGTCGACCAGGCGCTCGGAGACGTCGGCACCCTCGTTCAGGGTGTGGTCTCCGAGGTCGCCCCGTTCGCCGACGGCGTCGTCGAGCAGGCCGCCCTGCCCTTCGTGCACGGCGTCACGGCCGAGGTCCAGCCGCTGACGTACGGCGCGGTCGGCGCGGTGCAGCCGTTCGCCGGGGGTGTTGTCTCCGACGTGCAGCCCTTCGCCGGGAGCGTCGTCTCCGAGGTGCAGCCGTTCGCCGGGGCGGTCGTCTCCGACGTGCAGCCGTTCGCGGGGGGTGTCGTCTCCGAGGTGCAGCCGTTGGCTCAAGGGCTGACCGGGGATGCGGTCGCCCCGTTCGCACAGGGCGTCGCGACCCAGGTGATGCCGCTGGCGCAGGGTGTCGGCGCGCGGGTGCAGCCGTTCGCGGGCGGCCTGGTGGGCACGGCGGACGGTGACGCGCGCCCGGCCGTCGACAACGTGGCGCACGGTGCGCAGGGTCTGACATCGGTCGCCCCCGACTTCGTCACCGACGTGGTGCCGTCCTTCACCGCTCCGGAGTACCCGGCCCAGGGGATCTGAGACCTCTCGGACCTCTGAGGGCAGTCCCCGGCCCGTCGCCGGGCGGTTCCCCGTCGTGTTCGGACCACTCCGTCCGGACCACGGGAACCGCCCGGCCCCGGGTCCCCTCTCCCCATCGACGTTCACGTGCCGTTTTGTCCACTGCGACCCGGCTACCAGCACGATCTGTGACCGTAATCACCGCTCAGGTGTGAGCTGCGATTTAGGGTCCTGTGGGGCTCGGGGATAACCTGCGAGATGGACATGCCGCGTACCCGGACACCGTGTGCGCTTTCCTTGTGACAGAGCAGTCACGTTGCCCCTCGCGGCACGCCCACGCAGAAAACGAACCGCGAGACCACTGAAAAGGGACGGACGCGCGTGGACCTGTTCGAGTACCAGGCGAGGGACCTCTTCGCCAAGCACGGTGTACCGGTGCTGGCCGGTGAAGTCATTGACACGCCTGAGGCAGCCCGCGAGGCGACCGAGCGGCTGGGCGGCAAGTCTGTCGTCAAGGCGCAGGTGAAGGTCGGCGGCCGCGGCAAGGCCGGCGGCGTCAAGCTGGCCGCCACCCCCGACGAGGCGGTCGCCCGTGCGACCGACATCCTCGGCATGGACATCAAGGGCCACACGGTCCACAAGGTGATGATCGCCGAGACCGCGCCGGAGATTCTTGAGGAGTACTACGTCTCGTACCTCCTCGACCGCACCAACCGCACCTTCCTGGCCATGGCCTCGGTGCAGGGTGGCATGGACATCGAGGAGGTCGCGGAGAAGACCCCCGAGGCCCTCGCGAAGGTCCCGGTCGACTCCAACACCGGAGTCACGATCGAGAAGGCCCGCGAGATCGTCGCCCAGGCGAAGTTCCCGGCCGAGGTGGCCGAGAAGGTCGCCGAGGTCATGGTGACGCTGTGGGACACCTTCGTCGCCGAGGACGCGCTCCTCGTCGAGGTCAACCCGCTCGCCAAGGTCGCCTCCGGCGACATCCTGGCGCTGGACGGCAAGGTGTCTCTCGACGAGAACGCCGACTTCCGTCAGCCCGGCCACGAGGCCCTCGAGGACAAGGCCGCAGCCAACCCGCTCGAGGCTGCCGCCAAGGCCAAGAACCTCAACTACGTCAAGCTCGACGGCGAGGTCGGCATCATCGGTAACGGTGCCGGTCTGGTCATGTCGACGCTGGACGTCGTCGCGTACGCCGGTGAGCACCACGGCAACGTGAAGCCCGCCAACTTCCTCGACATCGGTGGCGGCGCCTCCGCCGAGGTCATGGCGAACGGTCTCGAGATCATCCTCGGCGACCCGGACGTCAAGTCCGTCTTCGTCAACGTCTTCGGTGGCATCACCGCGTGTGACGAGGTCGCCAACGGCATCGTCCAGGCTCTGGCGCTTCTGAAGTCGAAGGGCGAAGAGGTCACCAAGCCGCTGGTCGTGCGCCTCGACGGCAACAACGCGGAGCTGGGTCGCAAGATCCTTTCCGACGCCAACCACCCGCTCGTGCAGCGCGTGGACACCATGGACGGTGCGGCCGACAAGGCCGCTGAGCTCGCCGCGGCTGCGAAGTAAGGACGAGGGACTCCAACACCATGGCTATCTTCCTCACCAAGGACAGCAAGGTCATCGTCCAGGGGATGACCGGTGCGACCGGCATGAAGCACACCAAGCTCATGCTCGCCGACGGCACCAACATCGTCGGTGGCGTGAACCCGCGCAAGGCCGGCACGACCGTCGACTTCGACGGCACCGAGGTACCGGTCTTCGGCTCCGTCGCCGAGGCGATGGAGAAGACGGGCGCGAACGTGTCCGTCCTCTTCGTGCCGCCGGCCTTCGCCAAGGTCGCCGTCGTCGAGGCGATCGACGCCGAGATCCCCCTCGCCGTCGTGATCACCGAGGGCATCGCTGTCCACGACTCGGCCGCCTTCTGGGCGTACGCCGGCTCGAAGGGCAACAAGACCCGGATCATCGGCCCGAACTGCCCCGGCCTGATCACCCCCGGCCAGTCCAACGCCGGCATCATCCCGGGCGACATCACCAAGCCCGGCCGCATCGGTCTCGTGTCGAAGTCCGGCACGCTGACCTACCAGATGATGTACGAGCTCCGTGACATCGGCTTCTCGTCCGCCGTCGGCATCGGTGGCGACCCGGTCATCGGCACGACGCACATCGACGCCCTGGAGGCGTTCGAGGCCGACCCCGAGACCGACCTGATCGTCATGATCGGCGAGATCGGTGGCGACGCCGAGGAGCGTGCGGCGGACTTCATCGCGAAGAACGTCACCAAGCCGGTCGTCGGCTACGTCGCGGGCTTCACCGCCCCCGAGGGCAAGACCATGGGCCACGCCGGCGCCATCGTCTCCGGCTCCTCCGGCACCGCCCAGGCGAAGAAGGAGGCCCTCGAGGCCGCCGGCGTCAAGGTCGGCAAGACGCCGACCGAGACCGCCAAGCTGGCGCGCGAGATCCTCGGTGCCTGACAGCTGCATCGCAGCTGATCCGCTGTATCGCTGATACTGCGTGTACTGCGCGGGCCCGTACCCCTCCTGAGGGGTACGGGCCCGCGCCGTTTCGATTCGGGTTCGCTCCAGGTGGCGCGGGTCGGTCACCGTACTTCCGGGACGAGCCGCGCGGGGCCGTGAACGAGCTCGTCGTCGAGCTTCCGCTGCATCTCCAGGTCCTGCGTCGTCAGCCGCTCCGGACCACCGCGGGGCGGCACGCCCCCGACCTGCTCGGCGGGCGACGGCGGTGTCTCGTACCGTGGCGGAGCGGTCACCATGGTGATCGCCGCGAGGCCGATGAGCACTGCGGTGAGGGCGATGGCCGCCTGCGTCCAGAGTCTGGCCTTGTTCTCACTGCTCGTACGGACCGCATGGGGAGTGAGCAGCGCGGCCACGGGCTGGGCGTGGGCGATCGTGCCCAGCTGTTCGTGCAGCAGTGCGGACTCCTCGTCGGGCGAGAGCGGGGTCGTCGATGCGGGCAGCCGCTCGGCGACCGCGGCCCGCGCGGTCACCAGCCTGCCCGCCGCCGCCGCGGTGCTCGCCTCCGTCTCCGCCGCGGTATCCGGTAGACCCAGGCCGACACCGTCGTGGAGCAGCAGGGTGCGCCGGTACGCCGGCGGCAGGTCGAGCAGCGCGTCGAGCAGGGCGCCCGAGCCGGGATCGGCTGCCGACTGCGGGTCGGGGTGGCGGTGGGCGCGGCGCAGCCGGTGCCAGGGCGACATCGCGTACTCGTACGCGGCCGCCCGCACCCAGCCGGCCGGATCCCGGTCGACCGCCACCTCGGGCCAGCGCTGCCAGGCCTGCTCGAAGGCCCGCTCGACGGACTCCTTGGCGAGGTTCCGGCGACCGGTCAGCAGATACGTCTGCCGGAAGAGGGCGGTGGCGAGGCCGACGTAGAGGGCATCGAATGCGTCGGCGGGGGTGGGGCCGAGCGAAGTCGAGTCCTCGGGCGCTGTGGGGTCGGAGGAGACGGGTGGGGTGGGCTGGTCCCGGGTGGTGCCGGGGTCGGTCGGGGCCATGGTGGTGCTCCCGGTGGCTTGGGTTCGGGCGGCCGGAGGCTGCGTAGCTCCCAGTAGGAGCGCAGCGGGGAGGGGGTGGCCGCATCGGTGGCGCTGTGGGTCATGAAGGCCCCCTGGCGGACCCACGCTGGGCCAATAAGTACATAAACGTATATTGAGCGACACAGCGGCTATTCGCCCGTTACACGAAAAAAGTGCGTGTCGTTGGGAGCATTGCGATGTGACCCAAATGACCGAACGCACCCCGTCGTTGTCGGCTGAGCAGGGCCGGTCCGCCGCGCTGGTCTCCGCCTTTCTGCGCGGAATGCTTGCCGCGGGGCTCGGACTCGGCTCGCTGGCTGTGCTCGTCATGATGGTGTGGATCAGCTCCCCGGCCTCCGACAGCGGCCCCGGCGGCGCCTTCCATGCCGCAGCGGGGATCTGGCTGCTGGCGCACGGCGCCGAACTCGTCAGAACCGACACCCTGAGCGGCGCCCCCGCCCCCGTCGGTGTCGTCCCGCTGCTGCTCACCGCGGTGGTGATGTGGTTGGTGCATCGGGCCGCCCGCGATGTGATGGAGCCTGACGACGACGGGCGCACCCCGCCCTCGGGCGGGAGCGTCTTCTGCCTGGTGACGGGCGGATATCTGCTGGTCGCGACGGCTGTCGCGTTCTACGCGAAGAGCGGCTCGATGGTTGTGCGGCCGTCTTCGCTCCTGTTCCCGCTGGTTCCCGCGGTGGCGGGTGCGGCGGGGGCGGGCGTGTGGTCGGCGGCCGGGCGTCCCGTCGCGCCACCGTCCTGGGCGCCGCTGCGGCTGCACGAGGCGATGGCGCGGACCCGGTTCGCGGGGCGGGCGGAAGCGGTGTTCCGGGCGGCGGCGGCCGGGACGGCGGTGCTGCTGGGCGGCGGCGCGCTGCTGGTGGCGGCGTCACTGGTGTGGCATGCGGAGCAGGTGCAGGCATCGTTCCTGGGGCTCTCCGCTGACTGGGCGGGCCGGTCCGCGGTGCTGCTGCTGGCGATGGCGCTCGTGCCGAACGCGGCGGTGTGGGGTGCTGCCTATGGGCTCGGGCCCGGCTTCGCACTCGGTACGGCGTCCACGGTCACCCCGCTCGCCTTCACCGGGCGACCGGCGCTGCCGGACTTCCCCCTGCTGGCAGCGGTACCGGCCCACGGCCCCGGGACGGTCCTGAACTGGGCGGCCGCGGTGGTGCCGGTCGCGGCCGGGGTGGCGATCGCTCGGTTCACCGGACGTGACGGGGATGCCTGCAGTCCGTGGGAGACCGCGCTGACGGCTGCCCTGGCGGCGGTGGGATGCGGAGTCGGGACGGCGACGCTGACCGCTGTGGCGGGCGGACCGATGGGTACCGGGGCGCTGGCCGAGTTCGGCCCGGTCTGGTGGCTCACAGGGGCGGCGGCGCCGGCGTGGACGGCACTGATCGGTGTCCCCGGGGCGCTGCTGCTGAGGGCCTGGCGGCTGCGGCAGCACGGCAGCGGCGGGAGCGGGGAGGAGGAGACCGGGTCGGTGCTCGACTTCCTGGTCGATGTGGAGGTTTCGGAGCGGCAGCGGAGCGGTCCGCGGTGGTGGCGCAGGCGTGGGGGCGAGGATGCGGCCGAGGCGTCGGAGCCAGGACCCGGCACCGGAACGGGCACGGAAACCGGAACCCGAACCGGATCCCCCGCCGGGGTCGGTTCCGTATCGGTGTCCCCGCCTTCGCCACCCGCGACGTCCGCGCCCGTGCCCGGGGCGACGTCCTGGTACCAGGAGGATGCGGGCGCTGTGCCGTACGACTTTCTGCCGACCGACCCGTGGCACGAGCGGACGGCCGGTGATTCCCCCTGGACCTCCGGGGGTTCCCTCTGGGCATCGCTGTCCAAGGGCCCCGAGACGCCGCCGGCCCAGCCTCCGGAGGCTGGGCCGGCGAACAGTCCGGAAGGCGCTAGTTCTTGACGCCGAAGAACGGCTCCAACGGCTTCGGCAGCAGGTCGTTGCAGGCCAGCTGTCCGGACTTGGTGAGGGCGTCGTTCACGCAGGTGTAGTAGTCGCGGTAGACCAGCTGCACCGTGAATGTCATCGCGACGATCGAGAGCGCGAGCAGCGCCGTGACGAGACCGCTGACCGCAGCGGTCGTCTGCGGCCTGCCCTGGCCCTGTGCGTACGGGGCGGCGGTCCCGGCTCCGGGAGCCGGCCCCGCGGCCGGAGCGGAGCCGGAACCGGAACCCGCACCGGCGGCCCCGTCGGCGCTCTCCGCGGCCGTTGCAGTCCTCGGCTTGGCGCGCAGCGAGCTGATCGACCAGTACACGGCGAGTGCGCCGAGCAGCAGGGCGATCTCCGGGAAGTCGAAGATCGCGAAGAAGAAGGCCCACATGCCGGAGAGCAGCGCGTAGCGGGCGCGCCGCTGAGCGGGGTCGGTCGGGTCCCAGCGCAGCCCTCCGGGGCCGCCCTCGGGCCCGCCCTGACCGCCTGGGCCGTTCGGCCCGCCCTGGCCGCCCGGACGGCCGCCGAAGCCGCCGCTCTGGCGGCCCGGCTGGTGGTTGCTCCACTGGCTGCCCCAGGCCGGCCGGTCGTCGGACGAGCCGCCCTCGGGCGACCCCTCACCGTTCCCGTTCGAACCCTCGTCCCCGCTCCCGTTCGCGCCGGGCGACGGGTGTCGCGGCCGCCACGGCTGGTCGGGGCGGTTCTCCGGCGGGGCGGCGAAGGGGTTGTCGTCCTTCTTGCTCGAGGAATCCGACGAATCCGAAGGATCCGAGGACGAGGAGGAGCCCGTCGGGGACTGGCGTTCCCGCAGCAGCAGTGAGGTCCGCTCGGGCAGCGGGTGGCGGAAGGCGGTGCGGCGGCGTCGGTCCGGCATATGGTGAACGTCTTCCCCATCTCGTCATTTCCGCCCTGACGGACGGTTCGCTGTCCCCTGACGCTACCTCCCGGCCAGGAGGGGCCGAAAGCTGGGAGCACGACGCCGGAGGCCGATATCTGCCGCCAGGACCCACTCCCTCTGTGATCTCCCCCTCGATCTCCCTTGGATCTCCTCTGCGATCCGGCCCCTCACCCCCGTCCCGTGGGGGTCCCCCGATGTGCCGGTATCGTTGCTGACGGTCGGCTCCTTCGTAGAGTTCCCCGTATCGCGGGGCGCGATTCTTTCGTACGACCCTACAAATAACGACCCCACAAACAGCGTCGCTCTGCTTCACCACGCGAGAAAGGGCCCAGCCGTGGCCTCCCCGCCCCCCTCCGCCGCTCCGGCCCGCCTGGTCGTGCTGGTCTCCGGTTCCGGTACGAACCTCCAAGCCCTGCTCGATGCGATCGGCGACGACCCTGCGGGCTTCGGCGCCCAGGTCGTCGCGGTCGGCGCCGACCGCGACAGCATCGTCGGTCTGGAACGGGCGGAGGGAGCCGGGCTGCCGACCTTCGTCTGCAAGGTCAAGGACTACGCCACCCGTGAGGAGTGGGACGCGGCGCTCGCCGCCGCCACTGCCGCGCACCGCCCGGACCTCGTGGTGTCCGCGGGCTTCATGAAGATCGTGGGCAAGCGGTTCCTCGCCGAGTTCGGCGGACGGTTCGTCAACACCCACCCCGCCCTGCTCCCCAGCTTTCCCGGTGCCCACGGGGTGCGTGACGCCCTCGCGTACGGCGCGAAGGTCACCGGGTGCACCGTCCACTTCGTCGACGACGGCGTCGACACCGGTCCGATCATCGCGCAGGGCGTGGTCGAGGTGACCGAAGAGGACACGCCGGAGGGCGAAGCCGCTCTCCATGAACGCATCAAGGAAGTCGAGCGCAAGCTGCTCGTCGAGGTCGTGGGGCGGCTCGCCCGTAACGGCTATCGCATTGAGGGACGAAAGGTTCATCTCGGTCATGTCGGTGAATAAGCCCATCCGCCGCGCCCTGGTCAGTGTCTACGACAAGACGGGGCTCGAAGACCTCGCCCGCGGTCTGCACGAGGCGGGCGTCGAGCTCGTCTCCACCGGCTCGACCGCCGGGAAGATCGCCGCCGCCGGCGTGCCGGTCACCAAGGTCGAGGAGCTCACCGGCTTCCCCGAGTGCCTCGACGGCCGCGTCAAGACGCTGCACCCGCGCGTGCACGCCGGCATCCTCGCCGACCTGCGCCTGGACGCCCACCGCGAGCAGCTCGCCGAGCTCGGTGTCGAGCCCTTCGACCTCGTCGTCGTCAACCTGTACCCGTTCAAGGAGACCGTCGCCTCCGGCGCCTCCGCCGACGAGTGCGTGGAGCAGATCGACATCGGCGGCCCGTCGATGGTCCGCGCCGCGGCCAAGAACCACCCGTCCGTGGCCGTCGTCACTAGCCCCGACCGGTACGCCGACGTCCTCGCCGCGGTCAAGGCGGGCGGCTTCGACCTGACGACCCGCAAGCGGCTCGCCGCCGAGGCGTTCCAGCACACGGCCGCGTACGACGTGGCCGTCGCCTCCTGGTTCGCGGACGACTACGCCGCCGCCGACGACACGGGCTTCCCCGACTTCTTCGGTGCGACGTACGAGCGCAGCAACGTCCTGCGGTACGGCGAGAACCCGCACCAGCCCGCCGCGCTCTACACGTCCGGCACCGGCGGCCTGGCCGAGGCGGAGCAGCTGCACGGCAAGGAGATGTCGTACAACAACTACACCGACACGGACGCCGCGCGCCGTGCCGCGTACGACCACGCCGAGCCGTGCGTCGCGATCATCAAGCACGCCAACCCGTGCGGCATCGCGATCGCCGACGACGTCGCCGAGGCGCACCGCAACGCGCACGCCTGCGACCCGCTGTCGGCCTTCGGTGGTGTCATCGCCGTCAACCGTCCGGTGACCGTCGCCATGGCCGAGCAGGTCGCGGAGATCTTCACCGAGGTCATCGTCGCCCCGGCGTACGAGGACGGCGCGGTCGAGATCCTCGCCCGCAAGAAGAACATCCGCGTGTTGCGCTGCCCCGACGCCCCGACATCCACGGTCGAGGTCAAGCCGATCGACGGCGGCGCGCTGCTCCAGGTCACCGACCGGCTCCAGGCCGACGGCGACGACCCGGCCAACTGGACCCTCGCCACCGGTGAGGCGCTCTCCGAGGACGAGCTCGCCGAGCTCGCGTTCGCCTGGAAGGCCTGCCGCGCGGTCAAGTCCAACGCGATCCTGCTCGCCAAGGGCGGCGCCTCGGTCGGCGTCGGCATGGGCCAGGTCAACCGCGTCGACTCCGCGAAGCTCGCCGTCGAGCGGGCCGGTGAGGAGCGTGCGCGTGGTGCGTACGCCGCTTCGGACGCGTTCTTCCCGTTCCCGGACGGCCTGGAGATCCTGACCGCGGCCGGCATCAAGGCCGTGGCGCAGCCCGGCGGTTCGGTCCGTGACGAGCTGGTCGTCGAGGCCGCGAAGAAGGCGGGCGTGACGATGTACTTCACGGGTACGCGGCACTTCTTCCACTGAGCAGCATGAACGGACGAGCGGCGTGAACGAACGCCGAGGGCGTCTCCCGGAGCTGGTCTCCGGGGGCCCTCGGCGTTGCCGCAGCTGAGGACCCGCCAAGCCGACTCCGCGGACGCGGGCCGGGGGCGCCGGAAGGCCGTAACCCCCGTGAGTGTGCGGGATTACGGCCTTCATCACGGAGATCCGCGTGCGAGCGGTGAGCCGATCCGATGCGGTCGGCGACCCGGTGGGGTCGGTCAGGCGCGCGGACGCTGGAACCACTGGGCCGACGCGCTCTTCGCCGCGAAGACGATGAGCAGGACCGCCATGATCAGCGTGATGAGACCCACCGGAATGGTGAAGAGCCCGCTGATGACGGCGAAGGACCCATACACGATCGAGCACGTACGTACGGCGTTGCCGCCGTTGCTGTACTTGAGCGCAAGGATCACGCCGAGTGCGGCGAAGACGAGCGCGAGCACGATGAGGAAGCCCAGGACGCCCTTGCCCACATTGGCGAACATCTCCGTGTCGCTTCCGGCGGTGGATCCGTCGGTGACCTTGTCGAACTGGGAGAGGGTGTAGGCGTACAGTCCGGCGACGATGACCTGGCAGGCCACGATGACGAACAGGAAAATGCGGGCCGCCTTGGTAATCCCCGGCATCTCGACCGGGGCGCCCGGGAAGCCGTAACCGGGCTGGACGGGCGGGGCCTGCGGGTAGCCGTAACCCTGCTGCGGAACACCCTGCGGGGCCTGCTGGGGGTAGCCGTAGCCCGGCTGCCCACCCTGCGGGGCCTGCTGGGGGTAGCCGTAGCCCGGCTGCCCGCCCGGCTGCTGACCGTAGGGGTTGTTCGGGTCGCCGTTGCTCATGGCGAAATTCCTCCGTTGCGAAAGTGCGGGGACGATGCGGTCCGGGCGGAGGAATCATGCGCAATCAGAACGGTCTGTCCCCCCGACACTGCCCGCGGTACTGCGCGGCTCATCGTGGTCTTGACGTCGGCTTTTTGTCCAGTCGATTGCCGTATGTGTTGTGCAAGCGCAATCTGACGGCCACCGTGGAGACCCAGAATTGGTATGCGGGTGGGGTCATCCGCGAGGATGGGCACTATGACTGCCCAGATTCTCGATGGCAAGGCCACCGCAGCCGCGATCAAGTCCGATCTGACCGTCCGCGTGGCGGCCCTCAAGGCACAGGGCATCACCCCTGGCCTGGGAACCCTGCTCGTCGGGGACGACCCGGGCAGCAGGTGGTACGTGAACGGCAAGCACCGCGACTGCGCGCAGGTCGGCATCGGCTCCATCCAGCGCGAACTCCCCGACACCGCCACCCAGGAGGAGATCGAGGACGTCGTACGGGAGCTCAACGCCAACCCCGACTGCACGGGATACATCGTGCAGCTTCCTCTCCCCAAGGGCATCGACACCAACCGTGTCCTGGAGCTGATGGACCCGTCCAAGGACGCCGACGGTCTGCACCCGATGAACCTCGGCCGGCTCGTCCTGAACGAGACGGGCCCGCTGCCGTGCACCCCGCAGGGCGTCGTCCAGCTGCTCCGCCACCACGACGTCGAGATCAACGGGGCGCACGTCGTGGTCGTCGGCCGCGGCGTCACCATCGGCCGCTCGATCCCGCTGCTGCTGACCCGTAAGTCCGAGAACGCCACCGTCACCCAGTGCCACACCGGCACGCGTGACCTCGCCGCCCAGCTCAAGCAGGCCGACATCATCGTCGCCGCCGCGGGTTCGCCGCACATCATCAGGCCCGAGTACGTGAAGCCGGGCGCGGCCGTGCTCGACGTCGGCGTCAGCCGGGACGAGGAGGGGAAGATCGTCGGCGATGTGCACCCCGGGGTGGCCGAGGTCGCCGCGTGGATCTCCCCGAACCCGGGCGGTGTCGGCCCGATGACCCGTGCCCAGCTGCTCGTCAACGTGGTCGAGGCGGCCGAGCGCGATGCCGCTGCCGCGGCTTCCGTGTCCGCCGACTGAGCCGACCGACCTGATCCGGAAGGAACCCCATGGGTGCTGGTACGAGTCCGGCCGACCCGGCCGCCGCGGCGGACCGGGCGATTCCGGTGCCGCCGGGCGAAGGCGCGCGCGGTGCGGAGGAGCGTGCCGAGGACGTGCCGGGCGAGGGTGTGAGCGCTACGGTCGAGGGCGCCGGTACCGAGGGCCCGGACGCCGGGCCTGCGGGCGAAGAGACCAGGGATGCCGAAGCGGCGGATGGCGGAACCGCCGCCGAGCCGACGGCGGAAGACGCGGGCGTCGGCTCCGGCAGCAGCGATCCCGCTGACGGCGAACCCGCCCCCGGCGACTCCGCTCCCAGCGGTGGCCCGGGTGTCGCGCCCCGCCCGTCGCGACGGTTCCCCTCGTTCACCCGGGACACGGCGCGCCCCGAGGGCGGCGGCAGGGCGGCGTCCGGAGACGCGCCCGCCCCGGCCCGCCAGTGGCCGCTGCTCGCCGTGCTCTGCACGGCCGGGATCGGCCTGCTGATCGTTGCCGTCAACCCCTTCGCCCAGGCCTTCAGAATCGGCACGATACTGATCGGCGTCGCCCTCATCGGTGGAGCCGTGCTGCGCTGCGTGGTTCCCTCGGTGGGCATGCTGGCGGTCCGTTCCCGGTTCACCGACCTGGTGACGTACGGACTGCTGGGCGTTCTGATCGTGCTGCTCGCACTCGTGGCGCAGCCCAAGCCGTGGCTGGACGTACCGTTCCTGGAGCACGCGGTCCGCTTCACGATCCGCTGACTCCCGTACGACGCCGAGTACGTCCAGGACGCCACGTACTCCTCGCAGCGCGAACCGGCCCCCTCGCACTCACTCCGGGTGCCAGGGGGCCGCGGCTTTTGCGCAGCAGACCGCGGCCAGGAGATGGCGTCCGCTGAGTTCAGGTGGTGTCCGTCCCCTCCCCCGATAAGGGACGGACACCTGCGGCCGGGGCCCACGGGAGCGAAGGAGCTCCGGAAAGCGGTGACTTGAGCGGCCTTGCCCCGACCTGGATCCAGCCTCGCCGACGAGGAACGACGGTTCAAGGGAACCCTGTGGCCTGTGGCACGGAAGTGACCGTTCCGCCACGGTGTGATCGCTGCGCAACGGCGGCAGACCGGCACGGCAACGCAGGGCGGGGCAGGGGGCGCGCGACGGTGCGAGCCGAACTCCCCAATGATTCGGTGCGCTCCCTCTCCAGGAACTGACCGCCTGCCTTTGTACATCCTCCTGGGTAGTCCGGAACGGTAGGCCGCCGTACCGGGACAAGGGGGAACGACAGAGCGGGGTACATCAGGCACGTTCGGGGGAACTGAGGGGGAAGTAATGCCTCGTTGGAAGGCACTACCGGAGGAACTCGACCCACAGGTCAGGGAGTTCGCCGGCCAGCTTCGCAGACTCATCGACCGCAGTGGTCTGGGCATCGCCGCGGTTGCTGACCGCACGGGCTACAGCAAGACGTCGTGGGAGCGCTATCTGAACGGTCGGCTGCTCGCGCCCAAGCGGGCGATCGTTGCTCTCGCCGAGGTCACGGGCACCGATCAGGTGCATCTGACGACCATGTGGGAGCTGGCGGAGCGGGCCTGGAGCCGCGCCGAGATGCGCCACGACATGACGATGGAGGGCATCCGGATCGCCCAGGCGCGTGCGGCGCTCGGCGAGTTCGGGCCGAGCCCGGTGGGCCATGGCGGGAGCCGCCGCTCCGCCGGAGCGGTCACCGGCACGGGCGTCGGCACAGCTGCGGACGCGGATACGGACCCGGGCGCAGACCGGGATGCGGGTGGGCGCGACGGGGGTCGCGCACCGTCCGTACCGATTCAGCGCGGGACATCCCCGCGCGTGCCGCAGCAGTCACGGGCGCGCCCGGGTGCTGGATCCACAGACGCATACGGATCCGCTGCAGGGCCGCCGCAGCCGCAACACGGCGGCGGTGCGCGGAAGCCGGTCGACCGCCGCAAGCTGACCGTGTTCCTCACCGGCGTGGTGGGCACGCTGATGGTGACAGCCGCCGCGGTACTCCTGACCGTCCCGGGCGGTGACGACAACGACAGGAAGGACGCGGCCACCCCGTCGGCGTCGCCGAGTCCGCGCGCGGCCGAGCTGCCGGACGGCGTCAGGTGCAGTGGCGCCGACTGCACGGGGAAGGATCCGGAGGACATGGGGTGCGGCGGCAGGTTCGCCCGTACGGCCGCAAGCGTCACGGTCGGCGGAAGCCTCGTCGAGGTGCGCTACAGCGAGACGTGTGCGGCGGCGTGGGCCCGGGTCACCAGGGCCACCCCGGGCGACACGGTCCGGATCACCGCAGGCGGAGCCGCGGGGCAGCACGGCGCCGTGGACGCCGGCACGGACACCGACGCGTACACCCCCATGGTCGCCGTCAAGAAGGCCACGGACGCCAGGGCCTGCGCGACGCTCGTGTCCGGGACGAAGGGGTGCACCGACGCTGCCGGGTGAGACGCGGCCCCGGTGAGCGGTGCGTGACCGGTTGTGTGCGGTGCCACAGGGGGGCGGGCGGCCGGGAGGTTCCGGGTCGGATAGCCTGATCGCTGGATATCTCTTCACATCAAGATTCAGGGGATATCCAGCACCAGGGGCAGGGACCCCCACCGCCAGCTGTCTAACGGAGATCGCCATGACCCGCACTCCCGTGAATGTCACCGTGACCGGCGCAGCCGGCCAGATCGGCTACGCGCTGCTCTTCCGCATCGCATCCGGCCACCTGCTCGGCCCGGACGTGCCGGTCAACCTGCGCCTCCTGGAGATCCCGCAGGGTCTGAAGGCCGCCGAGGGCACCGCGATGGAGCTCGACGACTGCGCCTTCCCGCTGCTGCGCAACATCGAGATCACGGACGACGCCAACGTCGGCTTCGCCGGTGCGAACGTCGCTCTGCTCGTCGGCGCCCGCCCCCGTACGAAGGGCATGGAGCGCGGCGACCTGCTCTCCGCCAACGGTGGCATCTTCAAGCCGCAGGGCAAGGCCATCAACGACAACGCCGCGGACGACATCAAGGTCCTCGTCGTCGGCAACCCGGCCAACACCAACGCGCTCATCGCGCAGGCCGCCGCCCCGGACGTACCGGCCGAGCGCTTCACCGCGATGACCCGCCTGGACCACAACCGCGCGATCTCGCAGCTGGCCGCCAAGACCGGCGCCGCCGTCTCCGACATCAAGAAGCTGACGATCTGGGGCAACCACTCGGCGACCCAGTACCCGGACATCTTCCACGCGGAGGTGGCCGGCAAGAACGCCGCCGAGCTCGTCAACGACGAGGCGTGGCTGGCCGACACCTTCATCCCGACCGTCGCCAAGCGCGGCGCCGCGATCATCGAGGCCCGTGGCGCGTCCTCGGCCGCCTCGGCCGCCAACGCCGCCATCGACCACGTGTACACCTGGGTCAACGGCACCGCCCCCGGCGACTGGACCTCGATGGGTATCCCGTCGGACGGCTCCTACGGTGTGCCCGAGGGCCTCATCTCGTCCTTCCCGGTCACCACGAAGGACGGCAAGTACGAGATCGTCCAGGGCCTGGACATCAACGAGTTCTCCCGCACGCGTATCGACGCGTCGGTGCAGGAGCTCGCCGAGGAGCGCGACGCGGTTCGCGAGCTCGGTCTGATCTGATCCGTACGCCTCCTGGCGCGTACCTCACCGCCCCCGGCAGCAGTCGCTGCCGGGGGCGGCTGCGTTCGTACATGGCCGCCGGCGGGAACGGCCGTGGGTGGGAACTGCGGACACGGGTTGCGCAGTCTGGGCTGTCATGCGCGTGACGATGATTCTTCCGGCCCTGACCGAGGCGACCAGCCCGCTCTTCCGGCCCATCAAGTACTCGCTCTTCCCGCCGCTCGGCCTGGCGACCCTCGCCGGCTACCTGGATCCGGACGACGAGGTGACGCTCCTCGACGAGCATGTCGAACGCGTCGACATCGAGGCGCTCGACAGCCCCGATCTGCTGGTCGTCCAGCCGTACATCACCTCCGCCCGGCGCAGCTACGAGATAGCCGACCACTTCCGCGCCCGAGGTGTCCACGTCGCCATGGGCGGCCTCCATGTGACCTCGCTCCCGGACGAGGCGGCGGCGCACGCGGACACGATCTTCACCGGGCCGGGGGAGGACACCTGGCCGCTGTTCCTGAAGGAGTTCCGGGACGGTGTGCCGGGCCGCCGGTACGACTCCAGGCTGCGCACCCTGGCCGGACTGCCGCCCGTACGACGGGACCTGATCAAGCGGAACCTGTATCTGGTGCCCAACTCGATCGTCGTCTCGCGCGGCTGCCCGCACCACTGCGACTTCTGCTACAAGGACGCGTTCTTCGAGGGCGGCAAGTCCTTCTACACCCAGGCCGTGGACGACGCTCTCGCCGAGATCGAGCGGCTGCCCGGCAAGCACCTCTACTTCCTCGACGATCATCTGCTCGGCAACCGGCGCTTCGCCGAGGCGCTCTTCGACGGGATGGCCGGAATGGGACGGCTCTGGCAGGCGGCCGGCACCGTGAAGTCCGTACTCCAGCCGGACCTGCTGGAGCGGGCCGTGGACGCGGGGCTGCGTAGCCTGTTCGTCGGCTTCGAGACCGTCAACAGCGCGAATCTCGCCGAACGCCGCAAGGACCAGAACATCGGCAAGGACTACGGCGCCGCCGTCCGCCGGCTCCATGACGCCGGTGTCATGGTCAACGCCAGCTTTGTCTTCGGCCTCGACCACGACGGCCCGGACGTCTTCGACCGGACGGTGGAGTGGGCCGTCGAGCAGGGCATCGAGACGGCCACCTTTCACATCATGACGCCGTATCCGTCCACCGGCCTGTGGAAGCAGATGGAGGCCGAGGACCGGATCGTCCACCGGGACTGGGATCTCTACGACACCCGCCATGTCGTCCACCGTCCGAAGGGGATGACCTCGCGTCAGCTGGAGGACGGCTATTGGCGCGCGTACCGGGACTTCTACCGCTGGTCGAACATCTGGCGCGGCGCGGCCGCACAGCCGGGCACGCACGAGCGGCTGAGGCACCTGGCGTACGCGGGCGGCTGGAAGAAGTTCGAACCCGCCTGGGACGCCCTGATCCGCTCCCGCAACGTGGTGCGGGCCATGCCGATGCTGGAACGGACCCTGGCTGCCTTCGGGGGCGGACAGGCCCACGGCTAGGCCCTGGCGGGCTCGGTGCGCGGGCGGCGGGAGGTTACAGCGCGTGCAGCCGGTCGGCGATCAGGCGGACGGCTGCCATGGCCTGGCGCTGCAGCCCGGGGCCGAACGTGATGCGGGTGGCGCCCAGTTCGCCGAGGCGGCGCGGGGTCGGGCCGTCCGGCAGGGCGAAGACGTTGAGCGGCGCCGGGATGGCGGCGGCCAGGCGGGGAAGGGACTCGGGCGGTGCGGCGATCGGGTAGACGCAGTCCGCACCGGCTGCCGCATACAGCCGGGCGCGGGCGATCGTCTCCGTCTCCGGGTCGGTGCCGTCCGGGACGCCGCGTACGTACGTATCGACGCGAGCGTTGACGAAGAGCTGATCGCCCGCGACCGCGCGTACCTCCGCCAGCCGGTCCGCCTGCCGCTGCGGGTCCTTCAGGACGCCGTCGGCCGAGTCCTCCAGGTTGCAGCCGACCGCACCGGTGTCGAGGAGCCGCTCCACGAGTTCCTTCGGCGGCAGCCCGTAACCGGCCTCGATGTCCGCCGAGACGGGTACGGGAACGGCGCGCACGATCCGGGCCACGGCCGCGAACATCTCGGCGGCGGGTGTCGCCCCGTCCTCGTACCCGAGCGAGGCCGCGACCCCGGCGCTCGGCGTGGCGAGCGCCGGGAAACCGGCGTCGGCGAGGACACGGGCGCTCGCGGCGTCCCATGGGCCGGGGAGGACCAGCGGGTCTCCGGGGGTGCGGCCGTGGTGCAGGTCGCGGAAGACGGAGACGGTCATCGCGGGACTCCCGGGAGAGGCGAGGCGGAGGAGGGACGGCGCGGCGGCGGGGCGGCGACGCTCCGCGGTCCGGGTCAGTGCTTGGTGTCGCTGGGAGCGTAGTGGCCGGGGACCATGCGAGTGGCCACGGAGAACCGGTTCCAGGCGTTGATCACCGTGATGGCGGCGATCAGCTGGGCCAGCTCGGCCTCGTCGAAGTGCTTTGCGGCCTTCTCGTACACGTCGTCCGGCACGAAACCGTCGGTCAGGACCGTCACGGCCTCCGTCAGCTCGATCGCCGCGACCTCCTTCTCCGTGTAGAAGTGCCGCGACTCCTCCCACGCGCTGAGCTGGACGATCCGCTCGACCGACTCGCCCGCCGCGAGCGCGTCCTTGGTGTGCATGTCGAGGCAGAACGCGCAGTGGTTGAGCTGCGAGGCACGGATCTTCACCAGCTCGGCGAGGATCGGGTCCAGGCCCTTACGGGATGCTGTCTCCAGCCGGACCATGGCCTTGAAGACGTCGGGGGCGAGCTCGGCCCACTGCATGCGGGGGCTGTGTTCGGGGGCGTAGTCGGAGGTCGGGTGGTTGTGTTCGTTCGTCGTCATGGGTACGACGCTACGGGGCAGATGGCGCAGGAGTATGGTCCATTCCCATGAAGGATTCCTGGGCCACTTTCGGAGCCGACCTGCACATCGACCCGGCAGGCGCGGCGGGGCTGCGGGCCGGGCTGATGAACGCGCTGCGGGAGGCCGTACGGACCGGGCGGCTGACGCCCGGGACCCGGCTGCCGTCGTCCCGCACGCTCGCCGCCGACCTGGGGATCGCCCGGAACACCGTGGCCGACGCCTACGCCGAGCTGGTCGCCGAGGGCTGGCTCACCGCCCGGCAGGGTTCGGGCACCCGGGTCGCGCAGCGGGCCGAGCCACGTCGGCCGGCTGCGACGGCCCCGCGCTCCCGGCCGGTGCGGCGCCGGCCCGCCTACAGCCTGATGCCCGGGTCGCCCGACCTGTCGACGTTCCCGCGCGCCGACTGGCTCAAGGCGGCCCGGCGCGCCCTGACCGCCGCGCCCAACGACGCCTTCGGATACGGCGATCCGCGCGGACGCATCGAGCTGCGCACGGTACTGGCCGACTATCTGGCGCGGGCCCGCGGGGTGTACGCGGACCCGGAGCGGATCGTGATCTGTTCCGGCTTCCTCCATGGGCTGATGCTGATGGGGAAGGTGTTGCGGAAGCGGCGGGTGCGGGAGGTGGCTGTCGAGTCGTACGGACTGGAAGCGCACTGGAATCTGCTCGCGGACGCCGGCCTGCGCACTCCCTGCCTGCCGCTCGACGGACTCGGCTCCCGGACCGGGGAGCTGATCGGGATGCGCGGGGTGGGCGCGGTGCTGATGACTCCCGCGCACCAGTTCCCGACAGGGGTGCCGCTCCATCCCGACCGGCGGGCCGCGGCCGTGGACTGGGCACGGGGTACGGGCGGTCTGATCCTGGAGGACGACTACGACGGCGAGTTCCGCTACGACCGGCAGCCGGTCGGTGCCCTCCAGGGCCTCGACCCGGAACGGGTCGTCTATATGGGGACGACCAGCAAGTCCCTGGCGCCGGGGCTTCGGCTGGCCTGGATGGTGCTGCCGCAGGAGTTGGTGAAGGAGGTGGCCGAGGCGAAGGGCGAGATCGACTGGGTGTCGAGCGCGCCGGACCAGCTGACGCTCGCGGAGTTCATCGAGTCCGGTGCGTACGACCGTCATGTGCGCTCGATGCGGCTGCGCTACCGACGGCGCCGCGACCAGCTCGTCGCGGCGCTCGCGGAACAGGCCCCCGCACTGCGGATCAGCGGCATCGCAGCCGGTCTGCACGCCGTCCTCGAACTCCCGGACGGCAACGAGCGATCGGTGATCCAGGCCGCGGCCTTCCAGGGACTGGCCCTGGAAGGCATGGCCCGCTTCCGGCACGCGGACGCGGAGGCGGGAAACGACGCACTGGTCATCAGCTACGGCGCCCCGACCGACAGCGCCTGGACGGGCGCTCTGGAAGCACTCTGCCGGGTGCTGTCGTAGCAACCGGCGACCCCACGGCGGCCCGCGCGGCAACGGCCCGGAGAACGGAGACCGTACCGAAGCACACCGCGGAACCGGGTGTGCAGATCAGCCCAAAAAACACATGCGGACTCCACGGGGCGGTCTGCGCCGTACCCGGTTCCCGCCTTCCCGAGCGGCCATCTAATCTGACGGACGGTCCTATGGCTGGAACGGAACGATGGGGGAGACGGAAGCATGGCTAAGCGCAGGGTGAGGTCGAGCACGGTGGTGCTCGGTTCCATGGGGGTTCTCGCGGCCGCGATCACCTCGTGCGGATCGGAGCCGGACAAGCGGTGTGTGGACCCGGTGACCCACTCCAAGCTGCCCAGTTACGAGTGCAAGAGCAGCAGTGGCCACGGCACCTACTACTACGGCGGCAGCTCCAAGGGCGGCAAGGTCCAGGGCGGTAGTTTCGACAAGTCCGCCGTCGATCGCGGCGGCTTCGGCTGCTCCGGTACGGGCGGCGGCTGACCGGTCATGGAACGCCGCACCACCGAACCGCGCCCCGGCTGGCAGGAGACCGTCGAGGAGCAGGGGATCGTCTATCCGCTGACCCGCTACCCGGACGGATCGCTGCGCCCCTACTGGGACGAGAGCGCGTACTACGTCTTCTCGCTGCCCGAGGTCGAGGCGCTGGAGGACGTGGTCGAGGAACTGCACACGATGTGCCTGGCCGCCGCCGCGCACATCGTCGAGCAGGACCGCTTCGTCGACCTAGGCATCACCGACCGGCGACTGGCCGCTCTGATCACCGAGTCGTGGCGGCGCCGCGCCGAACTTCCGTCGCTGTACGGCCGGTTCGACCTTCGCTACGACGGAACCGGTCCGGCGAAGATGCTGGAGTACAACGCCGACACCCCCACCTCACTGGTGGAGGCGGCCAGTGCCCAGTGGTTCTGGATGGAGGACCGCTTCCCGGACGCCGACCAGTGGAACTCCCTTCATGAACGTCTCGTCGCGGCATGGAAGCGGCAGGCCGCACTGCTGCCACCGGGACCGCTGCATTTCGCCCACTCCGAGGGGGACGAACTCGGCGAGGACCTGATGACGGTCGCGTATCTCCGCGAGACCGCCGAACAGGCCGGGATCGACACGGAGGCGCTCTCCGTGGAAAAGATCGGCTGGGACCGGCTGGCCGGACGGTTCGTCGACGATCGGCTCCGCTTCATCCGTAGCTGCTTCAAGCTCTACCCGTGGGAGTGGCTGGCGACCGATCGCTTCGGCCCTCATGTCCTGGACACCCTCGACAACGGCGGCGGCACGGGCACCACCTGCTGGATCGAGCCCGCCTGGAAGATGCTCCTCTCCAACAAGGCGCTGCTGGCCATCCTCTGGGAGCTCTATCCCGGTCACCCGAATCTGCTGCCCTCCTATCTCGACGGTCCTCGCGAACTGGCCGGGGACGGGAACGGTGGCGGTGGCATCGGCTATGTCGCCAAGCCGCTGCTCGGCCGTGAGGGCGCCGGCGTCACGATCCACGAGCCGGGAAGCCCTGTGGTGATACGGGACGAACCGTGCTGCTACCAGGAGCTGGCCCCACTGCCGGACTTCGACGGCAACCGGGTCGTGCTGGGCGCCTGGGTCGTCGAGGACGAGTCCGCGGGGCTCGGCATCCGGGAATCGGCGGGTCCGGTGACGGACGAGTACGCACGCTTCCTGCCCCACGTCATCCTGTAGCGACACCGGTGGGGCGGGCCGACCCGACCCCACCGGTGCGGCGGCGTCAGCCGCGCAGCACCTCCCGCAGTTGTTCCAGGCCCCAGTCCAGGTCCTCCTTGCTGATCACCAGGGGCGGGGCGATCCGGATCGTCGAACCATGGGTGTCCTTGACCAGTACCCGGCGGTCCATCAGCTTCTCGGAGATCTCCCGCCCCGTGCCATGACCAGGGGCGATGTCGATTCCCGCCCACAGCCCGCGACCCCGCACCGTCTCCACCGCGCCGCCACCCACCAGCAGCCCCAGCTCCTGGTGGAGGTGGTCGCCCAACTCTGCGGCCCGCTGCTGGAACTCGCCGGTGCGCAGCATCGCGATGACCTCCAGCGCGACCGCGCAGGCGAGAGGGTTGCCGCCGAACGTCGAGCCATGCTCACCCGGCCGGTACACCCCGAGCACCGCGGCCGACGAGACCACGGCCGACACCGGCACCACGCCGCCGCCCAGCGCCTTGCCGAGCACATACATGTCCGGCACGACACCCTCGTGCTCGCAGGCGAAGGTCTTGCCCGTCCGGCCCAGACCTGACTGGATCTCGTCGGCGATGAAGAGCACATCCCGCTCGCGGGTCAGCTCGCGCACCCGAGGGAGGTAGCCGGGCGGCGGGACCAGCACCCCGGCCTCGCCCTGGATCGGCTCCAGCAGCACCGCCACGGTGTTGTCCGTCATCGCCGCACGCAGTGCGGTCAGATCGCCGTACGGCACGATCTCGAACCCCGGCGTGTACGGGCCGAAGTCCATCCGCGCCTCCTGGTCCGTGGAGAAGCTGATGATGGTCGTCGTCCGGCCGTGGAAGTTGTTCGACGCAACGATGATCTTCGCCATGCCGTCCGGGACGCCCTTCACCCGGTAACCCCACTTGCGAGCGGTCTTCACCGCGGTCTCCACGGCCTCCGCCCCGGTGTTCATGGGCAGCACCATCTCCATGCCGCACAACTCGGCGAGCTGCGTACAGAAGTCGGCGAACCGGTCGTGATGGAAGGCGCGCGAGGTCAGGGTCACCCGGTCCAGCTGTGCCTTGGCCGCCTCGATCAGGCGTCGGTTGCCATGGCCGAAGTTGAGCGCCGAGTAGCCCGCGAGCATGTCGAGGTAGCGCCGGCCTTCGACATCGGTCATCCAGGCGCCTTCCGCCGAGGCGACGACGACCGGAAGCGGATCGTAGTTGTGCGCGCTGTGCGCCTCGGCGGAGGCGATGGCGGTTTCCGTGGTCGACACGGGATCTCCGTTCGTCGTGCGGCGTGGGCCGGGGTGGTGCCCACTTTGTATCGTCGGTCGGATCTCCGGGGAGGAAACCTTCAATCCATGGCGCGCCCGTGAGATACCGCAGTCAGAGGTCCAGGAGCTCCTGCCGTGGGCCGCTCTCGCGGCCGCCCCGGCCTCCGCCTCCCCCGCCGTCACCACGCTGCCGGGCTGCCAGGGGGCGCAGGGCCAGAGCGAGCGCCGCCCCCGCCACCAGCCCGGGTACGGCCCACCACACGCCGTCGAAGCGGCCGGCGGGGCCGGAGGCCCTGGCGGTGTCCGCGGAAGCCGACGGGGGAGCGGACGGGGAAGTCGCCGGTTCCGATGCGAGGCCGGCCAGCGGGTCCATCGGGGCGGACATCTTCTTGTTGTCCCAGGCCTGTGGGAACAACCTCGCGTACGCGTCCCGGTTGCTCGTCTTCCCCATCAGACCGAGTTCCGTGAACAGCTTGACCAGCCGCGCCGGATTCTTCGCCCGGTGCCAGTACCCGCGGAAGGTATAGGGAACTTCGGAGGCCGTGTGTATCCATATGGTGTCCGGATCGTCGCCCGGGAAGACGCGGTCGGTCCGCATCGGCTCCAGATCCAGGACCATCCACGTCACATTGATCTGCCGGGTCCCCATCGCCCCGTCCATGCTCTGCGGCCGCTGCTTGGCGCCTTTTCCGGCCGCTCCCAGCAGGGCCTCCAGCTCGGCATATCTCGGATCCGAGACGGTGAGTGCGGTCGCCTCCCCGCTGTCGGGCGAAGCGACGAGCACGGTCGTCGATCCGCCTGCCACCGCACTCGGCGCGAGGCAGAGGCTCAGCCCCCACACCACCGCGAGCACGGCCGAGCTCCGCAGGAACCGGGCCCCTGGCCGCTGCCTGGACCGGCCCTCCTGCCGTTGCACGGAACGCAGCCGCGGCCCTCGTCTCAACAGGCTTCCTGGCTTTCCCATGACGTCCCCTTTGCACTGGCGCACTGTGCGTTACGGCCCGTCCGTATCGCGTCACTTCTGGTACACCGCTCGAGCCCCGCAGGTTCCGCTCCGGTGCCCACCGATCCCAGGCCTAGCGATCGCCGGCCCGTCCGAGCGTGGACCTGGCGACCGCGCGGGCCCGCTCCCGCACGTCCACGCCCTCGAGCCGCAGTGTCAGCCGATCGTCCTTGACCCACAACAGGGTGGGCCCAGCAGTCCGTTGGTACCGCGTCCACCGGTTGCCGTCCCCGTCGACCATGCCGAAGCGCAGCACATGCGGCCGGGCGAACCACAGCCCGTAAACCCGGCCGCCGCGGCCGTCGTCGACCGTCAGCCACTGCGGCTGCTCCCGCACCTGCTTCATGAAGTACGGATCGAGTCTCGACATGAACTCGTCGAGCCGTACCGTCCGCCCGTTCACCCGCCAGCACAGGGTGACCATGGACCGGCCATCCGGCAGTCCCGTCACGGCCACCGCCTCCGGTGCGCCTGGCGCCGGCGGCACGACCGGCCGGAAGCCCGACCGCCGCGCCGCCTCCGACAGCGTCACCGGCGTGTCACAGCCCGGCACCGGCGCACCCGGCCGCTCGGGGGCCGGCGCGGACGGGTCGTACCGCACCTCGACCCCGCCGAAGTCGAACCAGTCCGCGACCGTCGCCCGCACCGGAGGCGTCAGCACCAGCACGACCAGGACCCCGGAGAGGGCCGCGGCCAGCAGGCGGGCCCGCCCGCGCACCCACGCCCCGGCCCGCTTCAGCCGCCCCGGAGGAACGGGCACGGGCACCGGGACCGCCTCCGCGACGATCTGCGCCAGTACCCGCTCCGCCATCGTCAGTCCGGCACGCTCGGGATCCCGCTCCGGCACATCCATCCCGCGTCCCAGTGCCAGCAGCTCCGCCCGCAGGCGCGCCCGGCCACCGCCACGCCCCCGCTCCGTGTCACTCATGCCCCTCACCCCCTCCCGCCCCTCGCTTGTCCGCCCCTCGACCGTCCGTAGCCGTCCCGAGCTTCTTCTCCAGCTTTTTCAGGGCGCGGTTCAGCCGGGACTTCACCGTCCCCCGTGGCCAGCCCAGGGCCTGCGCCGTCTCCGCCTCGTCCATCTCCATCAGGTAGCGGTACGTCACGACCCGGCGATGGTCTTCGCTCAGCTCGTCGAGCGCGGCCGTCAGCAGCGTCCGCCGTTCCTCCGCGAGCGCCGCCACCGCCGGATCCGCCGACTCCGGTATCGCCGGATCGGCGCCCCGCAATATCGCCTCGCGCCCGGCCACCGCCCGCGCCCGGCCCGCCGACCGGACCGTGTTCCTCGTCTCATTCACCACGATCCGCAGCAGCCATGGCCGGAATGCCGCCCCCTCCCGGAAACGGCCCAGCGACTGGTACGCCTTCAGGAAGGCCGACTGCACCACATCCTCCGCGTCGGCCCCCGCCCCGAAGGCGACCGCGGCCCGCAGGGCGACACCCGTGTGGGCGCGCACGAGCTGCGCGTATGCCTCCGCCTCCCCGGCGCGCACACGAGCGATCACCGCAGCCTCGCCCTCGGCCGGCGCTCTCGCCGCCGCCTCGGCCCGAGTCCCGGCCTGCTGCCCGGCCCGTCCCTCGACCTGCCCCTCGGCACGTCCGAGAGCGCGGTCCGTACCCCCGTCGTCGACGGCGCGGCCCCCCTCCCGGCCCCTCTGCAGGGCCCCCTCCTGCGTCCTCACACCTTTGATACACCGGCTGCCGGAGATCGGTTCCGTACCTGAGACAATGAGTTTCATGGCCTCTGAACGCCCCCGCGTGCTCTCCGGAATCCAGCCCACCGCAGGCTCGTTCCACCTCGGCAACTACCTCGGTGCGGTCCGCCAGTGGGTGGCGCTGCAGGAGTCCCACGACGCCTTTTACATGGTCGTGGACCTGCATGCGATCACCGTTCCGCAGGACCCCGTCGAGCTCCGTGCGAACACCCGGCTCGCCGCCGCCCAGCTGCTCGCCGCCGGACTCGACCCGGAACGCTGCACGCTCTTCGTCCAGAGTCACGTCCCCGAGCACGCCCAGCTCGGCTGGGTGATGAACTGCCTCACGGGCTTCGGCGAGGCATCCCGGATGACGCAGTTCAAGGACAAGTCCGCGAAGCAGGGCGCCGACCGGGCCACCGTCGGCCTCTTCACCTACCCGGTCCTCCAGGTCGCGGACATCCTGCTGTACCAGGCCAACCAGGTCCCGGTCGGCGAGGACCAGCGTCAGCACATCGAGCTCACCCGCGACCTCGCCGAGCGCTTCAACGCCCGGTTCGGTGAGACCTTCACCATCCCGGACCCGTACATCCTCAAGGAGACGGCGAAGATCTTCGATCTTCAGGACCCGTCGTCCAAGATGAGCAAGTCGGCGGCCACCCCGAAGGGGCTGATCAACCTCCTCGACGAGCCGAAGGCCACGGCCAAGAAGGTCAAGAGCGCGGTCACCGACACGGACACGGTCATCCGCTTCGACCGCGCCGGGAAGCCGGGCGTCAGCAACCTCCTGACCATCTACTCCACCCTCACCGGATCCGGTATCGGGGATCTGGAGCAGAAGTACGAGGGCAAGGGCTACGGTGCGTTGAAGACCGACCTCGCAGAGGTCATGGTCGAGTTCGTCACACCGTTCCGGACCCGAACCCAGGAATATCTTGACGACCCCGAGTCGCTGGACTCGATCCTGGCCAAGGGCGCGGAGAAGGCCCGAGCAGTGGCCGCCGAGACCCTGGCGCTGACCTACGACCGGATGGGCTTTCTGCCCGCGAAGCACTGAGTCCAAGGACCCTGGCGGGACGGTGGCCGCAGGCGGCACACTGGCGACGGGAAACCGACTCCGGTGACGGCGCGAAGCCGGCCATCGACCTTCGAAGATTGAGGAGAACGACGTGGGGACCGTAACGCTCGGCGTTTCGATCGCGGTCCCGGAGCCCTACGGCAGCCTGCTCCAGGAGCGGCGCGCGAGCTTCGGGGACCCTGCCGCGTACGGCATTCCCACCCACGTCACCCTTCTCCCGCCGACCGAGGCGGAGGCGGCCGACCTGCCCGCGGTCGAACGGCATCTTGCCCGGATCGCGACCGGCGGCCGCCCCTTTCCGATGCGGCTGTCCGGGACGGGGACCTTCCGTCCTCTGTCGCCGGTCGTCTACGTCCAGGTCGTCGAGGGCGCGTCGGCGTGTTCCTGGCTGCAGAAGCGGGTGCGGGACGCGTCCGGCCCGCTGATGCGCGAGCTGCAGTTCCCGTACCACCCGCATGTGACCGTGGCGCACGACATCGCCGAGGAGGCGATGGACCGGGCGTACGCGGAGCTCTCCGACTACGAGGCGTCCTGGACCTGCGGTTCCTTCGCGCTGTACGAGCAGGGTCAGGACGCCGTCTGGCGCAAGATCAACGAGTTCCCGTTCGGGGCGGAGGGCGCTGCTCCCGCGGTACCCGCGCAGGGCGCCTGCTCCGTGGACGAGCCGTCCCTGCAGCCCTGAGGCCGCAGGTGCGGGCAGGCCGTGCCGCCACGGTCCGCCGGGCCCCGTAACCGCGCCGCTCAGACCGGAAGACGCCGGAACAGCGGCCGCGGCACGTGGCGCAGCGCCGACATCACGACCCGCAGCGCCCCCGGTACCCACACCGTCTCCGAGCGCCGCCGCAGCCCCGTCACGATCGCGTCTGCGACCGCCTCCGGGGTCGTCGCGAGCGGTGCCCCGGCCATCCCCGCCGTCGTCCCCGACCGGACGGAGCCGGGGCGCACGACCATCACATGCACCCCGGTGCCGTGCAGGGCGTCGCCCAGCCCCTGGGCGAACGCGTCCAGTCCCGCCTTGCTCGATCCGTAGATGAAGTCGGCGCGGCGGGCCCGCTCGCCCGCCACCGAGGACAGCACCACCAGCGATCCGTGACCCTGCTCCTGGAGTGCGCCGGCGCACACCAGGCCGGCGGAGACGGCCCCCGTGTAGTTGGTCTGCGCGACCCGTACCGCGGAGAGCGGTTCCTCCTCGTCGCGCTCCTGGTCCCCGAGGATGCCGAACGCGAGCAGCACCATGTCGATGTCGCCCTCGGTGAAGATCTTGCCGAGGGCGGTCTCGTGGGATTCGGAGTCCAGGGCGTCGAAGTCGACGGTACGGACGTACGCGCCCAGGGCGCGCAGTTCCGCCGCTGCCGACTCCAGTCCGGGCGAGGGGCGTCCGGCCAGCCAGACCGTGCGGGTGCGGCGGGCGATCAGGCGGCGCGCGGTCGCCAGCCCGATCCGGGACGTGCCACCGAGCAGGAGCAGGGACTGCGGGGCACCGAAGGCGTCCTTCACGAAAAACACTCCTAGCGGGGGCGGCGGACCGCGAGTTGGTGAGAGGCGGGGGAAGGAGAGCCGGCGGGCGTGGCACGGGCTCAGAGCGAGAGACGGCGGGAGAGGTCCGAGCGGAACGACCCGTTCGGGTCCAGTTCGGCGCGCAGTGCCCGGAATTCGGGCAGTCGCGGATACATGGCGGCCAGCGTCTCGGGCCGCAGCCTGGAGTCCTTCGCCAGGCAGACGCGGCCGCCGGCAACCGCCACCTCCTCGTCCAGCCCGTCGAGGAAGCGGGCCAGGCCCGGCAGAGCGGCAGGCAGATCGAGGGCGAGCGTCCAGCCCGGCATCGGGAAGGACAGCCAGCCCGGATCGCCGTCCCCGAAGCGCTTGAGCACGGCGAGGAACGACGGGCAGCGGCGCTGCGAGATCCGCCGGACGATCCGTCGCAACGCCTCCTCCTGTCCGTGCCCGACGACGAACTGGTACCGCACGGAGCCGCCGCGGCCGTAGACGCGGTTCCAGTGCGGTACGGCGTCCAGCAGGTGGAAGTACGTGGACAGCTTCTGGAGTTCACCGGTGCGGAACTTGGGGGCTCTGCGGTACCAGAGCTCGTTGAACAGGGCGACCGAAGTACGGCCGAGCAGCCCGTCCGGTACGAACGCAGGCGCCGCGGGCAGCCGGCCCGGGCGGAACATGAGCGGTGTGCGCCGGTCGCGCGCCGGGAGCACATGTAGGGGTGCGTGCTCCCCGCGGGTGAGTACGGAGCGTCCGGTCGCCCGGCCGCGGGCGAGGAGGTCGATCCAGGCGGCCGAGTAGCGGTACCGGTGGTCGGAGGCGGTGAGCCGGGCCATCAAGTCGTCCAGATCGACGGTCCGTTCGGTGTCGACCGACATGAGTGACGTCGCGACGGGCTGGAACTGGAGCGTGGCCGAAAGGATCACCCCGGTCAGTCCCAGGCCTCCCGCGGTCGCGTCGAAGAGGTCGGTGCCGGGCCGCACCGTCCGGATCGTGCCGTCGGCGGTGAGCACCTCCATGGCCCGTACGTGTCGGGAGAAGGAGCCGGAGACATGCTGGTTCCTGCCGTGGATGTCGGCGCCGATCGCGCCGCCCACCGTGACGTAACGGGTCCCGGGCGTCACCGGCACGAACCAGCCGAGCGGCAGCAGCACTTCCATCAGCCGGTGCAGGCTCACGCCCGCGTCGCACACCACCAGGCCGGCTGCGGCGTCGATGGTACGGATCCGGTTCAGCGCGGTCATGTCGAGTACGGAGCCGCCCGCGTTCTGCGCCGCGTCGCCGTAGGCCCGGCCGAGGCCGCGGGCGATGGAACCACGGGGTCCGCAGCCGCGTACCGCGACCGCCGCCTCCTCGTACGTACGGGGGCGGAACCGCAGTGCGGTCGTCGGGGCGGTTCGGCCCCAGCCGGTCAGGGACACGGTGTCGACGGACATGATGGTGACCGTATCGCCAGGGAAAACACCTTTGAGGGATTTGTTACAACACTCACCGAAATGGGTGTTTGAAAGGGTGTCATCAATTCAGGATGCGAACCGTCCGCCGCCGACCAGAGGAGTGCAGTGAGGACCGCCCGCCGGTTTTTCGCGCCCAGGAGGGTACGCGCACGTCATGGACTGGCTGAAGAAACTCCCCGTCATCGGGCCACCCGTCTCGTGGCTGATGACGACGCACGCCTGGCGCTCGTACGAAACGCTCGACCGGGTCCACTGGACTAGGCTCGCCGCTGCGATCACCTTCATCAGCTTCCTGGCGCTCTTCCCGCTGATCGCGGTCGGCGCGGCGATCGGCGCGGCGATGCTCTCCACCGAGCAGCTGCACAAGATCGAGGACAAGGTCGCCGAGCAGGTGCCCGGCATCTCCGACCAGCTCGGCATCTCCGGTCTGGTGGCCCACGCGGGGACGGTCGGGCTGGTCGCCGGTGTGCTGCTGCTCCTCACCGGTGTCGGCTGGATCGGTGCGATGCGCGACTGTCTGCGCGCGGTCTGGGAGATCGACGACGTGGACCAGGGCAATCCGGTCGTCCGTAAGCTCAAGGACGCCGGGCTGCTCGTCGGCCTCGGCGGGGCGGCGCTCGTCACCCTCGCCGCCTCCACGGCCGGCTCCACCGCGGTCGGCTGGACCGCCCGGCTGGTGGGCATCTCCGACCGGGGGGCCGGCGGGGTGCTGCTGCAGATCGCCGCCCTGGTGGTGGCCGCCCTGGCCGGCTTCCTGCTGCTGCTCTATCTGCTGACGCTGCTGCCCGGCGTCCAGCCGCCGCACCGCCGGCTGGTGACGGCCGCGGTGATCGGCGCGATCGGCTTCGAACTCCTCAAGCTGCTGCTCGGCAGCTATATGAAGAGCGTCGCGTCGAAGAGCATGTACGGCGCCTTCGGCGTGCCGATCGCCCTCCTGCTGTGGATCAACTTGACCGCGAAACTGCTGCTGTTCTGCGCCGCCTGGACGGCGACGCCGAGCAGGCGGCAGACGAAGGAGGGTGCCGGAGACGTCAGCGGCGAGGACGGCGGCGCACCAGGTCCGGCAGCGGCCAGCGCCGGTTGACCAGGAACACCCCGCCGGCCAGCAGTGCCAGGACCCCGCCGACGATCCCGAGCGCGATCCCGACCCCGCTGGAGCCCGCACCGGCCGCGGCCGCCTTGGTGGTGCCCGAACCGTGCTTGTCCTTGTTCGCCGGGCCGTTGGAGCCGGTCGTGCTCTGCCCGCCGCCCGATTCCATGCCCTTGCCCGTTCCGGTCTCCGCGGACTTCGGGGGGACCAGTTCGCCGACCGGGGTCACCTTGCCGGCCGCGTCGAAGCCCCAGTCGAGCAGGCTCGCGGCCTCCTTGTAGACGGCGTGACTCTCGTCGGACTTCGGGTTCATGACGGTGACGAGCAGCACCTTGCCGTTGCGCTCGGCGACACCGGTGAAGGTGTTGCCCGCGTGAGTGGTGTAGCCGTTCTTGACGCCCGCGATGCCCTTGTACGGCTCGACGCCGACGTCACCGGTGAGCAGCCGGTTGGTGTTCTGGATCTGGAAGGCCTCGCGTTTCTTGCCGGCCTTCTTGTCGCCGGGGAATTCGGCCGTGGCGGTCGAGCAGTACTCGCGGAAGTCCTCCTTCTGCAGTCCACTGCGGGCGAACAGTGTGAGGTCGTACGCGCTGGAGACCTGGCGGGGGGCGTCGTAGCCGTCCGGCGACACCACGTGCGTGTCGAGGGCCTGCAGCTCCTCGGCGTGCTCCTGCATGGCGGTGACGGTCTTGGGGACGCCGCCGTACATCGAGGACAGCACGTGCACCGCGTCGTTGCCGGAGCGCAGGAAGACGCCGAGCCACAGGTCGTGGACCGTGTACGTCAGGCGCTCCTTGACGCCGACCAGGCTGCTGCCCTCACCGACGCCGGCGAGATCCTTGTTCGTCACCTTGTGCTTCAGGGTCTTCGGCTGGAGCTCGGGCGCTTCCATGACCGTGTCCGCGAACAGCATCTTCAGCGTGGAAGCCGGGGGCAGCCGCCAGTGCGGGTTGTGCGAGGCGAGCACCTCGCCGCTCTCCGCGTCCGCGACGATCCAGGACCGTCCGGTGAGGTCCTTCGGCAGCACCGGGGCGCCCGTCCCCAGATCGACCTGGGTGCCGACGAGGCCGAGCCGCTGCCCACCGACCTTCGACATCGGGGCGGTCGGCTTCGGGTCGTCGGTGGTGTCCTTGCTGACCGCCGACGCGGGGTCGACGACAAAGGTGGACAGCAGGACGGCAGAGGTGACCGTCAACACGGTCTTTTTCAGAGCAGGCACGGTCGGAAACGTACAGGCAGATGATGTGCAGGGGGATGCGGACCGCCGGACCGGCCAAGCGGACCGCCGGGACAGCCCACCCCGAGCGCCCCGGCCGGAGCGCGGTGGCGATACTGAACTCATGAAGCTCACCCGTCCCGTCTCCTGGTTCCTGCTCGCCTTCGGGGTGTGGAGCTGGTGCATTTGGGTCACTTTCGCCAAGAATCTATGGAAAGACGGCAGTGGACTTGCCTTCGACGACGCGGGTGACCCGACTGCGTACTTCTGGGTACATCTGCTGCTCGCCATCACGTCCTTTCTTCTGGGGACGGCGGTCGGTGTGATCGGGTTGCGCGGACTCAGGGCTCTGCGCAGCGAACGTGCATAACCGGCCGCACGGCGACCGGACATAGGCGTACGAAACACAGACGTGCGGAACCGGGGTGGGAGCGCAAGTGGCAGTGGTCTTCGTTCTGGTGGCGGTCGTGGTCCTCGCGCTGCTGGTCGGCGTGCACCGCTATGTGTGGCGTCGTCTTGTCGGTGACACGACGGCGCCGGGCAGTGCGCTGCGCCGGGCGGGCACCGTGGCGGCCTGGCTGCTGCCGCTGCTGAGCATCGGTGCTCTGGTCTCCGGGCGCGCGGGCGCGCCCTTCCGGCTGCAGCAGACGCTGGCCTGGCCGGGCTTCCTCTGGCTGGCGGCGCTCCTGTATCTGACGCTCGCTCTGCTGGTGGGCGAGGCGGTACGGCCGGTTCTGCGGTGGGTGCTCGCGCGCCGCGCGGTGGATGGCGGTACGGCCGGCGGGGTCGATGCCGCTGCCGGGAGCGATGCGGCTGAAATAGGCTCATCTCCGGCTGAAGCACCCGCGAGTGGGACCCCTGCGGCCCCGGCCACCCTCGTCGTCGAGGCTCCCGCCCCGCCGTCGGCGGCCACCCACCCGTCCCGTCGCCTGTTCGTGGCGCGGGCGGTAGGGGGCGCTGCCGCCGTCGCCGGGCTCGGTACCGTCGGATACGGCACGTACGGCGTGCTCCGCGGTCCGCGCGTCAAGCGGGTCACCGTCCCGCTCGCCAAGCTGCCCCGGTCCGCGCACGGTTTCCGGATCGCCGTCGTCAGCGACATCCACCTCGGCCCCGTCCTGGGCCGCGCCCACACCCAGCGGATCGTCGACACGATCAACCGGACCCAGCCCGATCTGATCGCTGTCGTCGGCGATCTCGTCGACGGAACCGTCGCCGACCTCGGCCCGGCTGCCGAACCGCTGGCGGGCCTGACCGCCCGTCATGGGGCATTCTTCGTCACCGGCAATCACGAGTACTTCTCCGGTGCGGCCCAATGGGTTGATCACGTAAGGGAATTGGGACTTCACCCGCTGGAGAACGCGCGGGTCGAGATGGACGGATTCGATCTGGCCGGGGTCAACGACATCGCCGGGGAGAGCGAGGGGCAGGGACCCGATTTCGAGCGCGCCCTCGGCGACCGGGACCGTACCCGCGCCTCCGTCCTCCTCGCCCACCAGCCCGTCGTCATCGACGACGCGGTCGCGCACGGGGTGGACCTCCAGCTCTCCGGCCACACCCACGGCGGCCAGCTCTGGCCGGGCAACTACCTCGCCGAACTGGCCAACCCCACGGTTGCCGGGCTCGAACGCTACGGCGACACCCAGCTGTACGTCTCGCGGGGCGCGGGCGCCTGGGGTCCGCCGGTGCGGGTCGGTGCCCCCTCCGACATCACCGTCGTGCAGCTCGCCTCCCGACAGGCGTAGTCGCGGACGGAACCTCACGGGCGCGCCGACGCACAGCCGCACCGCATCGACGTGCCGCGGGGCCGCATGCGCAACTGCCCGGCACAACCACACAGCACCTCCATCTTTTTCGGCCCTTCGGCCCATCAGAGGTTTCAACTGCCAAAGAGTTGGCTAAGAGGTGCGGATTTCCTCTTCCAGATGTGAAAATCGTGTGATTGGGTGAGTGCGCGCATGTGGTGATGTGCGTTTCTGAGCACATCTGCCCGGGTGGGGCTGGTAAGGGAGAGCACGGCAATGCGGTCGATCCGGGTACGGATTCTCGCGATTCTCGCGGTTTTGGTCATCGCAGGCGTCGGCGCCTGGCAGTTGCTTCCCTCGGACGAGGCGAAGAAGGACCCGATCACGGTCGGCACGACGGACGAGGTGACCTCACTCGACCCCGCCGGTGCCTACGACGCCGGCTCCTGGGCGATGTACAGCAACATCTACCAGTCCCTCATGACGTTCAAGTCCGGGGCGATCGTCCCCGAACCGGACGCCGCCGAGAGCTGTGGGTTCATCGGCCAGAAGCTGCAGACGTACCAGTGCAAGCTGCGCGACGATCTGACCTTCTCCAGTGGCCGGAAGGTCACCGCCGCCGATGTCGAGTACTCCATCGAGCGCATGATCAGGATCAAGACGGACGTCGGCCCCTCGGTGCTGTTCCCCAGCCTGAAGAACGTGGTGTCCGAAGGCCGCACGATCACCTTCAACCTCTCCTCGCGCGACGCGACCTTCCCGCAGAAGCTCGCCACCGGGGCCGGTTCGATCGTCGACCGCGACCAGTACCCGGCGGACAAGCTCCGCACCGGGAACACGGTCGACGGCTCGGGGCCGTACATCCTGAAGTCGTACCAGCCGGGCACCGAGGCCGAACTGGTCCCGAACCCCACGTACAAGGGCGCACTGAAGAACACCGGAGTCCCGGTCGACGTCCGCTACTACAAGCAGTCGGACGATCTCCTGGCAGCCTGGAAGTCCGGGCAGATCGATGTGACGCACCGGCAGCTGCCGCCCGCCACGCTCGCCGACCTCAACCCCGGCGACCCCGACATGCACATCACCGAGGCGGACAGCGCCGAGATCCGCAACTTGGTCTTCAACGTGCGCCCCGGAGCGCCGCTCGCCAACAAGAAGGTCCGGCAGGCCATCGCGTCGATCATCGACCGCGGACCGCTGGTGACCGACGTCTACAAGGGCACCGTCGAGCCGCTCTACTCGCTGATCCCGCAGGGCTACATCGGGCACAGCACGCCGTTCTTCGACGACTACCCGAATCCCGACCCGGCGCGCGCCAGGAAGTTGATGGAGGAGGCCGGGGTGCAGATCCCGCTGCACATCAACTTCGCCTACCGCGCCGACGACGCGTACACCAAGGAGACCGCCGAGCTGCGCCGCCAGCTCGAGGCGGACGGACTGTTCAAGGTCTCGGTCAAGGCTGTGGAATGGCAGGAGTTCCAGAAGGGGTACGCGGCGGGCAAGTACGACGCGTACACCGTCGGATGGCTGCCCGACTACCCGGACTCCGACACCTTCAGCCAGCCGCTCGTCGGCCGCGACACCAGCCTTCACAACGGCTACACCAGCAAGAGGATGGACCAGCTGATCTCGGCCACGTCGCAGTACAGCGACCGCAGCCGCACCTCGGGGGACTTCAAGGACCTTCAGGCGCTGGTCAGCGAGGACGTGCCGCTCGTACCGCTGTGGCAGAAGAAGGACTACGTCGTCAGCACGACCGAAGTCTCCGGCTCGCAGTACCTGTCGGACGGCACGGGCATCTGGCGGCTGTGGGAACTCAACTGGATCTAGGGCCTCTCGTTCGGATCATGCTGGGCTCTCGCCTGATCCGAACGAAAGGCCCTGAAGGTTGTCCCTGGGTCCGCGGCCGGTCACCCGGCCGTCCCGGGCAGGAACTCCGTCAGTACGTCGTGGACCTGACGCACGAGCGGTCGCAGCACCCGGAACCGGGAGAGCGCGATCGCTCGTGCGCCGATCGGGGCGGTGCGTTCGACGAGACGGCGGCTGCGCTCGGCGCCCTCCGTCCGGTCGTACACCCAGAACAGCACCAGACCCATCTGTATCAGCCACATCAACTGCGGTAGCTCTTCAGCCATGTCGGGGTCGGTCTTGGTGCTGGAGCCGGCCAGGCACCGTTCATGAATGGAGATCGCCGCCTCCCGGGCCGCGACCGACTCCTTGGAAAACGGGGAGAGGGGGCTTTCCGGGTCGGCGGCGTTCTTGAAGAACTGGGCGGCGAAGCGGTGGTACGGCTCGGCCACGTCGAGCCAGCAGAGCAGCACCCCGCGCATGCGTACGGCCAGATCCTTGTCACCGGCCAGGACCGGCTGGACCGCCGCCTCGTGCTCGGCGGCGAGCCGGTCGTAGAAGCCCTGGACGAGGTGTTCCTTGCCGGCGAAGTAGTAGTAGGCGTTTCCGACGGAAACCCCGGCCTCCTGCGCGATGGCCCGCATCGTCGTCTTGTCGTAGCCGCGTTCCTCGAAGAGCCGGAGCGCAGTTTCGAGGATCAGTGTGCGGGTCTGCTCGCTCTTGGGAGCCTTGACTTCCTTCACGTCCTTCACTTCCTTCACCACACCCCCGAGGGTATCCGTCCGGACCGGGGGATGTGCGCCTAGCCTTCGAGGTCCGGGACCTGGCAGGCCTCGTCCCCGGGACCGCAGGGCGCGGCCGTCACCGACCGGTACTTCGCCGCGGCCAGCACCGACGCCCGGGCGAACGGCAGGCCCACCGGAGTGGCCAGCCAGTGGGCCTTGGGCCGGTGTTCGGCGAGCGCCCAGAGACAGACGATCCAGGCGGAGGTCTCGCGGTAGATCTGCCCCCGGTCGCCGATCACGGTGATCTCGGAGAGCGTCCCGGCGTGGTCGAGTCCGGGGAAACGGCGCCGCGCCTCCTCGGAGCCCGCCGGGACGAGATCGAGCGGGACGAGCTGACGTTGTTTCATCAGCCAGTGGCGCACATGGACGCAGAGCGAGCACTGCGCGTCGTAGAGCACGGTGAGCCGTTCGACGGGCGTCCGTCGCCCGTCGAACGGGGCCGTGACCTGCCCGGTCACCGGCCGGTGGCGGGTGCGGCCCACGGGCCTTGGCCGGTGGGGCCTGTCCAGCCCTGCGGCGGCACGGGCGGGGTCTGCTCGCGCTCCATCAGGCCGCGGCGGCGGATCTTGTTGAGTACGTAGACGTTTCCGAGGTGCATCACCCCGAGGACGAGCAGGACGACGCCGACCTTCACCGAGAGTGCCTCGAAGAGCCCGCGGGCGTCGGCGACCGCGTCGGAGTTCTTCAGGTAGAGGGTGACGAAGCCCAGGTTGACCAGGTAGAAGCCGACCACCAGCAGGTGGTTGACGGCGTCGGCGAGCTTTTCGTTTCCGTGCAGGACGTCGGCGAGGAAGACCTTGCCGTTGCGACTCAGTGTGCGGGCGACCCAGACGGTGAGCGCCACGCTGATCAGCAGGTAGATGACGTACGCGACAACAGTGAGGTCCATGCCCCACCCTCCCTTGAACGCGTTCAAAAGCTGTTGTCATGGACTGTAGACCTGTATTTGAACATGTTCAAGCTGGTACTCCGGGCTGGTCCTTCTGTGCGGTCCCGGACTTCGCGGCCGGTGCCCTGAAGCGCCGTACTCCGGGTACTGCCGCCGTGGCCAGACAGGCTGCGCCGACTGCCACCGCGGCGGCGGCGAGCGGGACTTCGGCCCCCCAGGCCGAGGCGGCGAGCGGGGCCAGGGCGTAGCCGAGCGGCATCGCGGCGAGGGAGAGCAGCCAGTCGTACGACGTCACGCGGGCCAGTGCGTGCGCGGGCACGGCGGACTGGACCGAGGTGTTCCAGACCGGGCCGAGGAAGCCGAGGCCCGCCTGTGCGATGCCGTACGCGGCGATGGTCAGCACGGCCGGCGCGCCCGCCGCGAGAAGGCCCAGTGGGAGCGCGTAGGTGGCGAGTCCCAGGTTGGCGACCAGGACCGGGCGACGTGGGCGGGCGCGGCCGGCCAGCAGTGAGCCGAGCAGCAGGCCGATCGCACCGGTCTGGAGCAGCGCGATCCAGACGGTCTTGCCCCCCATCTCCCGTACGGCGAGGGCCGGGCCCAGGGTCATCAGCACGGCTGCCGCGCCGTTCCAGGCCGCGTGGGCGATCAGGCTGGTCCAGTACCAGTCGCGGCTGCGGACCTCGCTCCAGCCCTCCTTGAGGTCGCTGAGCACCGATCGGTGCGGGATCGGCACGTGCCGGACCTTGATGGCGGACAGCAGCGCGGCGCTCACCGCGAAGCTCGCGGCGTCCAGCACGAAGGCCCAGCCCGGACCCGCGGTGAGGATCAGCGTTCCCCCGAGCGCGGGGCCGGCCACCCGGGTCGCACTGTTCACGACGGCCATCAGGGAGTTGGCGCGCAGGAGTGCCGGGGCTTCCACGGTTCCGATGATCAGCGGCGACGAGGTCGGCATGGCGAACGCGCTCGCCGCCCCGCCGATCGCCTCGGCGACGGCGATCTGCCACAACTGGGGCGCGCCGCCGAGCAGCTCCAGCCCGACGAAGAGCTGGGTCGCGCACCGTACGAGATCGGTGGTGAGCGCGACCGTACGGGCGTTGAAGCGGTCGCCGGCGACGCCGCCGAGCGGCAGCAGGATCAGCCGGGGCACCATCGCGCACGCCAGGACCAGGGCGAGGGCGGCGGTCGAGCCGGTGGCCAGATAGACGGCGAGCGACAGTGCGGTGGGAATGGCGGCGTCGCCGAGGAGGGAGAGGGTGCGTCCGATGAAGAGCAGGCGGAAGGCGCGCGTGCGCAAGGGATGCGGCATGCGCAGGAATCTATTTCGGTACCGAACTATTCGTCAACGAAATATCTGGCACCGAAGCATGTCGGGCTCCGGGCGTACCCTTTCCCCATGGACCGAAGCGACTGGACCGACGGACATGTGGAGCGGTGGAAGCCCGTGCTTCCTGACCTCGATCCCGATGTCGAGGGTGCGGTGACCCGCATGAAGAAGCTCTCGGTCCATCTGCGCCGGGTGCGCGAACAGTCCCTGGTCGACTTCGACCTGGACCGCCAGGAGTTCGACACGCTCCACAAGCTCGCCGGACGCGGCGGAAGGGCGGCCCCCTCCGAGCTCGCCGCCGACCTCGACCTGGCCCCCGCCTCCGTCACCGGCCGGCTGGACGCGCTCGAACGGCGCGGCTTCGTGCGTCGTACGCCGTCGACCACGGACCGGCGACGGGTCAACGTGGAACTCACCGAGGAGGGCCGTTCGACCTGGCTCGGCGCGATGGACTTCCTCGGCCACGAGGAGTACCGGCTGCTCGGCGTCCTCGACCGGGACGAACGCACCCTGCTCAACGACATGTTGCGGCGCATCATGGTCGTCGCGGAGGACCGGGACGATGCCCGGTGGGACTGAGTGCCGCCGCGGCTCACGCTGCTGAACGGCTCTGCGTCTCAACGCCGGCAGGGGCGTTGCCGGTGCCCGGCCCCGCCCCCGATCCGCCCCCGCGTACCGGCCGTCAGATGCTCAGCGAACGCGCCGTGTTGATCTGCGCCATCACCATCTGGAAGGTCTCCGGACCCGTCGCCGCGATCATCGTCGAGTGGTGCCGGCCACCGCTGGTCACCGATACCTGGATGAAGCCGGTCGTCCTCTTCTCCTTCATCAGGAGGAAGAGCAGCCCGATCAGGCAGAGCAGGGCGAAGATGATCGCGAGCACGATCGCGACCGTCGGGATCTTCTCCTCGGTGCGCGACATGTCGGTGGCCGTCCACACCGCGCCCTTGAGGGGCATCGTGCCGGACGGCGTCACGATCGAGTCGTTCATGACGGTGATGTCACCGAACGACAGCATCGGCGCACCGCCGCCGGGACCCGGGCCCTGCTGCGGCGGAAAACCGTAACCGGGCAGGGGCGGCTGGATGGCCGGCTGGTTCGCGTTCGGGTAGCCGTAGCCGGGGCCCTGCTGGGCCGCGGAGTCGGGCAGCTGCTGCGGGTAGCCGTACGTCGGCGTGCCCGCGCTCGGCGTGCCCGCACCCGGGTAGCCGTACCCCTGGGCGTCCGGGACGGTGGGCGGATTGCCCGGCTGCTGGGGCGGTCCCCACTTGCCTGAGTCGTCCGCGTACGGATTCGGATCGCTCAACGTTCCCCGCTCTCGATCAAGCTTGTGCGCCCCGCGCCTTGCTGCGTCGGGGGCGGCGAACCGGTGTCCGGTTCCGCACGACCGTACCGTCAAGGCCCGAAGAGCGCAGCAAGAGGCCCCGCTTCCCGCGGCGTTGGCGCGGAAAAGCGGGGCCTCCAGTGCAACTGGCGTAGCCGGAAGGGTCAGAAGCGACGCGTGATCAGGGCGCGCTTCACTTCCTGGATCGCCTTGGTGACCTCGATACCACGCGGGCACGCGTCCGTGCAGTTGAAGGTCGTGCGGCAACGCCACACACCGTCACGGTCGTTGAGGATCTCCAGGCGCTGCTCGCCGCCCTCGTCACGCGAGTCGAAGATGAAGCGGTGCGCGTTGACGATCGCCGCCGGGCCGAAGTACTGGCCGTCGTTCCAGAAGACCGGGCACGACGAGGTGCACGCGGCGCACAGGATGCACTTGGTGGTGTCGTCGAACCGCTCGCGGTCCTCGGCGGACTGCAGACGCTCGCGCGTCGGTTCGTTCCCCTTGGTGATGAGGAACGGCATGACATCGCGGTAGGCCTGGAAGAACGGGTCCATGTCGACCACGAGGTCCTTGAGGACCGTGAGGCCCTTTATGGCCTCGACCGTGATCGGCTTCTCCGGGTTGATGTCCTTGATCAGCGTCTTGCAGGCGAGCCTGTTCTTGCCGTTGATCCGCATCGCGTCGGAGCCGCAGATGCCGTGCGCGCAGGAGCGACGGAACGTCAGCGTGCCGTCGACCTCCCACTTGATCTTGTGAAGGGCGTCGAGAACACGCTCCTTCGGGTCGATCTCGATCTGGAAGTCCTGCCACTGGGCCTCGTCGGAGACCTCGGGGTTGAAGCGGCGGATCCGGAAGGTGACCGTGATGTACGGGGAGGCGGCGGACTCCGCCTCCACCTTGTCCAGAGTCGGGGTTGCCATCAGTACTTACGCTCCATCGGCTGGTAGCGGGTCTGGACGACCGGCTTGTAGTCGAGCCGGATCGACTCGGTGCCGTCGTCGGCGACCTCGCGGTACGCCATGGTGTGGCGCATGAAGTTGACGTCGTCGCGGTTCGGGTAGTCCTCGCGGTAGTGACCGCCGCGGGACTCCTTGCGGGCCAGCGCGGAGGTCGCCATGACCTCGGCCAGGTCGAGCAGGTTGCCCAGCTCGATGGCCTCCAGGAGGTCCGTGTTGAACCGCTTGCCCTTGTCCTGGATGGACACGTTCAGGTAGCGCTTGCGCAGCTCGGCGATCTTGTCGACGGCCGTCTTGATGGTCTGCTCGGTACGGAACACCATCACATTGGCGTCCATGCACTCCTGCAGTTCCAGACGGAGCGTCGCGACCCGCTCGGAGCCCGTCGAATTGCGCAGCCGTTCGACCTGGTCGACGACCAGCTGCGCCGGGTTCTCGGGAAGCTCGACGAAGTCGTGCTTCGCGGAGTACTCGGCGGCGGCGATGCCCGACCGGCGTCCGAAGACGTTGATGTCGAGCAGCGAGTTGGTGCCCAGACGGTTGGCGCCGTGCACGGAGACACACGCGACCTCGCCGGCGGCGTACAGGCCCGGGACGACGGTGGTGTTGTCGGCCAGCACCTCGCCCTGGACGTTGGTCGGGATGCCGCCCATGGCGTAGTGCGCGGTCGGCTGGATCGGGATCGGGTCCGTGTAGGGCTCGATACCGAGGTACGTACGCGCGAACTCGGTGATGTCCGGGAGCTTCGCGTCCAGCTGCTCCGGCGGCAGGTGCGTGAGGTCGAGGTAGACGTGGTCGCCCTCGGGACCGCAGCCGCGGCCCTCACGGATCTCCGTGTAGATGGAGCGGGACACGACGTCACGGGACGCGAGGTCCTTCATGACGGGCGCGTACTTCTCCATGAAGCGCTCGCCGTCCTTGTTGCGGAGAATGCCACCCTCACCACGGGCGCCCTCCGTCAGCAGGATGCCCATGCGCCAGATGCCCGTCGGGTGGAACTGGAAGAACTCCATGTCCTCCAGCGGCAGACCTCGGCGGTACGCGGCGGCCTGGCCGTCACCGGTCAGGGTGTGGGCGTTCGACGTCACCTTGAAGAACTTGCCGGTGCCGCCGGAGGCGAAGATGATCGCCTTCGCCTGGAAGACGTGGATCTCGCCGGTCGCCAGCTCGTACGCGACGACGCCCGCGGACTTCTTCAGCCCGGTCTCGGGGTCCTCCTGCAGCAGCAGGTCCAGGACGTAGAACTCGTTGAAGAACTCCACGCCCTCCTTGACGCAGTTCTGGTACAGCGTCTGGAGGATCATGTGGCCCGTGCGGTCCGAGGCGTAGCAGGACCGGCGGACCGGGGCCTCGCCGTGGTTACGGCTGTGGCCGCCGAAGCGACGCTGGTCGATCTTGCCCTCGGGCGTGCGGTTGAACGGCAGGCCCATCTTCTCCAGGTCGAGAACGGAGTCGATGGCCTCCTTCGCCAGGATCTCGGCGGCGTCCTGGTCGACCAGGTAGTCGCCACCCTTGATCGTGTCGAAGGTGTGCCACTCCCAGTTGTCCTCCTCCACGTTGGCGAGCGCGGCGGCCATGCCGCCCTGCGCGGCGCCCGTGTGGGAGCGGGTCGGGTACAGCTTCGTGAGCACGGCGGTACGGCTGCGCTTCGTCGACTCGATGGCCGCGCGCATACCGGCGCCGCCGGCGCCGACGATGACGGTGTCGTACTTGTGGATCTGCATGATTTCCTCTGGTCCCTCTGGCCCGGCGCCTAGCGGATGTTCGGGTCGAAGGTGAAGATCACCAGCGTGCCCAGCAGGACGGTGAATACCGTGGCGGTGTACAGGAGCATCTTCAGCCAGAAGCGGGTGTTGTCCCGTTCGGCGTAGTCGTTGATGACCGTACGGAGGCCGTTGGCGCCGTGGAGCATGGCCAGCCACAGCATCGCCAGGTCCCAGACCTGCCAGAACGGCGAGGCCCAGCGGCCCGCCACGAAGGCGAAGCCGATCTTGGAGACGCCACCGTCCAGCACGAGCTGGATCAGCAGGTGGCCGATGACCAGGACGACAAGAACGATGCCCGACAGGCGCATGAAGAGCCAGGCGTACATCTCGAAGTTGGTGCGCGAACCCTTGGGGCTCTTGCCCGTCCGCTTACGCGGGGGCTCGATGACCGGGGCCGGGTGGTCGACGTCGTAGAGGCTGACGCCTTCGACGGAGCCGATCGCGGCGGAGGACTCGGTGGACATTGGCCTCAGCTCCCGAAGACTTCGCGTACGGCGTGGCCGAGGACGGGGTACAGGGCCCCGACCATCAGCACGACCCAGATACCCACGGCGGACCAGAGCATCTGCTTCTGGTAGCGCGGGCCCTTGGCCCAGAAGTCCACGGCGACGATGCGGAGACCGTTCAGCGCGTGGAAGAGAATTGCGGCCACCAGGCCGTATTCGAGGAGCGCGACGATCGGCGTCTTGTACGTGGCCACGACGTCGTCGTAGGCCTCGGGGGAGACGCGGACAAGAGCGGTGTCCAGGACGTGTACGAACAGGAAGAAGAAAATGAGGACACCGGTGACTCGATGAGCCACCCAGGACCACATGCCTTCCCGGCCGCGGTACAGCGTTCCAGCCGGCACGGAAGAACCCTCCGGGAGCGGGGATTGGGGTCGGCCGGCTTGACTGTCGGTCTGACCCGGCCGGGTACGGTCCACCGGCCCCGGCCATCGTAGCGACGGTTTGTCGGTTCGTTCGCGCGGGGGCCTCTGGTGTGATCAAAGTGGCAATCAAACAGGCACGGACGGGCTAGGGCCTTTCGTTTGGATCAGGGCGTGTCCGCCGGGTCCTTGTCCGTCATCAGGTCGATGATGCGACCCCGCGCCAGTCTGCGCATCTCGTCCGCCGTGACCACCCGCTCCTCGTCCCGCTCGTGGCCCAGCCTGGCCCGGATGCCGGCCAGCACCTGGTCCGGGTGCTCGGAAGGCAGGAAGGCGTCCAGGCAGATCACGAAGACATGGCCGAAGCGGCACTCGTACGCGGCATGCGCGGCGCTCAGCGCCAGATGTGCGGACGGAGGTGCGGCGTGGTGCAATCCGGGGGAGTCCTCGGCGGCGAGCGCCTCGGCGAGATCGGCCGGGGCCATGTCGTACCCCGCCTCGTCGGCTGCGGCGAGCAGTGCGCCCAGATCGGGATACGGGCGGTGGGCGGCGAGCCGCTGTGCCCAGCGGTGGCTGCCGCAGCAGCCGAGCAGGGCTGCTTCGGCGGCGGCAGGTGATGCGGTGTTGAACCGGTCGAGGCCGCGAGAGGGGGCGCTGACGCGGGCCGGGGCCGGACGGCTGTTCTGGACGGGCACGGCGGGCCGGACGTCGTGTTGTGGCGGTGGTTCGGGGAGGCCGGCGTGGGACTCGCTGGGCCTGGACAGCGTGAACTCCTCGGATCATCGGCATCTGTGACCCTGGGGTGGTGGGACGGGAGAGGCCAGGGGATACAGGGTGAGGGAGAGATGAATGTGATCCAACGCTAGCGAGGCTGGGTAACGGCCGTCCGACGGATGCACGAATATCACCCGGAAGTGAGAGTTTCGGAACGCCCGATGGACGAATCCTCGAGGAGAATGCCCGGCTGTCTCCATGCTTTTACCCGATTGCCCCTATACCGGAGGTTTCTGACCGATGTCGCCCTCACGCGGTGCGCTCGTGGCCGGCGCCGCCCTCACCGCGGCGGCCGCGGTGACGATCACCGTCGTCGTCTGGCCGGACGTATCCGACACCGGAAGCCAGGGGGGGACGGCCGTGGCCAGCACGCCGTCGCACACGTCCCCTTCGCCGACCCGTAGTTATCCGCTCTCCACCGCACCCCGCACCATCCCCGCCGTACGCGAACACATCCCCGCCCGGGGCCCCGGCTGGCAGCCGGGCTCGGACAGCTCCGTCGTGATCGGCGAAGGCAGCGGGGCGCTCGCGGACGAGGCGCAGCTGCTCGCCAAGGAGCTGAAGATCCGGTACCGGGGTGCCGTCCCCGCCCGTGCGGGTGATGTCGAGCTGGCCCTCGGAACCCCCGGCAAGGGCGCCCCCGAGTCGTACACCCTGAGGACCCAGGACGGGCGGGTGACCATCACCGGCCCCGACCAGGCGGGTGTCTTCTACGGAACCCGCACCCTCAAACAGTCGCTGCGCGCCGACGGCACCATGCCCGAGGGGGAGGTGCGCGACCGCCCCGACCGGCCGCAGCGCGGGCTCAACCTCGACATCGCGCGTAAGTACTACAGCGTGGGCTGGATCGAGGACCGGCTGCGCGAGATGGCCGACCTCAAGCTCAACCAGCTGGGCCTGCACTTCTCCGACGACCAGGCATTCCGGATCCAGTCCGACACCCACCCCGAGATCGTCTCGCCCGAACACCTCACCAAGGCGGAGGTCCGCCAGATCCTCGCCCTCGCCGGCCGGCTGCACATCGATGTGGTGCCCGAGATCGACTCCCCGGGCCATCTCGGCGCCGTCCTGCGCGCCCACCCCGAACTCCAGCTGCGCAACACGGCGGGTGTGCCCTCGACCGGGTCGATCGACATCTCCCGTCCCGACTCGGCGAAACTCATCGACCAGCTGATCGGCGAGTTCGCGGAGCTCTTCGGCGGTAGGTACTGGCATCTCGGTGGCGACGAATACCGCGCGCTGACGGTCAAGAACCCCGCCGCCTCGTACCCGCAGCTGCAGCGCGCCGCCCAGCTGAAGTACGGCGCGGCGGCGGGCATCAAGGACCTCGCCACCGGATGGCTCAACGACCGGGCGGCGGTGGTGCGCCCGGTCGGCCTGCAGCCCAAGGCCTGGAACGACGGCTTCTTCCGCGACGGAATCGTCCGGGCGGACAAGGACATCGAGGTCGAATACTGGACGGGCAAGGAGTACGGCGCCCGGCCGCCGGAGGAGTACCTGAGCGAGGGCCGCCGGGTGGTGAACCTCAACGACGAGTTCCTCTATTACGTGCTCGGCCAGCCCAATCAGTTCGTCTACCCGACGGGGAAGCGGATCTACGAGCTGTGGACGCCGCTCGTCCTGCGCGGCACCCAGCCGGTCCCGGCCCGCTACTCGAGTCAGATCCTGGGCGGCCGGTTCGCGGTCTGGGGCGACCTGCCGCAGGCGCAGACCGCGGCGCAGGTGGCGGCGGGGATCCGGATGCCACTGAGGGCCACGGCCCAGAAACTCTGGGATCCGAGGAAGCCGGCGCTGAGCTGGGGTCAGTTCCAGGCGCTCGCCGGGACGATCGACAAGACGGGCTGAGCGGGCCGTACCGGATGTCGATGGACATCACGGTGGGCCGGGGCTACATTCCGCTTGCCGCGCGCTCCGGGGGAGAGCCGCGCGTTCTTGCGGAAAGTCCATAATCCCGGGGGGTCCACTTCATGCTGTGCTCAACCTGCCGAATCAGACCGCCGGTCACCGCGGAGGGGCTCTGCATCCTGTGCGCCGGGCCGGCCGGGGCGTCGGCGCCGATGCCTGCGGCTCCACCCTTCGCGTCCCCGCAGCAGCAGTTGCGTTCTCCCGACGGGCTCGCGAAGGCAGTCGTCATCCTGCTCGTGGTCTGCGCCGCGGCCGACCTGCTCGCCGTGCTCGCAGGGCTGAACATCCGCAGCCTGCTCGGCGATGCGCTGGGCAGCGGCCTCGCGACGCTCGACGACGCCGAGGCGGATCGCGCCGACAACCTGTACATGGCCTCAGGGGTCCTCCAGCTCCTGGTGATGCTGGCCACCGGCGTCGTCTTCATCCTCTGGTTCCGGCGGGTGCGGCTGAACGCAGAGGTGTTCGACGCGAGCATGCAGCAGATGAAGCCCGGATGGGCGGTCGGCGCCTGGTTCGTCCCGATCGCCAACCTGGTGCTGCCGCGTCGGATCGCGGGCGGCATCTGGACCGCGAGCGCCCAGACCCACACCGACGGCAGCTGGCGCACGGTCTCCGTTGCCCCCGTCAATCTGTGGTGGGGGGCCTGGGTCTGCTCCGGGTTCTTCTCCCGGTACGCCTCCCAGCAGTACATGAAGGCGGAGGGGGCGCAGGAGGTCATGGACGCGGCCGGACGGATGCTGGTCTCCGATGCGTTCGGCATAGTGGCGGCGGTGTTCGCGATCCTCTTCGTGCGCAAACTGACCCGGATGCAGGGGGAGCGGGCGGCGCTGGGTGTGTATCCGCTCAGCTGAGGACGAACCGGTTGAGGCTCAGCGGGGGACGAACCCCCTTTAGTGGGTGCTATTTCAGACTCCAGCAGTGACGATTTTGAGCCATTCGACGCTGTAAGCGGTATGCGGCAGCGGGAAGTGCCGCGTCCCCGTGCACCCGTACGGGGACAGGCCGACGGGGGAGAAGCCGATGAGCCTGCTGGAACTGATCGCCGCCGCGGACGAGCGGGCACTGGTCGCGAGCGGAATCGCCTGCCTCGACCGATGCCTGCCGCAGCCCGCGGAGGGCGCCGACCCCGACCCCTTGCGTCCGCTCTGGGCGGGCTGCGCCAACGGCGACGAATGGCCGGACCGTCTGGCCGAGGCCCGCGCGGCGCTGAACGACGTGCCGTCCGGGGTGGACGGGCCAGTGCCGGCGATACGGAAGCTGCTCGGTGAAGCGCCTGCGGAGCGGACGGATCCGGGGCTGCGGGCCTGGGCGGATGCCTGCTCGCTCCTGGCCCTGGACGTCCACCTCGGGCAGGACGCGACCCCCGGTGCCGGGGACGATCTGCTGCGGCGCTGCCGCGAGGACGGTCCGACGGGGGCCGGGCCGCTGGTCGCCGGGGAGGTGCGTCGGCAGATCCGGATCCTGGAGATGCTGGCGGAGACCGCGGGGGCCTCCCGCGCGGGGGCGGGGCTGCGCCAGGTACTTGAGGTCTCGACCGAGGGCCAGCGGGTGCTCCGTGCGGCGACGTCGCGGCGGGCGCGCGGGCGCGGGCCGGCGTGATCGAGCCCGTTCGGGCGACGGAGTGCCGCACGCACTCGCGAAGTTGACGAGGACGACCGGGGCCGCCACCCCCCACAGGAGAGGCCCCGGTCGTCTTCCGCGGGGCCGCATGGCGACCCCGTACTCATCTCAGCGCCGCGACTGCGTTTTCTGTCACACCGCACGGTGTCCGTGAAAGGTTGCGGGTTGTACAAGTCATGGACGCGGCCCCTGCGAAGGACGTAGCGTGCTGAGTCGCGCAGGGTGGCGCGGCAGTGGTGACCAGCTGCGATTCAGGACAGCAGGGCAGGTTGAGGGAGTGCTGGGGGACGACGCGGAGCTGACCGCCGCGGTGCTCGCGGCACAGGACGGGGACGAAGACGCTTTCCGTACTGTGTACCGCGCAGTGCAGCCGCGGTTGCTGGGCTATATACGGACGTTGGTGGGGGAGCCGGACGCCGAGGACGTGGCGTCCGAGTCCTGGTTGCAGATAGCGCGGGACCTCGACCGGTTCAGCGGCGACGCCGACCGGTTCCGGGGGTGGGCGGCGCGCATAGCCCGTAACCGCGCCCTCGATCATCTGCGGATGCGCGGCAGGCGCCCCGCGGTGGGCGGCGACGAGACGGAGCTGTCCGAGAAGCCGGCTGAGTCCGACACCGCCGACGAGGCGATGGAGGCCCTGGCCACCGGCCGCACCATGTCTCTCATCGCCCAGCTGCCGCAGGACCAGGCCGAGGCCGTGGTGCTGCGTGTGGTGGTCGGCCTGGACGCGAAGAGTGCGGCGCAGACGCTCGGCAAGCGGCCGGGGGCGGTTCGTACGGCCGCGCACCGCGGGCTGAAACGGCTGGCGGAACTGCTCCATGCCGACAGCGGCGAGACCGGCACGAACGGCGACGGGCGCGGCGCTTCCCACCCGCACGGGAGCGCGGCAGGTCAGGCGGTGGAGCTCGATGCCGTACCCGCGCAGCGCGTCTCGCGCACCGGACTGACGGCGTCCGCCGGTGTGACGCATTCGCGTCCGTGGACGCAGAGGAACATGTGATGGCCGACGAACAGTACGAATGGCTTGACAAGGACGCGGCGGAGAGACTGCTCCGCGGCGAACCGGTCGATCCCGTCGACGGCCACGCGCGTACCGAGGCCGCACGGCTCATGGCCGCGCTGGCTGCCGCCCGCGGAGCCCGGGCGGCCAACGGCGAACTGCCGGGTGAGGCCGCCGCGCTGGCCGCCTTCCGCGCAGTTCCGCGTGCCGCCCGTACGCGGGGACGGTCCGAGACGCAGGCGGCGCAGGCGGCGGGGTATGCCACGCAGAGCAGCGAGCCGGGGCAGCCGGAGCAGATGGGGCAGCCAGGACGAGGTGCGCATCCGGGGCCGCCCGAGACGCTCGGAGCCATCCGTATCGGCCCCGCCTCCTCCGTCCGGTCATCCTCGTCGTTCTTTGCTGCCTCCTCCGGCGGTGGCGGCATGCGTCCGCGGCGCTGGAGACGGCCCCTCCGCTTCGGTCTCGCCGCTTCCCTCGCGGGCTTCGCGCTCGGCGGGGTGGCCGTCGCCGCGGGTACGGGCGTGCTTCCGGGGCCGTTCGGCGGGCACGCCGACCCGCTGCCCGCTTCCTCCGTATCGGCGCCCGCCTCCCCGGGGGAGCTGGGATCGGGGCCCACGTCCGACAGGACGCCCGTCGCGCCGCCGGTTTCCCCGGGCCCGGACACCTCCCCGGACCCCGCCGTCCCGTCCACCCCCGGCGACGGACCCCGCAAGGGCGACGGCGCTGCGAACGACCAGGACGGTCGGGGCGGCGCGGAGGGCGACGGTCACGGGGACGACGTCGAAGCCGCCCCCCGTTCCGGTGACGGGACCGCCCGCGACAGCACCTCCGGCGGCGGCCGGGACGGCACGTCCGGTAAATGGCTGGGCCGGACCGTCAGGGCCTGCCGTGACTACCGCGACGGCGACCTCGACGCCGACCGCAGGCGCCGCCTCGTAGTGATGGCCAGGGGCGCCGGCAACCTGGACCGGTTCTGCAAGCGCGTGCTGGAGCGGCCCGACGGCGACGGCGGTTACGCGCAACAGGGCAGCGGATCCGGCGAGGGTACGGACAACGACGGTCCGGACGCGGTCCGGTCACTCTGGTTCAAACCCGCCACTCCGCCGCCGTCGGCCCCCGCGCTCCCGGCCGTCCCGGGCACCATCGCGTCCACTCGCTGAGCTGCGCCGGCCGCTCCGCTGCCACCGGGTGTGACATTTTCTGAGCCGTCGGCGCAGTACAGAGTGAGCCGACTGGTCATCGGCAGCGCACAGAGCCGGGGTTCCCCCCGTACCTTCGGCTCAGCGCACCTGGCGCGGGCGGGACACGTTCCCCCGGTCCCGCCCGCGCCCCCTTCGCTTCTTCGCCCTCACCAGTAGATGACGACCTTGTCGCCGGTGCGGACCTGGTCGAAGAGTGCGGCGATCTTCCCCTCGTCCCGGACGTTCACACACCCGTGCGAGGCGCCGCTGTAGCCCCGGGCCGCGAAGTCCGCCGAGTAGTGCACGGCTTGGCCGCCGCTGAAGAACATCGCGTACGGCATGGCCGTGTGGTAGATCGTCGACACATGGTGCCGGGACTTCCAGTAGATGGAGAAGGTGCCCTCGCGGGTCGGCGTGTACTGCGAGCCGAACCGTACGTCCATCGTCGAGACGACCTGGCCGTCGATCATCCAGGACAGGGTCCGGCTGTTCTTGCTGATGCAGAGCACCCGGCCGGTGAGGCAGCGCTTGTCGGGCTTGGCGACGGGGCGGGAGGTCGGCGGGTTCAGCTCGGCGGCCGTCGGCTTCCGGGTCATGGCGAGCAGTTTCTGCCAGGTGAGCGTGTCCGTCCTGCCCGTACGGGACAGTCCGCGCTTGCCCTGGAAGGACTGGACGGCGGCGACGGTGAGGGTGCCGTAGTAAGCGGTGGGGGTGCGGTCGAAGTGGCCGATCTGACGGAGCCGGGCCTGCAGTTCCCGTACCTGCTTGCCCTGGGAGCCGGTCGCCATCAGCGTCTTCCCCTGCGGGTCGGGCTTCGGCGTGGCGGACGGTGTCGGTGAGGCCGCCGGCTTCGAGGCGGTCGCGGCGGGCTTGGCGTCGTCGGTCGCCGGGGCGGAGGTCTTCGGCGGTGACGACGTGGCCGCCGGGGACCCGTTGGCGGGCTGCGCCTTGCAACCCGCGGTGGTGACGGTCAGCGCGAGGAGGGCGACGGCAGCCACCGCTGCACCGCCCGGGTGCCTTGCTGTCCGGCCAATCGTTCCTGCACCGTGCCCGGTTCTGTGTGTCATCCTCGGCCCCCTGCTTCCTTCGGTATCTATGGGGACGAATTCCCGCTCTGCTCGGTTGCCAAAGCCCGCGCATGATGGTGAGTGCGGTGGGGAAGGCCGTAGGACGCACCTTGTGAGCAAGGTCCCAGCTCGTGCCTCTCCATCGGTCGCACGCCCGCCGCTACAGTCCGTCGCGAGGGTCGTTGGTTACCAGTAAGTAGCTCCAGCGGGAGGCACATCAGATGACGCGCGAGTCGGAGTCGGGACTGCCCATCGAGCCGGTGTACGGGCCGGACGCACTCGACGGGTGGAACGCCGACGACAAACTGGGCGAGCCGGGCGCCTACCCCTTCACCCGCGGTGTCTACCCGTCGATGTACACCGGCCGGCCGTGGACGATGCGTCAGTACGCCGGGTTCGGCACGGCCTCCGAATCGAACGCCCGCTACAAGCAGCTGATCGCCAACGGCACGATGGGCCTGTCCGTCGCCTTCGACCTGCCCACCCAGATGGGCCATGACTCCGACGCGCCGATCGCGTCCGGAGAGGTCGGCAAGGTCGGGGTGGCGATCGACTCGGTCGAGGACATGCGGGTCCTGTTCGGCGGGATCCCGCTCGACAAGGTCTCCACCTCGATGACGATCAACGCGCCCGCCGCGCTGCTCCTCCTCATGTACCAGCTGGTCGGCGAGGAGCAAGGCGTTCCGGCCGACCGGCTGACCGGCACCATCCAGAACGATGTCCTGAAGGAGTACATCGCCCGCGGCACGTACATCTTCCCGCCCAAGCCCTCGCTGCGGCTCATCGCCGACATCTTCAAGTACTGCAAGGCCGAGATCCCGAAGTGGAACACCATCTCGATCTCCGGCTACCACATGGCGGAGGCCGGTGCCTCGCCCGCGCAGGAGATCGCGTTCACTCTCGCGGACGGCATCGAGTACGTCCGTACCGCTGTCGCGGCCGGCATGGACGTCGACGACTTCGCCCCACGTCTCTCGTTCTTCTTCGTCGCCCGTACGACGATCCTCGAAGAGGTCGCCAAGTTCCGCGCTGCCCGCCGGATCTGGGCCCGGGTGATGAAGGAGGAGTTCGGCGCGAAGGACCCCAAGTCGCTGATGCTCCGCTTCCACACCCAGACCGCGGGCGTCCAGCTGACCGCCCAGCAGCCCGAGGTCAACCTGGTGCGCGTCGCCGTCCAGGGGCTCGGCGCGGTTCTCGGCGGTACGCAGTCGCTGCACACCAACTCGTTCGACGAAGCGATCGCGCTGCCGACCGACAAGTCAGCGCGGCTGGCCCTGCGTACCCAGCAGGTCCTGGCGTACGAGACGGACATCACGGCCACCGTCGACCCGTTCGCCGGTTCGTACGTCGTCGAATCCATGACGGATGCCGTCGAAGCGGAGGCCAGGGACCTCATGCTCAAGGTCGAGGACATGGGTGGGGCGGTCAACGCGATCGAGCGCGGCTTCCAGAAGAGCGAGATCGAGCGCAGCGCCTACCGGATCGCCCAGGAGACGGACAGCGGGGAGCGTGTCGTCGTCGGCGTCAACCGCTTCCAGCTCGACGAGGAGGAGCCGTACGAGCCGCTCCGCGTCGACCCGGCGATCGAGGCCCAGCAGGCGGCCCGGCTGGCGAAGCTGCGGGCCGAGCGCGACCAGGGCGCGGTCGACGAGGCGTTGGGCCGGCTGAAGAAGGCGGCCGAGGGGACGGACAACGTCCTCTACCCGATGAAGGACGCACTGGCGGCGCGGGCGACGGTCGGCGAGGTGTCCAACGCACTGCGGGAGGTGTGGGGGACGTACGTGCCGACGGACGCGTTCTGATCCGTCCGGACGGTCACCGGGCGGGAACACCACCCGAGGGGAGTGTCGTACCCGCGTGCGACACTCCTTCTTATGCTGGGTGTCACTGATCTTCCGACCTACCTTGTCGGCCTCGTGCTGATCGTTCTGCTGCCGGGGCCGAATTCGCTGTACGTGCTCTCCGTCGCCGCCCGCCGCGGTGTGCGGACCGGGTATGTGGCGGCGGCCGGTGTGTGGACCGGTGACACGGTGCTGATGACGCTGTCCGCGCTCGGCGCCGCCTCCCTGTTGCAGACCACGCCGGTGCTCTTCGCCATCGTCAAGTACGCGGGCGCGGGCTATCTGACCTGGCTGGCGATCGGCATGCTGCGGGCCGCGGTGTCCATGTGGCGCGAGCGGCACCGGCAGATCGCCGAGCTGACCGACGACGCGGCCGGACCGGACGGGGCGAAGGCGGCGGCAGGGGCGGTGGAGCGGCCCTACCGGCGGGCGCTGGTGGTGAGCCTCTTCAACCCGAAGGCGATCCTGTTCCTGATCTCCTTCTTCGTGCAGTTCGTCGACCCCGGGTACGCCTATCCGGCGCTGTCCTTCCTGCTGCTGGGCACGCTGCTGCAGATCGCCAGCTTCCTCTACCTGTCGACGCTGATATTCGGCGGCACCCGGCTGTCCGCCGCGTTCCGCCGCCGCAAGCGGCTGTCGGCGGGCGCGACTTCGGCAGCCGGTGTGCTGTTCCTCGGTTTCGCGGCGAAGCTCTCGCTCAGCAGCGTGTGAGGCGGGCGGGCCGGTTCACCGGTGCCACGCGTCGTCGCTCACGTTGCGGAACTCAACCGCGCTCGATGCCGAGACCGAGCGGTGCCAGATATGAGCCGAGCCCCGAGGCGTCCTCGCCCGCCCAGCCGATGTAGCCGTCGGGACGGATGAGGAACAGGCCCTTCCCGTACGCCTCGTAGCCGTCGGTGCGGTGGACGCGGACGGCGGCGCTCGACGAGCCGTCGAACGTGGGAGGTTCCGCGTCCGTGCCGACGATCAGCAGCGTGAAGTGCGGTCCCCGGAACACGTCGAAGAGCCGTCGGCCGTCTCCGGCCGGTCCGTCCGGGGCCCGGTCGCCCGCCACCAGCGCGCCCGCACGGCCGGCCGACAGCGGGCCCTCGCGGTAGCCGAGCCCCAGCTGCTGGGCTGCCGTGCCGCGCTCCTGTTCACCGCGGTGGATGCGGGTGGAGAGCCCCAGCATGTCGGCTGCCACCGGCCGGCGCTCCGCCTCGTAACTGTCGAGCAGCGCGACCGGCGCGCCGTGCCGCAGCACCTGACCGAGCTTCCAGCCCAGGTTGTACGCGTCCTGGACGCTGGTGTTGAGCCCCTGCCCGCCCGCCGGGGAGTGGACATGGGCGGCGTCGCCCGCCAGGAAGACGCGACCCATGCGGAACCGGTCGGCCAGCGCGGCGCGCGGGCGGAAGTCGGACGACCAGCGCACCTCGGTGATGTCGTCCACGTCGAGGTGGGTACGGGCGGCGACCAGAGCGCGTACAGCCTCGACGGAGGTGTCCGGCTCGCCCTCCTTGAACTGCGCCACCAGCTGGAAGTCCGCCGTGCCGGGCAGCGGGCAGAGGGTGACGAAGCCCGCGTCACCCATCAGGACGTGCCAGTTGAGCCGGTCGAGAGCTTCCTCGGCGACCCGGACATCGGCGACCAGCATCGGCGCCGGGTCCACGGTCTCACCGGTCATCGGGACGGCGAGCGCGCGCCGGACCGTGCTCCGTCCGCCGTCCGCCGCGACCAGGTAGGAGGCGCGCACCGGGCCCGTGGACAGGTGCGCCGTGACACCTTCCGCGTCCTGGTCGAGTCCGGTCAGCACGGTCGAGAAGGCGACGTCGCCGCCCAACTCGCGCAGACGGGCCAGCAGGATCTCCTGCGTGCGCCACTGCGGCATCATCCACGGCTCCCCGTAGGGCTCGGCCTCCGTCGGCGCCGCCCGGCGGAACATGTCGTGCTCACCCTGGCGCCGCCCGTCCTGCCAGACCATCCCGACCGGTGCCGGGCCGCCGTGGGTACGCACCGCGTCGCCGACCCCGAGATCGTCGAGGACCTCTCGTGTGCGCGGCTGGATGCCCTTGCCGCGGGAGCCGGGGAAGAGCGCGGGCGCCTGCTCGACGAGCAGGGCGCGCACACCGCGGCGGGCCAGATCGCAGGCGAGCGCGAGGCCGCAGGGGCCGGCGCCGACGATCAGCACCTCGGTTTCCTTAACACCGTTAAGTTCCATGGTCGGGAGTGTGCGCTTAACGCTGTTAAATTGTCAAGGTGGGTACGACGAAGATCGACCGGGCGCGGGTGGCCGACACCGCGCTGCGGCTACTGAACGAAGTGGGCCTCGACGGGCTCACCCTGCGTGCCATCGCCAAGGAGCTGGACGTCAAGGCGCCCGCGCTCTACTGGCATTTCAAGGACAAGCAGGCGCTGCTCGACGAGATGGCCACGGTGATGTACCGCCGGATGCTCGACGAGGATCTGCCGGGACCGGCCCCGGACCGCTGGCAGGACCAGTTGGTCGCGTATCACAGCGCCCTGCGCGCCGCGCTGCTGCGCTACCGGGACGGGGCGAAGGTGTACGGCGGTGCGAGGTTCACCGGCACCGACCATGCCGACGGGCTGGAGGCCCATCTGCGGACCATGGTCGGCGCCGGCTTCGAACTCTGGCAGGCCGTCCGGGCGGGCACCACCGCGTACGCGTACACGATGGGCTTCGTCAGCGAGGAGCAGGGCGTCCAGCCGATGCCGGACGAGCGGCGGGACGGCTACGACATCGGCGAGCGCGCCGAGCGGATGGCGCAGTACCCGCTCGCCGCCGCGGCCGGCGCCGAGATCTTCGCCCACTACGAGGAACGGTTCGAGGACGGCCTGCGGCTGATCGTCGCAGGGATCGAGGCACGGTACGGGACGCGCTGAGCGGTGGTCAGGCCGGGCGGCCCGACCCGCCCGTCAGGGATCGGCGCAGCAGCGGGGTGCACCACCGCTCCACGTACCGGTGCAGCAGCCACGCCAGCGCCAGCATCAGCGCCACCGTGAGCACCGCCGTCACCGCGGCCGGGATGCCGAGCCGCCGGTGCAACGCGCTCACCGCCACCCACCCCAGATGTTCATGGACGAGATAGAACGGGTACGTCAGCGCTCCCGCGACTGTCAGCCAAGGGCGGTCGAAGCGGGCGAGGGCGCCGAGCGCGATCGCGGCGACCGCGGCGAACCCGGCGGTCACGATCACGATGATGACCAGCGATGAGCGGTACGAGAAGTCGTGCGGACCCGCCGGATGCCACAGGTCGGCCACCGCGTAGTGCTGGCCGAGCAGCCAGCTGACCCCGACGATGCCCCAGGCCGTGGCGTCCCGCCGGTTGCGGTGGACCAGGTACAGCCCGATGCCGCCGATGAAGAAGGGGGCGTACTGGGGCATCAGGACGACGTCGGCCAGCGGCTCGCCGGATGCCTTGCCGAGCGCCGCGGCCAGCGTCCACGCGGCGCAGAAGAGTACGATCCGTCGCCTGCTGGCCCCCGGCAGCACCACGCACACGGCGAACAGGGCGTAGAAGCGGATCTCCGCCCACAGCGTCCAGCACACCCCGAGCACCCGGTCCACGCCCAGTGGCTGCTGCAGCAGCGTCAGGTTAACCAGCGCATCGCTGGGCGAGACCGCGTTGTAGGCGACTGCGGGCAGCGCGAAGACCAGTGTCACCAGCAGGACCGCCGCCCAGTACGCGGGCAGCAGTCTGGCCGCCCGCGAGGCGAAGAACGAGGTCAGTGAGCGGCCCCAGCCGCTCATGCAGATCACGAAGCCGCTGATGACGAAGAAGATCTGCACCCCGAGGCAGCCGTAGGCGAACCAGGTGTGGGCGGTGGGGAACAGGGAAGCGGCGGAGGTTCCCCACGCCTTGGTGATGTCGCCGCCCCGGCCGCCGTAGTGGTACGCGGCGACCATCAGTGCGGCGACCAGCCGCAGCCCGTCCAGGGCGCGCAGCCGGGGCCTGGCGCGCGCCGGCCGGCGGTCCGGGCCGTCCGGGGGCTGCGGTGACGACGGGCGCGGTGGCGCCGGCACCGGTTCGGCAGGAATCCGTTCGAGGGTTCTGCCCGGATTCTCCGGAGTGATGGTCACGGCCTTCCCTTCCCACAGTGGCGAAGGGTCAGGTTAGGTCGCTCCGAAGCCCCGAAACGGACGAGAGGGGAGCAGTTTCCCGTGCTGACAGAGCGAGTTCATCTTGCGGCCGTTCAGGTTTCTTACCGTGCAACGGAACCTCAAACGGTTGCCGAACATCTGTCCCCCTCCATACGCCCCTTCCCCCACGGGCACCAGACGCTTGGAGCGCCATGACGAAAGCCCGCACCCGTTGGCCACGGCAGCGTGACGCGGAGGACTCGCTCCCGCCCGAAGGCGGTACGTCCCACGTCGCCACTGTCCAGCCGACGGAACTGGAGACCTGCCTGCGCGCCTGCGCCGCGCACAGCGGGAAGCTGGTCGCCGGGCTCGACCGGCGGCGTACGGCGCTCGCGGAGGCCCTGCGGAATCTGCTGGCCACCCATGCCGGCATGGAGCAGACGTCCTCCGGAGCCTCCCCGATCCCGCTGCTGCGGCGCACCGCCAGGGGTGGTTCGGGCTCCGCTCTGGTGCTCGGCGACAAGCTCCTCGACCCGCTGCTCGCGGTCGGCAACAAGGCGCTGGACTGCGGTTACGAGGACGAGCTGAAGCTCGCGATCCTCATCACGGACACCGTGCTCACCCAGCGTAAGCGCTCCCGGGCGGGCTGGCGGCTGCGGGCCCGGACCCTGGAGGCGATGGGCGCGGAGACCGCCGCCGTCGAGGCGTACGAGCAGTACCTCGACCTCACCGACGAGGACGGCTTCGGGGTCGCGGCGAAGACGGCCGGGCTGCGGGTGGGCGCGGAGCGCCAGAACGAGCTGCTGCGGAAGCTGGAGCACGGTTGCCCCGAGGCCGCGGCCTTCGTCGGCCGGTCCGTCACCGATTCCTGGGCCGAGGGCCTGGCGCTGCACGGGCGGGGAGACTGGAACCAGGCACGGCCCCGGCTGATCGGCGCACTGCTGACCCAGAACCGGGCCGGCGCGCCGGTGCCGGAGATCCAGGAGGCCCTGGCCCAGTACCTCGGCCTCGTGATGGAGGTCAGCGGCGCGGCGGGCAGCGGCGGCAGCCGCCGTGACAACGCGGGCACCGGCGACCTCGCCCTTCTCACGGACCTCATCGCGCTCTACGCCGAGCAGCGCCGGAGCCGGATGCGCGGCCCGATCGGCGACCCCACCTTCGGCGGCGTCGAATGGACGACGCTCGGCGAGTTCCGTAACCGCATCGCGGGCAAGTCGATCTGTCTGATCGCCAACTCGCAGCGTGTCGGCACCGGTTCGATGGGCGCCGAGATCGATGCGTACGACCTCGTCGTCCGCTTCAACTCGTACAAGATCGACCCGTCGGCGACCGGCAAGCGCACCGACATCCACGCCACCATCCACAAGCACGGCTTCAACTGGGACCAGAAGGTCCATACCCGGCTGGTCTTCGGCGGGGTCTCCGGCGACTGGAAGTACTCGCTGCGCAACCGGCTGGTGCCGGGCGCCCAGCAGTACCTCGGCGACGAGTCGCTGCGCTGGCCGCTGCGCGACATCGGCAAGGTCGGCGCGGATGTCTGGCCGGCCATCCCCACCAGCGGCTTCAACATGCTGTGGCTGCTGGACTACCTGGACGTCAGCACGCAGCTCGACCTGATCGGCTTCGACTTCTACGAGAGCGGCGCCTATCGGCTGCCCGCGGCGATGAAGATGCCCATCACCTCCGTGCACGAGTACACCAGCGAAAAGGCGTGGGTCATGGAACGCGCCCAGAGCGTCACCGATATGAGGATCCGACTGCGATGACGACGACGCCCACTACGACCGACACGCCCGCACCACAGGCCCCCGCCCCCACGAACGCGCTCACCGGCAAGCGCCGGGTCGCCTTCGCGAGCTTCGTGGACGAGAACTACCTGCCCGGCTTCCTCGCCCTGCTGCGCAGCCTCGCCCTGTCCAACCCGGCGGTCTGCGAGGACTTCATCGTCCTGCACGACGGGCTGCGCCCCGCCTCCGTCGCACAGATCCGGGCGCTGCACCCGCGCATCGACTTCCGCCGGGTCGACGCCGAGCACTACGACACGTACGCCAAGGGCGACCAGGACAACTACCTGGTGCGCAAGGCGTACTTCATCCTCGATGTGTTCCGGGTGCGCGACTACGACACCGTGATCACTCTGGACACCGACATGGTGGTCCTCGACGATCTGGGCGACCTGCTGAAGCTGCGCGACGGTCTTGCCGCCGTTCCGCAGTTCTTCTACGGGCAGCACAAGCTCAACAGCGGGCTGCTGGTCATCCAGCGCGAGTATCTGAGCGACGAGTTCTGCGCGAAGATCGACGACGTCGGCCGCAAGGGCACGTACGAACTCGACAAGCACGACCAGGGCATCCTGAACGCCGTGCTCGACGGTGATTTCGTGCAGCTCGACGCCCGCTACAACTTCGTCAAGCGGCGGCTCTCCGGCGACCTTCCGGTGCCCGACAGCACCGCGATCCTGCACTTCACCGGTCGGCACAAGCCCTGGCAGGGCGGCGAGGCCGGCTACGGCCAGGCCGAGGACCGCTGGCGCGAGTTCGAACTGTCCGACGCCGAGTTCCACGCCGCGTACCTGGCGCTGCCGGGCGCCAAGCACCACGACCTGCTGGTGCACTACGGCACCGCGCATGTCCGGCGCACCGCCGACCCCGAGAGCGCCCGCCGGGTCGCCGCCGCGCACATCGGCGCCGGTGAGTACCAGGAGGCGGCCGACCTGCTCGGCGGGGTCCGGATCCCCGTCGACGAGGCCTGGTCGCACGAGGTGCTCGGCCACGCGCTGATGAGCGTCTCGCGCTACGAGGAGGCCCGCGCCCAGCTCCTGCTGGCCACCGCCGCCCCCAACCGGGCCGCGACCGCCTTCTCACGCCTCGCCCAGATCGCCTGGATCCACGGCGACGAAGCCACCGCCGCGCAGTACGCCCTCGAAGGGCTCGGCGTCGACCCGACCCACCGGGCGAGCCGGCTGATGCACAAGCGCACCACGGACGTTGCCGCCCCCGTCGAGGGACCGGCCGCCGAGCAGCTCGCGCACGTCGCCTTCTACATGGACCGACAGGGCAACGCCGGGGACAAGCTGCTCCCGGAGAGCGTCCGGCTGGCCTTCGGCCGCGACACCGGCCCGGCCCGCTGGCATTCCGTCCACGCCCACAGGCTCTTCGACGAGGCCGCACTGGAACGGGTCAACGCCCGCCGTGGACTGGTCATCGGCGGCGGCGGACTCTTCATCCCGGACACCGCGCCGAACGGCAACAGCGGCTGGCAGTGGAACGTCCCCGACGAACTGCTCGAGCGGATCGACGTACCCGTCATGGTGTACGCGGTCGGGTTCAACGCCTTCGACGGCCAGGCGTACGGCCACGGCCGGGACCGGTTCCTCTCCTCGCTGCGGAAGCTGGTGGAGCGTGCCTCGTTCTTCGGGCTGCGCAACCACGGCTCGATCGAGAAGGTCCGCGAGCTGCTGCCGACGTCGCTGCACGACAAGGTCCGCTTCCAGCCCTGCCCGACCACGGTCACCCGGCAGCTGGTGGACGGCTGGACCGACCCCGAACAGCGCGAGGACACCGTGCTGATCAACGCCGCGTACGACCGGTCCGGGCTCCGCTTCGGCCACGACTACGCGCACTTCCTCGCCGAGATGGCAACCGCGGTGAAGGGGCTCGGCAAGTACGCCGAGGTGCAGTGCGTGGCCCACTCGCTGGACGACGAGCGGATCGCGTTCGACCTGCGGCGCGAGCACGGCATCTCGCTGCCGGTGATCCCGATGTACGACTTCGAGAACGACGAGATCCGTGACACGTACGCCCGGACCAAGCTGGTCATCGGCATGCGCGGGCACGCGGGCATGATCCCGTTCGGCTGCGGTACGCCGATCATCAGCCTGATCTCGCACCCGAAGATGGCGTACTTCCTGTCCGACATCGAACGGCCCGAGTGGGGTATCTCCGTCCATGACCGGCACCTCGGGGCGCGGCTCGTGGAGCGGGCGGCCGGGCTGCTGGACGACCATGCGGCGACGGTGGCCGATGTGCACGGGCGGCAGCAGGAACTGTGGAAGGTCACCGAGGCGAACGCGGCGGACCTCCGAGTGATCCAGGGAGGCGTGCGCGTCTGACGACACGGCGAAGGGGGCGGGGCGCCGACCAGGCACCCCGCCCCCTTCGCCTTGCCGTCGATCGCCGGGCGGGCTCGAAGCCGGCCCGGCGATCGAGGAGGCAGTCGCTATCGGCGCACAACCCTCCGCAACGACTTCGCCCGCCGCGCGACCCTGCGCACCGCGGCATTCCGCGGCAGGAACGCGAACTGCGAGGGCACCCCGCCGGGCAGCCCCAGCGAAGTCAGCCGCTTGCGCTTGAAGTAGCGCCAGGTCGTGGCCGTGAGATGGGCGGAGAGATATCGCTCCGCGGCCGGCCGGAGCTGCGGATAGATCTTCGGCTGCATCGTGAAGCCGACCGCGGTGATCAGTTCGTTCAACTCGACCGGCGACACCGCAACCGCTTCCGTCACCGCGCCCCGGTCGCCGAGGTCCGGCACCACCGCGTCCACCAGCGTGACCGGGACCCGGTTGCTGTTCTCGAACGGGGACAGCCGGTCCAGCAGCATCTCCGTACCGACCCGTGCCACCGGCAGTCCGTAGAACGCGGACGCCGTGAGCAGCGCGGTCGAGAAGCAGCCGACGACCAGCGCCGGCCGCATCCGCTGGTACAGCACCTCGGCGAGGACCGGCGCGGTGAGCACCCCCGAGTCCAGCACGGTCAGCTCCGCGCCGAGTTTCGCCGCCTCCGTCTCCATGGCCTGCGACCACTGGGCCGGGGCCGTCGGATGCGGCTTGAACACCAGGCGGGTGTGGCCGAGTCCGACCGCGCCGCGCATCATCCGCAGGTGCAGCTTCTCCTCCTCCGCCGCGCTGATCAGGCCGAGCGCGGAGAGGTACTGGCCGAGCAACAGCGCGGGCGCGTCCACGGACGGCACGCTCGCCGCGACATCGTGGGCGTCGCCCAGTTCACCGAGCACCTTGAGGAACGCCTCGGTCGGCACGATCTGGGACGTCACGCCGAACTCCGTGAGCAGCAACGGCTTCAGCCCCGGCACGAGGTCGAGGTGGAGCAGCCGCCGCACCCGGGTGCCGATCAGCGGGTCGATCTTGTTCCTGGTCGGGCCGTAGCTCATCAGCCCGTCCGCGTACACATCGATCGGTACGCCGGTGAAGATCTCGGCGATCGCCATCGCCGGGTTGACCTGGATCGACTCGATGACGAGCTCGATGTCGTCGTCGCCGAGTCCCCAGGCGAGGCGCAGATGCCGTTCCCACAGCGGTACGTCGTCGGGGCGCGGGGCCCAGCCGCTCGGGTGGTGGGGGGCGATGGTCGCGTTCCACGACACGACGTCGTCGAACCGGCCGCGCAGCGCGTCGAACCCGGGCATCGCGTCGACGGCGGGTGTCGTCTCCGGGATCGCCGCGTTGTTGGAGACGAGCAGAATGCGGCGGTCGGCGTCCGCGAAGACGCCCGCGTCCAGGGCGGCGGCGAGCGTGGCCGCGCCGTAGAGGGTGGAGGCGAAGAAGATCTGTGTCGTACGGGTCCGGCTGCTGCTCATGCGGCCGCCACCTCCTTCGCGGTGACGGGCCGGCGGCGCAGCCGGCGCAGCAGCGTCGCGCGCTGCAGGTCCATCGAGTCGAGGGCGTCGTCCAGCACGTCCTGCGGCATCCGCTTGAGCGCTCCGGCGCTCATCGATTTCAGGGCACGGGCCACAGAGGGTTCGAACCTTTCCATCGAACTCATGTGATGCGAAATGATCGCGCAATAGGTACGGACCGCTTTCGGCAGGAGTGCCTGCGCATCGCGGTCCGCCGCTGTCTCCCGTACGACTTGGTCAAATGAGCGAATGAAATCGAGCTGGCGCACGTCGCCGATCTGGGTCAGTGACGAGGCGACGCCACGCCGGTAGAAAATGCCGAGAAGCCCCAGCACCGCAAAGGAATCCGCCTCGCGGTGCAGCCGCCAGATCCACGGCCGGTCCTCGGCGGTGCGCAGACCGTCCGTGAAGTGCAGCAGCCCGCGGTCCAGGAGACGGCGGTGGTAGAGGCCCGCCCAGGCGTACGGATAGTCGACCGAGGTGGTGCGCCCGGCGGGCAGGATCGCGTCCCGCGGGTCCATGACCTCGCCCCTGCGGCCGTGCGGGACACGGTGGACCGTGCGGGTCCTGCCGTCGGCCTGGACATGGTCGGTACGGACGAAGTCGCAGCCCAGTGCCTCGGTACGGGCGAGCAGGTCGGCGTAGAAGCCGGGGGCGAGCCAGTCGTCGCCGTCAAGGAAGGCGAGGTACTCGCCGCGGGCCACGTCCAGACCGGTGTTCCGGGCGGTGGCCAGTCCGCCGTTCTGCTTGTGTCTGCGTACGACCACCCCCGGAATCTCGTCCTCGGCGCGGCGGAGTATGTCCGCGGTCCCGTCGGTCGAACAGTCGTCGACGAGGATGAATTCGAAGTCCTCGCGGGCGTTGGCCCGCAGGCTTCTCAGGGTGTCGGGAGCGTATGTCTGCACGTTGTAGAACGGCACGATTACGGAGAGCTTAACCACCCTTCACACGCTAGGGGGGCGCTCGTCATTTGCCCTGGCCCCAGGACGGACGGCAGGTGAACGACGAATGTCGGAATGGTGAACCGGTCCGAATCCGAGAGGATTACGGGGCATTTGTGGAGTCGATTCGCCAACAGTCGGCGGGCTGTTAACCATCTGTTGCCGCCACGTTGGGCCGCCAATCGAAATGCCTTCCTAACTTCTAGGACGTGCCCCCACGTACCAGCAAGACGACGGCGCTCCGGGTAGCCGTACTCGCCGACTCGGACACCCGGTGGAAATGGGGCGCGCTCACCGCGCGCCGCCTGACCACCGGGGCCCCGGACGCGCCCCGGGCAGCGGACCGGCCGGTCGAGATCACCGGACTGCTGCTGCGCGGCCGCGCGACCCCGACCCCGCGCCAGCTCGCCGAGGTCGGCGACGTCGGGATCGAGACCGGCCGGGTGCGCGAGGTGACGGCGGTCGAGTTCCTGGACACCGTGCGGAACGAGGGGTACGACATAGTGGTCCTCGCCCTGGTCGGCGGCGCCGTCCAGGCGATGCTGCACGGGCTCGCCGCCCTGCGGCTGGCCGCCAGGCCCGTCGTCGTCACCGGCTATGTCGGTGTCGTCTACGAGAAGCTCGCCGACGGGCTGCTGCTGCGACACGGGGCGGACGTCGTCCTCGCCAACTCCCGACACGACGCGGAGCGCTTCCGCGCGGTGTACGAAGGAGTGGGCGCCGACGCCTCGGCCGTCACGGAGGCCGCACTGCCGTTCCTCGGCGGCGCGCCGCACCGGCGGGAAGAGGGTCGCGACACGGTCGTGTTCGCAGCCCAGCCCTCCGTACCGGCCTCCCGCACCGACCGGACTTACCTGCTGCGCCGTCTCGTCGAGCACGCCAGGCTGCACCCCGACCGCGAGGTGCTGCTGAAGCTGCGCTCCAAGCCGGGTGAGCACACCACGCACATCGAAGAACTTCCGTACCAGCGGCTCGCGGCGAAGCTTCCCGGCGGGCTGCCGCCCAACTTCAGCCTGGTGTACGGGCACATGGGCGAGGTCCTCGACCGCACCGACCTGCTGGTCACGGTCTCCTCGACCGCCGCGCTGGAGTCCCTGCACCGGCGCATCCCGACCGCGATCCTCACCGACCTCGGCGTCCGCGAGACCCTCGGCAACCACCACTTCATCGGCTCGGGCCTGCTCACCTCGTGGGACCGGCTCGACGGCGGCTCCCACCCGGAGCCCGACGAGAAGTGGCTGGCCGGCCAGGGCGTCGCCGCCGACGGCACCTACGACACGGCCTACGACACCGCTCGCGCCCGCGTCGACGCGCTGCTGGCCGAGCACCGCCTTCCCGACCTCACTCCGTACTACACACCCGCCACCGCCCCCGGCTACCTCCCCGGCATCCTCGCCCGCCACCACCTGGCTCCGGACGGGCACCCGCTGCCGGGCGCCGCGGCGCCGCGCGAGACCGGCGGGGTGCGGGGCGCGGTCCGCGACGCCGTCCGGGAGGCGGCGCGGGGGGCGTACCGGCAGGGAGTCCAGCGGGTCGCCCCCGTGATCCGGCGGATGGGCGAACTGTGAACACCACTTCAGGAGCAGAGATGACCCCGACCCCGACCGTGCTCGCCGTGATCCCCGCCCGCGGCGGATCCAAGGGCGTCCCGGCCAAGAACATCGCCCAGGTCGGCGGCATACCGCTGGTCGCCCGCGCGGTGCAGGCCTGTCTGGGATCGAGCGAGGTCACCGACGTCGTCGTGACGACCGACGACGCGGCCATCGCGGCCGCCGCACGGGCCGCGGGTGACTCGCTGGGGGCCTCCGGACGGCTGCACTGCGTGCAGCGTCCCGCAGCCATCGCGGGCGACAAATCGAGCAGCGAGGACGCGGTGCTGCACGCCCTCGACGCGTACGAGGCGATGCACGGCCGCACCGTCGACGTGGTGCTGCTGGTCCAGTGCACCAGCCCGTTCCTCACTCGCGAGGACATCGACGGCGTGGCCGCGGCGGTCGCCCGCGAAGGAGCCGACACGGCCGTCACCGTGGCACCCTTCCACGGCTTCATATGGCGCGACGGCACCGCCGTCGAGGACCACGCCTACGGCGTCAACCACGACAAGGGCGTCCGGCAGATGCGGCAGGACCGCCCCGAGGACCTGCTGGAGACCGGCGCGGCGTACGCGATGAACGTCGCCGGCTTCCGTACCCACCGCCACCGCTTCTTCGGCGACACCGCGCTGGTCCGCACCGACCCCGCCCGGGTCCTGGAGATCGACGACCCGCACGACCTGGCCCGCGCCCGCGCCCTCGCGCCGCTCCTCGACCCGTCGCCGCTGCCGACCCGCGACGACATCGACGCGGTCGTCCTCGACTTCGACGGCACCCAGACCGACGACCGCGTCCTGATCGACGCCGACGGACGCGAGATCGTCGCCGTCCACCGCGGCGACGGCCTCGGCATCGCGGCCCTGCGCAAGTCCGGGCTCGACCTCCTCATCCTGTCCACCGAGCAGAACCCGGTCGTCGCCGCCCGCGCCAACAAGCTCAGGATCCCCGTCCTGCACGGCATCGACCGCAAGGACCTCGCGCTCAAGCAGTGGTGCGACGAGCAGGGCATCGCGCCCGAGCGGGTGCTCTACGTCGGCAACGACGTCAACGACCTGCCCTGCTTCGCCCTCGCCGGCTGGCCCGTCGCCGTCGCCAGCGCCCACGACTCGGTACGTGCCGCCGCTCGCGCCGTCACGACCACCCCCGGCGGCTTCGGTGCCATCCGCGAAATCGCGGCCTGGCTGCTCGGCCCCACTCTCACAAACCACCAGTCCACCCCCACCAACACCACCACCAAGTAAGGAAACACCCTCATGAGCACCTCCCGCCTGCGCACCCTCGGCACCCGCACCGCCGGCCCCGGTCAGCCCGTCTACATCACCGGCGAGATCGGCATCAACCACAACGGTGACCTCGACAACGCCCTCGCGCTGATCGACGTGGCCGCCGAAGCCGGCTGCGACGCCGTCAAGTTCCAGAAGCGCACCCCGGAGATCTGCACCCCGCGCGACCAGTGGGACATCGAGCGCGACACCCCCTGGGGCCGGATGACGTACATCGACTACCGCCACCGCGTCGAGTTCGGCGAGGCCGAGTACCAGGCCATCTCCGAGCACTGCGCCAAGCGCGGCATCGACTGGTTCGCCTCCCCGTGGGACACGGAGGCCGTCGCCTTCCTCGAGAAGTTCGACGTCCCCGCCCACAAGGTGGCCTCGGCCTCGCTGACCGACGACGAGCTGCTCCGCTCGCTGCGCGCCACCGGCCGCACGATCATCCTCTCCACCGGCATGTCGACCCCGCGCCAGATCCGCCACGCGGTCGAGGTCCTCGGCAGCGACAACATCCTGCTCTGCCACGCCACTTCGACGTACCCCGCGAAGGCGGAGGAGCTGAACCTGCGCGTCATCAACACCCTCCAGCAGGAGTACCCGAACGTCCCGATCGGCTACAGCGGCCACGAGACCGGCCTCCAGACGACCCTCGCCGCCGTCGCCCTCGGCGCCGCGTTCGTCGAGCGTCACATCACCCTCGACCGCGCCATGTGGGGCTCCGACCAGGCCGCCTCGGTCGAGCCGCAGGGCCTCACCCGCCTCGTCCGCGACATCCGCACGATCGAGGCCTCCCTCGGCGACGGTGTCAAGAAGGTGTACGAGTCCGAGCTCGGCCCGATGAAGAAGCTCCGCCGTGTCGCGGGCGTCGTCGCCGAGGCGGCTCCGGCCGCTGAGCCGGCCGCGGTCTGACGGGCCGACCGGTGAACCTCGCCTTCGTCGAGAGCCCGGTCCAGCTCCTGAACGTCCTGGAGTGGGCCTACACAGAGGGAGGCGACGACCTGGTCCGTTCGGACATGACGGTCGTCGTCCTCCCCCCGGTCGACCCGATGTCGCGCGGTCAGCTGCGCCGGATGGCGGAGCTGGCCCGCGACGAAGGCGCCACCGTGCGCTGGCAGGAGGCACGCGGCGGCGCGGGTGCGCCGCTGAAGACCCTGCGCTCACTGACGGGACTGCTGCGCAGGGCGGACCGGATCGTGATCGGCGACCCGTTCTCCCGGTACGTGCAGCTGCTTCTCACGATGGTCCGCGCCCGCCACCTCACGGTGGTCGACGACGGCACGGCCACGATGGAGTTCGTCGCCCAACTGGCGCGCGGCGAACGGCTGGTGCGCTGGCACCGGCGTGGCAGCTCCGGCGCGCGCGATCTGGTCCTGGCCCCGGTCACGGCCACCGCCCGCCGCCGGTTCACCCCGTCGAGGACCCGTACGGTCGAGGTATTCACAGCGATGCCGGTCGAGGCTCCGGCCGGCATCACGGTCACCCCCAACACCTTTGCCTGGACCCGCGCCCGCTTCGGTCCGCCGCTGCTCACCCGGGGCGCGGACCTGGTCGGCACATCTCTGGTCGAGACGGGTGTCATCGACCAGGAGCAGTACCTGGAGGCGGTCTCCGCCCTGGCCCGGGCCCACGGTGCGACCCGCTACTTCGCCCACCGCCGGGAGTCCGCCGTAAAACTCCACGCCCTGGAAGCCGCCACCGGCCTGGAGATCGTCCGCCCGGACCTCCCTCTGGAACTCATCGCGCGCCGCGGCCCGATCGGCCGCACGGTCCTGAGCTTCCCGTCCACGGTCGTCCACACACTGCCACTCGCACTGGTCGGCACGGAGGTCAAGGTCGCGGTCTGCGACATCGCCCCGGAATGGCTGCGGGACACGGCGTCGCCGCGCGCGCAGGGATTCCTGAGCGGAGTCACGGAGACGGCGCGCGACGTACAGCGGCTGGCCCCGTGGCGGGCTACCGCGGTGACGAAGGCCTGAGGGCTCCTTTGCGCGACGCACTCCGACCGAGGGCCGGCGACGCAGCGTAAGCCGTGTGGAGTCGGGACCGGCGACGGGGCACGGTGCACGCCTTCGGGGGATAACGGGTGAGTTTACCCACCTCCATCTCACGGCACACGCTCCGACGCCGTATTTTGTTCCTCTATGCGGCTGAACTTTTGTTGATCTGTGGCCAGTTGAGGGGGCAAGGGGCCTACCCTTCAACAGGTGAACCAGTTGATGTCCCGCGAGTCCGATCCCGAGCCGCCCGAGGACGCCGCCCTGCCCGGCACGCTGCCCGAACCCCTGCGGGCCGAGCTGATCGCCTTCCGGCGCGATCTGCACATGCACCCCGAGCTCGGCAACCAGGAGTTCCGTACCACCGCGGCCATCAAGGCCCGGCTGGAGAAGGCCGGGCTCGAACCCCGGGTGCTCTCCACCGGGACCGGGCTGATCTGCGACGTGGGCACATCGGCAGGGGCGCGCAGCTCGGACGAGGGCGATGACCGGCAGGCGGGCGACCCGCGGCCCATGCTCGCCCTGCGCGCGGACATCGACGCCCTGCCCATCCCGGACACCAAGACCGGCGTCCCCTACCGGTCCACCGTCCCCGACCGGGCGCATGCCTGTGGGCACGACATCCACACCACCATCGTGCTCGGCGCCGGGCTCGTCCTCGCCGAGCTCGACCGGCAGGGGCTGCTGCCGCACCCCGTTCGGCTGATCTTCCAGCCGGCCGAGGAGGTGCTGCCCGGCGGGGCGGCCGATGCGATCGAGGCCGGGGTGCTGGAAGGCGTCGGGCGGATCATCGGGGTGCACTGCGACCCGAGGGTCGATGTGGGGAGGATCGGGCTGCGGGCCGGGCCGATCACCTCGGCCTGCGACCGGCTCGAGGTCACCCTGGACGGACCCGGCGGCCACACCGCCCGTCCGCATCTGACCACCGACCTGGTCACCGCCGCCGCGAAGGTGGCCACCGAGGTGCCCGCCCTGCTCGCCCGCCGGGTCGACGCCCGCTGGGGGCTCGCGGTCACCTGGGGGCGGCTGGTGGCCGGGCACACGTGCAACGTGATCCCGCAGCACGCCGAACTGTCCGGGACGGTCCGCTGCCTGGACCTGGCGGCGTGGCGGGAGGCGCCGGATCTGGTCCATGCCGCCATCGACGAGGTGGCCGGAATGCATCGGGCCAAGTCTGTGATCAACTACGTCCGGGGGGTTCCGCCGGTCGTGAACGACTCGGGGACGACCGAGCTGCTGGCCGCCGCCATGGCCGGGCGCCGCGGATCGTATGCGATCGAGGACACCGAGCAGAGCCTCGGCGGGGAGGACTTCTCCTGGTATCTGGAGCACGTTCCGGGGGCCATGGCGCGGCTCGGAGTGCGTACGCCCGGAGACACCCGGCGCCTTGACCTGCACCGTGGAGACTTCGATGCGGACGAGGAGGCGATCACTGTTGGCGTGGAGCTGTTCACCGCCGCGGCTTTGCTCGACGGCAACCGTTCGTAACCGGACAGGTCACCGCCGGTTCGCGACGATCCGATAACGGCTTCCGTACAGGGCTTTATCTGACATCTACGCGCGTTACGATCGCGGCGAAACCAGCGCCGGAAGAGGCGCTTCGGTCAGGTTTGAAGGAGCCTTCCCTTGCGCCGGGTATCCAAGATCACCGCCGCGTGTGCCGTCACTGCGGCTCTCGCGCTCACCGCCACCGCGTGTGGCGAGTCGTCCGACGAGAGCACCAGCTCCGACAAGGGCCAGATGAAGATCGGCATGGCCTACGACGTCGGCGGCCGTGGCGACAACTCGTTCAACGACTCCGCCGCTCGCGGTCTGGACAAGGCCAAGGCCGAGTTCAAGGCCCAGACGAAGGAGCTCACCGCCAAGAACGGTGAGACCCCGGCCGACCGCGAGCAGCGCCTGCAGTCGCTCGCCGAGGGCGGTTACAACCCGGTCATCGCGATCGGCTTCGCGTACAAGGACGCGGTCGACAAGATCGCCCCGAAGTACCCGAAGGTCAACTTCGGTCTGGTCGACTCGGTCTCCGACGCCAAGAACGTCGCCTCCATCGTCTTCACCGAGGAGCAGGGCTCGTACCTCGCCGGTGTCGCGGCGGCGCTGAAGTCGAAGGACGGCCAGGTCGGCTTCATCGGCGGTGTGGACCTTCCGCTGATCAAGAAGTTCGCCGCCGGCTTCCAGCAGGGTGTCCTGGACACGAACCCGAAGGCCAAGGTGCAGATCCAGTACCTGTCCACCGGTTCGGACCTGTCCGGCTTCGGTAGCCCCGACAAGGGCGAGGCCGCCGCCAAGGGCATGCTCGACAAGGGCGCGGACGTCATCTTCGCCGCCGCGGGCGGTTCCGGTGCCGGTGCGATCGAGGCCGTCGCCGGCCAGAAGGGTGCCTGGTCCATCGGTGTCGACTCCGACCAGGCCCTGGACCCGGCGCTGGCGAAGTACAAGGACACGATCCTGACCTCGGTCGTCAAGAACGTCGACGCCGGTGTCTACGACCTGATCAAGTCCGTCAAGGACGGCAAGCCGCTGACCGGCGTCCAGACGTACTCCCTGGCCAAGGGCGGCGTCTCGCTGACCACCACGGGTGACCACCTCGCGGACATCCAGGCCAAGCTCGACGAGGCGAAGAAGAAGATCGTCGACGGCACGATCAAGGTCAAGACCACGACCTGATCCGTCCCGTCGATCGGGGCCCGGGGGGAGCTGCTTCGGTTGCTCGCCCGGGCCCCGATTTCGCGTACGGCCTTCGGCGGAACGCCTCCGTAGTCGTACGCACACCGTCCGCCACCTGCTATCGGGTGGCCAACGATTCGGTGGCGCTACGCGCGTAGCGTCCGCCGGGCGCGGTACCTTTTTTCGCCCCCACCGCCTCCGCCCTCCGCTCCTGCCAAGGAGAGTGCGTCATCAACGCGTCCAGCAGTCCCCATGCCGTGGAGCTCCGCGGCATCACCAAGCGGTTCCCCGGGGTCGTGGCCAACCACGACATCGACATCACCGTGCGTCGCGGCACCGTCCACGCTCTCGTCGGCGAGAACGGCGCCGGCAAGTCCACTCTGATGAAGATCCTGTACGGCATGCAGAAGCCGGACGAGGGCACCATCGCGGTGGACGGCGAGCAGGTCTCGTTCCACAACCCCGGCGACGCCATCGCACGCGGCATCGGCATGGTGCACCAGCACTTCATGCTCGCCGACTACCTGACCGTCCTGGAGAACGTCGTCCTCGGCTCCGAGAAGCTGTTCGGGATCGGCGACCGGGCTCGCGCCCGGATCAAGGAGATCTCCGACGCGTACGGCCTCGGTGTCCGCCCGGACGCCATGGTCGAGGACCTCGGCGTCGCCGACCGCCAGCGCGTGGAGATTCTCAAGGTCCTCTACCGCGGTGCCCGCACGCTCATCCTCGACGAGCCGACCGCCGTCCTCGTGCCGCAGGAGGTCGACGCACTCTTCGACAACCTGCGCGAGCTCAAGGCCGAGGGCCTGACCGTCATCTTCATCTCGCACAAGCTCGGCGAGGTCCTCTCCGTCGCCGACGAGATCACGGTGATCCGGCGCGGCACGACGGTCGGCACCGCCGACCCGGCGAACACCACGACCAAGCAGCTCGCCGAGCTGATGGTCGGCAGCGAGCTGCCGTCGCCGGAGACCCGCGAGTCGACCGTCACCGACACGCCGATGCTCACCGTCGACGACCTGCGGCTGACCGCCACCGACCCGGACGGGGTGGTGCGTGCCGTGCTCGACGGCATCACCTTCACCATCCACAAGGGCGAGGTCCTCGGCATCGCGGGCGTCGAGGGCAACGGCCAGTCCGAACTGGTCGACGCCATCATGGGGATGCGCTCCCTGGACCACGGGGTGCTCACCCTGGACGACGCCGACATCTCCCGTACCCCGACGCGCAAGCGCCGCGAGGACGGCATGGCCGTCATCCCCGAGGACCGCCACCGGCACGGACTGCTGCTGGAGGCCCCGCTCTGGGAGAACCGCATCCTCGGTCATGTCACCGAGCGGCCCAACAGCAAGGGCGCGTTCCTCGACCTCAAGGCGGCCCGCGCGGACACCGAGCGGATCGTGCGCGAGTACGACGTCCGCACCCCCGGCATCGAGGTCACCGCGGCCTCGCTCTCCGGCGGCAACCAGCAGAAGCTGATCGTCGGCCGCGAGATGAGCCACTCCCCGAAGCTGCTGATCGCCGCGCACCCCACCCGGGGTGTGGACGTCGGCGCGCAGGCGCAGATCTGGGACCAGATCCGCGAGGCGCGTCGCGAGGGTCTGGCAGTGCTGCTGATCTCCGCCGACCTGGACGAGCTGATCGGGCTGTCCGACACCCTGCGCGTCATGTACCGCGGCCGACTGGTCGCGGACGCCGACCCGGCGACCATCACCCCGGAAGAGCTCGGCTCGGCGATGACGGGAGCGGCCAGCGGCCATCTCGAAGCGCCGGCCGAGTCCGGTACGGATGCGGAGTCCGGTCCGGACTCCGCCGACACCGACCCCCGGGACGGGGGAGAGGACCGATGAAGAAGTTCGACAAGGAGCGGCTGCTCCTGGGGATCGCGGCCCCCGTACTCGCGATCGTGGTCGCGTTCCTGGTGACCGCTCTCGTGCTGGCCGCCACCGGCAAGGAACCGTTCAGCGCGTTCGGCATCATGTTCGACTACGGGGTGAAGTCGGACAGCCAGGTCTACATCCTCAACAAGGCGACGACGTACTACCTCGCAGGTCTCGCGGTGGCCGTCGGTTTCCGGATGAACCTCTTCAACATCGGCGTCGACGGCCAGTACCGCCTCGCCGCCTTCTTCGCCGCCGCCGTCGGTGGCGCGCTGACCCTGCCGGGCGCCCTCCAGATCCCGCTGATCATCCTCACCGCGATGATCGTCGGCGCGATGTGGGCCGGGATCGCCGGTGTCCTCAAGGTCACCCGAGGTGTCAGCGAGGTCGTCTCGACGATCATGCTGAACGCCATCGCGACCGCCGTCATCGGCTACCTGCTCCAGCAGGGCCGCCTCGGTCACCTCGACGAGGCCGGCACGAAGATCTCCACCAAGCCGCTCCCGGAGTCCTCGCACTTCTTCGAGTTCCCGACCACCCCGACGCCCGTCTGGGGCTTCATCGTGGTCGCGGTCGTCGCGGGCATCGCCTACTGGTTCACGCTCTCGCGCACCCGGTTCGGCTTCGATCTGCGTACCGTCGGCCAGTCCGGCTCCGCGGCCGAGGCCAGCGGTGTCGACGTCAAGAAGATGGTCGTCACGTCGATGCTGATCTCCGGCGCGGTGGCCGGCCTCATCGGCATGCCGACGCTGCTCAACGACAGCTACGAGTACAGCGGCGACTTCCCCATCGGTATCGGCTTCACCGGCATCGCTATCGCCCTCCTCGGCCGCAACCACCCCGTCGGCATCGCGCTCGGCGCGCTGCTCTGGGGCTTCCTGGAGCGCGGCACCGGAAAGCTCGAGTTCGAGGGGTACGACAAGGAGATCGTCGGCGTCATCCAGGGCGTCATCGTCCTGTGCGTCGTCATCGCCTACGAAGTCGTCCGCCGCTACGGACTCAAGCGCCAGCAGAGCAAGGTCGGCGCGGAACTCGCCGCACAGGCCGCCCGTAACTCCGACCAGCAGGAGGTGTCGGCGTGACCGCCACGGCGACTTCCACCCCGCCGCCCGCGGCCCCCAAGGTCTCCGGTGGCAGCGGCCGCACCCGCCTCTCCTTCCCCGTCGTCCTGCTGATCGTCGCGGGCGCGCTGCTCGCGCTGTCCGCGGTGCGCGCCATCACCGGCGCCCAGGACGTCACCTCTGCCGGGCAGATCAGCGCGGCGCTCGCGATGGCCGTGCCGATCGGGCTCGCCGGTCTCGGCGGCCTGTGGGCCGAGCGGGCCGGTGTGGTCAACATCGGCCTCGAGGGCATGATGATCCTCGGCACGTTCTTCGGCGCCTGGGCAGGCTGGCAGACCAGCCCCTGGCTCGGCGTGCTGGCCGGGGTCATCGGCGGCATGCTCGGCGGGCTGCTGCACGCCGTCGCGACCGTCACCTTCGGCGTCGATCACATCATCTCCGGTATCGCCATCAACATCCTGGCGCTCGGGTTCACCACCTACTTCGCCAAGCTCTGGTTCAACACGGGTGACGCGGCGGCCAAGGGCGGCAGCCCCAAGCAGTCACCGCCGGCCGACGACATCACCTCGGTGACCATTCCCGGCCTGTCGGGCTGGCTGCACTCGATCGAGAAGCACCACTGGTTCTTCGTCTCCGACGTGGCCGGTGTCATCGGCGGTCTGATCACCAATGTGTCGCTGCTGACGATCCTGGCCGCGGTCCTCTTCGTCGTGACCTTCTTCGTCATGTGGAAGACCTCGTTCGGGCTGCGGCTGCGCTCCTGCGGCGAGAACCCGGTCGCCGCCGAGTCGCTCGGCGTGAACGTCTACCGCTACAAGTACATCGCGGTGATCATCTCGGGCGGCATGGCCGGACTCGGCGGTGCCTTCCTCTCCCTGGTGACCTCGCACATCTACAACGAGGGCCAGACCGGCGGCCGCGGATACATCGGTCTCGCCGCGATGATCTTCGGCAACTGGCGACCCGGCGGACTCGCCATGGGCGCGGGCCTGTTCGGCTTCGCCGACGCGCTCCAGCTGCGCAACGGCGGCGAGTCCGTCCACGCGCTGCTGCTCCTGCTGTTCGTCGTGCTGGCCGTGCTCGCCGCCTGGAAGCTCTACCGCAAGAGCTTCGTCCAGGGCGTGGTCAGCGCCGTCATCGCCGCAGCCGTGCTGGTGTGGTACCTCGCCACGGACACGGTGCCCACCGAGTTCGTGAGCGCCACCCCGTACATCGTCACGCTGCTCGTCCTCTCGCTCTCCGCGCAGCGGCTGCGGATGCCGAAGGCGGACGGCATGCGGTACCGGAAGGGCCAGGGCAAGTGACCGCGGCTGCCGACGTCGACTGGGACGCCCTGCGCGTCGCCGCCCGGGACGCCATGTCCCGGGCGTACGCCCCCTACTCGGGCTACCCGGTAGGCGTCGCGGCGCGCGTCGACGACGGCCGCACGGTGGTCGGCTGCAACGTCGAGAACGCCTCGTACGGACTGAGCCTGTGCGCCGAGTGCGGCCTGGTCTCGCAGCTGAACGCCACCGGCGGCGGACGCCTGACCCACTTCACCTGTGTCGACGGGACGGGCGCGATCCTGGTCCCGTGCGGCAGGTGCCGGCAGCTGCTGTACGAGTTCGGCGGACCGGAGCTCGTCCTGGAGACCCCGGACGGCCTCCGCACGCTCGACCAGATGCTGCCGCAGGCCTTCGGCCCGGACCATCTGAAGTAGAACTGCTGTGGCCCTCCCGTCCGTTGGGAGGGCCACACCCGTATCCACCCTCTATGCGCGTAGAGTCATTCGGGACTCCTGCGTACGTACCGGCCGGAAGGACTCCCAGGACATGGACGCCATCTCCGTCATCCGCACCAAGCGCGACCGGGGCGAGCTGACCCCAGAGCAGATCGACTGGGTCATCGACGCCTACACCCGCGGCGAGGTCGCCGACGAGCAGATGTCCGCACTGGCCATGGCGATCCTGCTGAACGGTATGAACCGTACGGAGATCGCCCGCTGGACCGCCGCGATGATCGCCTCCGGCGAGCGGATGAACTTCGACTCGCTCTCCCGCCCCACCACCGACAAGCACTCCACCGGCGGCGTCGGCGACAAGATCACCCTGCCGCTCGCTCCGCTGGTCGCGGCCTGCGGAGCCGCCGTGCCGCAGCTCAGCGGCCGCGGTCTCGGCCACACCGGCGGCACCCTCGACAAGCTGGAGTCCATCCCCGGCTGGCGCGCCCACCTCTCGAACGCCGAGATGCTCGACGTCCTGGACACCACCGGCGCCGTGATCTGCGCCGCCGGTGACGGCCTGGCCCCCGCCGACAAGAAGTTGTACGCGCTCCGCGATGTCACCGGCACCGTCGAGGCCATCCCGCTGATCGCCAGCTCGATCATGTCCAAGAAGATCGCCGAGGGCACCGGCGCGCTGGTCCTGGACGTCAAGGTCGGCTCCGGTGCCTTCATGAAGACCATCGAGGACGCCCGTGAACTGGCCTCCACCATGGTCGCTCTGGGCACCGACAGCGGCGTACGGACGGTCGCGCTCCTCACCGACATGGCCACCCCGCTCGGCCTGACCGCGGGCAACGCCCTGGAGGTCCGCGAGTCGGTCGAGGTCCTGGCCGGCGGCGGCCCCAAGGACGTCATCGACCTCACCCTCGCCCTGGCCCGCGAGATGCTCGACGCGGCCGGACTCAAGGACGCCGACCCGGAGAAGGCCCTGGCCGACGGCTCCGCGATGGATGTCTGGCGCCGGATGATCTCCGCCCAGGGCGGCGACCCGGACGCCACGCTCCCGGTCGCCCGCGAGCAGCACGTGGTGGCGGCCCACACCTCCGGCGTACTGACCCGTCTCGACGCGTACGACATCGGCGTCGCCGCCTGGCGCCTCGGCGCGGGCCGGGCCCGCAAGGAGGACCCGGTGCAGGCGGGCGCGGGCATCGAGATGCACGCCAAGCCGGGCGACACGGTGACCAAGGGCCAGCGGCTGCTGACGCTGCACACGGACACCCCGGAGAAGTTCGAGTACGCGCTGAAGGCCCTGCCCGGGTCGTTCGACATCGCCCCGGCCGGCACGGACTTCGCCGCCACCCCGGTGGTGCGGGAACGTATCGCCTGACCTGCGGATTGCTCGTACGGGTGAACGGGACCGGTGGACTGCCGCCGGTCCCGTTCGGCATGCTGGACTCGGTGACGCACCGATGGAGGCGACCGCCATGGGCGCACTCACCGTCGACCTTGTGCCGGGCAGCGGACAGATGGCACCTACCGGGTCCTGGACGCGGTGGAGTACGGCCAGAAGCTGACGTTGCCGGAGCCGTTCCGGCTGGATCTGGACACCGGGGTCTTCCGGGTCAGCTGAGAAGCCCCGTCGCGCAGCGATGAGTTCCGGCCGTTGCGGCGGTCTCCTTCGTGTGGATCCCATGACCCCGAAGGCTCTGGTCATCGCCGGTCGCGTCACCAGGCCCGACGTGCCGGCGCTCTGCGCCGAGCTGGAGTCCCTGCTGTACGACCCCGAGGGCAGGGCCCGCGACCCGGACGCCGGGGTGGACTGCGACGTGGGCGGGGTCGTACAGGTGGATCTGGTCCTGGTCGAGGCGATAGCGCGATTGGGGCTCGTCGCGCGCCGGGCGGGCGGCAGGCGGCTGCGGCTGCGCAACGTGCCGCCCGAGCTGCGGAACCTGCTGGACCTGGTGGGGCTGGCCGACGTCGTGAACGTGGAGGATCGGTGCCGTGACTGAGCCCCCGGCCCCGCACCGCTCGGTCCGCCCCCGGCGCGTTCCGCCGCCGTATGCCCCGCCTCACGCCGCGTCGGTATCGAGGTGGTCCGGCAGACCGAAGAGCGGGAACCAGCGGGGTGTGTCCAGGAAGCAGTGCAGTCCGGTGATCGCACCGTCCGAGATGTCGATGACCTGCACCGCCCACGGCACGAAGCCCGGGCCGTCCGGGTTCGGCTTGTAGTGGGCGAACGCCGGGGTGCCGTTCGCCGCGGTCGCCACCAGGCGGGAGCCCTCGCAGCTCGCGCCGATGGAGACCATGAAGCCGGTGATGTCGTCCTGCCCCTGGAGCCAGAGGTCGAACGGCGGCATCGTCATCACGGCGTCCTCATGGAGCAGCGCGGTCAGCGCCGCCATGTCGTAGCCCTCGAACGCCGCCACGTACCGCTCGAGGAGCTTGCGTTGCTCCTCGTCGAGCGGGTCCGCGGTGTCGGCGGTCCGTCCCTCGTTCTCGCCGAGGGTCGCCCTGGCCCGCTGCAGGGCGCTGTTGACCGAGGCGACCGAGGTGTCGAGCAGCTCGGCGACCTCGCTCGCCTTCCAGGCCAGCACCTCGCGCAGGATCAGCACGGCCCGCTGCTTGGGCGGCAGATGCTGCAGCGCGGCGACGAACGCGAGGCGCACCGACTCCCGTGCCACCGCGGCCTCCGCCGGGTCGGCCACCGACGGCAGGATCCGCCCGTCCGGCATCGGCTCCAGCCAGGTGTTCTCCGGCAGCGGGTTGAGCGCGGCCTGGGCGAGCGGTGTCGGGCCCGTCAGATCGACCGGGCGGGCCCGCTTCTTCCCCGCGTTCAGCATGTCGAGGCAGACGTTGGTGGCGATCCGGTACAGCCAGGAGCGCAGCGACGAACGGCCCTCGAACTTCTCGAAGTTGCGCCAGGCGCGCACCATCGTGTCCTGTACGGCGTCCTCCGCCTCGAAGGCCGAGCCGAGCATCCGGTAGCAGTAACCGGTCAGCTCGGCCCGGTGTCCTTCCAGACGGCTGTCGATGTCCGTCGCTGCCGTCAGATCACTCATCGCTCCACCCCTGTTGCGTTGTGTCACCGCTCACCCGGCACTTCGGAAGCTACAGGAGGCCACTGACAACGGGGGTGGGAAGTGCCGAAGCCGCTTGCGTTCCGGTCACGTTCCGGGCTTGCGCCCGTACACGTACACGTCGTCGCCGTTCTTCAGCAGATTCCAATATGCCTTGGCGTCCGCGTCCCGCATGTTGACGCAGCCGTGCGACCCGGGCGGGTTCCACATCTTCAGACCGACCGAGTGGAAGGCCTGCCCGCCGTCGAAGAACTGCGAGTACGGCATCCACACGTGGTACAGCGACGACCAGTGCTTGATGTGCCGCAGGTAGACCTTCTTCGCCCCGGTGCGGGTCTCGTATCCGTTCCGCCCGCTGCGGATCGGCACCGGACCGTACTTCAGCTTGGCGCCGTCCTGGATCCAGCTCAGCTGCCGGGTCAGGTCCACGCACGCGATGCGCCCCTTGTTGGTGGGGCACTTCTTGTCCTTGTTGGGGTTCTTGCCGGCCGCCTTCTGGGCCGTGAGCGTCTTCATCGTCTGCCAGGTGATCGGCCCCGCGTACCCGATGTCCGGGGTGACCCCGTAGGTGCGCTGGAACGACTGGATCGCCTTGCAGTCGGCCGTCGACTGCTTGCCGTCGACCGTCCGGTGCAGGTACTTCTCGACCTGCTTCTGGTACGGCCCGGTGGACGTGGTGCAGGATGCGGCCTGCGCGGAGGCGCCCGATCCGAGCACGAGCGCCGGCGCGGCCATCAGCCCGGCGACGGACAGCGCGACCGCGCGCCGCATCCGGACTCCCCGTATGTTCCCTACGACTCCCATGTACGCCAACTCCCCTTCGCGCGCTGTGCGGTGGTTCCGCCTGCTAGACGCGCGTCGGGGAGTGGATGGTTGTGCGCCCTATGTCTCAGTTCTGTACGGACGCCACCGGTACGAGCCGGCGCCGCTCGGCCCGGGCGACCCGCGACCCGTACAGCGTGATCGAGACGACGCCGAGGACCGCGAGCAGTCCCATCGACACCGTTCCCGCCCAGCCACCGGCGTGGAAGGCGATCGCGCCGAGCGTGCCGCCCGCGCTGGAGCCCAGGTAGTACGCGGACTGGTAGAGCGCCGACGCCTGCGCCCGGCCCTTCGTCGCGGTCCGGCTCACGGACGACGAGGCGACCGCGTGCCCGGCGAAGAAGCCCGCCGTGATCAGGACCAGGCCGAGCAGTACGGCGGCCACCTGGTCGGCGAGCGAGAGCAGCAGACCGGCCGCCGTGGTGGAGACGGCCAGGTAGAGCGCGCCCCGGCGGCCGAGTCGGGCGACGAGCCGGCCGGCCGCGGCCGACGACACCGTACCGACGAGGTAGACCAGGAAGATCGAGCCGATGACGCCCTGCGGGAGATTGAACGGTTCGCCGATCAGCCGGTAGCCGATCACCGTGTAGACCGCGCCGAACACCGTCATGAACAGGGCGCCGATCGCGTACAGCCTGCGCAGCAGCGGATCGGCGAGGTGTCCGCCCACCGTCTTCGCCAGGGCCTTCGGGTTCAGCGTGCCGGGCGTGAAGTTACGGGCCTTCGGGATCATGAAGTGGAAGACGACCGCGCAGGCCACGGCCAGCAGCCCGACCGCGCCCAGCGCCGCCCGCCAGCCCCACAGCTGGGCGATCCAGCCGGTGAGGATGCGGCCGCTCATGCCGCCGATGCTGTTGCCCGCCACGAACAGCCCGATCGCGGCCACCAGTGCCTTGGGCCGTACCTCCTCGGCCAGATACGCCATCGCGGAGGCGGGCAGCCCGGCCAGGGCCGCGCCCTGGACGGCGCGCAGGGCGATCAGCCAGCCGAGCGAGGGGGCGAACGGCACGAGCAGGCCCACCAGTACGGCGACCGTCAGCGACGCGGTCATCAACTGCCGTCGTCCGAACCGCTCGGAGAGCGCACTCATCGGCAGCACACACAGCGCCAGCGCACCCGTCGCCGCGGAGACCGTCCAGCTGGCCTGGCCGGCCGAGGCGCCGAAACCGGCGGAGACGGCGGGCAGCAGCGCCTGGGTGGAGTAGAGGAGTGCGAACGTCGCGACACCGGCGGCGAAGAGCGCGAAGCTCATCCGGCGGTAGCCCGGGCCGCCGGGCTCCAGCCGGTCCGGAACGGTGGCGGCAGCGGGGGCGACGGGTGCTGACGGGGCTGAGGCGTCCAGCGTGAGGGTGGACGCCTTGGTACTGGCAGGAGGCATACCTCGAAAGTAGATCGCTCTGATTCATGCGTCCAATGCACGAACTTGCAATAATCAATCCCATGGTGCATGAACACAGCTCACGGCCTCGGCTGTCACCGAGTAGTTACGAAGAAGACATTCGCGCGGTCCTCGCGCCGCGGCTCGCGTACTTCGAGGCGGTGGCCCGCCACGAGCACGTCACCCGCGCCGCGCACGAGCTCGGCGTCCCGCAGTCCACGCTGTCGCGGGCGATGGTCAGGCTGGAACAGGACCTGGGCGTCGCCCTGTTCGCCCGGAAGGGCCGTACCGTCTCCCTCACCCCGGCGGGCCGCACCTTCCTGGGATCCGCCGAGCGGGCCCTCGCCGAGGTGGAGCGGGCAGCGGACTCGGTACGGGCCGACGCCGACCCGACGGCGGGCAAGGTGGCCTTCGGCTTCCTGCACACGATGGGCTCGGAGACCGTTCCCGCGCTGATCCGGGCCTTCCGCGCCGACCACCCCCGCGTGCGTTTCCAACTCGTGCAGAACTACGGCGAGGCGATGATCGAGCGGCTCCGGGCCGGCGGCCTGGACCTCTGCCTCACCTCACCCGTCCCGGACGCCCCCGACCTGGTGGCCCGCCGTCTCGACGAGCAGCGGCTGCGCCTGGTCGTCCCCGATGACCACCGTCTCGCCTCCCGCAGGCGCATCCGCCTGGCCGAGGCCGCCGACGAGGCTTTCGTGACCCTGGAGCCGGGGTACGGCCTGCGGCGGATCACCGACGACCTGTGCGCGGAGGCGGGCTTCACGCCCCGCGTGGCGTTCGAGGGCGAGGAGGCGGAGACGCTGCGCGGCCTGGTGGCCGCCGGCCTCGGCGTGGCCCTGCTGCCGCCGCCCGCGGTGGCCCGTCCGGGCGTCGTCGAACTGACGGTCACGGCCCCGCGTGCGGCCCGCGAGATCGGCGTGGCCTGGCTGGACGGCCACCCGGACACACCCCCGGTTGCGGCGTTCAAGCAGTTCCTGCTGTCGCGCCGGGGACATCTGCTGCCCGACTGACGGACGCTAGTGCGTGCGCAGTCATGCAGCGCATTTCGGGCGGCCAGGGCGTCCCGCGCGCCCTAGGACTTCAACGACCGCCCGAACCCGGCGGCCAGCGGCATCCGCAGCCCCAGCGGTGGGGGCGCCGCCAGCGCGTCGGCGACCGGGCGGGCGTAGGTGCGCCCGAACAGCGATCCCCGCACGAAGTCCACCGCCAGCGCCACCACTTCGGCCCGATGCTGGCGCAGGGCGTGGCCGTCCGAGTGGACCTCGAAGCGGCAGGTGTTCCGGTTGGCCTTCTTGGCGCGCTGGGCCAGGCGGAACGACAACTCCGGGTCGGAGCGTGCGTCGTTCGTGCCGTGGACGAGCAATACCTGGCGGCCCAGCAGATGTTTCACCGGCTCCTGCTCCTCCGACGGCTCCTCGGGCAGCCAAGGGGCCATCGCCAGTACCGAGTTGACCGCCGGATGGCCGCCCGCGCGCAGCGCCGCGCGGCCGCCCATGCCGTGCCCGGCCAGGCAGACGGGGACGTCGCCGTACCGTCGTACGACCTCCTCCACCGCCCACTCGGCGTCCGCCGCGAGCTGCGCGTCGGTGGCGTTCCAGCCGCGGCAGCGGTAGTGCACGACATGCGCGGCCAGCCCGTCGTCCTGGCCGGCCCGGGCCAGGGTGCGGGCGAGCGGCAACTGGAGCGCGTACGACAGAGAGGAAGGGCGGCGGTGCGAGTCGGCCTCGCCGTCCGGGAGCAGCAGGACCACTCCGCTGACCGCAGGTTGTGCTCCGGCCGTCTTCACGGCCCGTCCCAGCCTTGGAGCAGGCAGGGGGAGTGCGCGCTGTCCCATGACAGAACAGTGTCAGAAGGACAGGTGTACTCCACCCGTATTCGCGGTCACTGTTACGTATCGGCGGGCGGCGCTCTACGCGCGTAGGCGCTAGAGTGCCCAGATGATGAGCCCGACCCTCCATGTGCCCGGCCCCGACCAGATCCGGCGCGCCCCCAAGGTGCTGCTCCACGACCACCTCGACGGCGGTCTGCGTCCCGGCACGATCATCGACCTGGCCCGTGACGCGGGCTACGAAGCCCTTCCCGAGACCGAAGCGGACAAGCTCGGCATCTGGTTCCGCGAAGCGGCCGACTCCGGCTCGCTGGAGCGCTACCTCGAGACGTTCGCCCACACCTGCGCCGTCATGCAGACCCGCGAGGCCCTGGTCCGGGTGGCCGCGGAGTGCGCCGAGGACCTCGCCGCGGACGGCGTCGTCTACGCGGAGGTGCGGTACGCCCCCGAGCAGCACCTGGAAGCCGGGCTGACCCTCGAAGAGGTCGTCGAGGCGGTCAACGAGGGCTTCCGTGAGGGTGAGCGCCGGGCCAGGCTGGACGGCAACCGGATCCGGGTGGGTGCCCTTCTCACCGCCATGCGGCACGCCGCCCGCGCTCTGGAGATCGCCGAACTCGCCAACCGTTACCGGGATCTGGGCGTCGTCGGCTTCGACATCGCGGGTGCCGAGGCGGGCTACCCGCCCACCCGTCACCTCGACGCCTTCGAGTTCCTCAAGCGGGAGAACAACCACTTCACCATCCACGCGGGCGAGGCCTTCGGTCTGCCGTCGATCTGGCAGGCGCTCCAGTGGTGCGGCGCCGACCGGCTCGGCCACGGCGTCCGCATCATCGACGACATCGAGGTCGCCGAGGACGGCAGTGTGACGCTCGGCCGTCTCGCCTCGTACGTACGGGACAAGCGCATCCCGCTGGAGATGTGCCCGACATCCAACCTGCAGACCGGTGCCGCCTCCTCCTACGCCGAGCACCCGATCGGGCTGTTGCGCAGGCTGCATTTCCGGGCCACCGTGAATACGGACAACCGGCTGATGAGCGGTACGAGCATGAGCCAGGAATTCGAGCGGCTGACCGAGACCTTCGGATACACGCTCGACGACATTCAGTGGTTCACAGTCAATGCGATGAAATCAGCATTCATTCCTTTCGATGAACGTCTGGCGATGATCAACGACGTGATCAAGCCCGGATACGCCGAGCTGAAGTCGGAGTGGCTGTTCGAGCAGACCGCTGCGACCAGCGCATCTTCCGCTTCCGCGGGCTGAATCAGGCTTCTGTGACAAACGGCCGGGAAGATCAGATCCCGGCCGTTTGCCGCGTCCGCCATGTTTGCGGGACGGGTAGCGCGCTGGCTAGGTTGCAGAGCCGCTCGCATCCCCTTCCCCAAGGATGAATTTCACATGAAGCAGTCTGCTGCCAGGACTCTCGGTGTCGCCGCTCTCGGTGCCGCTTTCGCCGCTGCCGCTGCCGCTGCCGGTACGGCCTCCGCCGCCGCGCTTCCCCTCGACACCGCGACCTCCGCTCTGCCGACCGCCACCCTGCCGATCGCCGGTTCCGCACTGGGGACCGCCACCCAGTCCCTGCCGGTTCAGGACGCGGCCACGAAGCTCCTCGGCAGTGGCCAGACCGAGATCCTCAACGACGCCACCGCCCCGGCCAAGGGCCTGCTCGGCGGGCTGCCCGCCGGTGGTGTGACCACCAGCGGTCTGTCGACCAACGGTCTTCCGCTCGGCGGCTGACCCGCGCACATACGTGAGTGGGGCGGACACCCTGACCGGGTGTCCGCCCCACTCACGTATGTGCCAGGGCTACCAGGCGGTGGTGGCCGCCGATGCCTTCTCGGCCGGCAGCAGCAGCCACAGCGCCAGATAGAGCAGGAACTGCGGGCCGGGCAGCAGGCACGAGACGAGGAAGATCACGCGCATGGTCCCAGCGGATGTGCCGAAGCGCCGTGCCAGCGCTGCGCACACTCCGCCGATCATGCGTCCGTCACGGGGGCGGGCAAGTGCGGCCATGGTGGGCTCCTTCGCGAACAGTTGCCGAGGAGCAGCTCCGTCGTGCTCCCCATGTATCCATGGTGGCCCGGCGAACAGGGGCAAAGCGTCGCTCTACGGTGCGATACCGACCCTGGAAATCGTCGGGGTCGACCCCTGAGGCGTCTCGTCCCTGGGTCGCGGAACCAGCCGTACCCGGTCCTTCCCGCGACGGCGCAGCCGCTTCCGGCACACCGGCACGACCAGCAGATGGGCGAGCCCCACGCCCACGGTGTTCAGCAGCAGCGAGTCGACATCGACGACCTGACCCGGCACCCCGGTCTGCGCCAGCTCGATCGTCAGCGAGATCAGCGACCCGGCGGCGACGGTACGGGCCAGCGAGGCCCACGGGGACACATGAAGCCGTCCCCCGGCCATGGGCAGCAGCACCCCCAGCGGCGCCAGCAGCAGCAACCCCTCACCGATCCGGTGCGCCGCCTCGGCCGGGCCGAGGGACAGGTCGGTCCTTATACCGGCGAAGGGACGAAGATTGGCGGCCGTCATCCACGGCACATCCAGGGGGCGCAGAGTCAGCCACCCGACAAGCAGCAGATGCGCGAGGAGGAGAAACACCCCGACCGCGCGGAAGCGGATGACGGCTTGGCCGCCCGAACCTTGACGCACGCCCCCCAAGACGCGGCTACCGGCAGGATCGGTTCCGCCCCGCCTCAGGATGACTCGAAGACCACACACAGCGCGGGGGCCGGCCCTCAGGACAGCTTCGCCGCACCGAGCGTCGGCACGGCCTCCGGCCGGGCCTTCGTCTCCGAGGTGCACAGGTAGGCGCGCGGCGCGTAATTCCCCGGTCCGCCGAGCAGCACAGTGCCGTCCGAGGCCAGCGACTCGCTCTCCGCGTACGTGCACACGATCTGTGCCAGGGCCTCCGACGGCAGGTCCTCGGGCTGCTCGCTGAGCCGTAGCACGGCCGCCGGATCGTCCCCGCGGGCGCCGCTGATCTGCAGGTTCGCCGGTACGTCGGTGGAGAAGCCGGCCTGCCGCTCATCGGCGGCCGGCTCCTCCTGAAGCTCGTCGAGGAGCGCCTGCGCGACCCGGATCCGGTCGGACTTCGCTTCGTGGATCTGCACCGAACGGTCCACCGTGACCAGCTGCGAGGCACAGACCAGATAGATCTGCACCGGGATCCCCTGCATCGCCTGTGTGCTGACGTCCTCCGCGGACATCGAGCACGGCACCCGGGACGGCGCGGCCCCGGCGTCGACCGGCACCGAAGTGGTCCTGATCCCGCACCCGGCGGCCAGCACGGCGCAGACGACGGCGCCGGCCAGCGCTCCGGCCGCGCGGCGCGCCCGACGCGTACCACGGTTGCTGCGCCTCACGTCGCGTCCCCCTCCTCGTCCCGGGCCTCGGCTCCTCGGTCCCGCGCGGTGCGGGTGAGCTCTTCGGCATCGCGCGGCAGACGCAGCACGAACACCGCGCCGTCGCCGTCCGGCGAGTTCGCGGCCGTGATGTCACCGCCGTGGATGTGCGCGTTCTCCATGGCGATCGACAGACCGAGCCCGCTGCCCTCCGAACGCGGCCGGGAGGCACTGGCCTTGTAGAAGCGGTCGAAGACGTGCGGCAGGACGTCCTCCGGGATGCCCGGGCCGTGGTCGCGCACCTCGATGACGAGTTCGTCGCCGTCGGTTCGTACCGCGACGCGTACCGGCGATCCGCCGTGCTTCAGCGCGTTGCCGATCAGATTCGCCAGGATCACATCGAGCCTGCGCGGATCGAGGCGGACCATCATGCCGCGCTCGGCGTCCAGATCCACCGCGTCCAGCCAGGCGCGGGCGTCGATGCAGGCGGTGACCTGGTCGGCGACATCGACCGTGTCGAGGACGAGCCGGGCCGTACCCGCGTCGAAGCGGGTGACCTCCATCAGGTTCTCCACCAGGTCGTTCAGCCGCCTGGTCTCGCTGACCACCAGATGCACGGCGGGCGCGATCATCGGGTCGAGGCTGTCGGCCTCGTCCTCCAGCACCTCGGCGACCGCGGTGATCGCGGTGAGCGGGGTGCGCAGTTCGTGCGACATGTCGGCGACGAACCGGCGGCTGGACTCCTCCCGCGCGCTCATGTCCGCGACCTTCTTCTCCAGAGAACTCGCGGCTCTGTTGAACGTACGGGAAAGATCGGCGAGTTCATCGGTGCCGGAGACCACGAGCCGGGTGTCGAGCTTGCCCTCACCGAGCTTGCGCGCCGCGTCACCGAGCCGTTGCACCGGCCGCAGCACCGTCGTCGCGGCGGCCTGCGCGAGCAGCGCCGAGCCGACCAGGGCAAGTCCGGTGGCGATCCCCAGTGACCACGCGAGGGAGTTGAGATCCTGCCGTTCCTGGTCGAGCGACTTCAGCATGTAGCCGGTCGGACCACCACCGATGATCCTCGTGCCGGCCACCAGGTACGGCGTACCGCGGATCGAGGTGCGCTGCCAGAACAGGTGGTACGGGTACGTGTTGCCCGCCTCCGCCGGCTGCTTCCTGTTGACCTGCTGCTGCAACGAGAGCGGCACGTTGTCCAGCGTGAACGTGTCCAGATTGGAGTTGCCCACGATCGGCTTGTCGCCGTCGCGCTTGTCGACGAGCAGCACGCTGTAGCCGGGACTGCTGCTCGCCATCTGCACGGCGGCGTTCTGCAGATCGTCCTTGGTGGGGTGCAACGGCAGCGACGCCGCCCGGTTCTGCATCTCCTGCCGGAAGTCCCCGAGCGCCGCGTCCTGCGTACGAGTCAGCACGGCCTCGCGGTTGAGCCAGTACGCGATCCCCGACGCGGACACCGCAGCGGTCAGCGCAACCAGCGCGAACACGACGACGAGGCGCAGCCGCAGACTGGTCCAGCGAAGACCGGCGAGCAGGCTGCGCTTGGCAGCAGCGGTCACTGCGGCGAGTCCAGCCGGTAGCCCACGCCCCGCACGGTACGGATCAGGGTCGGCGAGGACGGTACGTCCTCCACCTTGGCGCGCAGCCGCTGCACACAGGCGTCGACGAGCCGGGAGTCACCGAGGTAGTCGTGCTCCCACACCAGCCGCAGCAACTGCTGCCGCGACAGGGCCTGTCCGGGCCTGCGGCTCAGCTCCAGCAGGAGCCGCAGCTCGGTCGGCGTGAGCTGCAGGTCCTCCCCGTTCTTGGTCACCGTCATCGCGGAACGGTCGATGACCACATTGCCGAACGTCGCCGAGTCGGTGGACTCGCGTTCGCCGCGGCGCAGCACCGCACGGATCCGGGCGTCCAGCACCCGGCCCTGCACGGGCTTGACCACATAGTCGTCGGCGCCGGACTCCAGTCCGACGACGACGTCGATGTCGTCGCTGCGCGCCGTCAGCAGAATGATCGGCAGCTGGTCGGTGCGCCGGATGCGCCGGCACACCTCGAAACCGTCGATGCCGGGCAGCATCACATCCAGCACGACCAGGTCCGGCCGCTGCTCACGCAGCAGTTTCAGGCCGTCCTCTCCCGTAGCCGCGGTGGCCACACGGTGGCCCTGGCGTGACAGCGAGAGTTCGAGGGCCGTGCGGATGGCGTCGTCGTCCTCGATCAGCAACAGGAAAGGCACGGGGGTCATTCTGGCCCATGGAAGAGCCTCAGTTCGACCGTTGGAGGCCTCTCATTCGGACGGCACGCCGGTCGGAGGGCCTGTGACAGGTCTGTGACAGTCGGCGGACAGCGCCATGAAACTGCCCGGGCAAGCTCATTGGCAGATGGAACGGACGGACACCACCGACGGGGGCGCGAGATGAACGCACTGCACAGCACCACCTCAAGCGCAGTTGTCACGCGTCTCCACGACGTCGGCAGGGGCACCGAGAAGTCCGGCGCCGCGGCTCGGGGGTGCGTTCGTGGCGCCGGGCGTCAGCACATGTCGTACATGACGGTGGTCGACGCGTCTTCGGGGGGCAACGGGGGAGCGGTGTACGGGGAGGGCCCGGGGGAGCGGAAGCCCCTGGCGGAGACCGCGGACGCCGAAGCGGCGTTCACGGCCTACGTCCAGGAGCGCCGTGCCTCCCTGTACGCAACCGCCTACCACCTGACCGGTGACCGGTTCGAGGCCGAGGACCTGCTGCAGAGCGCCCTCTTCTCGACGTACCGGGCATGGGACCGGATCAGCGACAAGGCGGCGGTCGGCGGGTATCTGCGCCGCACCATGACCAATCTGCACATCAGCGCCTGGCGCCGGCGCAAGCTGAACGAATACCCGACCGAGGAGCTGCCGGAGACGGCGGGCGACACGGACGCGATGCGCGGTACGGAACTGCGCGCCGTGCTCTGGCAGGCGCTGGCGCGGCTGCCGGAACTCCAGCGCACGATGCTGGTCCTGCGGTACTACGAGGGGCGCACGGATCCGGAGATCGCGTCGATCCTCGACATCAGTGTCGGCACGGTGAAGTCGAGCATCTGGCGGTCGCTGCGACGGCTGCGCGAGGACGAGGTGCTGAGCTTCGGCCGTGACGAGGAGGAGTCCTTCGGCGAGCTGGTGGCCTGAAGGCAGCGGGGGGAACCGGGGGAACGGGAGCTGCCGCTTCGGGGGAAGCGGTGGTTCACGGGGGAACACAGCAGGGTCGGACGGGCCGGGGGTCCTGTCCGGCCCTGAGGTGCGTTCGGGGCGCCGGCGCAAGGGGCGGCGTCCTTGCGCGGCTCTGCCCCGGACCCCGGTCCTCAAGTGCTGAAGGGGCCGGGCCGGCTCGAAGGCGTGGTGGTCAGTCGCGGGAGCCCGGATCTCGACAGGCTGCCCATCGGTCCGTGGGCCGGGCTGGGGGTGCTCGCCGGATGGGCGGTGGCCGCACTGCTCGGAGGCGGGCCGGCACTCGGGCTGCGGGACGCCCGAATTCCCGGCGTGTTCCCGGCTACGCCACCCCGCGTGCCGCCGGGGCCCGGCGGCAGCGGCCGGCCGCCGCCGCGGCCAGTCGTCCCAGTGCCTCCTGCTTCCCGCAGGGATACGCGCCGAGTGCCGTCTGGTGCGCCACGATCCGTCGTTCCGCCCGCATCAGGCGCCATCCCCGCCGCAGCAGGAACGGCACCGACTTCCGGCCCTCGCGCAGATCCCGCAGCAACCTGCGGCGGAACGTCGTCGTCGGGCGGCCGCGCAGGCACAGCGCGTCCGCCAGGACACCCAGGTCCTGGCACCGCTCCACTATCTCCGCCGCGAAGATGCCCTCGGCCACGAACAGCGGCGTGCGCTCGATGTGGAGCGCCTCGCGGTCGACCCGGGAGCTGGTGGAGATGTCGTACACCGGGACGTTCGTACGTCCCGTGCGGCACAGCTCCGTGATGGCGGCGACCGCCGCGTCCGCGTCCCAGGACTGTGCGGAGTCCCAGTCGATGTCCGAACTGCCCGGGACCAGCGGCAGCGTGGGGTCGTCGCCCTCCTTGTAGAAGTCGTCCAGGCGCAGCACCGGAAGGTCGGTGCGGGCGGCCAGGGAGGACTTGCCGGAGCCGGAGGGGCCCGCGAGCAGCACGACGCGGGTCGGGATCGGTTGGGGACTCACGGGACACCAGTCTGAGGCATCGACCCGCGCTGGGAACCCCCCGGGGCCCGTGTTGGTATCCAGCATCACACCTCAACTACGCTACGTACCCAGATGATTACTCGATCGGTTCGATCAGGTGGGAACTCCATGGCACGTCATGCACTTTCCAGGTCCCGGCGCCGTGCGCTGCTGCGCGCAGGTCTGACCGTCACCGCGGTGGGCGCCGCGCTCGGTGCGGGGGGTGCGGCGGCGCAGGCCGCGCCGCTGCCCGTCGCGCCGGCCTCGGGCGCCGACAGCAGCCTCGGTGCGGTCGGCGATGCGACCGGCGGCGCGACCGGGGCGCTCGGGCACGCGGTCTCGCCCATCACGCAGTTGCAGCTCGACCCGCTGGCCAACACGGGCGTGGACCCGCTGGCGAACGGGGTGGGCACGCAGGTCGCCGACTTCAAGCCGCTCTCCACGGGCGTCGCCACCGATCCGCTGACCCGTGGCGGCGCACTGAAGGACCTGCCGGTGGTGGGGCAGGTCACCGGGCTGCTGCACGGCTGAGCCCGGCGCACAGGGCTGCGGCCCGCCCCTCCGCAGTGTTCCGGAGGGGCGGGCCGCAGCCGCGTCGGTCAGTAGGAGGAACCCGAGACGCCGAGTGCGCCCGTGGGGTGCCAGACCGTCTTGGTCTCCAGGAAGGCCGTCAGGCGGTGGGTGCCCGGGTCGGCCGACCAGTCTTCGTCCACAGCCTGTGGATGAGCGGCGCCCTGCGCCTCCTTCCCGGGGCGGCGGGAGACGGCTGGTCGGAGAACTCGCTTCAGGTTGTCCGCCGCCGCGATCTCCAGTTCCTTCGCCAGTTCGGCGTCGGCGCCGGTGAGGTCGATCGCGTTGACGTCCTGGTGGGCCGCGAGCGGGGCCGCGAGTTCCGCCGTCTTCCCGGAAAGGATGTTCACCACACCGCCCGGCAGGTCGGAGGTGGCCAGCACCTCGCCCAGGGACAGCGCCGGCAGCGGGGCGTCGGCGGACGCGATGACGACGGCCGCGTTGCCGGTCGCGATCACCGGGGCGACGACCGAGACCAGGCCCAGGAACGACGACTCCTGCGGCGCGACGACCACGACCACACCGGTCGGCTCGGGCGTGGACAGGTTGAAGAAGGGGCCCGCGACCGGGTTCGCCCCGCCCACGATCTGGCCGATCTTGTCGGTCCACCCCGCGTACCAGACCCAGCGGTCGACGGCCGCGTCCACGACGGCCGCCGCCTTGGACTTCGACAGCCCCTCCGCGTCCGCCACTTCACGTACGAACTGGCCCTTGCGGCCCTCCAGCATCTCCGCGATGCGGTAGAGGATCTGGCCGCGGTTGTACGCCGTCGCGCCCGACCATCCGCCGAACGCCTTGCGGGCGGCCACGACCGCGTCACGCGCGTCCTTGCGGGACGACTGCGGGGCGTTCGCCAGCCACTTGCCCTTGGAGTCCGTCACCTCGTACACCCGGCCGCTCTCGGAGCGGGGGAACTTGCCCCCGACGTACAGCTTGTAGGTCTTGAAGACGCTCAGTCGGTCAGTGTGCTCAACTGCATTCATCAACGCTCGCCCTCCGGGCTCGACGGGGCGAGGTACGCCTCCAGGCCGTGACGGCCGCCTTCGCGGCCGAAGCCCGACTCCTTGTAGCCGCCGAACGGCGAGGTCGGGTCGAACTTGTTGAACGTGTTGGCCCAGACCACGCCCGCCCGGAGCTTGTTCGCCACCGCGAGGATGCGGGAGCCCTTCTCCGTCCAGATGCCGGCCGACAGGCCGTACTGGCTGTTGTTGGCCTTGGCGACCGCCTCGTCCGGCGTACGGAACGACAGGACGGACAGCACCGGGCCGAAGATCTCGTCGCGGGCGATGGTGTGCGCCTGGGTGACGTTCGTGAACAGCGTCGGGGCGAACCAGTAGCCGGACGACGGGAGGTCACAGGGGGCGGACCAGCGTTCGGCGCCCTCCGCCTCGCCCGTCTCGACCAGCGCCGTGATCCGGGAGAGCTGCTCCTGGGAGTTGATCGCGCCGATGTCGGTGTTCTTGTCCAGCGGGTCGCCGAGGCGCAGCGTGGACAGCCGGCGCTTCAGGGAGTCCAGCAGCTCGTCCTGGATCGACTCCTGGACGAGGAGGCGCGAGCCCGCGCAGCAGACCTGGCCCTGGTTGAAGAAGATGCCGGTGACGATGCCCTCGACGGCCTGGTCGATCGGAGCGTCGTCGAAGACGATGTTCGCGCCCTTGCCGCCCAGCTCCAGGGTGACCTTCTTGTCGGTGCCCGCGACCTGGCGGGCGATGGCCTTGCCGACCGCGGTCGAGCCGGTGAAGGCGACCTTGTCGACGTCAGGGTGCTCGACGAGGGCCGCGCCCGCGTCCCCGTACCCGGTGAGGATGTTCACGACGCCCTTGGGCAGGCCCGCCTGGCGGCAGATGTCCGCGAAGAACAGTGCGGAGAGCGGGGTCGTCTCGGCGGGCTTCAGGACGACCGTGTTGCCGGTGGCGAGCGCCGGGGCGATCTTCCAGGCCAGCATCAGCAGCGGGAAGTTCCACGGGATGACCTGGCCCGCGACGCCGAGCGGCCGGGGGTTCGGGCCGTAACCGGCGTGGTCGAGCTTGTCGGCCCAACCCGCGTAGTAGAAGAAGTGCGCCGCGACCAGCGGCAGGTCCGCGTCGCGGGTCTCCTTGATCGGCTTGCCGTTGTCGAGGGTTTCGAGAACGGCGAGCTCGCGGCTGCGCTCCTGGATGATCCGGGCGATCCGGAAGAGGTACTTGGCGCGCTCGGAGCCGGGCAGCGCCGACCACTTCTCGAACGCCTTGCGGGCCGCCTTCACGGCCCGGTCGACGTCCGCGGCGCCGGCCTGCGCGACCTCGGAGAGGACCTCCTCGGACGACGGGGAGACCGTCTTGAAGACCTTGCCGTCGGCCGCGTCGGTGAACTCGCCGTCGATGAACAGCCCGTACGAGGGAGCGATGTCGACGACCGACCGCGACTCGGGGGCGGGTGCGTACTCGAATGCAGATGCCATGGGGATCAGTCCACCGTCACGTAATCGGGGCCGGAGTAACGGCCGGTGCTGAGCTTCTGACGCTGCATCAGCAGGTCGTTCAGCAGGCTGGAGGCGCCGAAGCGGAACCAGTGGTTGTCCAGCCAGTCCTCGCCGACGGTCTCGTTGACCAGGACGAGGAACTTGATCGCGTCCTTCGAGGTGCGGATGCCGCCGGCCGGCTTCACGCCGATCTGCACACCGGTCTGTGCCCGGAAGTCGCGCACGGCCTCCAGCATCAGCAGCGTGTTCGCGGGCGTGGCGTTCGTCCCGACCTTGCCGGTCGACGTCTTGATGAAGTCCGCGCCCGCGAGCATCCCGAGCCAGGAGGCGCGGCGGATGTTGTCGTACGTGGACAGCTCGCCGGTCTCGAAGATGACCTTGAGGCGGGCGTCGGTGCCGTCGGCACGGGCGCACTCGGCCTTCACGGCGAGGATCTCCTCGTACACCTTGAGGTAACGGCCGGAGAGGAACGCGCCCCGGTCGATCACCATGTCGATCTCGTCGGCCCCGGCGGCCACGGCGTCGCGGACATCCGCGAGCTTGATGTCGAGCGCGGCGCGCCCGGCCGGGAAGGCCGTCGCCACGGACGCCACCTTCACGCCGGAACCGGCCAGGGCGGCGGCGGCCGTCGCCGCCATGTCGGGGTAGACGCAGACCGCGGCGGTGCGCGGGGTCGTGCGGTCGGTCGGGTCGGGATTGACGGCCTTGGCGGCGAGAGCCCGGACCTTGCCCGGGGTGTCCGCGCCTTCCAGCGTCGTCAGGTCGATCATCGAGATGGCGAGGTCGATTGCGTACGCCTTGGCCGTCGTCTTGATCGAACGGGTGCCGAGGGACGCGGCGCGCGCTTCGAGGCCGACGGCGTCGACGCCGGGCAGCCCGTGCAGGAAGCGGCGCAGCGCGCTGTCGGACGCGGTCACGTCGGAGAGGGGGGTACCTCCCACGCGTTCGGCCGTGGTGGAGGGTGCAGTGGTGGGCATGGTCACCAGATGAGCATATCTACGCGCGTAGCGGCCTGTACAGGGGGACCCGCATTCCGGGTTTGCGAGGGTGCCGGGCCGGTGGGTGGGTGGCCGCTCCGGCGTGCCCCCCGCGCATCAGGCAGAATCGGGCCCATGACGAGCCCCACGCCCCCAGCCGAGCCGACCTATGCCGACCGGACGTTCCGGTCGCCCGCCGGGCTGGTGGGCGGCGTGCTGCTGCTCCTGCTCGTCGGGTGGATCGGCGGCGACGCCGTGTACCGGGGTTCCGGCCGGGTGCCGTGGCTGGCGCTCGCCGGGCTGCTGACGGCCGTGCCGTTGATCGTGGCGTTCACGCTGCGGCCGGTGGTGCTCGTGAACGACCGGCGCATCCGGATCCGTAACCCGTTCCGTACGATCACGGCGCCGTGGACGGCGGTCGCGGATGTGCGGGCCGGGTACTCCAGCGAACTGTTCACGCAGGACGGCACGAAGTTCCAGCTGTGGGCGGTGCCGGTGTCGCTGCGGCAGCGGAAGAAGGCGGCGCGGCAGCAGACGCAGAAGGCTCAGGACGATCCGTACCGGCGGACATCCGTGCACGCGGATGTACGGGACACGAAGGCGCGGATCGCCGGGGCCGACCAGACGGTGCGGGAGCTGCGGGAGATGGCCGAGCGGGCGGGGGACGGCGGCGCCGACGGCGCCGGGGCGGTCGTCGTCCGGTGGGCGTACGAGGTGATCGTGCCGGCGGTCGTGGGTGCGGTGGCGCTCGTCGTGCTGTTCGCGGCCGGCTGAGGGCGCAGGCTGCGCGGCTGCTGCCGCACTCCGACCTCGATCTCCCCCGGCCGCGGCGCCCCCGTCCACGGCCTGTACCGGGGCGATCCGACGCTCCGGTCCTGCGTGGACCGGACACCGGCTTCACATACCTGATGCGTGAATGACGGTGCCCGGTCCCGCTCAGATCCCCGCGGCCGCCGACAGATCCCGCTTGATCCCGGCGAGCAGCTCGGCGCCCTTCGCGCGGGCGGCGGGCAGCTCGCCCGCCGAACCGACGGGCACCACAACCTCCAGGTAGCACTTCAGCTTCGGCTCGGTGCCGCTCGGGCGGACGATCACCCGGGCACCGTCGAGGTGGTAGCGCAGCCCGTCGGTGGGCGGCAGTTGCGCCGTACCCTCCGACAGGTCCTCGGCCGAGATGACGGAGAGGCCCGCGAGTGCGGTCGGCGGGGTGTCGCGCAGCCGCCGCATGGCGTCCGCGATGACCGACAGGTCCTCCACCCGGACCGACAGCTGGTCGGTGGCGTGCAGCCCGTGCTCGACCGCGATGTCGTCGAGGAGGTCGAGGAGCGTACGGCCCTGCTCCTTGAGCACGGAGGCCAGCTCGGCGACGAGCAGAGCGGCCGTGATGCCGTCCTTGTCGCGCACGCCGTCCGGGTCGACGCAGTAGCCGAGCGCCTCCTCGTACCCGTACCGCAGGCCGTCGACGCGGGCGATCCACTTGAAGCCGGTCAGCGTCTCCTCGTAGCCGTTGCCCGCCTTCTCGGCGATCCGGCCGAGCAGCGACGACGACACGATCGACTCGGCGAAGACGCCGGTGGCGCCACGGGCGACCAGATGCGCGGCGAGCAGCGCGCCGACCTCGTCGCCGCGCAGCATCCGCCAGCCGCCGTCCGCGGTGGTGTCCGGCACGGCCACGGCGCAGCGGTCGGCGTCCGGGTCGTTGGCGATGACGAGGTCCGGGTTCGCGCGCCGGGCGGTGGCGAAGGCGAGGTCCATCGCGCCGGGCTCTTCCGGGTTGGGGAAGGCGACGGTGGGGAACGCCGGGTCGGGCTCCGCCTGCTCGGTGACGAGCACGGGCGCGGGGAACCCGGCGCGGGCGAAGGCGGCGGTCAGGACGGACGTGCCGACGCCGTGCATGGCGGTGTACACCGCCTGGGCGGTGCGCGGGGACCCGGCGGCGAGGACCGCGTCCGTACGGGCCAGATAGGCGTCCAGGACCTCGTCGCCGAGGATCTCCCAGCCGCTCTCCGGCCGGTCGACGCCGGCCAGCGGGCCGACCGCGGCGATCGCGTCGGCGATCTCGCCGTCCGCCGGGGGCACGATCTGCGAGCCGTCTCCGAGGTAGACCTTGTAGCCGTTGTCGCGCGGCGGGTTGTGGCTGGCGGTCACCTCGATGCCGGCGACGGCCCCCAGATGCCTTATGGCGTATGCCAGGACGGGGGTGGGCAGCGGGCGGGGGAGGACCGCCGCCCGCAGGCCCGCGCCCGTCATCACGGCCGCGGTGTCCCGGGCGAAGTCGGCGGACTTGTAGCGGGCGTCGTACCCGATGACGACCAGTCCGCCGGTCTGCCCCTGCGCCTTCAGATAGGCGGCGAGCCCGGCCGCGGCGCGGATGACGACGGACCGGTTCATCCGCATCGGCCCGGCTCCCAGCTCACCGCGGAGCCCGGCGGTACCGAACTGCAGCGTGCCGGCGAACCGTGCGGCGAGCTCGTCGAGGTCCTCGGTGTCGATGAGCTTGGCGAGCTCGTCGCGGGTCTCGGGGTCGGGGTCCTCGGCGAGCCAGGTCCTGGCCTGCGCGATGAGGTCCTGCTGCACGGTGTCCGCCTTTCGGGGATGGGGTGGGTTACGGGGGAGCTGCCCCCGGGCCCCCGCTCCTCAATCGCCGGAGGGGCTGACTTCTCAGCCTCGCCGGCGTTCGAGGCGCTGGGCACGGGGCCGAGCCCCGGTTCGAGAAGGGGCGGGTAGGGGAAACCGCCCGCCGCAGGGGCGACGCCCGCTCAGATGCGGTCCAGCACCCGCGCCAGCAACGACCCCATCCGGGTCGCCGAGTCCCGCCCCGCCTGCAGCACCTCTTCATGGTTCAGCGGCTCCCCGCTCAACCCGGCAGCCAGATTCGTGACGAGCGAGATGCCCAGCACCTCGGCCCCCGCCTCCCGCGCAGCGATCGCTTCGAGCACGGTCGACATGCCCACCAGGTCGCCGCCCATGACCCGCACCATGTTGATCTCGGCCGGAGTCTCGTAGTGCGGGCCGGGGAACTGCACGTACACGCCCTCTTCGAGCGTCTCGTCGATCTCCTTGCACAGCGCGCGCAGCCGCGGCGAGTACAGGTCGGTCAGGTCGACGAAGTTGGCGCCGACGATCGGCGAGGCCGCGGTCAGGTTGATGTGGTCGCTGATCAGGACCGGCTGCCCGGGGCGCATGCCCTCGCGCAGACCGCCGCAGCCGTTCGTCAGGACGACGGTCTTGCAGCCCGCGGCGACGGCGGTACGGACGCCGTGTGCGACGGCGGCGACGCCGCGGCCCTCGTAGTAGTGCGTGCGGCCGAGGAAGACCAGGGTGCGCTTGTCGCCGATCCGGTACGAGCGGATCGTGCCGCCGTGGCCCTCGACGGCCGGCGCCGGGAAGCCGGGCAGTTCGGTCACCGGGAACTCGGCCTCCGGCGCGCCGAGCGCGTCGCCCGCAGGTGCCCAGCCGGAACCCATCACGAGCGCGACGTCGTGGGTCTCGGCGCCGGTCAGCTCGCGCAGTCGGGCGGCGGCGTCGGCAGCGGCGGCGTGCGGGTCGCCCTGGATGTTGTCCGGAATAACAGATGCGTTCACGCGGATGAGGGTAGCCGGTGAATCCCTACGCGCGTAGATGCCCATGCAGAGAGTCTGCACACGCCTCTTCGTACTTTCACACAAATCGTGGGGAAGTGTGCGGCTCAGCAGGGGCGCTTGCGCAGCTCCATCACGTAGTCGTGCGGCGCGCCCGCCGACTCGGCGGCGTCCGCCAACTCGCCCAGATACCGGGCGGACGGCAGCCCGCCCTCGTACGCGTTCAGCACGTACATCCAGGCCGGCTCCTCGCCGTCCAGGGTGTGCACCCGCACCCGCATCCGCCGGTAGATGTCGAGGCCGACACCTTCCCACCGGTCCATCGAGTCCTCGTCCATCGGCGCCAGGTCGTACAGCGCCACGAAGACCTGCGAACGCGGCGCCTCCACGACTGTGGCCAGCGCGCCTTCCCAGCCCATCTGCTCCCCGCCGAAGGTCAGCCGCCAGCCGTTGAGCCAGCCGGTGCCGCGCAGCGGGGAATGCGGTGCGCGGCGGGTCATCAGCCGCGCGTCGAGGTTGCCGGCGTACGCGGCGTAGAGCGACATGGGATCGAGGGTACGGGAGGCGGCCCGGCGAGCGGCGATTCCTGTGACGAAGACCCTGGCGAGGGTCCCGCCGGGGACCGGGCCGAGGAGTGCGCCGACGGCTCGTCCGGGGGCCCCTCTCCCGTATGGAGGGCCCCGGGGCGAAGCATCTTGGCGCGTGCGGGACAATGGAGTACGTACTGCATTCCCCCGGGGTGATCCCCCGGACCCCCGGCCGGGGCGGCAGACGGCCGCGGGATGACATACGCGAGGCGGACTTTTCGTGACCCGGATCGTGATCATCGGCGGCGGACCCGGCGGGTACGAGGCGGCATTGGTGGGCGCCCAGCTCGGCGCGGAGGTGACCGTCGTCGACTGCGACGGCCTCGGCGGCGCGTCGGTGCTCACCGACTGCGTGCCCTCGAAGACCCTGATCGCGACGGCAGAGGTGATGACCACCTTCGACTCTTCGTACGAGGAGTTGGGGATCATCGTCGCCGACGACACGCCGCACATCGAGCAGGCGGCACGGGTGGTCGGCGTCGACCTCGGCAAGGTCAACCGACGCGTGAAGCGCCTGGCGCTCGCCCAGTCCCACGACATCACCGCCTCCGTGACCCGTGCGGGTGCACGCGTGATGCGCGGCCGGGGCAGGCTGGAAGGCCTCCAGGCGGCCGACGGCTCCCGCAAGGTCGTGGTGACCGCGGCCGACGGTACGGAGGAGACGCTCACCGCCGACGCCGTGCTGATCGCGACCGGCGGTCACCCCCGGGAGATCCCGGACGCGCTCCCCGACGGCGAGCGCATTCTGAACTGGACCCAGGTCTACGACCTCGACGAGCTCCCCGAGGAGCTCATTGTGGTCGGCTCCGGTGTCACCGGCGCCGAGTTCGCCGGCGCCTACCAGGCGCTGGGCTCGCGCGTCACCCTCGTCTCGTCCCGCGACCGGGTGCTGCCCGGTGAGGACCCGGACGCGGCCGCCGTGCTGGAGGACGTCTTCCGGCGCCGCGGCATGAACGTCATGGCCCGCTCGCGCGCCCAGGCGGCGAAGCGGGTCGGCGACCGGGTCGAGGTCACGCTCTCCGACGGTCGCGTGATCACCGGTTCGCACTGTCTGATGGCGGTCGGCGCGATCCCGAACAGCGCGGGGATGGGCCTGGAGGAGGCCGGGGTCCGGCTCAAGGAGTCCGGCCACATCTGGACCGACAAGGTCTCCCGCACCAGCGCCCCCGGCGTGTACGCGGCCGGTGACGTCACCGGCATCTTCGCGCTCGCCTCGGTCGCCGCGATGCAGGGCCGGATCGCGATGTACCACTTCCTCGGCGACGCGGTCGCCCCGCTGAACCTGAAGACGGTCTCCTCGAACGTCTTCACCGACCCGGAGATCGCCACCGTCGGTTACACCCAGGCCGACGTCGACGCGGGCGCGATCGACGCGCGCGTGGTGAAGCTGCCGCTGCTGCGCAACCCGCGCGCCAAGATGCAGGGCATCCGGGACGGCTTCGTCAAGATCCTCTGCCGGCCCGGCACCGGCATCGTGGTCGGCGGCTGCGTCGTCGCACCGCGGGCCAGCGAGCTGATCCACCCCATCTCGATCGCGGTCGACAACAATCTGACGGTGGAACAGATCGCAAACGCTTTCACCGTGTACCCGTCCCTGTCGGGATCGATCGCCGAAGTGGCACGTCAGTTGCACACCCGGAAGCGCGCCGGCGAGGCCTAGAAAACCCGGCATTCCCTGGCAACCCCCGGCAACTCAGGCGGGTGGCATGCCGGTGTCCGGTCAGTAGCGAACAACAACGGGGCCGCCTATATCACTTGGCGGCCCCTTGTGTGTACAACTTCTGTTTTTCGGCGCAAACTGCTGAAAACCCTCGCGCGGTCACGTTACTGTCAGTTTCGTGTTCGCTGCAGAACGTCGTCAGTTGATCCTCGAAATGGTGCGCGCCAACGGGGCAGTATCGCTCCGCGAGCTCGCCCGCGTCGTCCAGACCTCCGAAGTGACCGTACGGCGGGACGTGCGGGCACTGGAGGCAGAAGGACTCCTCGACCGCCGGCATGGCGGTGCGGTACTGCCGGGCGGTTTTACGCGGGAGTCCGGCTTTCCGCAGAAATCCCATCTCGCCACCGCCGAGAAGACGGCCATCGCCGACCTGGCCGCGGGCCTCGTCGAAGAGGGCGAGGCCATCGTCGTCGGTGCCGGCACGACCACGCAGGAGCTGGCCCGACGGCTCGCGCGGATCCCCGGCCTGACCGTCGTCACCAACTCGCTGCTGGTCGCCCAGGCGTTGGCCCATGCCAACCGGGTGGAAGTGGTGATGACGGGTGGCACCCTGCGCGGCTCCAACTACGCCCTGGTGGGCAGTGGGGCGGAACAGTCGCTCCAGGGCCTGCGGGTGTCACGCGCGTTCCTGTCCGGGAGCGGGCTCACCGCGGAGCGTGGGCTGTCCACGTCCAACATGCTCTCGGCGAGCGTGGACCGGGCGTTGGTGCAGGCCGCAGCGGAGGTGGTGGTCCTCGCGGACCACACCAAGCTGGGCTCCGACACCATGTTCCAGACGGTGCCGACGGACCTGATCACCCGTCTGGTGACGGACGAACCCGCGGGCCATGACGACCGGGCCGCCACCGAACTGCAGGCCCTGGCGGACCAGGGCGTACAGATCGCGGTGGCCGGTGGGGGGACGGGGTCCGCCGGGGCGGACTCCCTCTCTGCGGGCCGCCAGGCGCGCCGGGACATGCCGCTTCCCGGTCAGCGTCGCACACACGGCGGACCCGGTCCGCAACTGCGCAGTGCGGCCGCGTCCTTGACGGACCAGCCCCCGGGCGACCGCGCCCGCGTGGCGGACCTGCGCCGCCGCTGAGGGCTGTAATCCCTGGTGGATCGGCGCGCGGCGTCGGGTGCGGTGCATCGCAAGGCGGCGGGGCGTCCTCGTGCTGAGCGCATTCGGGCGTTGCGGCAACGCGGCGAGATGCCGTACGTGGCGTCGTCCGCCCGCCAGGGATGACAGGACAGCCCTTGGGTCTTCGAGGGGCGGGGGCGCAGCCCCGGCTTTTCGGCCCCGCCTCAACCTCCGGCTGCCCGCGGCCCCTTCAGCCCCTGCAGCGTCAGCGTCAGCAGGCGGCCCGCCAACGCCGGATCCTCCGGCGCCTGCTCCGCCGCCAACGCGATCGCATTCGTCAGCTGCATCAGGTCACCGATCGACACATCCGCCCGCACAGTGCCACTCGCCTGCGCCCGGGCCAGCAGCCGCGCCCCTGCCTCACGCAGCGGCACATTGCAGTCGGACAGCGCCGAAGTCTCGTCCCGCGACGTCGACATGAGTGCCTGTGCAAGCCCCCGGTACTCACCCGCATGAGTGATGATCGCACCCAGCCACTCCACCAGACCGCTGCACGGATTCTCCGCCTCCGCCAACTCGTGGGAGCGGGTGAGGAGCGATCCCAGGGCCTCCTGGAAGACCGCGCTCATCAGCGCGTGCCGATTCGGGAAATGCCGGTACAGCGTGCCGATCCCCACGCCCGCCCGGCGCGCGATGTCCTCCAGCGACGCGTCCGTGCCGTGTTCCGCGAACGCCGTACGGGCTTCTCCGAGCAGCCGGTCGTAGTTGCGGCGCGCGTCGGCGCGCATCGGCCGGCCCGGCGTCTGTGCCGTGGTCATCGCCATTGCGCAGTCCTCCCTTTTTCCGCCCCCGGGTCCAGGATGCCATCGCGCAACCGGTCGACCTCTCCTCCTGCCCGGCCGCGGAACGGCCGGGGCCCCTGCGGAGTCGGTGATACGACTCCGCAGGGGCCCAAGGGCTGAACACTTCGTGCGGGATCAGTCCTTGATCTCGCAGATGACGGCGCCCGACGAGATCGAACTGCCGACCTCTGCGGCGAGTCCCTTCACCGTGCCGGCGCGGTGTGCGTTGAGGGGCTGCTCCATCTTCATGGCCTCCAGGACGACGATCAGGTCGCCTTCCTGGACCTCCTGGCCCTCCTCGACGGCGATCTTGACGATCGTGCCCTGCATCGGGGACGCGAGGGTGTCGCCGGAGACCGCGGAGCCGCTCTTCTTCGCCGCGCGCCGCTTGGGCTTGGCACCCGCTGCGAGTCCGGTACGGGCCAGGCTCATGCCCAGCGAAGACGGCAGGGAGACCTCGAGACGCTTTCCGCCGACCTCGACGACGACCGTCTCACGGCCGGCCTCTTCCTCCGCCTCCACATCGGCGGGGGCGGCGAAGGGCTTGATCTCGTTGACGAACTCGGTCTCGATCCAGCGGGTGTGGATGCGGAACGGGTCGCTGGTGAACGCCGGGTCGGCGACGACCGCGCGGTGGAACGGGATCGCGGTGGCCATGCCCTCGACATTGAACTCGGCCAGCGCACGCGCCGCCCGCTGCAACGCCTGCTCACGGGTGGCGCCGGTCACGACGAGCTTCGCCAGCAGCGAGTCCCACGCCGGGCCGATCACCGAACCCGACTCGACGCCCGCGTCCAGGCGGACACCGGGGCCGGTCGGCGGGGCGAACACGGTCACCGTGCCCGGAGCGGGCAGGAACCCGCGGCCCGGGTCCTCACCGTTGATCCGGAACTCGAACGAGTGCCCGCGCACCGCCGGGTCGTCGTAACCGAGCTTCTCGCCGTCCGCGATCCGGAACATCTCACGGACCAGGTCGAGGCCGGTGACCTCCTCGGTCACCGGGTGCTCGACCTGCAGACGGGTGTTGACCTCGAGGAACGAGATCGTGCCGTCGACACCGACCAGGAACTCCACGGTCCCCGCACCGACGTACCCGGCCTCCTTCAGGATTGCCTTCGACGCCGCGTACAGCTCCGCGTTCTGCGCCTCGGACAGGAACGGCGCCGGAGCCTCCTCGACCAGCTTCTGATGCCGGCGCTGCAGCGAGCAGTCACGGGTCGAGACGACCACCACGTTGCCGTGGGAGTCGGCCAGGCACTGCGTCTCCACGTGGCGCGGCTTGTCGAGGTAGCGCTCCACGAAGCACTCCCCGCGCCCGAACGCCGCGACGGCCTCACGGACCGCGGAGTCGTACAGCTCCGGGATCTCCTCCAGCGTCCGCGCGACCTTCAGCCCACGGCCGCCACCACCGAACGCGGCCTTGATCGCGACCGGCAGCCCGTGCTCCTTCGCGAACGCCACGACCTCCGCCGAACCCGACACCGGATCCGGGGTCCCGGCGACCAGCGGGGCACCGGCGCGCTGCGCGATGTGCCGCGCGGCCACCTTGTCACCCAGATCGCGGATCGCCTGCGGCGGCGGGCCGATCCAGGTCAGTCCCGCGTCCAGCACCGCCTGGGCGAACTCGGCGTTCTCCGACAGGAACCCGTAACCCGGGTGGACCGCGTCGGCCCCCGAGTCCTTGGCCGCCTGCAGCACCTTCGCCATGTCCAGATAACTGGCGGCCGGGGTGTCACCGCCCAGAGCGAATGCCTCGTCGGCCGCACGCACATGCAGAGCGTCCCGGTCCGGGTCCGCGTAGACCGCCACGCTCCCGATCCCGGCATCCCGGCACGCCCGAGCAACACGGACAGCAATTTCGCCACGGTTGGCGATGAGCACCTTGCGCACGATGGCTCCCTCCTTGAAACAAGCTGAGTTTAGGGACTACCGACACGGCCTTACGACCCGTCCCCATTGGTGAGCTTGCCCACACGGAGCGTGATTCGAGGCTTGCTCGAGGCGCGAAATCCCTTGTGGCACCACGGTACGCCGGGATTCATGACCGCACAGTAGCCACGAGGTGTGGTCCAGGTCTCTGTTCCATCGAGGGGCGGCCGTCGGTGTTTCTTTGTGGAGTACCTACTAACGAGCGAGTGTTTCTTTGCCCGACGCACGAGGGGCGCGACAAGCGGGGTGCGTAAACAGTGTGTGCGGAGGGCAAGCGGGCAAGTGGGACGAGTGAACGTGGTCGGAACCCTTGTCCGAATGATTACCCGTTAGTAGGGTCCGCGCTACCGCACTTACTACAGGTAACAAGGGGTGAGCGCCGTGGTGCGCAGACCGGTGGCGTTCGTGGCCGCGATCGTGCTGTTCGGGGAAGCCGCGGGCATGGTGCTCGTCAACGGCATCATGGCCACGGTCGTCGACAACCAGGAGATGTCACTCGCCGGGCTGGATCCGGCCGCCATGTCCGCCGGGGCGTGGGTGATGGGCGGCGTCGCCGGGCTGTACCTGGTGCTCTGCGGCCTGGTCCTGCTGCTGACCGGCATCCGCGACCGGGCTCCCGGGCGTGTCGGCCGGGCCGCCCTGATCAGCTGCGCCGTGGTGCACGGGGTGCTGGGCGCACTGACGGTGGGCCTGATCGGCTGGGCCGCGTTCGTGTTCATGATGGTCGTGCTCGGCCTGATCGTGCTCACGCTGGTCGCGTACGGGAACGGGGGCGGAACCGGTAGCCCGAACGAGAAGGGTGGCGGCGCCGAAGAGGGTGCTCCGGCGCCCGCGTAACCCGTTCGTGGGTAGTCAGACCCACAAGTCGGTGACGGAGAGTCCCAGTTCGCCGAGGAGCCGGCGCAGCAGCGGCAGCGAGAGCCCGATGACGTTTCCGTGGTCGCCCTCGATGGAGTCGATGAACGGGGCCGAGCGGCCGTCCAGGGTGAAGGCGCCCGCGACATGGAGGGGCTCGCCCGAGGCGACGTAGGCGGCGATCTCGGCGTCCGTCGGTTCGCCGAAACGGACGACGGTGGACGCGGTCGCGGAGACGGTGCGCCCGGTCGCGGTGTCGATGACGCTGTGGCCGGTCTGCAGGATCCCGGCCCGGCCGCGCATGGACTTCCAGCGGGCGGTGGCCTCCTCGCTGTCGGCCGGCTTGCCGAGCGCCTCGCCGTCGAGCTCCAGGACCGAGTCGCATCCGATGACCAGGGCGCCCGCGACCGCGGGGCGGGCGGCCACGGTGGCGGCCTTGGCCTCGGCGAGCACCAGCGCCAGCTCGGCCGGTGTGGGGGCGGACAGCGCGTCCTCGTCCACCCCGCTGACGATCGCCTCCGGCGCGAACCCGGCCTGGCGCAGCAGGCTGAGGCGGGCGGGTGAGGCGGAGGCGAGTACGAGACGGCGCTGATCAGTCATACCGGCCATCGTAGAAGGGCCCGGCGCGGCGGGGGACCACGCGTCCGCAGGACGGGCGGACGCCGGGGGCGCCTCAGCGTGTGCCCAGCACGAACATCGCGACCACCATGGCGAGCGCAAGCACCAGCCACACGCGCCGCATCATGTCCTGGGCGTCGCGCAGCTCTTTGGGGGGCTTGTTCTCGGGATCGGACCACAGCATGGTCCCGATCCTGCTGCGGCCGCCGCCACGGCGCCTGAGTACGAATACTCAGCCGCCCTGATGCGTACGGACCGGATCGCTGCGCGGAGACACGACGGAGGCCCGGACCCACCAGGGGGTCCGGGCCTCCGAGGACGCGGTGCGAACGGACGGCCGGGCCGCCGAGCGCTAAACGGGCCAGTACGTCCGTGCCCAGGCCCGCGGGCCCGGTCGAGGCCGGTCCTGCCGGGCGATTCGGCCCGGGTCGGACCACTGCTCGGGCAGCGCCGGCGCGCCGGACGACACAGCGGCCGTCGCCGCGGCGCGCGCCTGGACGACCGCCAGTGCGGCAGCCAGCTCCTCCGGGGTCGGGTTGCCCCGTACGACCTTGATCATGGTCAGAACCCTTTCTAGAGAGGGATGTTGCCGTGCTTCTTCGGCGGCAGTGATTCCCGCTTCGTGCGCAGCTGACGCAGGCCCTTCACCACGTGCGCCCGGGTGTCGGACGGCATGATCACCGCGTCGACGTAGCCGCGCTCGGCCGCCACGTACGGATTGAGCAGCGTGTCCTCGTAGTCGGCGATCAACTCGGCGCGGGTCGCCTCCGCCTCGTCGGGGTCCGTGACGGCCGCGATGGTGCGGCGGTGCAGGATGTTCACCGCGCCCTGCGCGCCCATCACGGCGATCTGGGCGGTCGGCCAGGCGACGTTGATGTCCGCGCCCAGGTGCTTGGAGCCCATGACGTCGTAGGCGCCGCCGAACGCCTTGCGGGTGATCACCGTGATCAGCGGGACGGTCGCCTCCGCGTACGCGTAGATCAGCTTGGCGCCGCGCCGGATGATGCCGCCGTACTCCTGGTCGACGCCGGGCAGGAAGCCGGGGACGTCGACGAAGGTCAGCACCGGCACGTTGAAGGCGTCGCAGGTACGGACGAAGCGTGCGGCCTTCTCGCTCGCGTTGATGTCCAGACAGCCCGCGAACTGCATCGGCTGGTTGGCGACGATGCCGACGGGGTAGCCCTCGACACGCCCGAAGCCGGTGATGATGTTCGGCGCGAACAGGGCCTGCGTCTCCAGGAACTCGCCGTCGTCGAGCACATGCTCGATCGCGGTGTGCATGTCGTACGGCTGGTTCGCCGAGTCCGGAATGAGGGTGTCGAGCTCACGGTCCTCGTCGGTCGTCGCGAGATCCGCCTCCTCCGGGAACGCGGGCGCCTCGGAGAGGTTGTTCGACGGGAGGTACGACAGCAGTGACTTGACGTACTCGATGGCGTCCTTCTCGTCGCCCGCCATGTGATGCGCCACACCCGAGGTGGTGTTGTGCGTCCGGGCTCCGCCCAGCTCCTCGAAGCCGACGTCCTCGCCGGTGACGGTCTTGATGACATCGGGACCGGTGATGAACATGTGCGAGGTCTGGTCGACCATGACCGTGAAGTCGGTGATCGCGGGGGAGTAGACCGCGCCGCCCGCGCACGGTCCGACGATCAGCGAGATCTGCGGGACGACACCCGAGGCGTGCACATTGCGGCGGAAGATCTCGGCGAACAGGCCGAGCGCCACGACACCTTCCTGGATACGGGCGCCGCCGCCGTCGTTGATGCCGATGACCGGGCAGCCGGTCTTCAGCGCGAAGTCCATCACCTTGACGATTTTCTCACCGTAGACCTCGCCGAGCGAGCCGCCGAAGATGGTGAAGTCCTGCGAGTACACGCAGACGGGGCGGCCGTCGACCGTGCCGTAGCCAGTGACGACACCGTCTCCGTACGGGCGGTTCTTCTCGATGCCGAAGTTGGTGGAGCGGTGCCGGGCGAACTCGTCGAGCTCCACGAAGGAACCCTCGTCGAGCAGGAGATCCACCCGCTCGCGGGCGGTCAACTTGCCCTTGGCGTGCTGCTTTTCCACTGCGCGTGCGGAACCGGCGTGCGTGGCCTCGTCGATACGGCGCTGCAGGTCCGCGATCTTGCCCGCGGTGGTGTGGATGTCGATCTCTTCCGGCTCGGACATCGGGTGGCGGCTCCCTGCCTGGTCACGGGGACGACTGACTGGTGGGTTCTACGGCTGCGTGCGAGGCCGCGTGCGCGGTGCGTGCGCGACGACGGCCGGTCCGGCAGCTGCCGATCAGGTTCTGAATGGCTACTGATCCGTAGCGTATCGGCGCGGATACCGTTCGGCAGTGCGTCGTTTGCCACACCTAGGACGTGTTTGAGATGTGGTCACAGCGCCTGCCGTATGAGGGTGAGTTGGACGGTCGACTCGTAGCGGACGGCGAGCTTGTCGTACCTGGTCGCAACGCCTCTCGCCTGCTTCAGAAGGCCGATCCGGCACTCGACTTTGTGCCTGCGCTTGTACATTTCGCGGTCGAAGCCGGGCGGACGGCCTCCGGCGGAACCGCGGCGGAGTCGGTGTCCGGCCTGGTCTCGCTTCTCCGGGATGGTGTGCGCGATCCCGCGTTTGCGCAGGTAGGAGCGAATCTGACGGGAGGAGTACGCCCGGTCGGCAAGCACATGTCCGGGCCGGGTGCGGGGGCGTCCACCGCTGATCCGGGGGACACGAATTCGGTCCATCACCTGCTCGAAGGCGGGCGCGTCGCCTCGTTGGCCGGCGGTGATGACGGCAGCGAGGACGTGGAAGGAGGCGTCGACGGCGAGGTGAATCTTGGTGGTCAGTCCGCCGCGCGAGCGTCCCAGGCCGTGGTCGTCCGGCTCGGCCGCGAGGCCGTTCGGACGCGTCCGGCCCGGATCGTCAGCCCCTTTTGCGGGCCCCGGCGGCGTGCTGGTGAGCCCGGCAGACGGTGGAGTCGACCGAGACCTCCCACTCGATGATCCCATCCGCATCTGCCTTGACCTGCAACTTCTTCAGGACGCGGGCCCATGTTTCGTCGATCTGCCACCGTCGGAACACCGCATACGCGGTCTCCCAGGGGCCGTATCGCTCGGGCAGATCCCTCCAAGGCGAGCCGGTCCGGGCCCGCCACCAGATCCCGTCGAACACCTGCCGCCGATCCCTCGGAGGTCGACCCATCTTCGGTATCGGCGGCAACACCGCTTCCAGCCGCTCCCACTGCGCATCCGTCAGATCGCCACGAGACATCTGAAGATCATTTCACGACCTTGATCAACATCTCAAACACGTCCTAGGGTGGCTTGCATGACACCTTCGGATGCGTCACCGAACCGCTGGTCGGACCTGGACCGGCCGCCCCTGAACGTCCCCGCGCTGCGCCGCGGGCTGCTGCGGCCGGGCGGGCTGTGGACCTCGCTCGACGTCGTGAACGTCACCGGGTCCACCAACACGGACCTCGCGGCGCGTGCGGCGGGGCTGACCGAGGGCACGGTTCTGGTCGCCGAGGAGCAGACCGCGGGCCGTGGCCGCCTCGACCGCACCTGGACGGCGCCCGCCCGCTCGGGCCTGTTCTTCTCCGTCTACCTGACCCCCGGCGACGACGTGCCGGTCCACCGGTGGGGCTGGCTGCCGCTGCTCGCCGGGGTCGCGACCGCGACCGGGCTGGCGCGGGCCGCGGGCGTCGACACGTCACTGAAATGGCCCAACGACCTGCTGGTCACCGTGGAGGGCGAGGAACGCAAGGCGGGCGGCATCCTCGCCGAGCGAGCCGGGGACGGCGTCGTCATCGGCATCGGCCTCAACGTCACCCTCCGCGCGACCGAACTGCCCGCCCCGACGGCGGCCTCGCTCGCCCTGGCCGGCGCGGTCTCCACCGACCGGGAGACGCTGCTGCGCGGCGTACTGCGCTCACTGGACCACTGGTACGTCGAGTGGCGCGCGGCCGGCGGGGACGCGGCAGAGAGCGGCCTGCAGGCGGCGTACGCGGCGGGCTGCGCGACGCTGGGCAGGACGGTACGGGCCCAGTTGCCCGGCGACCGTTCGCTCGTCGGGGAGGCGGTGGCGATCGACGGTGACGGCCGCCTGATCCTGTCCACGGCCGACGGCCTGCAGGAACCGGTGTCGGCGGGCGACATCGTGCATCTACGGGACGCGGAAGGCGGCCTCACCTAGAGCCACGGGCCCGTGCACCGGCCCCGCGCCCGGCTGTTCCCCCGGGTGCTCAGGCCGCCGCCGCACAGAAACCTTCACAGGCCCTGCACCCCCGCGCACCGAGCCCGCGCCCGGCTGTCCCCCGGGCCCACGGCTCCCTGCCCCGTGGAAGCCCCCCACAGGCCGTACGCCCGCGTGCAGGGCCCCGTTGCCCCCGGCTTTCCCCCCGGGCGTCAGTCCGCCCCATGGAGGCCCTCAGGGGCCCTGCGCCGGCGTACCGGGCCCGCGCCCCGGCTTGTTCCCCGGGCGCTCGGCCGCCGCCCCCTGGAAGCCCTCACGGGCCGTACATCCCGCGTACCGGGCCCGCGACCCGGTCGTCCTCCGGGCACCCTCGGACCTCTGTCCCGTGGAAACCACCCACCGGAGAGCACCCCTCACGGCTCCTGCCCCCGGCGCACCCCGTACCGGGGTGCCCTGGGTGCCCTCGGACCTCTGTCCCGTGGAAACCACCCACCGGAGAGCACCTCCCACGGCCCCTGCCCCCGGCCGACCCCGTACCGGGGTGCCCTAAGGACGTGAGGTAGCGCACATCTGCCGTATCGTTGAGGCGATCCACCGACAGATCGGCAGGGCAGTGCGCAGGGAACGGGCAGGAGGCGGCTGGTGACCGTCGACGACACGACCTCCGGCACGGGCGCGGAGCCCCCGCCGGAACCCTCGGTCCACGCGACACCGCATCACGAAGTCGACCACACGGCCGAACCGACCGACGATCCCCTCGCGATCCGGCTGGAACAGCTGATCCTGGGCGCCGACCGTCGTTACACCCCGTTCCAGGCGGCCCGTACCGCCGGAGTCTCGATGGACCTGGCGTCCCGGTTCTGGCGCGCCATGGGGTTCGCCGACATCGGGCAGGCCAAGGCGCTCACCGAGGCGGACGTGCTGGCGCTGCGGCGGCTCGCGGGCCTCGTCGAGGCCGGGCTGCTCAGCGAGCCGATGGCGGTGCAGGTCGCCCGGTCCACCGGGCAGACCACCGCCCGGCTGGCGGAGTGGCAGATCGACTCCTTCCTGGAGGGTCTGACCGAGCCGCCCGAGCCCGGCATGACCCGCACCGAGGTCACGTACCCGCTGGTCGAGCTGCTCCTGCCCGAGCTGGAGGAGTTCCTCATCTACGTCTGGCGGCGCCAGCTCGCCGCTGCGACCGGCCGCGTGGTGCAGGCGGCGGACGACGACGAGATGGTCGACCGCAGGCTCGCCGTCGGCTTCGCGGACCTGGTCGGTTTCACCCGGCTCACCCGCCGGCTGGAGGAGGAGGAGCTCGGCGAGCTCGTCGAGGCGTTCGAGACGACCTCCGCCGACCTGGTCGCCGCGCACGGCGGCCGGCTCATCAAGACCCTCGGCGACGAGGTTCTCTTCGCAGCCGACGACGCCGGCACGGCGGCCGAGATCGCACTGCGCCTGATAGAGGCGATGACCCAGGACGAGACGATGCCGGCTCTGCGGGTCGGTATCGCGTTCGGCACGGTCACGACCCGGATGGGCGATGTCTTCGGTACGACGGTGAACCTCGCCAGCCGGCTCACGTCGATAGCGCCGAAGGACGCCGTACTGGTGGACGGCGCTTTCGCCGAGGAGCTGACGCGCACGGGCGACGCCCCGGCCTCCGAGGCGCAGGCGGCGGAGGAGGCCGCGGCCGCCGAGAAGGAGCGCGCGGAGGGTGTGGAGCCGCTGGTCGTGCCGAAGTACCGGTACGGGCTGCAGCCGATGTGGCAGCGGCCGGTGCGCGGACTCGGCGTGGTGGAACCGTGGCTGCTGGCGCGACGAGGCGCCTCCTGACGCCTGTCCCTGCCCTGGGCGCGGCCTAGGATCCTCCGGTAACGCTCGTTAACCGGAGGGGTGCAGCCATGACCGTCACGTCCGAGCAGCGGTTCGGGGAGTTCGTCGTCGTACGGGTCCATGAGGGCCAGGAGCATGTTGCCGAACTGGTCCTGGACCGGCCCAAGGCCATGAACGCCGTGTCCACGGACATGGCCCGCTCGATCGGCGCCGCCTGTGCCGCGCTCGCCGCCGACCAGGACGTCCGGGTCACCGTCCTCACCTCCAGCCATGACCGCGCCTTCTGCGTGGGCGCGGATCTCAAGGAGCGGAACTCGTTCACCGACGCCGAGCTGGTCCGCCAGCGGCCCACCGCCCGCGCCGCCTACACCGGCGTGCTCGACCTGCCGATGCCGACGGTCGCCGCCGTGCACGGGTTCGCGCTCGGCGGCGGCTTCGAGCTGGCGCTGTCCTGCGATCTGATCGTCGCCGACCGTACGGCCGTGGTGGGCCTGCCCGAGGTCTCGGTCGGTGTCATCCCGGGCGGCGGCGGTACGCAGTTGCTGCCGCGCCGGATCGGGGCGGCACGCGCTGCCGAGCTGGTCTTCACCGCCCGCCGGGTGGAGGCGGCCGAGGCGCGGGAATTGGGTCTGGTCGACGAGCTGGTGGAGGCGGGGCAGGACCGGGCGCAGGCGCTGGCGCTCGCCGGGCGGATCGCTGCCAACTCGCCGGTGGGCCTGCGTGCCGCGAAGCGTGCGCTGCGGCTCGGGCACGGGCTCGATCTGCGGGCCGGTCTGGAAGTGGAGGACGCGGCCTGGCGGTCGGTGGCCTTCTCCGGGGACCGGGCGGAGGGCGTGGCCGCGTTCAACGAGAAGCGGAAGCCGAACTGGCCCGGCGAGTGACGGTGCGTTACCGCTCCGACGCGCAGTGCGGAACTTTCCATGCCTCAAACTGATCAAGACTTCGCAAATCTACATAAGATGTAGCGATGGGTGGTGATGATGCGCGGCTGCGAGCCGTGGTTTCGCTTGCACAGGCAATGGCGGCGGCGCACACCCCGCCGGAGTCCTGGCGGGCGGCCGCGCTGGGGGCGTGCCAGGCGCTGGGCGGCAGCTTCGCCGCACTCTCCGTGTGGGAGCGGGGGCCGGGGCGGCTGCGGGTGCTGGTGAACGCGGGTGAACGGGCCGAGGGGGAGGAGGAGTTCCCCGACGACGAGACGTATCCGGTGCATCAGTTCCCGGAGATCACCGAGTTCCTGCATGAGCGGTGGGCGGGGGGCGGCGAGCCGGACGCCTGGGTGGAGACCGCCGACGGGCCGGTCGGCGACGCCGGGGACGGCGAAGCCGACTCGGCGGTGGCGGGCGCGCACGGCTACGGGCGCGTCTACCGCCATCAGCGCGTGGCGGCCCTGCGACGGCGCCGCCGCGGCTGCTGTGTGGTCGCGCCGATCGTCCTGCACGGGCGGGCCTGGGGTGAGCTCTATGTGGCGCGCCCGGTGGGGGAGCCGGTGTTCGGGCGGGAGGACGCGGACTTCGCGACCGTACTGGCCGCCGTCGTCGCCGCCGGTATCTCCCAGACGGAGCGCCTCGAAGAGGTCCGCAAGCTCGCCTTCACCGACCCGCTCACCGGGCTCGCCAATCGCCGGGCCGTCGACACGCGCCTCGACGAGGCGGTGGAGCTGCACCGCGCCGACGGCACGGTGGTCAGTCTGGTCGTCTGCGATCTGAACGGTCTGAAGGGGGTCAACGACTCCCTGGGCCACGCGGTCGGCGATCGCCTGCTGGAACGTTTCGGCTCGGTGCTCTCCCGGTGCGGTGCGATGCTGCCCGGCGCCCTCGCCGCCCGGCTCGGCGGTGATGAGTTCTGCCTGCTGGCGGTGGGCCCCGGCGCGGACGAGGTGATCGAGGTGGCCACCGAACTCTGCGATCGGGCAGCCGAGTTGGAGCAGGGTGACGGGGTCGCCTGCGGCATCGCGTCGACCGGTGACCCGATCGGGCCGGTGACCTCGGCCCGGCGGCTGTTCCGTCTGGCGGACGCGGCCCAGTACCGGGCGAAGGCGGCCCGCTCCGCGAGACCGGTGGTGGCGGGGCGCGACGGCGAAGTCATCCGGCTGGCCGACTCGCCGCCGAAATCCGCCCACGACCGCCGCCGGCTGCGCGGGAGCCGGCCCTGAGGGCTGTTCCGTAGGTAGGGGCGTCCGGCGGAGTCCGCGAACGTGCCGGTAAGGGGTCAACCGCACGACCACTAGTGACATGAAGGGATTCAATCCGTACGCTTCTGAATATGGATATGCACACAGTCGTGGTGGGGACGTCCGGTACCACCGCAGAGGACGTCATCGCCGTGGCCCGCGCGGGTGCCCGCGTCGAGCTCTCCGCAGACGCCGTGAGCGCGCTTGCCGCCGCCCGCGAGATCGTGGACGCGCTGGCCGCCAAGCCCGAGCCGGTCTACGGCGTCTCCACCGGCTTCGGCGCACTCGCCACCCGCCACATCAGCCCCGAGCTGCGGGCCCAGCTCCAGCGCAACATCGTCCGCTCGCACGCGGCCGGCATGGGCCCGCGCGTCGAGCGCGAGGTCGTACGGGCGCTGATGTTCCTGCGCCTGAAGACGGTCTGCTCGGGCCGCACCGGCGTACGCCCCGAGGTCGCGCAGACCATGGCCGACGTACTGAACGCCGGCATCACCCCCGTCGTGCACGAGTACGGTTCGCTCGGCTGCTCCGGCGACCTGGCGCCGCTCTCGCACTGCGCCCTGGCGCTGATGGGCGAGGGTGACGCGGAGGGCCCCGACGGCATCGTGCGCCCGGCCGGCGAGCTGCTCGCCGCGCACGGCATCACCCCCGTCGAACTGCGCGAGAAGGAGGGCCTCGCCCTCCTCAACGGCACGGACGGCATGCTCGGCATGCTCGTGATGGCCCTCGCCGACCTGCGCAGCCTCTACACCTCCGCCGACATCACCGCCGCGCTCAGCCTGGAGGCGCTGCTCGGCACGGACAAGGTCCTCGCCCCGGAACTGCACGCCATCCGGCCGCACCCGGGCCAGGGCGCGAGCGCCGACAACATGCTGCGGGTGCTTGCCGGTTCAGGCCTGACCGGCCACCACCAGGACGACGCGCCGCGTGTCCAGGACGCCTACTCCGTGCGCTGCGCGCCCCAGGTCAACGGCGCCGGGCGCGACACCCTCGCGTACGCCGGGATCGTCGCCGACCGTGAGCTGGCCTCCGCCGTCGACAACCCCGTCGTCCTCCCGGACGGCCGGGTCGAGTCCAACGGAAACTTCCACGGCGCCCCGGTGGCGTACGTGCTCGACTTCCTGGCGATCGTCGCCGCCGACCTCGGCTCGATCACCGAGCGCCGCACGGACCGGCTGCTGGACAAGAACCGTTCGCACGGCCTGCCGCCGTTCCTCGCCGACGACGCCGGTGTCGACTCGGGTCTGATGATCGCCCAGTACACGCAGGCCGCCCTGGTCAGCGAGATGAAGCGGCTCGCGGTCCCGGCGTCGGCGGACTCGATCCCGTCCTCCGCGATGCAGGAGGACCACGTCTCCATGGGCTGGTCGGCGGCGCGCAAGCTCCGTACCGCCGTCGAGAACCTCGGCCGGATCGTCGCCGTCGAGCTGTACGCGGCGACCCGCGCCATAGAACTGCGCGCCGGCCAGGGGCTCACCCCGGCGCCCGCGTCCCTGGCCGCCATCGAGGCGCTGCGGGCGGCGGGGGTCGAGGGACCGGGACCGGACCGCTTCCTGTCGCCCGATCTGGCTGCGGCGGAGGCGTTCGTGCGGGGCGGGAAGCTGGTCGCGGCCGTGCAGCCGGTGACCGGGGCGCTCGCCTAGGAAGGGTCTGCGCGCTTCGTTCCCCATCGCCGGACGGGCCGGAATTTCAGGCCCGTCCGGCGATCGAGGACAACGCGGCGGTGCGGCGTGTGGAGTACGCGACCAAGCCCGCGCCGATTCCCAGGAACGCGGCGCCACCGATCAGATAGGCAGTGGTGTCGACCCCGGTGCCGGTTTCGGCCAGTGCCGGCCCGGCCGCCTCGTCCTCGGTGCTCGCGCCGGCAGGTCTGCTCGGCGCGCCGCCGGCCGCGTCGTCCGTCGCATTCGCCGAGGGGACGAACCACAGAGCGCACAGCAGTGTGCCTGCGGCGGTGGCGGTCAGGAGTGGGCGACGAGCTATGGCCACGGATTCGATCCCCCTTGTGGAAGCCATGAGTTAGCCGTGTGCGCCGATGCTAATGAAAGCAGCGGGTCGCAGGAAAGTCGTGACTGCCGGTAGCTCTACGCTCCGTCACATGAGCACTTCTGAGACATCACGGTTTGTTCGCCTTCGCGTGGACATGGTGCTGGAGATCACCGACGCGGAGGCCCTCAGCGGCACCGCGCTGGAGAGCCTCGCGGCCGAGTACGGCGAGCCGGACGGCGAGTACGCCGAGGAACGCATGCAGGCCGAGTCCGCGGTACGGGAAGACGGGGCGGAGGCCCTCGCCTCCCTCGTGGACCCGTTCGATCTCGTCGGCGAGGTGCCGGGGGTCGAGCTGGCCCAGGCGTCCTGGAGCAGCGAGATCGTCGACTACGACCCCGAGGACCCGGGCGACTGGGACCTCGACGACGAGCGTGACGGCGGGGAGGAGGGGGACGACGTCGCGCCGTAGCGGGTGAGGTAGGCACCGGCCCCGGCCCGCTTCCGGCGTCCCGGGGCCGGTGAGTGCCGGTCCCTGGAACCACAGGTGCCACGGCTGCGTCGATGAGTGGTGTTCCCCACATCTGAGGCGGATGTGGAACGGAGGGCCCCCGCCAGGTGTTCTTGGAACATTGATGGGGATCCGTCTCACGACGGTTCCGGCATCGATGGGAATCGGTCTCGATACGGTTCCGCTCGGGGTTATGGGGGATTCGGCAACGATGGAGAAGCGTGTGATGACGGACAGCAAGCGGCGCAAGGGCCTGATGGCCGCGTCCGCCCTGCTCGGCGGCGTACTCGTGCTCACTGCCTGCAGCGAAGGTACGAGCTCGGGCGGCGACGAGAGCTCGAAGAAGTCTCAGGCGGCGGCAGTCGACAAGGCGGCGGCCGAGGACGCGTCCCAGGCGCAGATAGCGATCGCGCCGAAGAACGGCGCGACCAACGCCAGCATCAACAACGCCGCGAAGGTCACCGTCACCAAGGGCAAGCTGACCCAGGTCACCATGACCACGTCGGCCGGCGCGAGCGTCCCGGGCACCCTGGCCGCCGACGGCACCAGCTGGCAGCCGAACGCACAGCTCGAGCGCTCGACCACGTACAAGATCAACGCGACGGCCGAGGACACCAAGGGCCGCGAGGCGCACGAGAACGCGTCGTTCACCACCGTGTCGCCCGCCAACAGCTTCATCGGGAACTTCACCCCCGAGGACGGCTCCACGGTCGGCGTCGGCATGCCGGTCTCGATCAACTTCAACAAGCCGATCACGGACCGGAAGGCCGTCCAGGCCGGAATCACCGTGACGTCCAGCAGCGGCCAGCAGGTCGTCGGCCACTGGTTCAACTCGCAGCGTCTCGACCTGCGTCCCGAGCAGTACTGGACGGGCGGCTCCACCGTCACGCTGAAGCTGGCGCTCGACGGCGTCGAGGGTGCGGACGGCGTCTACGGTGTGCAGCAGAAGACGGTCACCTTCAAGGTCGGCCGCAACCAGGTCTCGACGGTCGACGCGTCGACGCACACCATGACCGTCACCCAGGACGGCAAGACGATCAAGACGATCCCGATCTCTGCCGGTTCCCCCGACAACCCGACGTACAACGGTCAGATGGTCATCTCCGAGAAGTTCAAGGAGACCCGGATGAACGGTGCGACGGTCGGCTTCACCGACGACGACGGCAAGGGCGAGTACGACATCAAGGACGTGCCGCACGCCATGCGGCTGTCCCAGTCGGGCACCTTCATCCACGGCAACTACTGGGGTGCGCCGTCGGTCTTCGGCAGCGCCAACACCAGCCACGGCTGTGTCGGCCTCGCCGATGTGAAGGGTGCGGGCGACGCCAACCAGCCCGCCGCCTGGTTCTACAACAACTCCATGGTCGGCGACGTGGTCATCGTCAAGAACTCCCCCGACAAGACCATCACGCCCGACAACGGCCTCAACGGCTGGAACCTGAGCTGGGCCGAATGGCAGGCGGACTCCGCGGCCTGAACCCGCGGGAGGTTCACGCGGCAACTTCCTGACCCCGAAGTCCCGTACGTACACAGGGCGGTGGCACCCGGATCCCCCGGTGCCACCGCCCTGTGGCGTTCGTGGCCGTTCTCATCGGGATCTCATGCCGGCCTTAACTCGCCATCACGACCGGTTCATAGCCTCGCGCCATGTTCTTCACCTATCTCCGGCGCGAGCTGCGCCGCCGCAGAAAGGCGGCGCTGGTCGTCGCCTCGGGGCTCGCCCTCGGTATTGCGCTGGTCATCATCGTCAGTTCGGTCTCCTCCGGCATGAGCAAGGCCCAGGACAAGGTCCTGGAATCGCTGTACGGCCTCGGCACGGACATGACGGTCACCAAGGCCGCCGCCGCGTCGGGCTCCGGCACCCAGCGGCCCCGGTTCGAGTTCGACGCCAAGGACAACGACGACGACGCCAAGCAGAGTTCGGACCGGGTCATGGTCCAGGGCTTCCAGACCCTGTCCGCCACCACCGTCGACAAGGTCGGCACGCAGGACGGCGTCGCGGACGCCGTCGGCGGACTCAGCCTGACCGTCCTGAAGGTGGACGGCCAGTTCAAGCGCGGCGAGTTCAAGCAGAACGGGACCGGTGGCACGGCCGGCCCCGGGGGCCGGGGCGGCAGCACGCAGCCGCAGGGTGAAGTCAGGGGTGGCGGCGCCTCGTTCGACGTCAACTCGTACACCGTGTACGGGACCGACGTCACCAAGCAGGACCTCGGCCCGCTGACCTCGTCGAAGATCACCAAGGGCCGTACGTTCAAGGCCACCGAGACCGACGCGAAGGTCGCGGTCGTCGACGCCTCGTACGCCAAGGAGAAGAAGCTCGCGGTCGGCAAGACCGTGACCGTCTCCGGGACCAAGTACAAGATCGTCGGTGTCTCGACGGCGGACAGCGGCGACGCGGCCGCCAACCTCTACATCCCGCTGAAGCAGGCGCAGACCCTCGCCGACTCCAAGAACAAGGTCACCACGGTCTACGTCAAGGCCGCGGACTCGCAGCAGATCGACCACGTCAAGTCCGCCATCCAGAAGAACATCTCGGGCACGACGGTCACCACCTCCGCAGACCTCGCCGACACGGTCTCCGGCTCCCTGTCCACCGCGTCCGACCTGGCCTCCAGCGTCGGCAAGTGGCTGTCGATCGCCGTCCTCATCGCCGCCTTCCTGGTGGCCGGGCTGCTCACCTCCTCCGCGGTCAGCCGCCGGGTGCGGGAGTTCGGCACGCTGAAGGCGCTCGGCTGGAAGAGCGGCCGGGTCACCCGCCAGGTCGTCGGCGAGGCCCTCGTCAACGGTCTGATGGGCGGCGTCCTCGGCATCGCGGTCGGTCTCGCCGGTGCGTACGTCGTGACCGCGATCAGTCCCACGCTCACCGCGCAGCTCGGCGGCTCGGGCGGCGGCGGTGGTGGTGGCGGCATGCTCGGCGGCCCCGCCATGGCAGGACCCGGCCGGCAGGCCGCGGCCAAGTCCCTCGACATCGCGCTGACCGCACCGGTCTCCCTCTCCATCATCCTGATCGCCGTCGCGCTGGCCGTGGCGGGCGGGCTGATCGCGGGTGCCTTCGGCGGCTGGCGGGCCTCCCGGCTGCGTCCCGCGGATGCGCTGCGCCGCGTCGAATAGCCCGCCCGGGCGTCCCACCCCCTCTGTTCCAGCAGGAGTTGACCCATGTACACCCTCAGAGACGTCACCAAGCGCTATACCCGCGGCAAGTCCACCGTCAATGCGCTCGCCGGTGTCGATCTGACCATCGAGGACGGCGGCCGGCTCGTCATCCAGGGCCCCACGGGCGGCGGCAAGTCCACACTGCTGCAGATGCTCGGCGGCCTCGACCGGCCCACGAGCGGCAGCGTCGAACTCGACGGTGTGGACCTCGCGAAGCTCAGCGAGGCCAAGCTCACCAAGGTGCGCGCGCAGAACATCGGCTTCGTCTTCCAGAGCTTCAACCTCATCCCGACGCTGACTGCGCAGGAGAACGTCGAAACGGCGCTCGTCCCGCTCGGGGGCAAGGCGTCGGAGCGACGCGCGCGGGCCGCGGAGGCACTGGAATCCGTCGGACTCGGTGAGCGGCTCGGACACCTCCCCGGCGAGATGTCCGGTGGCCAGCAGCAGCGCGTGGCGATCGCACGGGCCCTGGTCAAGCGGCCCAAGGTGCTGCTCGCGGACGAGCCGACCGGCAACCTCGACGAGTCCATGCGCGACGAGGTCATGGAGGTGCTGGAGACGATGTGGAAGGAGCACGGGCTGACCTTCATCATGGTCACCCACGACAGCGCGATCGCCCGCAGGGCGCCGCGGCTGGCGACCATCCGCAAGGGCCGCGTCACGGTCACGGAGAACGCGGCGGCCTGAACGTAGGCCCCACCGGCCTCCCCTGCGCGGGGTGGCGGCGACGGAGTCGACTCCGTCGCCGCCACCCCGCGCCCCCGTCCGTTCATCGCACTAATCTCACACCCATGACCGCTGCCATCACCGCCATGATCACCGCAGTCGTCGGCGTGCTGGGCACCCTGTTCGCCCCGATACTCGCCCAGCGGCTGACCGCGCGGCAGCGTGGCGAGGAGGCCGAACTGGCCGACGCCCGGCGGAAGTTCGAGGAACGACGCGCCCAGTACACGGCCATGAACCGGGCCTCCCGGCAGTTCCACACCCTCCTCAAGGACGCCCTCCACCGGATCAGGGACCGCGTTTACACGGAGCAGGAACGCGCCCAGCTCGAAGAGGCACGCCTCGACCACCGCGACCGCTACGCCGAGGCGCAGATGATCGTCCCCGAGCGCATCCTGCAGGCGTCCCGCGACCTCAACCGGGTCCTCGCGAACGGTGACGCGGCCATCAAACGCCTGGACCGCGGCCTATCCCGCGACGGCGAGAGCGTCGAGAGGACCCTGGAGAAGCTCAAGGCGGCGGACCCGCACCTCGACACCATGCGGAAGCTGATGCGGGAGGACCTGGGCATCAACGACTGAGCCCCTACCTCGGAGGTAATCGACGGTCCGTACGCCCGCGGGCAGCATGGTGCACACCGGCTGACGGAACCACCGCAGCACGCAGATCCGGAGGGCGACACCATGACCGCATACGCCATAGGCCACCTGCACCCCGCCGCCCACCCCGGCGAGGAGGTTCTCACGTACATCGAACGCATCCAGTCGACCATGGACCCGTTCGGCGGCCGGTTCCTCGTCCATGGCACGCAGGTCGAGGTCGTCGAGGGCGACTGGCCGGGTGCGCTCGTCATCATCGGATTCCCCGACCTGGCGGCCGCCCGCGGCTGGTACGAGTCGGCCGCCTACCAGGAGCTGCTGCCGCTACGGACCCGGAACATGGCGGGCGACGTGGTGCTCGTCGAGGGCGTCGGACCGGAGTACGACGCGTCCGCGACCGCGGCCGCGATGCGGGCGGCGGCCCCGCCGGTCATCAGCTGACGACGGCCGGTCCGGAGCCCGTACGGTCCGCAGATCGGCCCCGCGCGCGAACGCGACACCTCCCCGCTCATCCGTCGCGTTCCGCCGCTTCATCCGCCCGAGGCCGAGGGTGCTGCTTCCCGGGCGCCGGCTTGTGCCGGAAGGTCTCCGCCAGTGCGGTGTTCGCGATGATCACGACGGCGAGCGCCACCGCGCCCGCCGGGTGGCCGACCCGATACAGCCCGAAGGCGCCGCCGCCCAGCACCACGGCCTTGACCGCGAGCACGCCCGCCAGCGGCAGCCGGATCCGGGCGCGTGGCGCGGCGAACAGCCCCCACAGGGTGATGGCGAGCACGGGGATCGCGAAGGCCGGCAGCAGTTTCAGGGTCGTGTTGTCGCCACCGGTGTGGAAGCCCCACCAGGACAGACAGACCAGCGCCGCCAACTCCAGTACGAACGCCAGGCCTTCGTTGGCCGCCCACCAGGGGCGCCCGGTCAGGGCAGGAATCCCCCTGTCGTCCGTGCGGTAATCGCGCATCGGTGCCCCCTCGGCGTCCACGTCTGCGAGCGTACCGGTCCGGTCCGCGCCGGTGGCCGACGACCGCGGGGCCGGTCGGGCGGGCACGGAATCGCTCGGAACCCTCGCGCGTTGGAGCAAGTGGGTAGGGGATGCCGGTGGTGTGTGAACCGAGCAGCCCGAGTGACTGAGCTGACACATATTGGAGGGCTGCAATGGCGGCGCAGACGCAGAGGGCCGTGCTGGCGGGCGGATGCTTCTGGGGGATGCAGGACCTGATCCGCCGAGTCCCGGGCGTGACGGCGACTCGGGTCGGATACACCGGCGGTGACGTGCCGAACGCGACGTACCGTAACCATGGCACGCACGCGGAGGCCATCGAGATCCTTTTCGACCCCGAGCGGACCGACTTCCGCGCGATCCTGGAGTTGTTCTTCCAGATCCACGACCCGAGCACCAAGAACCGTCAGGGCAACGACATCGGCCTCAGCTACCGCTCGGCGATCTACTACGTGGATGACGAACAGAAGCGGATCGCCGAGGACACGATCGCGGATGTGGACGCCTCCGGACTGTGGCCGGGCAAGGTCGTCACCGAGGTCGAGCCGGTCGGCCCCTTCTGGGAGGCCGAGCCCGAGCACCAGGACTACCTGGAGCGTTACCCGGAGGGTTACACCTGCCATTTCCCGCGCCCGGGATGGCGGCTGCCCGCCCGCGCGGAGGGCTGACCGCGAGAGGCAACCCGGCGTCGGGCGCTCGGGCCGTCCGGGACGTCGGGACTGCGTACCGAGGGGGCTGCTCCGGGGGGCCGCTTCACAACGCGGTGGGGGCGCCGGGGATGCCGGCGCCCCCACCGCGTACCGGTCAGTTCCCGCCCGCGGCCAGGACCTGCGCGGCGCAGAAGTCGCGGGACTGGACGTAGCGCGCCTTCGGGTCCCCGGAGTACGTCCACGGGGCGCTGTCGATGTAGCCGTCGATCGCGCGGTACTGCTCCAGCGCCGCGTCGTACCGGTCCTGCCAGTACAGCAGCCAGGCGAGCAGATGGCGGACCCGGACGATCCGCCGGTCCTCGGGGTCGGCCGCCGCGGCAGCTGCCACGTCGATCAGGCAGGCGTCGACCGCGGCGATCAGCTCGGGGCTCTTGTAGAACACGTCCGGGTCCAGATCCTGCTCCGCCGACTCCTGCTCGAACGCGGCGTAGAGCGGGAGGAGGGAGAGCAGCCGGCCGGGGCTGCCCTTCTGCGCGGCCTCGCGCGCGAAGTGGTCGGCCAGCTCGTGCGAGCCGCACCACTTGCGGCACCAGTACTGGAGCGCCGAAGTGTGAGCCGCGAGGTGGTGGGCGTCGCGCTTCTCGATCTCGGCCCACAGAGTGCGGAAGTCGTCGTGCCCGTAGCCGAGACCGAGAGCGCAGGAGATCTCGGCGATGTACGGGCACGGGTCGTCTCCGGCCAGCTCCTGGGCCTCGTGGCAGGCCTCCCTGGCCTGGGCCATCATCCGGTGGAAGCCGGCGAACTGCTCCTGCGTGGTGTACTTCGCCTGTTTCGCGCCACGGATGTCCGCGGCGACGCTGATCAGCGCGCCGGCATGCACGAAGGCCGCTCCCGCGTCCTTGGGCTGCGCGGTGCGCCAGGCCAGCAGCCAGGTGTCGTCGGCCGCGGCCTCGTCCTGGAGGACGCCGGCCCGCCGGTAGCGCTCCTGCCAGTCCCGGCCCGCCTCGGCGAGGAAGTCGGCGCCCGCCTGCCAGTTCCCGGACCGGACGGTGGCGCGTATCTCCTCTTCGCGCGGGTCAGGGGCGGCAGCATGCGCGGTGTCGAGCTCGTCGGCCGGTACGAGGCCGAGCTCCGCGGCGGCCCTCGCCGGGCCGGACTTCCGGCTCCGGCGCGCGCGGGGCGCCGAGGGGGCGGCGCCGGATGTGCCTTCCACGAATTCCGACGTCTTCTTCCGCGCCTTCAGCCAGAAGTACACGCCGAGAGCGATCACCAGCAGGGGTATCAGTCGTGCCACGGGGGGGTCCGGTCCAATCCAGAGAGGTGAGCTCGGGGGAGGGGAGAAGGGATAGGGGAAGGGAGTGGCCCTAGGCGGCGAGCAGTTTGCGCAGCGGTTCCGTGTCCGGAACATCCTCCACCGCCGCATCCGGCGCCGCCGGGAGGGTCTCCTCGTACCCTTCAGGCAGCTTCAGTGTCGCGGAGTCGGTCCAGGAGAGCTGCCAGCGGGCCTGCCCCTGCCGTACCAGCTCGCCGCCGGCCAGTTGCAGCAGTCCCGCCCGCAGCCGAGGTCTTGCGAACTCGCGGGCCGCGCGGCCGGTCGCGGTGCCGGCCTCGTCGGACTTGGGGAGGCGGTCGGCGATCTGCCACAGCGCACCCGCGTCGATCCCGTCGAGTGCGGCGGTCAGCGCGCGCGGCAACGTGGTCCGTGAGCAGTCCGGAACCAGCGGCGGAACAATCACCGTACAGGCGCTGAACAGGCACGGAGCCGCCCCGCGGCTACCTCGGCAGCGTCGCGGGACTGCCGCCGTTCGCCTCGTACCCGGCGACCGCGAGCGCCCGGTACACCGTGTACTCGGCGGCCGGGTCGGAACTCTGCGTCCACGGCAGCGCGCCCACATGCCCGTCGATGTGGACGAGTTGGTTCATCGCCTCCGACCAGCGCTCCATCCGCACCAGGAACAGCACCAGCAGATGCCGGACATGGGCGAGCATCGGATCGTCGGGACGCGCGGCGTGCACCGCGAACAGCGCGCCCTCGACCGCCTTCGTCAACACCAGGCTCTCGTAGAAGCCGCTGACGAGATTGACCTCGGGCAGATGCTCGTACACCGCGAACAGCGGCAGCGCGGCCAGCAGCGAGCCCTGCGGGGCGCGGGCGGCCGCCGAAACGGCGAAGCGGTCGGCCTCCTCGCGGGAGCCGTGCCACTTCTCGCACCAGAAGTGCAGCGCCGCGATGTGCGCACCCATGTGTGCCGGGGCCCGGTCGATGATCTTCACCCAGAGCTGGTCGAACTCCTCGTGGGAGTAGCCGAGTCCGCGGGCGACGGCCAGTTCGACGATGTACGGGACCGGATCACCGGGCGCCAGCAGGGCCGCCTCGCCGCAGACCGTACGGGCCTCCTCCAGAATGATCCGGAAGTCGTCCGTCCCCGCGGTGGAGGACCGCCACGCCTGCTGGACCAGGAATTCGGCATGCACGGCCGCACCGCCCGCGTCCTTCGGCGACTCGGCCCGCCACGACCGCAGCCACGCACCACCGGCACCCGGGGCCTGCATCAGCTCGAGCGACGCGGCGCCGGCGAACGCCTGCACCCGCTGCCACCGCACCTCGCTCTCCTTCGGCGTCCCGGCCAGCAACTGCGAGGCCGCGCGCCAGTCCTGGGTGCGCTGCACGACATCGAGGACATCGAGGAGATCCTGATCGGGGCCCGGCATCCGGACGTCCAGTTCCTCCTGGCGTACGAAGCCGTACGTGTCGGGGTCGGCGGCGTCCGGGGAGCCGGGCGCGACCTGGTGGATGCCGGACCTGCGGCGCAGCACGAAGGGGCCGATCACCGCGGCGAGCATGCACAGCGCGATGAGGAACCAGAGAATCTCCATACGCCCATTGTCACCGGACGGCGCAGTGGCCGTGGATCACCCCTGTGACGAACTACGCTCGGGCCCCATGAGCGACCAGCACAGCTTCGAGACCCTCGCGATCCACGCGGGCAACGCTGCCGACCCCCTCACCGGTGCCGTTGTTCCGCCCATCTATCAGGTGTCCACGTACAAGCAGGACGGCGTCGGCGGGCTCCGCGGCGGCTACGAGTACAGCCGTAGCGCCAACCCGACGCGCACCGCACTGGAGGAGAATCTCGCGGCCGTCGAGGGCGGCCGCCGCGGTCTCGCCTTCGCGTCCGGGCTCGCGGCGGAGGACTGCCTGCTGCGTACGCTGCTGTACCCCGGGGCGCATGTCGTCATCCCGAACGACGCGTACGGCGGCACCTTCCGGCTCTTCGCCAAGGTGGTCAAGCGGTGGGGCGTCGACTTCTCCGTCGCGGACACCTCCGACCCGGCGGCGGTCCGGGCCGCGGTCAACGACCGTACGAAGGTCATCTGGGTGGAGACGCCGTCCAACCCGCTGCTCGGCATCACCGACATCGCGGCCGTCGCGGACGTGGCCCGCACCGCGGGTGCCCGGCTGGTCGTCGACAACACCTTCGCCAGCCCCTATCTGCAGCAGCCGATCGCGCTCGGCGCGGACGTCGTCGTGCACTCGCTGACCAAGTACATGGGCGGCCACTCGGACGTCGTCGGCGGTGCGCTGATCGCCGCGGACGCGGGGCTCGGCGAGGAACTGGCGTACCACCAGAACGCGATGGGGGCGGTCGCCGGACCGTTCGACTCCTGGCTGGTGCTGCGTGGCATCAAGACGCTGCCGGTCCGGATGGACCGGCACAGCGAGAATGCCGCCAAGGTCGCCGAGCTGCTGACCCGGCACCCCAAGGTGACCCAGGTCCTCTATCCGGGGCTGCCGGAGCACCCGGGGCACGAGATCGCCGCCAAGCAGATGAAGGCGTTCGGCGGCATGGTGTCGTTCCGCGTCGAGGGCGGCGAGGAGGCGGCGGTCGAGGTCTGCAACCGGGCGAAGCTGTTCACGCTCGGCGAGTCCCTCGGCGGCGTCGAGTCCCTGGTGGAGCACCCGGGCCGGATGACCCACGCCTCGGTGGCGGGCTCGGCGCTGGAGGTGCCGGCCGACCTGGTCCGGCTGTCCGTCGGCATCGAGTCGGCGGACGACCTGATGGCCGACCTGACGCAGGCGCTCGGCTAGAACGTTCCGTCCTGGGACGGATGGTGACCCCGAGGCGCCGGGCGGGCCGACTCGCTGCCCGCCCGGCGTGGCGGTCCAGGGTGTTTCCGTGCGAATCCGGGCTCACCAGCCTTCCAGGGGTGGTGTCGTCTCTGCGGGCGGCACCTGCCACGGTTCGGTGACCACCGCCCACACCATGAACGCGGCCACCGCCAGGAACAGCACCGTCAGCGCCAGCGCGCGGGCCGCCCGGTGGCGGCGCAGCATGCGGCCGCCGCGCTCCGCCGCCCGCTCCGTCAGACCGGCGGGGACCTGCGGATGCGGCCCGTCCAGCATCCGCCGGACGTGGTCCTCCCTGCGGCCGGGGCGCTTCACGGCGCGGCCCCCAGCGGCCCCATGGTCCAGCGCCTGGTCCGGCGCCGCGGGGTGGGCCCCCGGGGGTCACCCATGGTGGCCACCGAGCGGTTGCAGATCGCCCGGACCCGGTCCACCGGAAGCCCCAGCAGCGCGGCGGTCTGCTCCTCCGCGACACCCTCGTACAGCCGCAGTACGAGGACCAGCCGCGCTTTCGGGGCCAGCGGGTCCAGCAGGCCGCCGCGCGGCCGGTGGTGGCGCCATGCCTCCCGGGCGAACCGGGAGGCCAGCTCCTGCCGGGTGCGGTTGTACGGATCCTCGCCGTGCAGCCGGTCCCAGTCCGCGTATGTACGCGCCAGCGCGTCGGTCAGCAGGCGCAGCGCCCGTTCGTTGCTCCCGGGCGGCTGTGAGGGTTCGGCGGTGAGCAGCGTGGCAGTGTGCAGCAGGCGGCCGCCCGCGCCCGCCACAAAGGCCTCGAACTCCTGGGCGCGGCGCCGCTGAGGACCCGCCTGCCGCTCTCGCATCCCCACATGGCAGCGCCGCCGACCACCCCTGGTCAAGAGGTCGGACCGAGCGAATGCCACCCCCGAGGCGCCGCCCGGCGCTCCGCCCGGGTCAGCTGGTCGTCGGCTGATGCGTCTGCCGTGCGGCCAGCGACGCGTTGAATCGCGTCAGCAGAGTGCAGAACATGTCCCGCTCCTCCGCCGTCCAGTCCTGCGTCACCTGCGACATCAGCTCCCGCCGCGATGCCCGCACCTCGTCGAGCCGGGCCTGCCCGCGCGGCGACAGCTGGAGCACGACCGCGCGGCCGTCCTCCGGGTGCGACGTGCGCTTGACCAGACCGGTGTCGACGAGCGGCGCGACCTGGCGGGTCACGGTCGAGGAGTCGATCCCCATCCCCGCGGCCAGCGCCTTGACGCCCATCGGGCCTTCCCGGTCCAACCGGTTGAGCAGCAGATAAGCGGCCCGGTCCATGGAATTGCGGACCTGGCCGACACCGCCGAGGCGGGTCTGCTCGGCACGGCGGGCGAACACGGCCACCTGGTGCTGCAGAGCATCGAGGAGGGGGTCGGGACCCGGGAAATCGGGGGTGGCGCCCCCGGAAGGAGACGCAGCTGTCGTCATGTCCTGAGGGGGCATGGCCGGGGGCTCTCTTCGTGCGGTGTCGGATGGGTGGGGGACAGAGTACGCGGCCCCGGGGCAACGCGTACCAGTGCCGCACAAACCTGCGGACAACGACGCAGGACGTCGCCGCGGCGGCGTCCCGCACTGCGGCCGGCTGCGAGACTTGCGGTCATGAACTTCCGTACGCCCCACCCGTTTCCCCCAGTGATCCTCGACGATGTCCGGGGCGCGCAGAAGATGCTCTCCGGTGTGGCCCGGATGACCGCGATGGAGGGCAGCCGCCATCTGTCGGAGCTGGTCGGCGCGCCGGTCCACTTCAAATGCGAGAACCTGCAGCGGACCGGTTCGTTCAAGCTGCGCGGCGCGTACGTACGGATCGCCGGACTGTCCCCGGTGGAGCGGGCGGCCGGGGTCGTCGCCGCGAGCGCCGGAAATCATGCGCAGGGTGTCGCACTCGCCTCTGCGCTGCTGGGCGTACGGGCAACGGTCTTCATGCCGGTCGGGGCGCCGCTGCCGAAGGTCGCCGCGACCCGCGAGTACGGCGCGGAGGTCAGGCTGCACGGCCAGGTCGTGGACGAGACGCTCGCCGCCGCCCAGGAGTACGCCCAGGAGACCGGTGCGGTCTTCATCCACCCCTTCGACCACCCGGACATCATCGCCGGTCAGGGCACCGTCGGCCTGGAGATCCTCGAACAGTGCCCCGAGGTCCGCACGATCGTCGTCGGGATCGGCGGCGGCGGTCTTGCCGCGGGCATCGCCGTCGCGGTGAAGGCCGTCCGGCCCGACGTGCGGATCGTCGGCGTCCAGGCGGCGGGCGCGGCCTGCTACCCGCCCTCCCTGGCGGCCGGCCACCCGGTGGCCATCGACGGGCTGCAGACGATGGCGGACGGCATCAAGGTGGGGCGCCCCGGCGACGTGCCGTTCGGGCTCGTCCAGGAGCTGGTCGACGAGGTCCGCACGGTCTCCGAGGCCGAGCTGTCCAGCGCACTGCTGCTCTGCCTGGAGCGGGCGAAACTCGTGGTGGAGCCGGCCGGGGCGAGCCCCGTCGCCGCGCTTCTGAGCGACCCCCGGTCGTTCCGGGGACCGGTGGTCGCGCTGCTGTCGGGCGGCAATGTGGACCCGCTGCTGATGCAGCGCATCCTGACCCACGGCATGGCGTCGGCGGGCCGCTACCTGAGCCTGCGGGTGCGGCTCACCGACCGCCCGGGCGCGCTGGCCACCCTGCTCGCCTCGTTGTCCGTCGCGGACGCCAACGTCCTCGACATCGGCCATGTACGGACCGATCCGCGGCTCGGGCTCACCGAGGTGGAGGTCGAGCTGCACCTGGAGACCAAGGGGCCGGTCCACTGCGAGGAGGTCACCACGGCGCTGCGGCAGGCGGGGTACGAGGTGACGGTCTGACACGCGGGCCCCTCGGTGTGCGCGTTCACCGGGCGGCGCAAGGCGCACAATCCTAGGATCTGTGAGGGAAGTCACCCGAACGCTCTGGGGGAATCCGTATGCCAGGCGCCATCCATGCCGAAGGTCTGGTGAAGACCTTCGGCGATGTACGAGCACTCGGTGGTGTTGATCTCGACGTGCCGGAAGGCACGGTCCTGGGCCTCCTCGGCCCCAACGGGGCAGGCAAGACGACCGCCGTACGTGTCCTGACGACTCTGCTCCGGCCGGACAGCGGCAGGGCGGTCGTGGCGGGCATCGACGTACTGAAGAGACCCGACGACGTCCGCCGCTCGATCGGGCTCTCCGGCCAGTTCGCCGCGGTCGACGAGTACCTGACCGGCCGCGAGAACCTGCAGATGGTCGGTCAGCTCTACCAGATGAGCCGGCGCGACGCGAAGGCCCGGGCGGGGCAGCTGCTGGAACGCTTCAACCTCGCCGACGCGGCCGACCGGCCGACGAAGACGTACTCCGGAGGGATGCGCCGCCGCCTCGACCTGGCGGCGGCGCTCGTCGTCTCCCCGCCGGTGATGTTCATGGACGAGCCGACGACCGGCCTCGACCCGCGCAACCGGCAGCAGCTGTGGGAGGTCATCGAGGAACTCGTCGCAGGCGGCACGACGCTCCTGCTGACCACCCAGTACCTGGAGGAGGCCGACCGCCTGGCGCACGACATCTGCGTCATCGACCACGGCCTCGTCATCGCCCGCGGCACCTCCGACGAGCTCAAGGCCCAGACCGGCGGTGAGCGCGTCGAGGTCGTCGTCCACCAGCCCGACCAGATCGACCCGGCCCGGGCCGTCCTGGCCCACCTGGGCAAGGGCGAGGTCACCCTCACCCAGCACACCCGCAAACTGACCGTCCCGGTCTCCGGGGGCGCCAAACTGCTCGCCGAGATCATCCGGGATCTCGACACCCGAGGGGTCGAGATCGACGACATCGGCCTGCGCCGCCCGACCCTCGACGACGTGTTCCTCTCGCTCACCGGCCATGTGGCCGAGCTGACGGAGACGGACGACAACGGGACCGTCCCCCGCGGACGCGGGGCGCAGACCGGCCGGAAGGCCGGACAGGAGGCCGCGAAGTGACTGCCACGACGGAAACGCTGCACGTCGCGGCCCCCCGCCCCGGCGGTTCCCTGGGCCGCTCGGTCCGCGACTCCCTCGTCGTTGCCCGGCGCAACCTGATCCGGATGACCCGGATCCCCGAGATGGTGATCTTCGGGCTGATCCAGCCGATCATGTTCGTGGTGCTGTTCAGCTACGTCTTCGGCGGCTCGATGATGATCGGCGGTTCCACCAGCCCTGCCGAGTACCGCAACTTCCTGATGGCCGGCATCTTCGCCCAGACCGTGACCTTCGCCACCGCCGGTGCCGGCGCCGGTATCGCGGACGACATGCACAAGGGCCTCATCGACCGGTTCCGCTCGCTGCCCATGGCACGCGGTGCGGTGCTCACCGGACGTACGCTCGCCGACCTCGTCCAGACGACGCTCACCCTGGTCGTCCTCGCGGTCGTCGCCCTGCTGGTCGGCTGGCGCACCCAGGAGAACGCAGGCAAGGTGCTCGGCGGCTTCGCGCTGCTGCTCCTGCTGGGCTACGCCTTCTCCTGGATCGGGGCACTGATCGGTCTCTCGGTCCGCACCCCCGAAGCGGCCACCTCGGGCGGCCTCATCTGGCTCTTCCCGGTCACGTTCATCTCGAACGCCTTCGTGCCCACCGAGAACATGGCGAGCTGGCTCCAGCCGATCGCCGAATGGAACCCGTTCAGCGCGACCGTGCAGGCCTGCCGCGAGCTCTTCGGGAACCCGGGCGTCTCACCGTCCGACGCCTGGCCCATGCAGCACCCCGTCTGGGCCTCGCTGATCTGGTCCGTGCTGATCATCGCGGTCTTCCGGACGCTGGCGGTCCGCAAGTACCGCTCGGCGGCCGCCTGAGTGCAGCAAGAAGCCCCGGCCGTCACGCGGCCGGGGCTCCTTGCTGCTGCAGATGTGGCGGGTCAGCCCGTGTACGGCTTCGCCTCGAGGATCTTCACCGAGGCCTTCTTGCCGTTCGGCAGCTCGTACTCGGCGTCCTCACCCATCTTCTTGCCGTTCACGCCGGAACCGAGCGGAGACTGCGGGGAGTACGTCTCGATGTCCGCGCTCGCGTACTCGCGGGAGGCGAGCAGGAACGTCATGGTGTCGTCGGGATCGCCGTCGAACGCGATGGTGACGACCATGCCGGGCTCGACCACGCCGTCGTCGGCGGGGGCCTCGCCGACCTTCGCATGCTCCAGGAGCTGGGTGAGCTGGCGCACCCGCAACTCCATCTTGCCCTGCTCCTCCTTGGCCGCGTGGTACCCGCCGTTCTCCCGGAGGTCACCCTCCTCACGGGCCGCCGCGATCTTTACGGCGATCTCCGTGCGCGCGGGACCAGACAGGTACTCCAGCTCGGCCTTGAGCTGGTTGTACGCCTCCTGCGTGAGCCAGGTGACGTTTTCGCTGGTCTGGGTCACAGGTGCTCCTAGTCGGTACTGGAAATACAAGCGTCGATACTGGGAATACAAAGCATCGCCCTACCCAGAAGCATGTGCCTCCACGGGTGGGCGAAACCACGAGCCTAACAATTCCGCAGGAAAAGGGGGAGAAGGTAAACCGCTACGACCGCGTCAACGCAGGTCAGGGACGATAGCCGCAGGTCGGAGCCGGTCCGTGCCGGTCAACGCGACGCCCCGCCGTCGGCGGTGCAGCCCAGCAATTCCACGCTGGTCGCCCGTGACGTCGTACGCAACGAGACGATCCGGTCGATCCGGTCGGAGCGGTCGTCGAACCGGATGTCCTTCCGGGCCACGTCGTCGCCGTCCACGCGCTGCGAGCGGAGCGTGCAGTAGCCCTTCGCGTCCCGGTCCTTGCGGACCTCCAGGTGGACGTCGACCCGCTCGGCCGAGACAATCTTGAACTTGATCACCTCGGCGCTGATCTTCTGGCCCGCCACGTAGTCGTAACCGATCCAGCCGACCACGCCGAGCAGTGCGACGCCCAGCATCGCGCCGATGATCCTGAGCTTGCGGTCCGCGCGCTCGTCCGCGGAGCGCCCGTATCGGCCCTCCGGAAGTGCTTCACGCACCGCAGTCATGATCGTTCCTTCCGTACCGGGGGATCGCGGAATTTTCCACCCCCGGCTTCGGTCACTATAGAAGTCTGCCACCCGCGCCCGACCGCCACCCCGCACGTCCCTACGGGACGGCAGCACTCAATGGCGACCAATCACTGAGGATCGAGTCTTGACTGAGCAGCTTCGACTGATGGCCGTACACGCCCACCCCGACGACGAGTCGAGCAAGGGCGCGGCCACCATGGCCAAGTATGTGTCCGAGGGGGTGGACGTGCTGGTCGTGACCTGCACGGGCGGTGAGCGCGGCTCCATCCTCAACCCGAAACTCCAGGGCGACGCGTACATCCAGGAGCACATCCACGAGGTACGCAAGAAGGAGATGGACGAGGCCCGGGAGATCCTGGGCGTCAAGCAGGAGTGGCTCGGCTTCGTCGACTCCGGGCTGCCCGAGGGCGACCCGCTGCCGCCGCTGCCCGAGGGCTGCTTCGCGCTGGAGGACGACGAGAAGGCGGCGGCGCGTCTCGTCCGGAGCATCCGCGCGTTCCGTCCGCACGTCATCACCACGTACGACGAGAACGGTGGGTACCCCCACCCCGACCACATCATGACCCACAAGATCTCGATGATCGCGTTCGACGGCGCCGCGGACACCGAGACGTTCCCCGAGGTGGAGTTCGGCCCGGCCTGGCAGCCGCAGAAGCTCTACTACAACCAGGGCTTCAACCGTCCGCGCACGGTCGCGCTGCACGAGGCGCTGCTCGCCCGCGGCCTGGAGTCGCCGTACGGCGAGTGGCTGGAGCGCTGGAAGGAGTTCGAGCGCGTCGAGCGGACGCTGACCACCCACGTTCCGTGCGCCGAGTTCTTCGAGATCCGGGACAAGGCGCTGATCGCGCACGCCACCCAGATCGACCCCGACGGCGGCTGGTTCCGGGTTCCGATGGACATCCAGCGGGAGGTCTGGCCGACCGAGGAGTACGAGCTGGCGAAGTCTCTCGTCGATACGTCCCTCCCCGAGAGCGACCTCTTCGCGGGCATCCGCGACAATGCCTGATATGTACGCGACCCAGGCACTGACCCACGTCGTTCCTCTCGCCGAGGAATTCGACAAGAACAAGGTGACACCCGGCGTCCTCGGCTTCATCGTCTTCGCGGCGCTCGCGGTGGGCGTGTGGCTGCTGATGAAGTCCATGAACCGGCACATGGGCAAGGTGAACTTCGAGGAGGCACCGGATCCCGACGCGGTGTCCGCCGACGCCGAGACATCGGGAACCGCTACCGGGCGCGCCCGGTAACGCTCCGTCCCCACCTGCCGGACGGGCTTGATCCACCGCCCGTCCGGCACATGCGAGTGCCCGGCAAGAGGCCTCGGCCCCGCCCTACGGCCTCGCCCCCACCGGTACGCCCATGATTTCGCGGGCGTGGCGGGTCGGGGTCATGCCCAGGCGCCAGGCCTGCCAGCCGTCCTCCAGGTCGACCCCGCGGTTCAGGACCACCGTGAACGCCTCCGCGCAGTCCTCCAGCTTGTTGTCGCGGGTCGGATGGCCGGCCCCGAGCAGGTCGGCGAGTTCCTGCTGGGCCACCACCGTGCCCACCTCCGTGCCGCCCGCCGACGCGTACGGCAGCAGTGTGCAGCGCAGGAAGCGGGCCCAGTCGGCGCCCCGCGTGTCGCCGTACGAGTCGAACAGCTGCGCCGCCTCGTCGCACAGGGCCAGCGCCTGCGGGGCGCGGTTGTTGCCCGCGTCGATCAGGACCAGCTCCAGACACGTCCACGCCTCGCCGTGGGCGACACCGATCCGCCGGAAGTCGGCCCGGGCGTCGACCAGGAGCTGCCGGGCGAAGCCGGAGTTGCGCAGATTGCCGGTCTGGGCGGCCCGCTGGTCGCGGGTGACCCGGCCCGAGTGGTGCCGGGCACACGCCAGCCCGTACACGTCCCGCATCCGGGAGAACATCGTGCGCGCCCGCTCCAGCTCCCGTACCGCCTGATCGGTGTCACCGGTCTCCTCCAGGGCCTGCCCCAGGTAGTACAGCGTCCACGCCTCACCGCGCGCGTCCTCGCTGTCCCGGTGCAGGGACAACGCCCGGCGCAGCTCGTCGACCGCCGGGGCCGCCTCGCCGTCGAGCAGCCGGGCGCGCGCCAGCTGGGTCAGCGCCCAGGCCTCGCCGCGCTCGTCACGGGTGCGGCCGTACAGATCCAGCGCCGTGCGCAGCGCCTCGTCGGCCCCCGCCACATCGCCCATCCGCAGCAAGGTCTGGCCCAGCTGGAACCGCGCCCACGCCTCGCCGTGCAGCGACTCGCCCTCCCGGTGCAGGATCAGCGCCGTGTCGAGGAGGGCCAGCGCCTCGGCGATACGACCACGGTCACGCTCCACGGCGGCCAGCGCATGCAGCGACCACGCCCGGTCCGTGGCCTGCCCGTCCGAGGACTGCAGCCCGATCGCCTCGCGCAATCGCACCACCGCCTCGGTCAGATTGCCCTGGTGGTGCAAGGTGATGCCGAGCGAGCACAGCGCCAGCGCCGTACCCGCCTTGTTCTGCGCCTCACGGTAGAGGCCGACGACCGAGGACAGGGTGGTACGCGCCTTGTCCAGCTCACCGAGCTGCCGGGCCGCGATACCCGTACGCCACTGGACCGACCGCTCGAGCAGCCCCTTGTCGACGGCCTGCGTCAACTCGCTGATCTCGCCCAGCCGGTAGAGGTCGCCGCGCAGCAGGCAGTAGTCGCACAGCGCGCCCAGCAGATCCAGCACGGCCCCCTGGTCGACACCCTCCGCGTGCCGCAGCGCGGAGGTGATGAAGCTCGACTCGTCGTCCAGCCAGCGCAGCGCCGCGTCCAGCGAGGCGAAGCCGTGCGAGCCGAACTGCCCCGCCCGGGTCGACATCTTGCCGTCCACCATCCGGATCACCGCACCGGCGAGCTCCGCATAGTTGTGGATCAGCCGCTCCTGCGCGGCCGTACGCTCCGCCGCCTCCTCCTCGTCGAGCAGCCGGGCCAGGGCGAAGCCCCGCACCAGATCGTGCAGCCGGTAGCGCGAGCCCCGCACATGATCGAGGAGCCCGGCCCGGCACAGGACCGTCAGCAGCCGCTGCGCCTCCTGCTCCTCGGCGGACAGCAGCGCCGCGGCCGCCGCCGCGCCCAGGCTGGCGCGCCCGGCCAGCGCGAGCCGGCGCAGCAGCCGCCGCGCCTGCTCGGACTGGTCGGTGTAGCGCAGCCACAGGGTCCGCTCGACAGGGGCGACCGGACCGTATCCGGCGAGATCGGCGGCCAGCGAGCTGCGGGTACGCGCCCCGAGCGAGGAGCCCGCGACGCGCAGCGCCAGTGGCAGGCCGCCGCACAGCTCGATGATGGTGTCGGTCGACTGGGAGTCGTACGGCCCCAGCTCCTGCTCCTCGGCCGACGCGCCCAGCAGCTCCTCCGCGCCCGCCGCGTCCAGAGGCCCCACCGGCAGCTGATGCACCCAGGCCGGGATGTCGGCGGGCAGGTCCAGGGGCGCACGGGCGGTGACGAGGACCAGGCTGTCGGAGCGCTCGGGGATGAGCATGCGGACCTGCGCCGGGTCGCCGGCGTCGTCGAGGACGACCGTCACCGGCGTACCGGTCAGATGCTGGTGGTACAGCTCGCCGAGCCGTCGCACCTGCTGCTCCGCCGAGGACCCTCCCCAGGCCTTCGACCCCGCGCGACCGGGGGAGCCCCCCTCCCGGAACAGCAGCTGCTCGCGGGGCGCGCCCAGGCGGTTCAGCAGATGCAGCAGTGCGTCACGGGTCGGCAGCGGGTTCTCGCCGGTGACGTCGGAGCGCAGATCCACCACGCAGGCGCCCCGGAACTGGTCCTTCAGTTCGTGTGCCGCCCGCACGGCGAGGGTGGTGCGGCCCGACCCGGGCTCGCCGTGCAGCACGACGACGGTCGGCTTCGTCTCCGTCGAGGCCCGGGCCGCGTGCACCCACCGGGCGATCTGCGCCAGCTCGGCCCGGCGGCCCGCGAACGGCCCGTCGGGGGCGGGCAGATGACTGAAGGACTGGCCGAGCAGCGACCGGGTGCGCGCCGCCGCACTGCGATCCCCGCCGCGCAGCTGAGGCACGACCGTGGCGGCCTTCTTCTTCGGCGCACGGGACGACGCGGTCAGCATCCGCTGCTGGTCCAGGAACGGGCGTATGCCCCGTACCTCCAGCGCCGCCAGCCACTGCAGCCGCAGCTGCTCGGGACCGCCGGGCTGACCCAGCGCGCCCGCCTTCCGGTGGGCGGCGGGCCAGTGCGAGGCGGTCACCTTGGCGACGGTGGCCGCGGCGCCCGCGACGGCGACGACGGCGCCCGCGCCGAGCGCCGGCCCGGCCGCGGTGCCGAGCGCGACATCCGCGCCGAACGCCGCAACCGCGGCAACTCCCGTCACCAGAAGCGGGGTTCCCATCGTCGCCTTGCTGAGTCGCTGCGACAGGGGCTGCTGTCCGGCCTCCATCGCGTCGAGTGCCTGGACATACGCGGTGTACTCCTCGCCCGCGTCGGCCACCAGGGAATCGAGGGCGGCCCGCCCGCGCGCCAGCAGCCCCGCGGCGTCGGTCCGGCCGCCGGATCGGCGTACCTCTTCCTCCACGGCGCGTACCAACAGCCGTTCGGCTTCAGCCCGGTGGCTGTCCCGCATGTTCGTCCCCCTCCGAGAGCTTCGGTTCGGAACAAGTGTCCTGTGTGGGGCGGCTGAGCGCGAGAGCCAGCCGGGCAAGTGGTGTCACCCGAGCGGCCGTTGTGCTCACCTGACGAGTCCGGACGGCTGGTGGGGTGGAGCTTCTTGCTGAGCCCCGAACAGTGGCGGGCCGATGGCCATCTCCCTGAGCGCTGGCGATGAGCTCTTCTGCTTCGGTACGTACTTACCGCCCGAGCCGCACCACGGGGACCGACCGGTCCACGGTGAACCATGGTTGTACCGCACTCTTAGGAATATGCAGTCAAATGGTCCATTACTTCCATACCCTTTCCTTTGAGAGTGGAGGGGATTGAAATGCGCGAGGATCACGCGACGCTGGTGGGGTTGGGGCTTGGTCCGGAGCAATTGGAAGCTCTGGGGCTGGACAGGCCCGCGACGGCGGAACCGTCCGGGCTCATGGACGTCTACCTGCGATGCAGTAACAAGAAGGAGGACCTGGCCACGCTGCGAGGGCACTTGCGCGACGTGGTGCGTTGGGCGCAGACGAACGGTGTCCAGATCCGGCACGTCTGGTTCGAGCAGCTCTCGGCGTCCAAGTCCTACGTTCGGCGACGGGAGTTCGAGAAGGCCACACAAGCAATCATGGACGGGAAGTCCAAGACGCTCGGTGTATGGAAAACGGACCGCTTCGACCGGCGCGGCATGGGCGCGGTCGGTCGGATGCTCGATGAGTTCGACCGCCGGCAATCGCGGCTCGTGTCCGTTTCGGAGAGGCTGGACTCATCTCAGGGAGGCCGTATGGTCTTCGCCATCCTGAGTGAGCACGCCAGGGAGGAAGCGAAGGACATGGCGAAGCGCGTCAAGATCGGCCATGACTCCCGCAAGGCGGAGGGCCGACGAGGAACGGGCAGGCCACCGTTCGGTCTCTACGGTGCCCCCGGAAGCGGAAAGGTCGAACCCCACCCTGGCGAGTACGGCGCGGCCCGGCGGTTGGCGGACTTGTTGCTCGACAACAAGACGACGAGAGACACGGCCCACAAGCTCAATGAGGAGGGATACCGGACCCGGAGCGGCGCCACGTGGTCGCCCACGGCAGTGAGCAAGCTCGCTCAGTCCCCGCTCTTCGCGGGCATGGTCCCGGTTCGGCTGCGCAGGACGGACGAGCACGGTAACCCCTTGGGTAGTTGGGAGGGGTACGGCGAGCCGATGCGTGACGAGAGGGGCGAGATCGTCATGTGTGGCACGGGGGTTGTCACCCCAGCCGAATGGTTCAGGATCAAGGTGCTCATCGCTGAGCGAACCGATGAGCGCTGGGCAAAGAGCAAGCCGGAGGCGAAATACCTCGGGACGGGGAGCTACCGGTGCGGTCGGATGCGGGACAAGAGGGGCACGGGAGAATTGGAACTGTGTGGTGGCCTGATGAGCCATCGTGGAGGGCGCTACCGGTGCGGAGTCCGGCAGACGCGCGGCAAGTCCATCTGCGAAGGGCTCGTAACCCTCGCCGACCGCATCGATCGAGCGGTGGGGCAAGCGTGGATCAGTCACATCACGGCGCTGGAACCCGATGACCCGGTGGTCGTTGAAATAGCCCGTCGGTGGCTCGCCTTCGCGGACCCCGAAAGACAGGTGAAGAAGGAAGAGGTGCAGAAGGCCCTCGAAGCTGCGCAGAAGCGCGTGAAGAAGCTCGAAGAGGACTTCTACGTGTACGGGAAGATGCATGAAGAGCGCTTCGAGGAACTCAGCGAGGGACAGCGCGCCGTCATCGAGAGCACGACCGCGACCCTTGAAGCGTTGGACGCGGAAGCCGACCTCTCGCCCCGCATGCAGGTCGAAACTATGCGTGAGGCATGGGAGGCGGCGGGCATGGCGGACAAACGGATGCTTCTGAAGTGCGCCCTCGGGAAGAAGGGCATCACGGTCAAGCCCGCTGCCCGGCAGGGGGACCACACCCCGATTCTGGAGCGGCTTGAGTTCGACTGGCTCTCCAGGAAGGACGTCACCGCCGGGGCATGAACCTGACTGTGAGGTCGGACCTTCGAACTCCGTCTTCTCCCCTTCTTCCCACCGGGCCAGGCCCACGCCATCCACCGAGTAATTTGGTCGCCCGGTCACCATCGCGGTTTGTGCGGTCCTCCATCAGCCCGGTTTCCCCTGCTCGGCACATGCGCGATTCGCATCCACCGATGCTGTCCGCTGCCGTTCCCTCGTGGCATGTGGGCGCGGCTTCGCCGCGTGCGCAAGGATTGGGGCATGGCCAACCGACTTGCGCACGCGACGTCCCCGTACCTCCTTCAGCACGCGGACAATCCCGTTGAATGGTGGCAATGGGAGCCCGCCGCTTTCGAGCAAGCTCGTCGGCGCGACGTGCCGGTTTTCCTGAGCGTGGGATACAGCGCGTGTCATTGGTGTCATGTACTCGCTCACGAGAGCTTCGAGGACGAAGCGACGGCGGCCTACATGAACGAGCACTTCGTCAACGTCAAGGTGGACCGCGAGGAGCGTCCGGACGTCGATGCCGTCTATATGGAGGCGGTGCAGGCGGCGACCGGGCAGGGCGGTTGGCCCATGTCCGTCTTCATGACCCCGAGCGGGGAGCCGTTCTACTTCGGTACGTACTTCCCACCCGAGCCTCGGCACGGGATGCCGTCCTTCCGGCAGGTGCTCGAAGGTGTCAACAGCGCCTGGACGAGCCGACGCGGCGAGGTGGGGGAGGTCGCGGAGCGCATCACCGGCGATCTGGCGGGGCGGCAGCTGGATCACGGAGGGGACGGGCTTCCCGGTGAAGGCGAGCTTGCTCAAGCGCTGCTGACGATCAGCCGGGATTATGACCCGGCGAGCGGGTGGCTCGGTGGCCGTGACACCAAGTTCCCACCGAGCATGGTGATCGAGTTCCTGCTGCGGCACCACGTCCGGACGGAGTCCGGGGGGGCGCTGGAGATGGCCGAGGGCATCTGCGAAGCCATGTCGCGCTCGAGCCTCTTCGACCAGTTGGGCGGGGGCTTCCACCGGTACGTGCTCCGGCAGCGTCCAGATGGTGCATTGGTGCCGCACTTCGAAAAGATGCTGTACGACAACGCGCTGCTCTGCCGGGTGTACGCCCATCTGTGGCGGGCTACGGGGTCCGAGCTGGCCCGCCGGGTCGCGCTGGAGACCGCCGACTTCATGGTGCGGGAACTGCGTACCGCGGAGGGCGGGTTCGCCTCCGCGCTCGACGCGGACAGCGAGGACAGCGGCGGCAAGCACGTCGAGGGCGCGTACTACGTGTGGACGCCCGCCCAGCTGCGCGAGGTGCTGGGTGAGGAGGACGCCGCGTTCGGCTCCGAGTACTTCGGGGTGACGGAGGAGGGCACCTTCGAGGAGGGCGCCTCCGTGCTGCAACTGCCGCGCACCGAGGTGGCGGTGGATGCGGACCGGGCGGCCGATGTGCGGGCCCGGCTGCTCGCGGCCCGCGAGGAGCGGGCGCATCCCGGACGGGACGACAAGGTGGTGGCGGCCTGGAACGGTCTGGCGATCGCCGCGCTCGCCGAGACCGGCGCGTACTTCGACCGTCCTGATCTGATCGAGCGCGCCACCGAGGCGGCCGACCTGCTGGTCCGGGTCCATATGGGTGATGTCGCCCGGCTGGCCCGGACGTCCAAGGACGGCCGGACGGGAGACAACGCCGGGGTGCTGGAGGACTACGGCGATGTCGCGGAGGGTTTCCTCGCGCTGGCCGCCGTCACCGGCGAGGGTGTCTGGCTGGAGTTCGCCGGCTTCCTGCTCGACATCGTGCTCCAGCACTTCACCGGCGAGGGCGGGCAGCTGTACGACACGGCGGACGACGCGGAACAGCTGATCCGCCGCCCGCAGGACCCCACCGACAGTGCGACTCCGGCGGGCTGGACGGCGGCGGCCGGGGCGCTGCTCTCCTACGCGGCACACACCGGCTCGGAGGCCCATCGCACCGCCGCGGAGGGTGCGCTGGGTGTGGTGAAGGCGCTCGGGCCGCGGGTGCCGCGGTTCATCGGGTGGGGACTCGCGGTCGCGGAGGCGCTGCTCGACGGTCCGCGCGAAGTGGCGGTCACCGGTCCGGTCGGCGGCGAACTGCACCGCACGGCGCTGCTGGGGCGGGCGCCGGGCGCGGTGGTCGCAGCGGGTGCGACGGGCGGTACGGAGTTTCCGCTGCTGATGGACCGGCCGATGGTGGACGGAGCGCCGACGGCGTACGTCTGCCGGCACTTCGTGTGCGATGCGCCGACGACGGATGCGCAGGAGCTGGCGCGGAAGCTCGGGGGGTGACCGGGGGCTGCCGGGCTCGGTCACGCGAGCGCGACCACGCCGGAGGCGTCAGAGCGTCAGGCCGCCCTCGAGCGTGTCCAGGGCCTGGTTGACCATCGTGATCAGGTCACCTTCCTGACCGTGCTCGCCCCAGTACAGCGTCACCTCGCGCAGTGCCCCCAGCACCGCCGTGACGAACACCCGGACCTCGAGGTCGTCGGCGCTGCGGCCGCTGCGGTCGGCGAGTACCCGGGCCAGTACCTTTGCCGTGTCCGACATGGTCCCCGACATCCGCGCGCGGATCGCGGGGACCTCCACCATCAGCCGGGTGCGCCGGCGAAGTTCCTCCTCCTCGGTGGCGAGGAGCGCCGACAGCGTCTCCGTCACGACGAATCGCAGTGACTGCAGCGGCGGTTCGTCCGCGGGGCGGTTGCGTATCGCCGCTTCCATGAGGGGGTCGTACTCGTCGGTGAGGACGATGTCCTCCTTGGTCGCGAAGTACCGGAAGACGGTGCTCGGTGACACCTCGGCCGCTTCCGCGATCTGCTCGATCGTGGTCGCGTCGTACCCCTGTTCGGTGATCAGCTGGTACGTCGAGCGCCGGATCGCCATCCTGGTCTTGAGCTTCTTCCGTTCGCGCAGCCCCGGCCGGGGCTGCGCCTCGGCGGAGGTGGGCGGCGAGGTACGGGGGGTGGCGGCCATGATCGCCATTGTCGGGCATCGGCGGGCGCCGGGGCCAGGTCGGCGTCCACCGGTCCGTGCCGGAGCGGTGGCATGCGAAGTGGCCGCGGCTTTCGGGCCGCGGCCACTGAGGGGTGCACGGGGGAGGGCGCTCAGCTGTGGTTGTACGCCACCAGCGAGATGCCGACGTAGTGCACGACGAACGCCGCCAGGGTCAGCGAGTGGAAGACCTCGTGGAAGCCGAACCATCGGGGTGACGGGTTGGGCCGTTTGATGCCGTAGATGACGCCGCCGGCGCTGTAGAGCAGCCCGCCGACGATCACCAGGACGAGCACCGCGATCCCGCCGGTGCGCATGAAGTCGGGCAGGAAGAAGACCGCTGCCCACCCCATCGCTATGTAGCAGGGTGTGTAGAGCCAGCGGGGGGCGCCGACCCAGAACACCCGGAAGGCGATGCCGGCCACGGCCGCCGCCCAGACCGCCCACAGCAGTGGCCGCCCGGTCGACTCCGGGAGCAGCAGCAGGGTCAGTGGGGTGTAGGTGCCCGCGATGATGAGGAAGATGTTGGCGTGGTCGAGCCGGCGCAGCACCGCCTCGCCGCGCGGTCCCCACGTGCCGCGGTGGTAGACCGCGCTCACTCCGAAGAGCAGGCATGCGGTCACGATGTAGATGCCGCAGGCGATCCGGCCGCGGGTGCTGTCCGTGAGTGCGATCAGCACGATTCCCGCGATCAGTACCGCGGGGAACATTCCGGCGTGCAGCCAGCCGCGCAGGTGTGGCTTCACCGGGAACGGCAGCGCCACCTCGGCCGGGTCGAGCCCGGCTGGTTCGACCTCGGGTTCGGCCTCGGCTGGTTCGGGCGCGGCGGCAGCAGTCATGTCCGCATGCTACCTACGCCTCCGTAAGTTGCGAACATGAGTGGTGATGCTCACGTGGGCGGCCCCCTGGACATATGGGCGAATCGGTCGGATGATCAAATGAGTGCGGTCGGCACCGGATGAGCGGCTACGAAGCATCCGGGTCGCGGCCCCCACGGGGCACCTACCAAAAAGACACCCTCAACAAGGAGCGATCGTGGCGCGCGACATCGCGGCTCCCCTCACTGTTCCCACCCGTCACCAGGAGCTCGTCACCTGGGTGAATGAGATCGCAGCCATCACCCAGCCGGACCGTGTGGTCTGGTGTGACGGCTCCGAGGCCGAGTACGAGCGCCTGTGCGGGGAACTCGTTGCAAACGGCACGTTCACCAAGCTCGACGAGACGAAGCGGCCGAACTCGTACTACGCCGCCTCCGACCCGAGCGATGTGGCCCGTGTCGAGGACCGCACCTTCATCTGCTCCGAGAAGGAGGAGGACGCGGGCCCGACGAACCACTGGAAGGCCCCCGCCGAGATGCGGGAGATCTTCACGGGTGAGCAGGGTGTCTTCCGCGGTTCCATGCGCGGTCGCACGATGTACGTCGTCCCGTTCTGCATGGGCCCCGTCGGCTCCCCGTTGTCCGCGATCGGCGTCGAGATCACCGACTCCGCGTACGTCGCCGTCTCCATGCGCACCATGACCCGCATGGGCCAGGTCGTTCTCGACGAGCTCGGCACCGACGGCTTCTTCGTCAAGGCCGTCCACACGCTGGGCGCACCCCTGGAGGAGGGCCAGCAGGACGTTCCGTGGCCGTGCAACTCCACCAAGTACATCTCGCACTTCCCCGAGGACCGCGAGATCTGGTCGTACGGCTCCGGCTACGGCGGCAACGCCCTGCTCGGCAAGAAGTGCTACGCGCTCCGCATCGCCTCGGTGATGGCCCGCGACGAGGGCTGGCTCGCCGAGCACATGCTGATCCTGAAGCTCACGCCGCCGCGGGGTGAGTCGAAGTACGTGGCCGCGGCGTTCCCGAGCGCCTGCGGCAAGACCAACCTCGCCATGCTGGAGCCCACGATCTCCGGCTGGACCGTCGAGACCATCGGCGACGACATCGCCTGGATGCGGTTCGGCGAGGACGGCCGCCTCTACGCGATCAACCCTGAGGCCGGTTTCTTCGGCGTCGCGCCCGGCACCGGCGAGCACACCAACGCCAACGCCATGAAGACCATGTGGGGCAACTCCGTCTTCACGAACGTCGCGCTCACCGACGACGGTGACGTGTGGTGGGAGGGCATGACCGAGACGGCCCCCGCCCACCTCACGGACTGGAAGGGCAACGACTGGACGCCCGCGTCCGAGACGCCCGCCGCACACCCCAACGCCCGCTTCACGGTGCCGGCCGGGCAGTGCCCGATCATCGCGCCGGAGTGGGAGGACCCGAAGGGTGTGCCGATCTCGGCCATCCTCTTCGGCGGCCGCCGCGCCTCGGCCGTACCGCTGGTCACCGAGTCCTTCGACTGGCAGCACGGTGTCTTCCTCGGTGCCAACGTGGCCTCCGAGAAGACCGCCGCCGCCGAGGGCAAGGTCGGCGAGCTGCGCCGCGACCCGTTCGCCATGCTGCCGTTCTGCGGCTACAACATGGGCGACTACATGAACCACTGGATCAAGGTCGGCGCCGACAAGAGCGACCAGTCCAAGCTGCCGAAGATCTACTACGTGAACTGGTTCCGCAAGAACGACGCGGGCAAGTTCGTGTGGCCGGGCTTCGGTGAGAACAGCCGCGTCCTGAAGTGGATCGTCGAGCGCCTGGAGGGCAAGGCCGAGGGCGTCGAGACACCGATCGGCATCCTGCCCGCCAAGGGCTCGCTGGACACCAACGGCCTGGACCTCTCCGAGTCCGAGCTGGACTTCCTGCTCACGGTCGACAAGGAGGTCTGGCGCGAGGAGGCGGCGCTGGTCCCCGAGCACCTCAACACCTTCGGTGACCACACGCCGAAGGAGCTGTGGGACGAGTACCGCGCGCTGGTCCAGCGTCTGGGCTGACGCCCGCCGGGGGCGCACTCCCGAGGTGCGCCCCCATGCACACTCCGCGGCCGGGTCTCCCGACATCCACCCTGACCTGTGGTTCAACGGCCCGACGCGGTACGGCCCCCGGAACCCGCTCACGGTTCCGGGGGCCGCCCTTTCAAGGAACGTCCGCACAACGCCGCAGGTCCATGCACGAGACCTTCACATTGCTCCGCCATTCCTTCACACGGCTTCCGGTGGGGACGTCCGGAGGCCGGCCGGGCCTGTGGGGGTCAGTTCGCCCGGCCCCGGTCCTCCAGATACCGCGTGTGCGTCTGCTGCCGGCGTGCCTCGGCCTCCCGCAGCCCCGCGGCCAGCGACTCCGCCTCCCGGTGCAGCAGCGACAGCTGCTGTTCGAGCGGGCGCTCGGGCGGCTCGGTGCCCGGCGTCAGCCGCGTCCACCAGCGGGTCCGCAGATACGTGTCGACGGATTCCGGGATGTCCTGGTGCACGGCGCGGGACAGGGCGTGGATGGCTTCCGGGTCGGTGGCGAGGGCCTCGGAGACCCAGCCGGGTGCGAGCAGCCCTTCCAGCAGCTCGGTCAGCTCGACGAGCCGCCCGGAGGCGGCGGGCGGCAGCTCCACTTCGGCCAGATACTCCCGCAGGGTCGCGAAGTCGGCCCGCACCGTCTCCAGCTGCGACGACGGATCGGGGAAGTCAGGGGCGGGCGGCCGCTCGGGCGGGGCGATCAGTGCGCCGGCGCCGTACAGCCCGGCGATCACCACCGGCCAGTACGCACCCGCCAGTCCCGTGAAGGTGAGGGCGAGCCCGGCGATCCCGCACGCACTCCCGGTGAGGTTCTTGCGTGACTCGACGTACGCCATGACCCGGCCCGACGCTCTACTGGTAGCCACGGATCTCCTCAAATGCCCCGTCCAGGGAGCCCGGCCCCTGGTCCTTGGTCGCGTCGAAGAGCCGGCCGCCGGTCAGGGTGGCGATCGCATCCAGTTCCGCACGGTCCGAGTCGCCGAAGACGACCGGGAAGACGGGGGTGGCGCGACGCGCCGCCGGGAGTGAGCGGTAGAAGGCGGCGAAGTCGTCGGCCGAGTCGCCCGTCGTGTTCTCGCCGTCCGTCATCAGGACGATCGAGGTGAACGCGGACTCGGTGTCGGAACCCAGCCGGTCGTAGGCCGACTCCAGACTCGAGAAGATCGCGGTCTCGCCGCTCGCGGTCAGGGCGGCGGTGTCCGCCTTGATCGCCGCGAGGCCGGCCCGCGGGTCGGCGGGATCGACCGTATGCGTGCGTGCCCGCTTCACCGACGATCCGAACGGCAGCAGTGTGACCTCCTCCCGCTCCCGGAAGTCCCCGGTCAGCCCGGTCAGCGCCGCCTTGAGCTTCCGTAGCCGCTCGCCCTGCATCGACCCGGACGTGTCCAGCACGTACACGGTGCGCGAGGGCCGCCGGAGCTTGTTCTCGTAACTGTCGAGCAGTCCGTCCGCGACGGATCGCGAGCCGGGGAACGGGAGTTCCCGACGGGCCTCGGTGGCCAGCGGCGCCGCCGGCCGTACGGAGGCGACGACCGGGCGGCGGAACGTCTCCCGGGTCAGCTGCCGCTGCACGGCGGGGGAGCGGAGGTACGAGGTCAGGGCGCGGACCGCGTCCTTGGCGTCGGGCGAGGCGGCGGAGAGCAGGCTCAGCGGGTAGTCGGCCGTCACCACACCGTCGCGCGGCCGGATCACGGTGAGCCCGGTGTGACTGTCCCGGTTGAGGGAGAGCAGCACGGACTCGTAGTTGATCAGCGCGTCGACCGTGCCGCGCCGGGTGTACGCGGTGGCCAGCCAGCCGGACGAACCCGAGGTCAGCCGCTGCCCGCCGAAGAACTCCTTCAGCTTCCCGCCGGCCTTGCGGACATCGGCGTCGGTCAGCGCGGACTGGGCGCCGGACAGCGCCGAGGCGACCGAAACCAGTGCGGAGAAGCCGGAGTTGGAGCGAGCCGGATCCGTCATGCCGTACGTCAGCCGCCCGTCGGCGACCGCCTGGTGCACCTGTGTCCAGGTGACGTCCGACGGGTCCCAGCCGAGTCGTTTCACCACCGACGGCTTGACGCCGAGGGCGACCGGCGACGTCATCAGCGGGGTCTCGGAAGTGATCCGCTTCGCCGCGTCCGGATGGAGCCGCAGATAGTCGTCGGACGACAGCCACACCGCGTCGTACGCCCCGTCCGCCTTCCCGGACCCGAGCTGTTCGACGGCGTCGAGCGTCCCGGTCCAGGTGGGCCGCACGGTGATTCCGGTCGCCTTCCGCGCCTGCTCCAACAAAGGCTTCATATCGGCGAGTTCGCTGGATGCGAGCACTCGAAGTGTCCCGGCCCGAGGCGCGCCGTCCTCCTTCTTCCCGGGCGGCGCGGGACCGTCCGACGCCGAACACGCCGCCAGGGGTACGAGCACCGCGGCGGCCAGCAGCGACGCGAATGTGCGCGACACCCGGCGCCGCAGCCTTCGCAGCCGGCCCGTCATCCGAGACCACCGCCCTCGAGGGCGCCCGCGGACCGGCTGCGCTCCAAGTGGCTGCTCGCCTGCTGGAGTTCGGCCGTCAGTGACTCGACGGTCGCCGCCATGGACTCGGTCGCCTGCACCTTGTACGTGTCGATCGCGTCCAGCGTCCGGTAGATCTGCTGGAACGCCGTCCGCAACGTCTCCGCACCCACTGCAGGGTCGGCGGCGATCCGCTGGATCTCACCGCTCTGCGTGGCGAGCATCTCCGCATTGCCGCGGATCAGATCCTCCGTCGTGGAGCGCAGCACCTGCACCTGTTCGCTCACCTTGCGCTGGCTCTCCAGCGCCGATGCCAGCATCACGGCGATCCGCAGTGCGGAGACCGTCGTGGTCGCGGCCCGGTCGACGCCCCTGATCAGTTCCTCGTTGTTGCGGCGTACGACGTCCATCGCCAGATAGCCCTGCGCGCAGACCGCGAGCTGGGTCAGCAGATCCTGGTGCTTCTGCCGTACGGGGAACAGCACATCGGCGCGCAGGGCGTCCGCCTGCACGGGGTCGGCGGCCTCCGTCGCCCGGATGCGCTGCTCGACGGCGCCGTCCAGGGCCTCGGTGAGGACCACGTACTCCTGGAGCTTGCCCATCGTCTCCCAGAGCCGGGTGCGCTCGGTGTGCAGAGCGGCGTTGTCGCGGCGCAGTTCGTCCTGGCCGCCGCGGAGCGAGCCGACGATCCTGTTGAGGGTGGACTGTGCGGAGGCGTACTTCGCGACGTGGTCGCGCAGCCTGTTGCCGCCGGGAAGTTTCGCCAGCAGCCGGCGGGCGCCGCGGCCGGGGGTGTCGCGCGGATCCAGGTCCTCGACGGTGCGGCGCAGTTCGACGAGCGAGGCACCGACCCTCGACTGCGCGTCCCCGTCCCCCGACCCGGCGGAGAGCTCGCGGACCGTACGGTCCAGCATCCGGTTGGACTGCTGGGCGGCGCTGCGGATGTCGCCCTGCCCGAGGGCGGCGATCTCCCCGATCCTGTTGGTGAACTCGGGCGAGCGGGCGTCGAGTCCGGCGAGGCTGCCGACGTACTCGGTGGCACGTCGCGTCATCTCCGTGCGCACCGAGTCGTCGACCGGGACGAGACCGGCGGCCTGCTCGGTACGGACGGGGGCGACGGGCTCGGGCGGGGTGAGGACGAGCGGCTGCGGCTCGGCTTCGGTCATGGGTGAGGTCTCCCGGGAAGCGTGTGTCATCAGCCGCGGGTCCGGCGGGCCATCGCGCGCAGCACCGTGGCGGTGGGCACGGGCGCCTGGCGGATCCCGGTCAGCTGTTGGTCGATGTAGTCGGTGTGACCGGCGGTCGAGGCGGTGAACTCGGCCGCCGCGCCCTGGGGGCGGAAACCGTGCCGTACGGCGAGCTCGCGCAGGCGCCGGTCGGTGGAGAGCAGTTCGCCGAACTGCCGTCCCGAGTCGGTCAGCGGTACGAGGGTGTGGTCGCTGGAGACGGTGGTGTCCGGATAGAGGACGACCAGGTCCCCGAGATCCTGTTTCTGCAGCAGCAGCGAGGCGACCTGCGACTCGTACACCAGGACCAGCGGATTGCCGACTCCGCTGATGAAGTCCCGGAACGGCGCGTCGCTGCTGGTCTGCTGCGCCCCCTGCACCTGGATGAGCTTCTTCAACAGCGGCGCGGTGCGGTCGATGGCGGCCTCGTCGGCGGCGACCCGGCCGCCGTCGGCGACGTACGAGGCGGCGGCGAGGTAGAGGGCGCCGGAGTTGGACGCCACGGGGTCGGTACTCGTGATGAACACCGTGCCGGTCAACTCGGCGTGTTTTCCAGCACCCTTGAGCTGCTGCCAGGTCCGGTCCGCCTTCGCGGCCTTCAGATACGGGACCATGAGCAGCTTTCCGCTGGACTTGCCGCTCAGTGTCGCCAGCCCGTTGTCCGCCAGCACCTGTGCGGCGCCGCGGTGGGCGACGACGACGAGCGGCGAGTAGAAGGGCCGGATCGGTCCGCCCTTGACGGAGGACTTGCGTTGCAGCTCGTCGGCGGGCGCCTTCGAGCCGGGGAAGGCGAAGTCGTAGTCCTTCAGAGGAAGTTGGTCCATGGCCCAGGACCCGGACGTCTCCGCCTTCACGGTGAACCCCTTGGCAGCGAGGGCCTTCACCACTTCGGGATCGGCGAAGAACTCCGCCTTCTCCGACCCGATCACGCCACGCACGGTCTTCGTTGCCGTGCTCGTGTCCTTGCTGTCGCGGCCTGCTACGACGGCTACTGCCACTCCGCCGATCAGCAGCACCGCCAGGACGATTCCTACGATGCGTCTCACACAGGCAGCGTGCTCGCGGAAACCCACATTCCGGACGGAGTTGGGTGGACGGAAGGTGAAGTGCGCATCCCAGTACGCAACGGGAGCGGCCGATGGCAGATGTGTGGCACCCGGTCCACGCGCCTCCGCGGCCCGTGGACCGGGGCCGTCAGAGGGCGCCGACCAGCCGTACGGGGGCGGGGGCGGGCGCGGTGGTGCCGGGTGCGGCGGCGGGCGGCGGGGTGGTCGCGGCGGCCATCGCCGCCGTGTGCGCGTCCATCCGCTCGGCCGAGAGGATCGCGGCCGCGGTGTCGGCGCGGGATGCGGCCACCACCAGCGCGCGGCCCGCGAGGGCGTGCGCGCGGCGGTGGAGCGTGTCCGGTGCGGCGTCGGTCAGGCCGGCGTGCCGGGCGGGAGGTGCGCCGCGCAGCCGGGCGACCTGCTCGGCGATGCGGTCGCCCGCCTCGACGAGGCCGAGCTCGTCGGTGACCGCGAGGAGTGCGGCCAGGTGTCCGGCCAGCTGGATGTCCAGCTCCTCCTCGCGGGAGCGGTGCGGGAACTCATCGGCGTGGTCGGCCGGTGTGTGGACCGATTTGGTGCGGATCGGTTCGTACATGGATGGCCTCCTGGTGTTGCTTGGAACCATCCTAGCTTGGAATCAGTCTAAAGTTATCCGCGATCCGATATATGGGCCGCCGCCGCGGTCAGGGCTGGCTGTATCCGTCCAGGAAGTTCCCGATCCGCTGGACGGCATCCGTCAGATCCTCGGTCGAGGGCAGCGTCACGATGCGGAAGTGATCGGGCTCCGGCCAGTTGAACCCCGTACCCTGCACGACCATGATCTTCTCGGCCCGCAGCAGGTCGAGGACCATCTGCCGGTCGTCCTTGATCTTGTGGACCTTGGGGTCGAGCCGTGGGAAGAGATACAGCGCCCCCTTCGGCTTCACGCAGGTGACCCCGGGGATCTGTGTCAGCAGGTCGTACGCGACGTCCCGCTGTTCCAGGATCCTGCCGCCCGGCAGCACCAGGTCGTTGATCGACTGCCGCCCGCCGAGCGCTGTGGCCACCGCGTGCTGCGACGGCATGTTGGCGCAGAGCCGCATGTTGGCGAGGATGGTCAGCCCCTCGATGTACGAGGAGGCGTGCGCCTTCGGGCCGCAGACCGCCAGCCACCCCGACCGGTATCCGGCGACCCGGTAGTTCTTGGAGAGCCCGTTGAACGTCAGCACCATCAGATCGGGCGCGATGGCCGCGGTCGGGGTGTGGGTGGCTCCGTCGTACAGGATCCGGTCGTAGATCTCGTCGGAGCAGACGACCAGGTTGTGGCGCCGGGCGATCTCCGTCAGCCCGCGCAGCATCTCGTCGTCGTAGACCGCACCCGTCGGGTTGTTCGGGTTGATGATCACGATCGCCTTGGTGCGGTCGGTGATCTTCCGCTCGATGTCGGCGAGGTCCGGCATCCAGTCGGCCTGCTCGTCGCACCGGTAGTGCACCGCCGTACCGCCGGCCAGCGACACCGAGGCGGTCCACAGCGGATAGTCCGGAGCGGGTACGAGTACCTCGTCGCCGTCGTCGAGCAGCGCCTGCATCGACATCTGGATCAGCTCGGAGACGCCGTTGCCCAGGTAGATGTCCTCGACGCCGAGGTCGATCCCCTTGGTCTGGTAGTGCTGCATCACCGCGCGGCGCGCCGACAGCAGGCCCTTCGCGTCGCCGTAGCCGTGCGCCCCGGCGAGGTTGCGCAGGATGTCTTCGAGAATCTCGGGCGGGCACTCGAACCCGAACGCGGCAGGGTTGCCGGTGTTCAGCTTGAGGATGCGGTGACCGGCCGTTTCCAGCCGCATGGCCTCCTCGAGCACGGGGCCCCGGATTTCGTAACAGACATTGGCGAGCTTCGTGGACTGGATGACCTGCATGTCAGCGAGCTTACGGCGGTGTTTCACCGGCTGCGCGGGGATTCCCCGCAGGTTGACCCACCCGGGTAGCGCCGCCCGCCAGCCGCGTCTTCCATCGCCATGTGCGCCCCGCCCCGGACAGTGCGAACCCCGGGCGGGAGCGGGGGCCGGGCTTGGAATAGGGGTGTGACGGGCCGGACCGGTGAGATACGCCACGTGAGGGAGGCGGAGGCGGTGACCGAGACCCCCGGCGTCGAGTTGATCATCGTGTGAACGAGCCGTACGACGTCGAGATCGAGCCCGAGGTACGGGCGTGGCTGGAAGCCCTCGGCGACCACGATTTCAAAAGAGTGGACGAGGTGGCCGGGATGCTCGCGGAGTTCGGTCCTGAGCTGGGAGGCCCCTGGGCCGACCACCTTGAGGGTCCGGTGTGGGAACTGCGACTTCGTCTCCGTGACGTGGCGCCTCGAGTTACCTATTGGATCACTCCGACTCGGACCGTCGTGCTGCTGACTGTGTTCCGGAAGAGCAGGCAGCATGAGCAGGGCCAGATCGATCGGGCCGTGCGAGCCCAGAAAGTCTGTGCAAGCGCGCATCATGGATCGGTGACCGAGACCTATGAGAGGAAGGCGTGATGGCAGGGCAGCACAATCGCTGGATTCCTACGGGCGCCGAGACGGAAGACCCGGAACGGATCGCCATTCGCGAGGCTCTTGCCTTCGGTAAGGCCCTTTACGACCGGCGCACCGCGCTCGGGTTGACCGCAGCCGACCTGGCCGCGCGTTGTGGCATGGACGAGGATGGCATCGAGTGCATCGAAGAGGGCGGGACGGCGCCGACCGTTGAACTGCTCAGGCGCCTCGCGGCCGCTCTCGACGCGGATGTACGTCTCACCCCTGGCCATGACCTGGGATCGCTCTGGTTCGAAGCGCACGCGGCCTGACCGAGGGGTGTGCCCGCGGATGGCCTCGCCTCGAAGCGGTCGGCACGGCCCGCCGGGAGGGCGGGCGGCGGGCCGGATGAGCCGCAGCCCTCGGCCCGCTGCCCGGCGCGTTCACTCCGGCAGCCGGGTGCCCTCCGGGAGGCGGATGCCGAAGTCGGCCGCGAGGACCCGCAGCACCTCGTCGCCGTCCGCCAGCTCACGCTCCTTGCGGGTGCCGTCCGGCGCGGTCTCCACGAGCCTGCGGCCCACCAGTGCGAGATGGGCTTCCGGGGTGGTGCGCTGGACGTACAGCAGGTGCTGGAACGGGGAGCGCGGGTTGGTCGCGATGTGCCAGTTGATGACCTCGTAGTCCGGCGCCTCGAACGGCTCCAGCGTGAACGCGTACTGGTCCTCCCACTCCCCGTCCGGGGTGTGCGTCTGCAGTTTCCACAGCTCCAGTGGGCCGTCGTGCGGTGCGTGGACGAGCCGGTGACGACGCGGGGCGTCGTGCAGCTCCGCGTCCGCCACCAGCGGGATCGGCTCCAGCAGCGAACTGCCCGCACCGAAGCCGACGTCGGCGAGATGCGGGGTCGGCTCACCCGGCACCTCGGCCCGCATGAGCATGTGGGTGCGGGGCCGTACCTCCCCGGGCGCGGCGCCCAGCAGCACGCGGGCGCAGAGCAGTGTGATCTTGAAGCCCAGCGCGGTCAGGGCGGCGGCGAGCAGGGTGTTCTGCTCGTAGCAGTACCCGCCACGCTCACCGCGTACGAGCTTCGCCTCCAGGTCTGCGAGCGTGAGCGAGGGCGCGCTGCCGAGTACGGGGTCCAGGTTCTCGAACGGGATGCCCAGCGCATGGGCGCGGTGCACGGAGCGCAGCACCTCCACGGTGGGGAGCCGCTCGCCGGTCCAGCCGATACGGGCGAGGTACGCGTCGAGGTCGAGCGCGGACTCGTGGTCGGTCGTCATGGATCGACCGTACGCAATCGGTACGGCGGGACGTCTCCGGCCGTGAGGTGATCCGGCTGGTGCGGGGGCTTCACGGACTCCCGCCAGAGCCCGGGAGCTTCCTCAGCAGACCGTGCCCGGTCCGGCCGCCGTGGCCCGCAACAGGTCGCGCACCAGGTCGAAGTCGATGTTCTCCGGCTTCCGGAAGCGCAGGCACGCCTTGCCCATGTCGCATCCGGCCAGCCGCTCCGCGAAGGCCTCTCGGACGTCGGAGCGCAGCAAGTAGAAGGAGATGTAGTTCTTCTGGCCGGCGAAGGCGACCTCGCCGACGCCGTTGCGCTCGTAGGCGGGCATCCCGTACGCCATCACCTCGGCGAACCCGTTCAGTTCCTGACGGCACATCTGCCGCAGCCTGCCCAGGGCCTCCCGGCGGTCCTGCGGGATCTCGGCCAGGTATCCGTCGACATCTTCCGCCTTGCTCTGCACCATGCGACGACCCTAAGGGCCGTCCCGTGATCCACCAGGGATCCACGGGACAAGTCCTTAGGCCGAAAACAGGCTCTTGCTCCGCACGGGTATGCCCTTAACAATGCGCATGACAAAGCCGAAGGAACCCTTCGGTCATAGAGGTCACAGAGGGGACCCCCACATGAACAAGCCTCTCGTCGGCGCACTCTTCGCTGTTCTGCTCCTCGGAGCGGGAACGGCCCCCGCTGTCGCGGCCACGAGCCACGACGCGGCCGCGCCCACGGCCAAGGTGGCCGCGCCGCAGGCGGTCAAGGCCAAAGCCGTCAACTTCGCCGGGACCGTCGCGCTCAGCAACTGTTCCGGCTCCGTCGTCCGGACCGCCGCTTCACTGCCGTCCGACCCGGCCCTCGTACTCTCCAACGGGCACTGCATGGAGACCGGCTTCCCGGGCCCGGGTGAGGTCGTCATGAACCGGTCGTCCACCCGCAGCTTCACCCTGCTGAACTCCGCCGGCACCGGCGTCGGCACCCTGCGCGCCAGCAAGATCGCGTACGGGACGATGACCGACACCGACATCTCGCTGTACCAACTCACCCGTACCTACGCGCAGATCGAGAGCACCTACGGCATCAAGGCGCTGGAGCTCAACGCCGCGCATCCGGTCCAGGGCACCGCGATCACGGTCGTCTCCGGCTACTGGAAGCGTACGTACAGCTGCAATGTCGACGGCTTCGTCTACCGCCTCAAGGAGGGCGAGTGGACCTGGAAGGACTCGGTCCGCTACACCTCCGCCTGCCAGACCATCGGCGGCACGTCCGGCTCCCCGGTGATCGACAACGCGACCGGCAAGGTCGTCGCCGTCAACAACACCGGTAACGAGGACGGGCAGCAGTGCACGGACAACAACCCGTGCGAGGTCGACGAGAGCGGCAATGTGACGGTCCGCCAGGGCATCAACTACGCCCAGGAGACCTATGGCATCGTGCCGTGCATCGGCACCGCCAGCAGGATCGACCTCAACCGGGCCGGGTGCACCCTGCCCAAGCCGTAGTCGGTGAGGTGCGCCGTGGGACCCGGACCCCCGGGCCTCACGGCGCAGCCGCGCGTCGTACCGCCGCCTCGATCCCGTCCAGCAGCACGCCGAGCCCGACGGTGAACGTCTCCCGGGCCTGGCGCTCCAGGTAGGGGACCGGGTCGTCGGCGGGCGGTGGCTCGGGGGCGCTCTCGCTCTCCAGCCGGCCGACGTCCGGGAAGCGGTCGGCGAAGTCGGGTGCCACCTCGCCGAGCAGCGCCGACCGGGCGGACCACCACTCCTCGTCGGACTGGCCCGTCACGGCCGCGGCCTGCCGGGACTCGGAGACCGTCTGCGCCGAGCCCCGTACGAAGTGGAAGAGCGTGCCGATCAGCCGCCGCAGGACGTGCGCGTCGAGCCCGGTTCCGTACAGCAGGCGTACGAGGGTGTTGAGACCGGCGTACTCGTGCGGGCCCAGTACCGGGCGGGCGGCCCGGGGCGGACTCTGGTCGACGCGGTCCGGGTGGCGGAGCTGCCCGGTGAGGCGGCGGTGGGGGCCGCGTGGCTGGCAGGGGAGTCGGGGGCGGTACGGGCGCTGCGCCGCCACCTGGTCGAGGAGCGCGGGCCGGCCCGGCCGACGGTGGAGTTCAGTGGCTACTGGCGGCGCGCGCTGACCCAGGACGACGCCCCGACCGACGAGGACCTGGCCTGGGCGAAGGAGCGGGCGGAAGGGTTCGGAGCACCGTCAGCCGCATGCCGGCGGCGGCGCCGGCGGGGGAGGCTACGGCGTCGACCGGACCGCCCGCCCCGCCAGGACGGAAGTCCGCCTGCCGTCCTCGATGACGAAGCGGCCGTCGATCAGGACGTGCGGGATGCCCACCGGCAACGTGCGCGGCTCCTCGAACGTCGAGCCCGCCGCCACCGTCTCCGGGTCGAAGAGGACGAGGTCGGCGCGGTAGCCCTCGCGGACGTACCCCCGGTCGGGCAGACGCAGCCGGGCTGCGGGGCGCGAGGTGAGGTGGGCGACGCACTCCTCCAGCGGGAGGATGCCCAACTCCCGTGCGTACCGGCCGAGATACTGCGGGAATGTGCCGTACGCCCGCGGGTGCGGCTTGTCGCCCTGGAGGATGCCGTCGCTGCCGCCCGTGTGGACGCGGTGCCGCATGATCTGCCGGACGTTCTCCTCGTGGCCCACGTGCTGGAGGATCGTCGTGCCGAGCCGGTCGTCGACGAGCAGGCGGCGGGCGGTGACCCAGGGCTCCTCGCCGCGCAGCCGCGCGGACTCGGCGACCGTACGGCCGACATGTCCGGCGAGCTCCGGCACGCTGACACCGGAGATCTCGATCGTGTCCCACTCGATCGGCACCCCGTGACAGCCGTCCGAACCGAGCACCTCCATGTGGTGCCGGATCCGCTCCGCCGTCCCGTCGTCCGCGAGGCGCGTGAGGACCGACTCGGGTCCGCCCTCGCTCGCCCAGCTCGGCAGCATCGCGACGAGCGTCGTGGAGCCGGGGGTGTAGGGGTAGGTGTCGAGGGAGATGTCGGCGCCCGCGGCGATGGCCCGGTCCAGGAGGTCGATCAGCTCGGGGGCCCTGCCCTTGTTCACGCCGAAGTTCATGGTGGCGTGGGCGAGATGGAGGGGGCAGCCGGCGTCACGGGTGAGCTGCACCATCTCCTCGTACGCGGCGAGTGCACCCGCGCCGTACGAGCGGTGGTGCGGGCAGTAGTAGCCGCCGTGCTCCGCCACGACCCGGCACAGTTCGGTGAGTTCGGCGTCCTTGGCGTACATGCCCGGGGTGTAGGTGAGGCCGGACGACATGCCGACCGCGCCCTCCGTCATGCCCTGGGCCACGAGTTCCTTCATCCGGGTCAGCTCGGCGTCGGTGGCCGGGCGGTCGTCCCAGCCGACCGCGTACATCCGGACCGTGCCCTGCGGGATGAGGTATGCGGCGTTGACCGCGATGCCCTGGCCGCCGAAGTTGCGGTCGAGGCGGTCCAGGTATTCGCCGACCGTGCGCCAGTCGAAGTCGACGTCCGAACCGTCGCCGTTCCAGCCGGTGATCGCCTTCCGTACCTCGGTGAGGGTGCGGTCGTCGACCGGGGCGTACGACAGGCCGTCCTGGCCGAGGACTTCCAGGGTGACGCCCTGGGCGGCCTTCGCGCTGTGCTCCGGATCGCGGAGAAGGGCCAGGTCGCTGTGGGCGTGCATGTCGATGAAACCTGGGGAGAGGGCGAGGCCGGCGGCGTCGAGGGTGCGGGTGGCGGTGGGGCGGGGTCCCGGGGCGCCCTCGGGGTGGATCTCGGCGATCCGGCCTTCGGCGATTCCGACATCGGCCCGGTAGGTGGGAGCGCCGGTGCCGTCGATGACGCCGGCGTTGCGGATGACGAGGTCCATGGGTGTGCAGCCTTTCGGTGACGGTGTCGCTTCCCCCACCCCACCCCGCCCCTTCGCCCGGTTTCGGGAAGGGGCGGAGTGGTGGGAGTCGGCCCCGCAAGGATCAGAAGAACGTGCGGATGTAGTCCGTGACCGTGCCGTCCGCCTCGACCAGCGGAATCAGCTGCCACTTGTCGAACGATGTGCACGGATGCGAAAGCCCCATCCCCACCCAGTCGCCGACCTCGAGCTCCGCCCCCGCCTCGGTCCGCACCCACGTGTGCTGGTCCGACAGCCCCGTGACCGTGACCCCCGTCGCCGCCCGCACCGAACCGTCGCGCCCGGACCGGATCACCTGCGCCTCCGGGAGGTCGAGGTCGTACGCCGCGTCCCGCTTCCCCGCGTTGAGGAACGCCTGCTCGGCGGAGGGGCGCGACAGGACCTGCGCCCAGAGCCGGAAGGCCGGCTGCAGCGTTCCCTCCTCGGACACCCGGTTGAACGGCGTGAGCCGCCGGTAGTGACCGTCGTCGTGCGAGACGTACGCACCTGAGCGCAGCAACTTCACCACCGGTGCGGAGAGTTCGGGGATCTCCGTGAAGACCTCGGCCACCGCGTCGAACCACGCGCTGCCGCCCGCGCTGACCAGAACCGCGTCCGCACCGGAGAACCGGCCCGCCTTGTCGAAGTCCGCGGCCAGCGCGACGAGCCGGCGCAGCCATTCCCGTACGCGCTCCGGTGACGCGTCCGGCACCTCGCCCTCGTAGCCGGCGACGCCCACCAGCCGCAGGGTCCCCGTCGAAGCCACCGCGTCGGCGACCGCCGCGCAGTCGGCCTCGGTGCGCGCACCGGTGCGGGCACCCTCGCCCGCGCCCAGCTCCACCACGACATCCACCGGACGGGAGGTGCCCGCGGCGCGCAGGGCCTCGTCCATCAGCTCGACACCGCGCACCGAGTCCACGTAACAGACGAAGCGGAACTCCGGGTCATCCGCCAGCTCACCGGCCAGCCAGCGCAGCGCCACCGGGTCGACGAGCTCGTTGGCGAGGAAGATCCGCTGGATGCCGTACGCCCGGTAGACCCGCGCCTGGTGCGGAACGGCCGCGGTGATGCCCCACGCGCCGCGCTTCAGCTGGTCGGCGAAGAGCTGCGGGGACATGGAGGTCTTGCCGTGCGGGGCGAACGCGAGGCCGTGGCGTTCCGCGTACGTCTCCAGGAGGGCGAGGTTGTGCTCGACCGACTCGGCGGACAGGGCGAGGACCGGGGTGGTGAAGCCGCCGGTGAAGAGGTTGCGGCGTTCGGCGGCCAGGGCGCCGACGGTCAGGCCGTCCGCGTCGGGCGGGAGTGCCTTGAAGCGGTGGTCGACCCGTTCGTCGGAAAGTCCGGCGAGTTCGGCGAGTCCAGCCGGGGTGACCGGGTGGTCGGCGGCCAAGGGAGCCTCCTCAAGAAGTAATCGTTGCAACATATGCAACAGTCATTGCGCATATCGCTTAACGCTGTCTAACATCCGAGCCGACGCCGGGTCAATGGTGAACACCGGCGCCGAACGCTGATCATCGAGGAGCCCAGAGTGTCCGGACCCGCAGCGGGGGCGGCCCACGCCGCCACGACGAGCGATGTCGTCTGCCTCGGCGAGTCCATGGTGACGTTCCTGCCCTCGCAGCCCGGACGCCTCGCCGACGTGCCGTCCTTCGGCCGTGCGATCGGGGGCGCCGAGTCCAATGTCGCCTGTGCGCTCGCGGCGGCGGGGCACCGGGCGAAGTGGGTCAGCCGCGTCGGTGCGGACGGGTTCGGCGACCATCTGGTCGAGGCGATCTCCCGGTACGGCGTCGACACATCGGCGGTCGAGCGCGACCCGGACCGCCCCACAGGCATCTACTTCCGCACGGCGACCGACCGGGCGACCGACACGCACGAGGTCGCGTACTACCGGGCCGGGTCCGCGGCATCGGCGATGTCCCCGGCGAACGTCCCGGCCGAGGACGCGCTCTGCGGCCGCATCCTGCACCTGTCCGGGATCACGGCGGCGCTGTCCGCGGACTGCCTGTCCTTGCTCCACTCGCTGACGGCGCCCCGCCCCGGACGCCCGCTGATCTCCTTCGACGTGAACCACCGGACGGGGCTGTGGCGCGACGGCGACGCGGCACCGGCCGTGCTCCTCGACCTGGCCCGCCGCTCCGACCTCGTCTTCGTCGGTGAGGACGAGGCGGAGGAGGCGTGGGGGCTGCACGGCGCGGAGGCGATCCGTGCGGCGCTGCCGGAGCCCGGGGTGCTGGTCGTGAAGCGGGGGGCCGAGGGGGCGACGGTCTTTTCGGGGCCCCGCCCCGGATCCCGCTCCTCCGTCGCCGGCGGGCCCGAGAGTGTCACCACCGTCCCCGCCCTGCGCGTGGACGTCGTCGCCCCCGTCGGCGCCGGGGACGCCTTTGCGGCCGGGTTCCTCTCGGCCACCCTCCGCGACCTGCCCGTACGGGACCGCGTCCGGCACGGGCACCTGATGGCCGCCGCCGTCCTCACCGTTCCCGGCGACCTCACCGACCCTCCGGCCCGTGCCCACGCCGACCGGCTGGTGGCTCTCGACGACACCGCCTGGGAGACACTTCGTCTCGGCCCCGGCTGGACAGCGGCCGATCGGGCATCCGAGGAGGTACCCACCCCATGAGTCAGACCGTCGACCGCGCGCTGAGCATCCTTCCGCTCCTCGCCCAGGGCCCCGCCGATCTCGGCCAGGTCGCCGACCGCCTCGGCGTCCACAAGTCCACCGCGCTGCGCCTGCTCCGTACGCTCCACGAGCACGGACTCGTCTACCGCCAGCAGGATCAGCGCTACCGCCTCGGAGCCCGCCTGTTCGCCCTGGCGCAGGAGGCCGTCGAGAACCTCGACGTACGCGAGATCGCCCACCCCCACCTCGTCGAGCTCAACGAACAGTGCGGGCACACCGTCCATCTCGCGGTGTACGAGGAGCACGAGGTCCTGTACATCGACAAGGTCGAGAGCCGCTACCCGGTCAGGATGTACTCCCGGATCGGCAAGCCCGTCGCGATCACCGTCGCCGCCGTCGCCAAGCTGCTGCTCGCCGACCTGACCGAGCCGGAACGGCGTGCGATCGCCGAGAAGCTCGACTACCCCATGTACACGTCCCGTTCGATCCCGAACGCCGGCGCGTTCCTCAAGGAGCTCGCTGCCGTCCGCGAACAGGGCTGGGCCACCGATCTCGGCGGCCACGAGGAGTCCATCAACTGCATCGGCGCTCCCATCCGCGGCGCGGACGGCCGCGTCGTCGCCGCCATGTCGGTGTCCGCGCCGAACGTCGTCGTCACGGCCGAGGAACTCCTCACCCTGCTCCCGCTGGTGCGCCGCACCGCCGACGCCATCACCCGGGAGTACTCCGGCACGCCCACCCCCCAACCCAAGAAGGCCTGAACCGTCATGACCGAGAAGACCGCCCTCACCCCCAGCACCCACACCGCCCCGCCCGCCAAGTTCTCGCACGGCGTGAAGAAGGGGAACATCCTCCAGGTCGCCGGCCAGGTCGGCTTCCTGCCCGCCGTCGAGGGCCAGGCGCCGACCCCGGCCGGTCCGACGCTGCGTGAACAGACCCTCCAGACGTTCGCCAATGTCAAGGCGATCCTGGAGGAGGGCGGCGCGAGCTGGGACGACGTGATGATGATGCGCGTCTACCTCACGGACGTGGACCACTTCGCGGAGATGAACGAGATCTACAACGCGTACTTCGGCGAGCAGAACCTCAAGGAGGCCCCCGCCGCCCGTACGACGGTCTACGTCGGCCTCCCCAAGGGCCTGCTGATCGAGATCGACGCGCTCGCCGTCCTGAGCTGAACGAGCCGACCCATCCACGGCTGATCCGCTTGCCGCACCGCAGCACCACGCCACACGGCACGGCGCCCCGCACGACCGGGACGCCGTGCCGCGCCCCACCCTGCCCGAAGGACCCCCACACCACGGAGTCGTCCCATGCTGCTCGCCGCCACGCCACCTCCGGTCGAGACACCACCCCACACCGGTGGACTCCTCCTCCTGATCGACGGCACCGCCGGTCTGCTGACCGTCGCCACCCTCGGAATCGCGCTCCTCCTCTTCCTGATCATCAAGGTCAGGCTGCAGCCGTTCGTCGCGCTGCTCGCCGTCTCCATAGCCGTCGGCCTGGGCGCCGGTCTCTCCGTCACCGAGCTCTTCGGCACGGTGCAGAAATCCGCCGCCGTCTCCGTCATCGAGTCCGGCATGGGCGGCATCCTCGGCCATGTCGCGATCATCATCGGCCTCGGTACGATGCTCGGCGCGATCCTCGAAGTCTCCGGCGGAGCCGAGGTGTTGAGCGCCCGCCTGCTGAACCTCTTCGGTGAGAAGCGGGCCCCGCTCGCCATGGGCCTGACCGGCCTCATCTTCGGTATCCCGGTCTTCTTCGACGTCGGCATCTTCGTCCTCGCGCCGATCGTGTACGCCGCCGCGAAGCGGTCCGGCAAGTCGATCCTGCTGTACGCGATGCCGCTGCTCGCCGGTCTCTCGATGACCCACGCCTTCCTGCCGCCGCACCCGGGACCCGTCGCCGCCGCAGGTCTCTTCCACGTCTCGCTCGGCTGGGTCATCCTCATGGGCGCCGTCGTCGGCATCCCGTCCGTCCTCGCCGCCTGGGTCTACGCCGCCTGGATCGGGAAGCGGATCTTCGTCGAGGTCCCGCAGGACATGGTCGAGGCCGCCGAGGAGTCGAAGGCCGCGGTCGTCGCCGAGCAGCGGGCCTCCGGTGTCTCCCCGCGCGAGGAGCCGGTCGGGCTCGCCACCGTACTGACGATCATCGGCACCCCGCTGGTGCTGATCCTCGCCGCGACGTTCTCCTCCATCGCCCTGGATCCCTCCACCGTCCGCTCGGTCATCGAGTTCTTCGGTAACCCGTTCGTCGCCCTCTCGATCGCGCTGCTCCTCGCGTACTACCTGCTGGGCATCCGGCGCGGCTGGTCCCGCAAGTCCCTGGAGGCGGTGTCCACTTCGTCGCTGAAGCCGGTCGGCAACATCCTGCTGGTCGTCGGCGCGGGCGGCATCTTCGGTGCCGTCCTGAAGGGCAGCGGCATCGCGGACGCGCTCGCCGACACGTTCAACGACGTCGGCCTGCCGGTCATCCTGCTGGCCTGGCTGATATCCGTCGTCCTGCGCGTCGCCCAGGGTTCGGCGACGGTCGCGATCGTCACCACGGCGGGCATCGTCGTGCCGCTGGTCGAGGGCCAGGGCATGTCGCAGGCGCATCTGGCGCTGATCATCATGGCGATCTCGGCGGGTTCGATCTTCGCCTCGCACGTCAACGACGGCGGCTTCTGGATGGTGTCGAAGTACTTCGGCATCACCGAACGCGACACCCTGAAGTCCTGGACGGTCCTGGAAACGGTCCTGTCGGTGGCGGGCTTCGCGGTGGCGGCGCTGCTGAGCCTGGTGATCTAGGGCCTCTCATCCGGATCACGGTGGGCTCGCGCCTGATCCGGACGACAGCCCCCCAGGGCCGGCCGACGGCGGGGCTCAGTCGGTCTGTGTCGTGCACAGGACGTTCTTCCCGCCGTCCACGTCGTAGATCCAATAGCTGTTCCGGTCTCCCTGGCTCCGGGCGCAGTAGCCCCGCGGATAGCTCTTCTGCGCCCGGTGGTAACCGGTGATCTGCAAGGTCGCGTTGTAGCCGGAGGGAACCTTGGCCGCGTCGCAGCTCCAGACGTTCATGAGGAGCGACTTGGTGACGGAGGTGTTGCTGACCTTGGCCACGAAGCACTGGCCCGTGCGGAACTGGCGCTCCAGGCAGAGCGACACGGTGAAGTCCGACACCGAGCCCATGTGGTACCAGTACGAACGCCCGTTACCGGTCGGGCAGTCCGCGAAGCTGATCCCTTTCCGCGCCGACGTCACTCGGGTGTAGGCGTCGGCGGCACCGCACGACACCCTGCGCGGCGCGGTCGTGGACCAGTCGTCGTAGCCGTCGTCGTACGCCGTGAGGCAGTCCCCGGTCGATACGGCGCGGAAAGCGGCATCGGTGGCATCGGGCGTCGGGGTGGGGGCCGCGACGGCGCCGGAGGAGGACGAGCCACTGCTGCTGCCACCGGACGACGACGTGTAGCCACTGCTGCTGGAGGTGCTGCTGCCGCCGCTGCTGGTTCCGGCATCCGACTCCCACGGCTGCCAGACCACCATGACGAAGAAGATCAGCGGGATGAGCCACCAGCCGCTCGAAGATCCCTTCTTCGCCGGCGGGGTGGTGACGGACGCCACGGACAAGGGCGGCGGCTGAGCCGACGCCGTGGAAGCCCGCTTGCGGGCCCGCTCCTGGCGGCTCTGCTCGGCGCGTCTCTGCTCCGCGGCGCGTTCGGCCTTGAGACGCGCGGCCTGATCGCGGGCGGCCTGCTTCTCGGCCCGTTCGCGTTCCGCACGCTCCTGCTCGCGCGCCGCCCGTTCGCGTTCCTGCTCCCTCTCCCGTTCCTGTTCCCGCTCGCGTTGCGCCCGGGCCCGTACGGCCTCCGCCTCCGCGTCCGCCTCCGCGTCCCGGGTGTACATCTGGGTCCGGCCGGGACGCGGTACCGCCGATGTCCGCTGATCGACGGTCAGGTCATCGGGGCCCGCCGCCGCGCCGCGCCGCAGGGCGTGACTCTGGCGTTCGTACACCTCGATCAGTGCTGTCCAGCGGGGCGGCAGCCAGCGGCTCCCGCTCTGCGAGAGCGGTAGTCCGGCCATCGCCTGGCGGAACTGATGCAGCACGTCCGCCGGTGCGGGGCGGTCCGCCGGGTGTACCGCCAGACAGGGACGGATGAGAGGTACGAGTTCCTTCGGCAGCCCGTCGAGATCCAGTTCACCGCGCTGCACCCGTGCCAGCAGGGCGAGGGTGTCCCCGTCGGCGCGGTACGGCGGCCGCCCCGTGGTGAGGTGGAAGAGTGTCGCGCCCAGCGAGTACACGTCGGACGCCGCCGTCGACGTCTCGCCGCGTGCCTGCTCGGGTGAGGTGAAGGCGATGGTTCCGAGAGTGAGGCTGGTCCGGGTGAGATCGCTGGCGTGTGAGATGCCGAAGTCGATCAGCCGGGGGCCCGTCAGCGGAAGCAGGATGTTCTGCGGCTTCACATCCCGGTGGATGATGCCCTCGCGGTGCAGCGTGACGAGCGCCTCGGCCGTTCCGGCAGCCAGCCACCGTACCGCCGACGCGGGTAACACCCCTGCGGCACGCACCAGTTCGGAGAGGGCCGGCGCGGCGATGTAATCGATGGCCATCCAGGGCTGCTCGGCGTCCGGATCCGCTTCCCGTACCCGTGCCGTGAACGCGCTGTCGATCCGCTGCGCCAGCTTCACCTCGCGGGCGAACCGGCGCCGGTCGATGTCGCTGACCTCACCCTCGGCCAGCAGCGTCTTGACCGCCACGAGCTGCCCGTCGGCGGCCTGCGCGAGGTAGATCCGCCCCATGCCGCCGGACGCCAGCCGGCCGAGCAGCCGGTTCGCCCCGAGTGCTGCCGGATCGCTCTCGCTCAGGCCTTCCAGCCGTGCCCCCGCCATGTAGCTCCCCCCGTCACTTCATCGCGCGGTGAACAGGGTCCCACGAGGGGTCGGAACGTGCCACGACTCCCTCTGTACCAGGTCCGCAACTTCCGTTTCCCGCAAGGAAATCCCGGCGAGGAGGAGACCGGAGGTCGCAAGCCGGCACCCGGACGCGGACATGCAGCAGCGCCGCCGGGGGAGCGGCGGCGCTACTGGTCACTGATACCGGACGGTGGTTACGGCAGGCCGTGCACGTGCGGGCCCACCGCGTTCGACCAGGCGTTGCCCGACTTGGCGTCCCAGTTGGTCGACCAGGTCATCGCACCGCGCAGCCCCGGGTACGCCCTGGACGGCTTGAACGAACCGCAGTTGGTGCCGCGGGCCAGGCAGTCCAGGGCGTTGTTCACGATCGTGGGGGAGACGTAGCCGCTGCCCGCGCCACTGGTCGAGGCCGGCAGTCCGAGTCCGACCTGGGCCGGCGAGAGCCCGCCCTCCAGCTGGATGCAGGCGAGCGCGGTGAGGAAGTCCACCGAGCCCTGCGAGTAGACCTTGCCGTCGCAGCCGAGCATCGAACCGCTGTTGTAGTACTGCATGTTGACGACGGTCAGGATGTCCTTGATGTTGAGTGCCGTCTTGAAGTACTCGTTCGAGGTCGACTGCATGTCGATGGTCTGCGGCGCCATCGTGATGACGAGCTTGGAGCCCGCCTTCGACGAGAGGGACCTGAGCGCCTGCGTCATGTAGGTGGAGTTGAGGCCGTTCTCCAGGTCGATGTCGACCCCGTCGAAGCCGTACGTCTGCATCATCGAGTAGACGGAGTTCGCGAAGTTCGTCGCGGAGGTGGCGTCGTTGATCGAGACGGTGCCGTTCTGGCCGCCGATCGAGATGATCACGGACTTGCCGGCCGCCTGCTTGGCCTTGATGTCGGCCTTGAACTGGTCGACGGTGTAGCCGCCGAGCCCAGCCGAGTCGAGGTTGAAGGTGACGCCGCCCGGAGTGCCGGTCGCGTCGGCGAAGGAGACCGCGATGATGTCGTAGTTGGCCGGGACGTCGCTGATCTTCTGGACGGTGGCGCCGTTGTTGAAGTTCTGCCAGTAGCCGGTCACCGCGTGCTTGGGCACGGTACCGCCGCCCCCGCCGCCACCGGTGGCCGAGGTGGTACCGGTCACCCCCGTTGACTTGGCGGACTCACCGGCCGCGTTGGTCGCGGACACCTGGAAGGAGTACGAGGTCGAGGCGGCCAGTCCCGTCGCGGTGGCCGAGGCCCCGCTCACCGACTGCACCTTGGTGCCGTTCTGGTAGACGTTGTAGCCCGTCGCGCCGGACACCGCGTTCCAGGACAGGGCCACGGAGGACGAGGTCACGGAGCCCACCGTGAGTCCGGCCGGGGTGGCGGGCACGGTCGGTGCCGGGTCACCGCCGCCGCCCCCGTCCGGGCCGGTGACGGAGATGTCGTCGGCGAGGTAGGGGGCCTGCCCGTACCAGCCGTGGAGGTATACGGTCACCGAGGTGGTGCTCGGACCGGTGGTGAAGCTGGTGGAGATCTTGGTCCAGCCGCTGGTGTCGGGGGTCCAGGTCGACACGTCGGTCGTTCCGGTGCCGGTCGCGCCGATGTAGGTGTATCCGCCCTGCACCCAGCCGCTGAGGGCATACGTGGAGTTCGGCTTCACGGCCACGGCCTGTGTGCACTGGGCGTTGTCCTGGCCGGCCGGGGTCGCCTTCAGGGCCGCGGCTCCCCCGTGCACGGGGGAGGAGACGGTGGTGCCGCTGCCGTTGGAACAGGTCCAGTTGGCGAGTCCGGACTCGAAGCCCGCGTTCTTGGCGTTGTTGACGTCGGCGGCCTGGGCGGTGCCGACGAGGCCGGTGAAGGTCAGCGCGGCTGCGGCGACGACGGCCATGACGGAGCCGAGGACCGGGCGGATGCGGCGTCTGCCGTGCCGGGTGCCGGATGAGCGTTCCACGTGCTTGCCTCCGTGGGGGAGTCGGGGATGCAGGGGGATGCATCGGGGTGCAGGCGGGTGCCGGGGGTGCGACACGGGACTGAACGTGCTGCGTATGGAGGTGCGTTGAAGAACGGTGGCCACCGTTGGCCGACAAAGCTGGTCCAGACCAATCGAGTTGTCAAGACCTCTGGCGGTCATGGGTTCCGGTGAGGGGCGCGGCAGGAGTGCGCCGGCCGGGGTCCGGATCGCTGCGGGTGTCCTTCGCCGGCCCGACCGGGCTCTCTCGTGGGCGAGTCGGGCGGACGGGGGGCCGGGGCGGCCTGGGTGGCCGGACGGTGACGGAATTCTCGCCTCCGGAATGGGGCACCAGCGCCCGAGATCCATTCTGACGTGCGCGAATGAATTCAGGCCGGAGAAAATCGGAACGCGTTTCGGTAACCCTCCGCAGTGGTACAGGAGTTAACCACTCTCTGTTTCGCCCGATTTCGCACCTGGCTGTCGCCCGCCTGTCGCGAGCGTGTTGCCCGGATGTAGCTGTACTGGTCCACGAAAGGTGTTCTCTGGCTGGTAAGACGTGGATAAAGTGCTGTGGCAGAAGCACGGAGCAGGAGCGATTGCGGCCGCCGTCAGCGCGACGGTGGCCGGAGCCGAACGGGGACCAGCGTGCCGACCGCAATAGCAGTGACCAGTGCTGATCTTGTGCTGCCACCGACCGACCAGCAGACACCCACGGCGGCCTTGCTGCAGGCTCCGGAAGACCAGACGATGGATCTGGCGATCAGTGACATGCATGTGCTGCTGGAGCAGCACGGCTATGTCGTCGCCGTCTACGCGGCCGGACTGCCGGCCGCCCACGAGCGCAGGCTGCATTCCGTCAGATCGGTCCTGGAGAGCGACCGCATAGCTCTGCTCAAGGTGGATCTCCCGCCGCTCGGCATCGCCGTACTCGTAAGACAGTTGCGCCAGTTGTCGATCTGCGACTTCAGTCCCGGGGTGGTCGCCTCCGCCGCCCGGCTGCTGACGCACTACATCCACGCGGGCGCCCTGCTGAACTCGGTCACCAAGCTGGACCGGGTTCCGGTCAGTCTCAAGACGCATGCCAAATCGTGGGTGCCGGGCTCCCAGTTCGCCGTGGTCGCGGGGCCGAACCCGCAGCTCGTCAAGGTCGGCCCGGCCGTGGAGCCGCCGTCCGGGCCGGAGTTCGGAACGCATCTGCTGATCGCCAAGGGCCAGTCGCAGTCGGACTGGGTGCACAAGACCCTGGCTCCCGCCTGGAAGGTCCAGGCCATCCAGGAGGCCACTCTGCCTTCTGACTCCTCCCGCTGGTGGGGAACCGGAAAGCTGGTGGAATTTGCCGCCTATCTTCCGGACATCTCCGTTCTGTACCAACTGGTTGCCTCCGTAAGGCGCGAGAACTGTCACTGGTGCGGAATGGAACTCATCGGAGATCGTTGCGGGTTCTGTTCCTCACCACTTCCTCCACCCGAGAACCGAATGCACCCCGGGAGTGTCCTGAACCAAGGAGCGGCCGTGCAGCCACGGTCGTGACGTCCGTGCATTTCCGCGACACGCGTAGATGCAGACGTCGTACAGGCACAGTCCCCGACACGAATCCCGACCGACTCCCAGACGTACGCCCAGTCACCGCGCATCCTTCTGTCCGCTGCCCCACGCATCCGATACGAACGAGGTTGTCCGGCCCATGAACTCCCGCCAGCGCCGCGGCGTGATACTCCTGCTCCTGTCAGTCCTGTGCGCCTTCGGCGCCTTCGCCGGCGTGCTCTCGGTGATCAGTGACGTCAACTCGAAGGTCGGCCCCGAGGTGTCGGCCTACCAGCTGAAGTCCGACATCGCCCCCTACACGGCGCTGTCCTCCGGACAGTTCGAGAAGATCAAGATGCCGAAGCGCTGGCTGTCGACCAACGCCGTGACCGACCTCTCCGAAGTCAACGGGAAGATCGCCGTCACACAGCTGCGCAAGGGCTCGCTGCTCCAGTCGGACATGATGCAGAAGAGTCCCGAACTGCAGCCCGGTGAGCAGGAGATCGCCATCATGATCGACGCCGCCACCGGTGTCGCCGGCAAGATCACCCCCGGTGCGACGGTCAACATCTACGCCACGTTCGCCGGCGAGCAGGACGGCGCCCCGTCCCAGTCGAAGGTCATCGTCTCCAACGCCAAGGTGCTGGACGTCGGCAAGCTGACCGCCCTGGAGCCCGGCCGGGACGCCAAGTCGAACATGGGTACCGAGGCCGTCCCCATCACGTTCGCGCTCAACACGCTCGACACCCAGCGCATCGCCTACGCCGAGTCCTTCGCGGAGCACGTACGCCTCGCGCTCCTGGCCTCCGGCAGCGACAGCACCATTCGACCGGGCGACCGCACCTACACGCTCGACAAGGACAAGTGAGGATCGAATGACCACAAGGATCCTCCCGGCCGTCGGTGACCCCGACGCGGCCAGATCCGTCACCACCCTGCTCAGCCAGCTTCCCGACGCAGAGCCGGCCGCACCGGTCGGCGACTCGACGCAGCTCATCGACACCCTCGCCCGCCTCGCGGGTGAGTCGCTCGACGAGCTGCCCGAGGTCGTGCTGGTCCATGAGCGGATCGGTCCGGTGCCGGCTCTGGAGCTGATCCGGGAGGTATCCCTGCGCTTCCCCGCCATCGGGGTCGTGCTGATCACCGCGGATGCCAGCCCCGGGCTGTTCTCCGCGGCGATGGAATCGGGCGCCCGTGGCCTGGTCACCCTGCCGGTGAGCTACGAGGAACTCGCCAACCGGGTCCAGTCCGCCGCCCAGTGGTCGGTCGGGGTACGCCGTCACCTGGGCAGCGGAGGTGACGTCTTCACCGGCCCCGGCGGCACCGTCATCACCGTGAGCGGCGCCAAGGGCGGTGTGGGGGCGACCGTCACGGCGGTCCAACTCGCCCTGGCGTCACAGGCGTCGGGGCAAACCGTCGCGCTGGTCGACATGGACCTCCAGTCCGGCGACATCGCCTCGTACCTCGACGTGCAGTTCCGGCGCTCCATCGTCGACCTGGCGGCGATCGCCGACATATCGCCCCGCGTCCTGTCCGACGCCGTGTTCAGCCACAGCACGGGGCTCGCCCTGCTGCTGGCGCCCGGCGAGGGTGAGCGCGGCGAGGAGGTCAGCGACCGGTCGGCCCGCCAGATCGTCAGCGCGCTGCGTTCGCGGTACGAGGTGGTGGTCATCGACTGCGGCAGTCAGCTCCAGGGCGCCGGCGCGGCAGCCATCGAAATGGCCGACACGGCGGTGCTGGTCACCACCCCGGACGTGATCGCGGTGCGCGGCGCGAAGCGCACCGTACGGATGTGGGAGCGACTCCAGATCCGTAAGGCGGAGGAGACGCTCACGCTCGTCAACCGGTTCATCCGCAACACCGAGATCCAGCCGCCGCTGATCGAGAAGATCACCGGGACCCGGATGGCGAACACGGCGGTTCCCGCGAACTTCAAGGAACTCCAGGGCGCCGTCGACGCGGGCCGGATGCACGAACTCGACGCCAAGAGCACCGTGAAGCAGGCGCTCTGGGGCCTGGCCGGAGAGCTGGGGATCGTGAAACTCCCCGCCGGCGCAGACAGGAGCGGCGGGAAGAACGCCGGAAAGTTCAAGAACGACCGAGGCTCCATCGGACGCCCGCGCAGACGGCGCGACGGTGACTCCGGGGGCCGTGGGACGACCGAGGGGACACGTTGACCGATGGCAGCCACCGAGATGAGAGGCCTGAGGATACGGAGGAGGCGTGACGGTGATTCCTTCCGTGAGCAAGATCGCGGCCAGACCGCGATCGAGTTCGTGGGCGTCACGCCGCTGATCATCCTGTTACTGATCGCGCTCTGGCAGTGCGCGCTGATCGGCTACACGTTCAGCCTGGCGTCGAACGCGGCTGACGAGGCGGCCAGAGCGGGTACCGGGGCCGAGTACCTTCCGACGCTGGCCTGCAAGCGCGCGGCCAGGGAGGACCTGCCAGACGCCTGGGAAAGCAAGTCGAGAACGGACTGCCGGGCGACGCCCACTCTGTACAAGGCCGAGGTCAGCCTGAAGGTGCCGGTCCTGGTGCCGGGCGTACTCAACTGGCCGATGACGATCACCGGCGAAGCCGCGTCGCCGACGGAGGGCTGACCGATGAGCGAGCGCACAGGCACATCCCGCCGCGACCGTGGCCAGGTGGCCATCGAGTACATGGGCTTCATCCCGCTGCTGCTCCTGGTGGGTCTCCTGGCGATCCAGCTGGGCGTGGCCGCGTACACGGCCAACCAGGCCGGCACGGGAGCCCGTGCGGCGGCCCGTACGGCCAGCCACGACATGCCGCTGACGCTTCCCGAAGAGGCGGGCCGGGAAGCGATGAGCGACTGGCTGAGCGACGACCGCAGGGACTCGAGTTTCATCCCGAGCTATGGCATCGACGAGGTGACCTACACCGCACGCGTCAAGATCCCCTCCGTCGTTCCTGGACTCAGCTGGGGATACGCCGAGCGAAGCTCCACCTTCCCTCGGGAGTGACCGAGCCCCGCATCGCGCGGCCGGAGCACCATCTGCACGTCGGACCAAGGGAGTTACGGAATGAGCCTGCGGGCCCGCATCACCGCCCCCGAGAAGAACAGCGGGGGGCGGGAGGACAGCCACATGGTGGCGACCTACCGCGCCAAGCTGCTCGAGGAGATCGACCTCGCGGAGATGTCCTCGCTGGCCGCCGCCGACCGGCGGGCCCGCCTGGAGCGCGTACTCAGCCACATCATCAGCCGTGAGGGCCCGGTCCTCTCGACTGTCGAACGCACCCAGCTGATCCGCCGTGTCGTCGACGAGGCCCTCGGCCTCGGCATCCTGGAGCCGCTCCTCGAGGACGCGTCCATCACCGAAATCATGGTGAACGGACCGGACCAGATCTTCGTCGAGCGCAGCGGCAAGGTCGAGCAGCTCCCGATGCGGTTCGGTTCGCACGAGCAGCTCATGCAGACCATCGAGCGCATCGTGTCGACCGTCAACCGCCGTGTGGACGAGCAGAATCCGATGGTCGACGCGCGACTGCCCAGCGGTGAGCGAGTCAACGTGATCATTCCGCCGCTGTCCCTGACCGGCGCGACGCTCACCATTCGACGGTTCCCGCGTGCGTTCACGCTGCAGGAGATGATCAACGTCGGCTCGCTCGACGAGCAGATGCTGATCCTGCTGTCCGGGCTCGTCCAGGCCAAGCTCAACATCATCGTCTCCGGTGCCACCGGTACGGGTAAGACGACACTCCTCAACGCGCTCTCCGGACTGATTCCGAACCATGAGCGCATCGTCACCATCGAGGACTCCGCCGAGCTGCAGCTCCAGCAGAGCCATGTGATCCGGCTGGAGTCCCGCCCGGCGAACGTCGAGGGGAAGGGGCAGATCACCATCCGTGACCTGGTCCGTAACTCCCTGCGTATGCGGCCCGACCGGATCGTCGTCGGTGAGGTCCGTGGCGGCGAGTCGCTCGACATGCTCCAGGCGATGTCGACGGGTCACGACGGTTCGCTCGCCACCGTCCACGCCAACAACGCCGAGGACGCGCTCATGCGTCTGCAGACCCTGGCCTCGATGTCCGAGATCAAGATCCCGTTCGAGGCGCTGCACGACCAGATCAACAGCGCCGTCGACGTCATCGTCCAGCTCACCCGGCACGCAGACGGTTCCCGCAAGGTCACCGAGATCGCCGTCCTCGACTCGCACGGCCGCGACGCCTACCGCATCGTGTCCGTCGCCCGGTTCAACGCCCAGCCGATGGCCGCCGACGGGCGGATCTACGGCCAGTTCCAGTACCTCCCGCTCCCGCGCAAGATCGCCGACCGTCTCTACATGGCCAGCCAGCCCATCCCGCAGGCCTTCGGAGTCGCCGCGTCCGACGAACAGCTCGCCACCCGAGAGGCCAAGTAGGTACCGCGCCATGAACAATCTCCCTCTGCTCACGATCGGCGTCACGCTGCTCTTCGGAGTGACAGGCGTCATGGGCCTGCACGCCTACTCCGGCGGGAAGGCCGACCGGGACGCCCTCGTCGACCGGCTGTCGCACACCGGCCAGATCCCGGCAGCCGGGCGACACCGCCGCTTCCAGGGCGTCGACCGCAGGCTGCGGAAGACGGGCCTGGGCCGCAAGCTGGAGCTGAAGCTCGCCGCCACGGGTCTGGAAATCACCCCGGGCGAGTTCTTCGTCTACGCGCTCGTCGCCATGGCCGCACTCTGGATGACCGCCTCGTCGATCCTCGCCAGCTTCTTCGGCCCGGTCGCGGCGCTCATCGGCCTCTGGGGTACCAACGCCTTCCTGAACTGGCAGCGGACCAAGCGCACCGAACGCTTCATCAACCAGTTGCCCGAGCTCTCCCGCATCCTCGCCAACGCCACCCAGGCCGGCCTCGCGCTGCGCACCGCCATCAGCATGGCGGCGGACGAGATGGAGAACCCGGCGGGAGAGGAACTGGCCCGTGTCGCCCGCCGCCTCGCCGTCGGCGAGGCGCTCGACGACGCGATGAGCGAGCTGACCGACCGGCTGCCGTCGCGCGAGCTCGTCGTCCTGGTGACGACCCTGGTCCTGTCCAACCGGGCCGGCGGTACGGTCGTCAGTTCGCTGCGCAACCTCACGGAGACGCTGGAGGAGCGCAAGGAGACCCGGCGTGAGGTCAAGACGCAGCTGTCACAGGTGACCGTCACCGCATACGCCGTCCCGGTCTTCGGTTTCGGCGCGATGCTCCTGATGAACGCGGTGATGCCGGGCGCACTCGACCGGATGACCGGCGCCCTCATCGGCCAGGTCGCCGTGATCGTCTCCCTCGTCCTGTACGCGATCGGATTCATCGTGATCCGCCGCATGTCCCGTATCGACGTCTGAGGGGAGGAGCTGACATGAACCTGTTGCTTGCGCTCGTCGTGGGTCTCGCGGTGTTCGGCGCCATCGCCGGCATCCGTATGTACCGGGCCGACGCCAAACTCCCCGGCGACCTCGCCATCGCCCTGGAGGTCGGCGCCACCCGCACCAGTGCGGTGGGTTCCGGCATCGACCGGCTCGGTATGCGCTGGGCCCCCATGGTGCTGCGGATGATGGGCCCCAAGGCCGTCAACAAGAAGCGCCGCCAGATCGACATGGCGGGCAACCCCGGCGGTCTGACCATCGACCGCTACGCCGCCCGCCGCTTCGTCTACGGTGCCCTCGGCCTGCTCGGGGCCTTCTCGATGATCCTGCGCGGCCAGCTCTTCCTCTCCCTTCTCCTGATCGGCTTCGGTCTGTTCTGGGTGGAGGTCGGCATCTGGTCGGCGGTCCGGGTCCGCAAGGACCACATCGAGCGGACGCTCCCCGACTTCCTCGACGTCCTGGCCGTCGTCGTCTCGGCGGGCCTCGGCTTCCGCCAGGCTCTGGGGCGCGTCGCCGACAAGTACGAGGGCCCGTGGGCCGACGAACTCCGTATCACGCTGCGCCAGATGGACATGGGCGTCAGCCGCCGCCAGGCCTTCGAGGAGCTGCGCAAGCGCAACGACTCGGAACAGGTCGCGATGTTCGTGACCACGCTCCAGCAGGGTGAGGAGCTGGGCGCCCCGATCGTCGACACGCTGATCCAGATCGCCAACGACATGCGGCGTACGGACGCCCAGAACGCCCGCCGGAAGGCCGCCAGGGCCGTTCCGAAGGCCACCTTCGCGGTCACGACCTTCCTGCTCCCGGGAACCCTGGTCCTGCTGACGGTCGGCTTCGTGTACGGAGCCAACGTCGACTTCAGCTTCCTCACGGGCGGATGACATGCCTGACGGGGATCTCGAGCACGATGACCAGGGGGAGGTGACAGGCTCATGTCTTTCCAGCTCGGCAGTTCCCAGCTCGGACTGACCGCTGAGGTACGCCAGGCGATCGCCGACCCCGGTTCGCGCCCGGCGTTCGCGATCCAGCTCAACGCGCTCCAGGCCATGTGCCGACAAGTCTTCGGCTTCAGGCTCGCGATGATCGCCATAGCCACGCCGTTCGCGATCGACCGCACGGCATCGGGCGGGGCCACCTGGCTGATCGGTTCGGCCATCCTCGCCACCTTCATGGGGTCGTACGTCCTCTTTCGCGACTGGGAACGCTTCGGCCCGGTCCTCCTGCGCCACCCCTGGCTGCTGGGCATCGACGCGCTGTTCGGAGCCCTGCTGCTGGTCACCGCCACGCCCGAGTCCACTCTCGCCTACGTCACCGTGTGTACCCCGCTGCTGGCGGGACTCGTCTACGGCTGGCGGGGCGCGGCGGTGTTCGCCGCGCTCCAGACGCTGATCGTCTTCGGCGTGTACGGCACCGATGCGAATCTGGAGGCCGGCGGCGCCACCTCGCTGCTCCTCCCCGGCTTCTGCGTGATCGCGGGCGCCGTCGGGGTCACCCTTCGCAATCTCCTCCTCCGGTTCGGCACGGCGAGCCAGGCCCTCACCGAGACCAGGGCCCGGCTGGCCGTGAACGAAGCCGTCGAGGGCGAGCGCACCCGGCTCGCCCGCGAGATGCACGATTCGGTGGCCAAGACCCTGCACGGCCTGGCGCTGGCCGCCGACGGCCTGGCCAGCTCCTCCGACCGGATGGACCCGCTCACCGTCAAGCACCAGGCCGAACTGGTCGCCCGCTCCGCCCGCCGGGCAGCGGCGGAGTCGCGGGAACTCCTCTCCGACCTGCGCCGCGACTCCGGACTCGACGGCGGTGTGGATGTTGTTTCCGAACTCCAGGCCAGGACAGACGACTTCACCCGGCGACACGGGCTCACGGCCACCTTCCGGATGCTCAACGGGACCCCGGTCCCACTCGTGCCGCAGGTGGTCGCCCGCCAGCTGCTCACCGTCGCCTCCGAAGCGATGGAGAACGCCCATCGCCATGCCCACCCGACCTATCTCATCGTGCTGGCCGGCGTGAAGGGCGATGTCCTGCGCGTCAGCGTGTACGACGACGGGCGCGGTCTGCCCCCAGGCACGACGCTCGACGACCTCAAGCGCGCCGGCCACTTCGGCCTCGTCGGCATGGTCGAACGTGCCGCGTCCATCGGTGCCCGTATCCGCATCGGCAAGGGCAAGGCGGCCAAGGGGACCGAAGTACGCCTGGAGCTTCCGGTGGCCGCTCTCGCAGCCGGTCCGCAGGCACCACAACTGAACTGACCGAACTGACCCGCTCCACCCCACCCCCCCCAAGAACCTGAGAGGAGGTCGCAGATGCCGGACGACGTCTCCCGTGCGTCGGGCCAGAACTGGGCCGCACAGAATCACGCCTCCCAGCACACGTCCTCGCACGTCACCTCGCTCAACTCGGAGCTCAGCTCCTCCGGGTTCCCCGTCCCCCAGCAGTCCGCGGCATCCGAGGCCATGCCTCCGTTCCCCGCAGCCCCTCCGGTAGCGCTTCCCGGCCCGCTGAGGGTCGTCGTCGCCGACGACAACCCGGTGGTCCGGGCCGGTCTGGGCGTGCTGCTCTCCGGCCGTGAGGACATCGAAGTCGTGGCGGAGGCCGCGGACGGCCGCCAGGCCTACGACATGGCTGTTCAGCACCGCCCGGACGTCGTCCTGCTCGACGTTCGCATGCCTGGGGTCGACGGCATCTCCGCGCTGCCGCATCTGGTGCAGGTCGCCCCGGTCATGATGCTGACGTACAGCCGCGAGAGCGAGATCGTCCACGAGGCGCTGCGACTGGGCGCGGGCGGCTATCTGGTGCACGGGGAGTTCACGGCGGACCAACTCGTGCAGGCCGTACGGGACACCAAGAGCGGGCGGGCCCACTTCACCGCCACCGCGGCGAACGCGCTCCTGGCCCATATGCGGCAGGGCCCCGGGCCACAGGGCGGACAGCTGCCTGAGGGGCTGGGGACCGCGCTGACCACGGGCGTCGCCCACCAGGGCCCCGGCTACGACGGACAGGGCGCCGGACATGTGCAGCAACACGGTGCGCCTGCACATCCGCCGGCTCCTGAAATGCCGTCACCTGCGACGCGACCTGGCCGACTCGCGCAGGGTCTTTCGCAACTGCAACCAGTTGTGGCACAGTCTTCAACAACCGGGGGGTCGGCCATGACTCCCAACAGACAGCAGTACGGGCTGAGTTCACGGGAGGTGGAGGTCATGGAGCTGATCGCTTCCGGCATGAGCAATCAGCAGATCGCCGCCACCTGCTTCATCAGCGAGAAGACCGTCAAGAACCACATCAACCGCATCTTCACCAAGCTGCACAGCGGCAGCCGCAGCGAGGCGATCGCCCGCTGGCTCGGCACGGCGCCGGCGAGGGGGAGTGGTGGCCATGGCTGAGCGGGGCGCGCGGGCCCAGGGTTTGGGCGTCAGGACCCAACTCGCCCTTTGGGCCCGGGATTGGGCCCTGGGACCCTCTGGCGGGCAGGGTGTTCCGCCGTATGTTTCTCATGTCGCAAACGGCACCGGCCAGGAGGAAGCCGGTAACGGAAGCGACAACAAAGAAACGTGTGAGTCGGCCGGCTACCGGTCGGCCGAACCTGGAGGGGAACACCATGTCGAACATCACCCTGAAGACCGCCGTCCGCGTCAACGGCTGGGCCAGCACCGCCGTCCGTTCCATCCAGAAGCGCTACGAGGCCAAGGACCGCGGCCAGACGGCCTTCGAGTACCTGGGCATCATCCTGGTGGTCGTGGCGATCATCGGCGCGATCGTGGCGACGGGTATCGGCGGCGCGATCAGCGGGAAGATCACCACTCTGGTGGACCAGATCAAGGCTGGCTGATGCTTGCGAGGAATCGCAGCGACGCAGGGCAGGCTTTCCCCATCTACGTTGTGATGGTGGCGGGCCTGCTCTTCCTCGCGTTTGCCTTCTTTGCTGTCGGTAAGGCATCGGCCACGCGTAACGGCGCCCAGGGTGCCGCGGACGCCGCTGTGCTCGCTGCGGCTCAGGACGCTCGTGACACGCTGGGCCCTCCGTTCGTCGCCGCTCTCATGACGCCGGGTGGGCTCCACGAGTTCCTGCAGGACTACACCTTCCAAACGGTATCGCCATGCCTGGAGGCGCGGCGGTTCGCTGCCTCCAACCGGGCTGACACGACAGCCTGTTACGCGACGTATGGCTACCTGCAGGACAAGATGCATGTCAGCATCCGGACCCGCTACCCGGTCGGCGACACCGTGATCCCGGGGACGGAGACCAAGTACGGCACCGCGGATGCGACTGCAGTCATCGAGTTCCGATGCACCTACAAGTTCAAAGGCGACCCGGGTGAGCCGGTGAGCTTTAAGTGTGATGGCCGGGATGGCTTCTCGATCGACCCGACTGATTTCGATCAGGATGCATGGGCCGCTCTGAGCAAGGCCATCTTCGCCGTCCACCTGGTCGACGACTGACAGCGAACGACGAGTAAAGGAATCAGAACCGATGAGCATTCGGCGCACTGCTAGGACCCGAAGGGCGGTGGCCGCTGTCTCGATGGCGGCGGCACTGGCCCTCGCCGTCACTGCTTGCGGCAGTGATGACGGCGGAAAGACGAAGAACCCCGGTTCTTCGTCGTCATCCTCCGCACCCAACAAGCCCTCCGATGGGGACAAGGGTTCGCAGGAAGATACTGCTGCTGGGGACAAGGTAGACCCGAATGTGAAACTCGCCGAGGTCAAGGGCGACAAGGGCATGCTGCTGGTCATCAACGAAGTGAAGCGGGACTCCGGCGGATTCGTGACCGTTCAGGGCGAACTGAAGAATCAAGGCGATGTCGCAGTCAATCCCTCGGCGTGGTCTGGTAGCGAGACCGCTATCGTCAACAAGAATCTCAACTCCGTCGGTGGTGCGACGCTGGTGGACAAGGCTGGTAAGAAGCGCTACTACATCCTTCGTGATACGGATGGGCGGTGCCTCTGCACGGTCGGCATGACAGCCGTCCAGCCGGGAAGTTCCCTGCCGGTATTCATGCAGTTCCCGGCTCCTCCCAGCACAACGACCGAAGTTGACTTCAGCCTGCCGACGTTTGCCACCACGTCGCTGAAGATTTCTGGGTGACGGCCGACATGACATACATCCGCACACGGCGTAGGCCAACGCATGCGGCAGGCATCGCCATCGCTGCCGCGGTACTGATGGCCGGCACGTCCGTCTTCGGTGCTTCGACAGCACAGGCCGATGACGGACCGAGCGTGCCACCGGGGACTGAGGCATCCGCGACGCCCCCGGTCGAGGTGGACGGCAACGATCCCGACCTCAAGATGGCCGAGGGCGGGACTCTCGCTCCCGCCAAGGTCCTCGACATCATCCAGGTCGTCGAGGACATGGGCGGCGAGGAGCGTCGCGAGGACAGCAACGCGAGCATCAAGTTCGCGCTCCAGGCCGAGGTCCTCTTCGGCAAGGACAGCGCGAAGCTGAGCTCGGCGGCCAAGTCCCGTATCGCGGCCGTCGCTGCCGAGATCAAGAAGCAGAACGCCACGAAGGTGCGCGTCTTCGGCTTCACCGACAATCTCGGTTCCTCCGCACACGGTGACGTGCTGTCCAAGCAGCGTGCCGACGCGGTGCATTCGGTGCTGGCCCAGTCGCTCGACTCGAACGTCACCTTCGAGATCCGTGGGTACGGCGAGCAGTACCCGATCGCCAGCAACGCCGACGAAGAAGGCCGGAAGAAGAACCGGCGCGTGGAGGTCTCCTTCCCGCGCGGCAGTGCTTCCTGATCCGACCCGCACACGTGAGGCCAGTGGGGTCTCAAAATTCGCTGCATAGTCTCAGCGAATTCTGCACGGCGGCGGCATCTATGCCGCCGCCGTGAGACTCGCAGGTCGGAGCGTCACCTATCCGGGTGGCTAGACCCGTGATCGATCCCGCCTGCCCTCGCTGCGCCGGCACCTTGGCTGCAGAGGAAGTTGATGTGTGGCTGGGGGTATGCGGTGGGGGAATTCGCTGCGTCTGTGAGCGTCCGCCCCAAGGGGCGTGCGGCGATGGAGGACCGGGCCTGGAGCGAGGTGTCCGTCGAGCTCTTGGCATCGGCGGTGCCTTGGCGAACATTCCGCTGGTTAGGGGGCAGAAGCGCTACTCGGGTATCTATCGGGCGGCGACGACGAACGACCACGTGATCTACGAGTCGCGGCTGGAGTTGGCGCGTCTCCTCTTCGCCGATTTCGATCCTTCCGTACGCCACATCGTGGCCCAGCCGTTCTTGCTGAGAGCGGATCTGGACGGGAAGGTGCGCAAGCACATCCCGGACTACTTGCTGATCACCGGGCAGGGGCCCGTAGTGGTGGACGTCAAGCCTCTGCACCGTGTCTCCAAGCCCGAGGTGGCCTTCACCTTCGACTGGACTCGCAGGACGGTGGAGTGTGTCGGGTCTCGCGGCTGATGTCGTAATCTCACGGGTCGTGTCGTACCGATGTCGTATACGACATCACCGTGAGACCAGCGCGTGGGTGCTGCTGCTCAGCGCCTCGTCTCGTACCTGGTCAGGATTACGCCGCCGGGAAACGTCCGCGTCTCCACCAGGTTCAGGTTCACCCAGTTGTCCAGCGCGGTGAAGAACGGCGTGCCGCTGCCCACCAGGACCGGCGCGGTGGCCAGCACGTACTCGTCAATCAGCCCGGCCCGCATGGCCGCCCCGGCGAGCGTCGCGCCGCCGATGTCCATCGGGCCGCCGTCCACGGCCTTGAGCCGGGTGATCTCGGCGACCGCGTCGCCGGTGACCAGGCGGGTGTTCCAGTCGACCTTGTCGATCGTCGAGGAGAACACCACCTTCGACATGTCCCGCCAGCGGCGCGCGAACTCGATCTCCGCCGGGGTGGCGTTGGGCCGCTGGTCGCCGGTCGGCCAGTAGGAGCTCATCGTCTGCCACAGCTTGCACCCGTACAGCGACAGGTCGGTCGCCTGCAACTGGTCGGACCAGAACTGGAACAGCTCGTCGCTCGGCACGCTCCAGCCGATGTCGTCGCCGGGCGCTGCGATGTAGCCGTCCAGGGTCAGGTTCATGCCGTAGATCAGTTTCCGCATGGCGCCAGCCTTCCGTGAGTCGGTCTCACGCGTACAGACCGGCGCGACGCGGGAAACTCATCGGTGCGCGATCTGAGCTCGCATGTAGTCCTCGTGCTCGGGGCTCAGCGTGGTGTACTCGGACAAGCCGCCTCATCTCGACCTCGCCCTCGCGAGGAAATGCCACGGATTTGAGACTGATCATGGGTGACAAGGCCGTGAGACAGCCAAGAACGCCCAGGTCACGCAAGATCGACATGTCACGAGCGGCGAGACCCTAACCTCTTTTGTGGGATCTCAAGTTCGGCTGCACAATCTCACCGCCCGCTTCATATCGACTGCACTCTCCGTGTTCCTCGACGAACTCGCCCACCGCGCACGGCACATCGAACTGGCCGGCGAGCCCCGCCGCAACACCTCCCACCATGTCTGGGGCTACGCCTCCCTGCCCGCCTCACTCTCCGCGCGCGGATCATGGGTGAGCTATCCTGCGCGCATGCGCGGACAGTTCACCGGCTGGCCGGAGCAGGCCATGGACGTGTTGTGGCAGCTCCAGGGCGAACCGACCCACGCGACCCGCGAGCGCTACCGCGCGGACCGCGAACGCCTGGTCCGGCAGCCGATGATCGCCATGCTCAACGAGGTCGCGGACACCGACCCCCGGTACGAGGACTTCTCCGTCTGGCACTACCGCACCGACTCCTGGTGGTGGCAGCACCAGGGCGCGGTGATCCGGCTCGGCCGCAAGATCGAGATCGGTCTCCGGTTCTCCCTGGACGGCCTGCGGATCCAGGGCGCCTGGTGGTACCCCGATCCCGGCCAGGTGGACATGTTCCGCAAGGCCGTAGCCTCCGAGGAGAGCGGCCGCGAACTGTCCGCCATCGTCGAGGACGTGCGGAAGAAGGGTTACGACATCTCCGGGGACGTGATGAAACGCCCCCCGCGCGGCTATCCGACAGACCACTCCCGTGCGAGCCTGCTGCGCCACCGTTCTCTGATCGCCGCCCGTCCCCTCGGCTGCGAGGAGTGGCTGCACACTCCCGAGGCGGTCGACCGAGTCCTCTCGGCCGCCGCTGACCTGGACGCCCTGCTGATGTGGCTGGTCCGCCACGTGAAGCGCGCCGCCTGACATCACGAGGGCCCCGCGCGGCACGGGAGGGATCAAACCCGTGCCGTCGGCCCCCGCGCTCAGAAGGTGACGCGCACCTTCAGCGCCGACCGGTGGTCCATCGCCCGATGGCCGTCCGGCACCTCGGCCAGGGGGACGGCATGGTCGAAGACGGCCCCGGATCGAGGACTCCGGAGAGCACGTCCGGAAGGAGTTTGGGAATGTAGGCGCGGTCTGGGCGATGCCCCCGCGCAGCGCGATGTCGCGGTCGAACATCCGGCGCAGAACGCCCCCGCGTCTTCCGCCGTGCGGCGCCTCCACACAACCGACCGCACCGCCGTCGCGGGTGATAGCGGGCCGTGAGACACCGCAGGTCAGCGGTCTGCCCGTCCGGGCCGGCCTCAGCAAACCTGGCGGGGATGCACCGAGAGCTGAGACAACCGCAGATGAAGCAGCGTGAGACACCGCGAGAAGTCGCAGGTCACAGCCTCGGCGTATGAAACGAAGTGCGAGACCCTACAGCCCGGCGCCCCGACACATGGTCGCGGTACCGGGCCTTCGGCGTCAGAACAGGTGGTCTGCCCTGCCGTCCTTGATGTCGCGGATCATCTGCCGGAGCGCCTCGCGGCTGTCAGCGAGGAAGTCCCGCAGCGTGGCCATCTGACACACCGTGATCACGGTCCCGCTGCACAAGCACCGCCTCGCCCGGTACACCTGGCCGAACGCGCTCGCGGTGACCGAACTCGTTGCTGCCACCGCGAGGATGACCCCGGCCAAGGAGCGGTACGTCTCCCTCCGTCACTGTGACGACGCACTGCACCTCGTCGTCCGGGACCAGTTCCGCACTGCATCGACCCGGAGGCCGTCATGCTCTGAAAGGAGCGGCGCCGGCGGCTCATGCCGACGCGGCGAAGGCGGCGGAGAAGGAGACCAGCCGTAAGCAGTCGCCAGGTGGTCGGCCGGCAGAGGGACGACGGCTACGCCCGGCTGCGGATCTCGGCCGGTCGATGCGTGTCAAGGGCGGTAATGGGGCCCGGGTTTGGGTCCCGGGGCCCATGGCGCGTCTGTTCGCTCGCCATACGATTGGTCGCGGGGTGGGGTGCCGTGCGCCACCACGAACGGCCGTTTCCGTTCCGGGGGTTGAGGTCAGGCATGTCCTTCTCTGGTGGTGTCCCATGGTCCGGAGCGTCAGGGCAGGCCCATGACGCTCCCCGCCGACCCATGCCGCAACCACTCATGGTGGCCCGCTGGCTGGTGTACGTGTTGTTCGGGGCGACCGTGCTGGGCGGTATCGGCCTGTTCCTCACCGCCGCCTCCCTGGATGCGGTGAACGGCACGCTGCTGGGGCTGCTTGCGTACGCGGCCGCGCCCGGGGTTGTCGGTTGGGTGCTGGCGCGGCGCGCCTGGACCGGTGGGGTCCGGGTGTGGTGGGGCCTGATCGCCGTACAGGCGTGGCTGATCCTCAGTGACCTGTCCAACATCCGTGACGGTTCGGTTCAGGGTTTCACTCAGCTCCTTCTGCCTGTCGTGATTCTCGTGTTCCTGTGCCAGGAGGGGAGCCGGGCGTGGTTCCGGCTCGCGGAGCGCGAGCGGGCAGGGCGACCCCCCTTCTCGCTGCCTCACGTGATCAAGTGGCGGCGTGACCGCGGGCAGACGGCGATGGAGTATGTCGGTCTGATCGCTGTGGTCGCGGCGATCATCCTCGCGCTGGCGTTGAGCGGAGTCGGTGGACAGATAACCAACGGCCTTCAGTCGGCGATCTGTTCACTGACGGGTAGCTCGTGCCCGGCCACCGGGGACGGTGGGGAGACGGTTGAGGCGGGCAGCGATACGGAGGATCAGCCCGGCCCGACGACGGATGGCGGCACCGTCGCCGGCGGTGCGACTGGTGGCGGTACCAGGGATGACACGGATGACGGCACCAGCGACAGTACGGGTGGCGGTACCGGTGGCGGTACGGGTGATGGCACCGACAACGGCGCGCCCGGCGGCGGAGATGACACCGGCTCCACCAGCGAAGCCGGCGATCCTACTGACCCGTATGAGCCGATCGCCACTGATGAGGACGGGACAGCCGACGACGAGGGCAACGACGGGAAGAAGAAGGAGGAGGAATGCTCCGGCTTCCTCGGATGCACCCTCGATCAGCTCGGGCAGGTCGGCGAGGGCCTGTTCGTCGACGGGATCTGGGGCGATGTCACCGACCTGTGGGACACCGTCGTCCACCCCATCGACACCGTCTCCGGCATCGTCGACTACGGGAAATCGCTCGGCGACAAGTGGAGCACGGATTCCAAGGACGCCGGTGACAAGTGGGCCGATGGTGACTACTTCGACGCGCTGACCGACTGGGGCGGCGCCTCGGTCAACACGGGCGTCAACGTCCTGGACGACATGTTCGTCGGCGAGGAGGTCCGCGAAACCTGGAACCGGGGCGAAGAGACCCAGGCCGCCACCACCGTCATCTGGAATGTCGGTTCGCTCTTCATCCCCGGCTACGACGTGGCCAAGGTCGCCGGGAAGTCCAGCAAACTCGGCAAGCTGGGCAAGCTCGCCCAAGCCATCGCCGAGACAGCCGACAAGGCCAAGGATGCCGCGGGCCGGGCCCGTAAGGCGGCCGGGCTCGGCGACGCCAAGGGGGCTCGTAAGGCGGCCGACGAAGCGCAGGAGCACGCCGACGACGCTGCCGAGAAGGCCGAGGAGCACGGCAGTTGCACCATCGCGCTGGGTGCCGCCAGGCTCGTGCCGTACGAGGGCGCAGGCACCGGCCGTAAGCCCAGCGGCGTGCCCGGTTCCGGCACGGGGATCCTGGCCGCAGGACACGCCGAGTCCCCCCTGATCGTTCTCGCGGCAGGCAACAAAAAGTGCGAGGGCGAGGAGGCGGACAACGCTCGCGACGCCCAGAAGGAAGCTGACGACGCCGACCGGGCCGCTGACGGAGCCGAACTCTCCACCGCGGCCGACCGGGCCAAGCAGACCATCCGGGACGCCAGTGACAAGCAGAAGACGCCCAAGTCCGAGCGCTTCAGTCTCAACGAGGGCGCGATCGACAAGCTGGCCGCGAGGGCCAAGGACAACCCCGACCTGAGCCGAGGTGAATTCGGCAAGGCCGAGCTGGCGTCCGCACTGGACGATCTCACCGACATGCTCAACGACAAGCGCATCGACACCCAGAGCCGCGGCTCCCTGGGCGGGACTGTCCTCAAGGCCACCGACCGCCACCAGCTGGCCGAAGCCATGGCGGAGGCCCGCGCAGCCAAGCGCGCAGCCGACCTGGACGCTGCCGAGGGCACCAAGGTGTACGCGAGTGTCGGCGCGCAGAAGGGCCGCAAGTCGGTGGACTTCGGAGACGGCAAGCCGCTCGATGTCAGCACCATCGATGACGTCGACGTCGCCTACAAGGGCAAGGACGGCAAGGTCCACGTCGTGGAGGTCAAGAACACAGCCAATGCGACCACTCAGGCGTCCCTCCCCGCTCAGGCCGAGCGGCTGGCCGACTGGGCCAAGGAGAGCGGAGTGACACCGCCGCGAGCGGCCCGCTACCAGATCGAGACCCCCAAGGACTGGGACAAGATCTTCAACGGCTTCCAGAAGGACAAAAAGACCGGTACGACCCCACCAGGCACCCCGGCTCAGACCATCGCGGACAACGGTCTCGGCGCCCGGATCGCCGGTCAGGACGTCACCCCCAAGCAGCTGAAGGACATGGACGCCGCGTGGAACGCCAAGACCGACGCGGAGAAGCAGGCCGCTCGTGACTCCGGCAAGATGAAGGATCCCAAGAGCGCGATGGAATACCTGGGAGTCTCGTGATGACTACGGAGGACGACGGCGAGGAGCCCTTGCTTCCCGAGGTCGTACGCGCCCTGCCGTACTCCTGGGACCTCGGCTTCATCTGGCCCCCGGAAACGGAGGAGAGCCGAGAGAACCTCGCCTACGCGCGAGCCGTGCTCGAAGCCTGCCTTCCCCCGGCTCCCCTGGCCGCGCCCGAACCTCCCCCCGAAGTGATTCTGAAGTTCCTGGGCCAGGACGCGTCCTGGCCCGAATGGACAGAGATCAGGCACGTGTTGCGGGAGCGCATGCCGTACGCCCGCTGCGTGACGCGTGAACGCATGGCCGAGGCCGAAGCGGAGTGCGCGCGCAGAGGCTTCGACACCACGGACTTCACCGAGCGGTGGACCGTCCGTATCTCCGCCTGGATCGCCGAACAGGTCCTGTACTGGTGCGGACTCATGGTCGATGACACCGCGGCGATCACTCCATGGGCCATGGAGCTTGCCGAGCGGTACGCGCAGCGAGGCATGGCCGCCGAGCAGGCCGTGTGGACACTCCGCAACACCGCCGAAGTCCCGCAGAGCCGCGAGGCCCTGGCCCGGCTGGCCGCAGACGAGGCGCTGCCTCCCGAGATCCGTGAACTCGCTGCGCAGAAACTCGGCTGAGCGGTGACTTCCACGTCCGTCGGACAGGTCCGTATCGGGCTGCCGTCAGCGCCGTGCCGAGTCCGAATCAGTCGCATCGCTGAACGGCACAGGACCTTCAGCGCGGCTCCACCCAGCCGTGTCGGACGGCGTGACCGCCGAGCTGCATCCGGGTCCGAACTCCGGCTATGTCCATGAGGTGGCGCAGGCGTCGGTGCAGCGTGCGCGGTGACAGGCCGAGCTGTGTCGCGGCCGTCGGGTCGGTCAGGCCGGCCAGCAGTAGCGCGAGGATCTTTCGGTCGAGGTCGGTCGGGCCTTCCGCGCCGAGCTCGACGGTGGTTCCGGCTTCGCCGCCGGTGCCCGACAGTTCGAGCGGGTGGGCGGTGCGCCATACCGTCTCGAACAGCGCGTCCAGGGCATCCAACAGGCCGCTGCGGTGCAGCAGCACGGCGCCGGGCTCTCCGGCCGGTGTGACCGCGAGCGGGACAAGGCCGAGGTCGGCGTCGGCCAGCACGAGTTTCATCGGCAGTTGGTCGGCGACACGCAGTTGCACGCCGTTGCGCAGTGAATCGATCGCATCGGTGATGATGCCCGGCTCTGCCAGCACCGCCCGGTCCAGTACCACCCGGAAGTGCACGCCGCGGCCGATGGCCGCGGGTTCGGCCGTGTTCTCGCCGGGCGGCACGGCGAGGAACGGTGCGGTGATGAAGCTGCGGACCTGCGTGCGGGCTGCCTGCTGCACCTGCAGGAAGCGATGACGGATGGCGTCGACGCCCGTCACGACCTCGATCAGATCGTTGATGCTGTTCCCGGTCATCGCCGCCCGGTGTTCCTCGGCGAAGGTCACCAGTGCGTGCTCAGCCATGCGTAGCCCGTCCCGGCGCTGGCTGATGAGAGCGCCGAGCGCCATGGCCGGCGGCGCGGCCGTGAACTGATCGTCCGCCGACCCGATCACCAGTCCCCACCCGACCAGGCGGGACAAGGCCTTGTCCACATCGGCCGGCGATACGACGAGCAGATCCGACAGCAGCATCGCGGTGGAGTTCGGCCGTCCGAGCAGCGCCCGGTAGACGCGCTCGTCATCGGCTTCGAGGCCCAGAACATCCAGCATCGGCGACCGACTCTCTTCCGCTTGCCGCAGCGGGGAGAGTATGCGCCATGGCGGCAGACCCTGAATAGTCCCTGCTGGGAGCAGGTGTGACGGGAAGGGCCCCGGGGAGTCGCCTCCCCGGGGCCCGACGGTGCGGTTCATCGCAGGCCGTACGCCCGGATGATCTCGTTCTTGACGCCGAAGCCGCTGTCCGTGCCGGCGCTCGCGCGGACCGAGAGGAAGCCGCCGCGCTTCTTCGCCGTCCTGAACGAACCCGTCCAGTAGCCGTGGGAGCCCTTGGCCAGGGTTACCTTCTGCCAGGTGGCACCGTCGTCGTACGAGACGTCCAGCTTCACCCTGGTGACGTTGCCCGGCACGGTGCCCAGGTCCATCGACACCGGCTTGAGCGCGATCTTCTGGGTCGCATCGGCCTTGACGTCGCCGTGCAGGTCCGACTCCAGCTTGTAGTCCAGGTTCAGCACCGAGAACGGCTCGAAGAAGTCCGAGTCGACGGTGTCGGACATGAACGTCCACTCGGTGTGGGTGCGTGTCGACAGCCGGAAAACGTCACCGGGCCGCTCCACGTCGAGGACGGCGCGGTAGGGCAGGTTGCCCGCCGGTACCTCCTCCCACTGCATGTCTCCGCTGACCGGGTTGTCGTGGATCAGCGTGTCGCCCTGGAAGATCTGCAGATGGGACGGCGTCTCACCCCACGGCAGGTAGCCGCCCAGCCGCATGTTGTCGCTGGCGGAGGCCCACGCCTGCACGTTCCAGGTCATGTAGTTCCCCCAGCGGGAGTTGTACACACCGAAGGACTCGCTCTGGCCGGGCCGGGTCGCCGGAGCGAACCAGTCCAGACGGGTGGTGCTGCCCTTGGCATACGTGTTGTCGCCCGACACCATTACCCACGGCAGGTCTCCGTCGACGCCCTGAGCGTGGAACTCCCTCCAGTTCTGTCCCGGGGTCACCCATTCGGTGCGGGTGCCCGGGTGCCACTCGCGCTCGGGGAAGTTGAACGACGGGCTGAGGGTGAAGTCGGACCGGTAGCCTTCCGCCAACCCGCCGTCCGTGGCCGAGTAGTAGCGCGCATCGATCCGGGCGAGGTCACCCTTGGTCGGCTTGTAGACGAGGGCCCGGTTCGGTACCTGGCCGGGGTAGTCCCGGGTCAGGTCGTAGACGAACGGCGTGTACTCGGTCTGCTTCGCGGTCAGCTTCAGGATGCCGGCCTTGGCCATCGCGACAAGGGTCCTGCCCGCGTCGCGGTGCACGGTGGCGACCGGGACGGTCGACTCGCCGACGTACTCCATCAGGGCACCCACACCGTCGTTGACCACGATCAGCGCCTTGGCGCCGGCCGTGACCGCGGCCTCGGCGCGCTCCTGCGGCGAGACCTCGTCGCTGCGCTTGATGACGACGACCTTGCCCTTGGCCTTGACCTTCTTGTATTCGGCCGCCGCACCGTTGCCCGCGTAGACGGCGTCCAGCCTGTCCGTGGCCGTGTCCAGGATGCTGCCCGCCTGCACCAGTGCCTCGAAGCGGAGCCGACCGCCCAATGCGCTCAGGCTGAGCTGCGGCTCGCCCTTGCGCCAGCGGGTGGTCAGCATGAACTCGCCCTGCTTCATCGGCTCCGTCGGCGCGACGTAGACGTCGTCGTACGTCACCGGCAGCACGTACGCGCTGCGGTAGTCCGTGAACGGGTCGAGGCCCTTGTAGTGGACGTTGAAGTCGACCTTGCGCTGGCGGTCCTCGGTGCGCTGCGGCGCCTCGGTCTGCAGCAGACGTGCCTTGCTCGCGTCCAGCACCACGTCCATGGAGCGGTCCTTGAGCACGGTCTCCGGGTCGACCAGCACGGCCAGACCCGAGCGGTCCGCCTTCTCGCCGGCCACGTCGAGGTACCCCGCGACGGTGTACAGGCCGGGTGCCATGCGCATGGTGGTCGAACCGTCGACGTAGACCGTCCACGGCCAGAAGTCGCCGGCCAGGTTGATCGTGACCCAGCCGGCGGCGGGCTTGCCGTCCCGGCCGACCAGCTTGATGTTCAGGTCGTAGCGCTCCTCCTCCTTGAGCAGTGCCACGGACGTGCGGGTCACCGGCTTCCCGGTGGCCGCGTCGGTGCCTATCACGTAGCCGACGTGCCGGCCGGCCGAGGCGGCTTGCGGGTCACCGGTCACCGCGACGGCGGCGGTGCCGCCCGCCGGGACGGTCACCTTGGTCGCTCCCAGCGTGAACGGGCCGCCGTCGTCGGTCAGCGCCAGGTTCAGCGTGACGTCGGCCGAACCGGTGTTGGTGAAGGCCAGGTCCTTCTTGACGGCGACGTCGCTCGGCTCGTGCGGCCATGTGTAGTTGCCGAAGAAGAGCGATCCGGTGCCGCGGACCGTGGTGCGCACAGCGGCGGCCACGTCGACACGCCCGGTGCCGACCTCGTACGGCGAGTACCCGTCGGCCAGGCCCTTCGCGGTGCTCATCAGGTGTTCCTTGAGCTGCGCGCCGGTCCAGTCCGGGTGCTGCTGGGCCACGATCGCCGCCGCGCCGACCACGTGCGGGGTGGCCATCGAGGTGCCGCTGAGGGTGCGGTAGAGGCCCTCACCACCGTCGGTCATCTCCTGCGAGCGGGCCGCGGTGATGTCCACGCCGGGCGCTGCGATGTCCGGCTTCATGCCACCGGAGTAGGCCAGCGGGCCGGTGCTGGAGAAGGACGCGAGCTGGTCCTGCTTGTCCGTGGCGGCCACGGTCAGCGCCGAGGCGGCCGCGCCCGGGGCGGAGATGCTCTCCGGGCCCGCGTTGCCGGCGGCGATGACGAACAGAGTGCCGTACTGCTCGGAGAGCGCGTCGACCGTCTGCGACATCGGGTCGCTGCCGTCCGTCGGGTAGGAGTCGCCGAGGCTCATGTTGACGACGTCCGCACCGGATTCGGCGGCCCACTGCATGCCGGCCATGACCCAGGAGTCCTGGCCATAACCCTCCGCGCCGCCGAGCACCTTGCCGACGAACAGGTCGGCGCCGGGGGCGACGCCCTTGTTGTCGCCGCCGGAGGCGGCGCCCGAACCGACGATCGTGCTGGCCACATGCGTGCCGTGCCCGTTGACGTCGGTGATGGCCTCACCCGGCACGAAGCTGGTTGTGCCGTCGATCAGGCCGGCGAAGTCGGGGTGGTTGACATCGATCCCGGTGTCGAGCACCGCGACCTTTACGCCCTTGCCGGTGTACCCGGCCGCCCAGGCCTCGGGCGCGCCGATCAGCGGCACGCTGTCCTTCAGGTTGACCTTTACGCGACCGTCGAGCCACAGCTTCGACACACCCGCGCCCAACTTCGCGCTGCCCTGCGGCGCGACGGTGCTCCAGAAGGTGCGGGCCTGCCGCTTCTCGGTGCTGAGTGCCGCGCCGTGGATGCCCTTGAGCTTGCGGGTCAGCTTGCTGCCCCGGGGGGCCGTCGGCTCGACGGCGGCCGAGCGAGACTTGGGCTGGGCGTACGCCGCGATCAGCGGCACCGCGGCCGACTTCGCGTCGTCGTAGCCCATCTCGATCAGGTCGGTGACGTTGAACAGCCGCCGGTCCAGCTTGTCCGTGCCCAGCAGCGGCACGGCCTCGTCCGGGATGACGAACAGGTCACCCTTGATCTCCTGGATCTTTACGCCGCCGACGGCGCTGTCCGGCCGGTCGACATCGGCGGTCTGCTTGCCGTCGGCCATCGTGGTGACCGTGACGACGTCGCCGGTGACCAGGGTGACCTTGTGGGTCGCCGAGGGCTTGGCGGGAACGGTGGGTTTGCTCGGAGCGGCTTGTGCGGGCGCTTGCAGAACTGCAAGCCCCGACGCCAGCAGCGGCACCGCGGTGGCGGCGGAGAGCAGCTGCCAGCGCCTGCGCCGGAAGGCGGAAGCCTGAGAGGGGGAGAACATGCCATGGGTCTATCGGCCGGTAACGCCGACGAGAAGGCCTGATGAAGGCAAGTCCTTGCCATGGCACGGACTTGCCAGCCGTGAACCGCGCGAACCCGGGCAAGGTCACACCTTCCGCCCGTGGCTCCACCAGGCCCCACCGCCCGCCGCGCTCCCCGGCGGAGCGGGCCCCGCCGGTCGAGGCCGGGCCGGGGGGGTGTGCGGTGTCGGGGTGCGAGCCGGATTCAGCTGCCGGGCGTGAGCCCGGCTCGGCTGCGCCGGCCGCGCTCTCTGCGTCATCGACAAGCTTCTGCATCTCGGCCAGTGCGGACGGCGAGACCTGTTGACGGGAATCCGAGCCGCCTGCTCGCCCGTTGAGCGGCCCTGCTTCCCCGGTTCATCGAACCTTCAACGTGGCGGGAGGGACTGTTCGGCCCAGATGGTCTTGCCGGTCTGGCTGTAGCGGGTGCCCCACTGGTGGGCGAGTTGGGAGACGATGAACAGCCCGCGGCCTCCCTCGTCCGCGACCGGCGCATGCCGCAGATGGGGTGCGGAGCTGCCGGCGTCCGTCACTTCGCAGGTGAGCGTGCGCTCCAGGATGAGGCGTAGTTGTACGGGCGGGGCTCCGTAGTGCACGGCGTTCGTGGCCAGTTCACTGGCGATCAGCTCTGCGGTGAAGACGGATTCCTCGTCCAGTTCCCAGTCGGTGAGCCGGCGCCGGGTAAGGGCTCGGGCTTCGCCGGCGGCTGTCGCGTCGGGGGTGAGTCGCCAGGTGGCCACGTGGTCGGGGGCGATGCCGGAGGTACGGGACAGGAGAAGCGCGGCGTCGCCTCGTGGGGGATCGCTTCCCAGTGCGTAGACGACGTCGTCGCACAGGGACTGCAGGGAGCGGTCGGACCGGCTCAGGACGTTCCGGAGCATGCCGGGATCCGTCCCCGCATCCGGGAGCAGGGTTGCGGTGTAGAAGGCGAGGATACTGCCCTCGGCGAGTTCGAAGCTCGCGGAAGCCCTGGGAGGGTCCTCGGCGCATCCCAGCAGGGGGCTCGCCGGGATGTCACAGATGTGGGTCGTGCCGTCCGGGTGGACGACGATCGGTGCGGGGTGCCCCGCGCGGGCGATGGCGCAGATACGGGTGATGGGGTCGTACACCCCGTAGATGCAACTTGCGGTCAGTGTCTCGTTGTGCAGCGGATCGGCGGGTGGGAGCGCCGCACGTTCCTCGGCCAGGCGGCCGGTGGTGTCGTGCAGTCTGGCGAGGAGTTCGTCGGGCTCCAGGTCGAGTGCGGCAAGCGCGTGGATCGCGGTGCGCAGCTGCCCCATGGTGGTGGCGGCAGAGATCCCGTGTCCGGTTGCGTTGCCGGTTACCAGTGCTGTGCGGGCGCCGGGCAGGGCGATGGTGTCGAACCAGCTCGCACCCAGGTCCGCGGGGAGGTGGAGCCACGCAGTGTCGACGGCTGTCCGCGGACCGGGGCTCTGGGGCAGGAGCCGGCGCTGGGTCGTGGCGGCGATGGTCCGCTCGCGGGTGAAGCGGCGGGCATTGTCGATGCAGAGCGCGGTGTGGGCGGCGAGTTCGAGGGCGAGGTCGATGTCGTCCTCGCGATAGGGCTCGGTCTGCCCACAGCGGTACAGGCTCAACAGCCCCAGTACCGTGCCGCGGAGCGTCAGCGGAGCCGTGATGAGCGAATGCGCTCCCGCCGCGCGGATGGCCTCGGCACGTGCCGGATCCGCCGCCAGCCAGGAACTGTCGGCAGCCAGGTCCAAGAGCCGGGGACGCAGGTCGGACAGAGCTTGCCCGAACGGGGTTCCGTAGGGCGCGGTGCGTACATCGCCGACCGGATGCACGGGCTCCACGACACGGCTGCGGAAGGCGGCACGCCGCAGGGGCACATCCCGGCTGAGCGGACCGATCGGGGGGTCCTCACCCCGTACGACTTCATCCACCACCTCGACCACGAAGATGTCGGCGTACCCAGGCACCAGGACATCCGCTGCCTCCTGGCAGGTGGTGACCACGTCGAGGGTCCGGCCGACGGATTCGCGCACACGGGCGAGGACGGCGGTGTGCGCGTGCGCCCGCTCCCGCTCGGTGACCTCGACTGTGGAAACCGCGAGCCCGAGGACTGCACCTCGGGCGTCCTGAAGCCGGTAGGTGGATGCGGAGAACACTCGCTCCCCGCCGTGATCGGCAGGGAGGCGAACGCGCACCAAGCGGTCCAGCACGGGCATGCCTCGGTCCAGGACCCGTCGGGCCACGGATTCCTCGGTCGCAGGGTCCGAGAAGGGGTACACCTCCATGAGTGGGCGACCCAGCAGGCTCTCGGACGGCACTCCGTGCAAGGCGCGTGTGGCCGTATTGACGCGCACGATCCGGAGTTCGGGGTCGAGGAGGTGCAAGCCGATGGGTGACTGGGTGAACAGGGCCTCGATCAGACTCTCGCTGATGCCGTCCGCATGGGCCCCGCCCGTGGGTTCCGTCGACTGCCGGCCGATTTCCCAGGCCACGGCGCCGTCTCGCAGCACCGGTCGCACCCACAGCTCGCACGTTGTCGTGCGGCCCTCTCGACTGCTCAGCTGCAGCTCTTCCCCGCCGTGGTCGCCCCTGCCGACCGTGAAGAGCCCTGTCGCCGGACGTCCCAGCACCTCGGACGCGGGGAGGCCCAGCAAGGAGGCGGCCTGGTGACTCCACTCCGTGATCACACCGGAACCATCGATGATCATGAGCGCGTCGCCCCTCACGGCCCAGGCACCTCCGTCGGCAGTCGGGGCGATCGCTCATCCTGACAGCGGGTGACCGTCCCGAGTCTTCGATGATCCCGCAGGTGAGGTGGTGACCTCCGTCCTGAGGAGCACTCGGCGCCTGATCGACGCCCGTTTTCAGTGTGCCGCGATGCGCTCGACGCGGCGACACCGAGCCGTACGGGGCCACGCCGGTCGCCCAGCCGCGACCGGTACTCGGACACCGGTGTTGCGTGACGTGTTGCGCCGTCGCGTATCCATCGGGCGGTGAGGTTGCCGTTGGCATATCCCTCAGTACACCTGGCCGACCGCGCTCGTGGTGGGTGAGTTCGTGGGGGTCGTCGGCATGATGACTCCGGGCCTGGATCTGTACGTCTCGGCCCGGCACCGCGACAACGCATTTCGAGTGGTCGTCCGGGACCAGCACCAGCGCCACGCCGATCCCGATACCGTCACCCTCTGTGGGGAGCGACGCCGGAGCGCCCTGTGGTTGCTGGATTCCGTCGTGGACGACCGGGGCGGGGAGTGGGGCGTCTGCGACGCGGCGCCGCCGCATGCGGGCATCAGGACCTGGGCTCAGCTGCCGAGGTGACGGAGGCTTCGCCGGGCTGCGGTCGTACGTGAGCTCCGCATCGCAGTATGCGGCGGCGCCGAAGGTCGTGTTTGTGCACGTGTGGGGGACATGCCAGGGCTCCATGACTCCTACCGGCGGGTAAAGGTTGCACAGGTGGAGCCTTGTATCTCGATCATTCCCTCCTTAAGTTCAGGTGAATATCAGTAGAACTTCAGGAAGTCATTTCCATGCGCCGAGACATACCGCCCCTCGTCGAGGTGCGTCGCATCACGCAGAAGAAGCGCGATGCATGGTGGACCGTGCTCCTCGTCGACCCCGTGGCCACACCCCTGGTGCGGTTCGTCGCCAGGCGCACCCGTATCACTCCCAACCAGATCACCTGGGGCGCGCTGATCCTGGGGCTGGTTGCCGCCGCGTGCTTCGTCAAGGGCGACTGGTACTGGCTGATCGCCGGCGCGCTGCTCTACCACCTGAGCTTCATCCTCGACTGCATGGACGGCAAGGTCGCCCGTCTCACCGGCCAGGGGTCTGTGTTCGGCGCCTGGCTGGACTACATCTTCGACCGGATACGGGTCATGGCGTGCGCCGTCGCCCTCATGGCCGGCCAGTACTACCGCACCGGTGAGATGATCTATGTCTGGCTCGCTGCCGTGGTCGTCTTCCTTGACGGCCTGCGGTACATCAACTCGCTGGAGATCTTCAAGACCCGTCACACGATGCGCAAGCAGATCAAGTCGCGCATCCGGTCGGCCCGTCGAGACGAGAACCAGGCTGAGCTCGCCTTCATGGAGGACCTGCTTCGGGACAACCCCGAGGCCGACATCGACCACGATGCAACCACCGCCGCTGCGCAGGAAGAGGCGACCTCCGCTCCAGTGACACTCGCCGCCTCCCGAGGGCAAGTGATCGATCTGCAGCAGGAGTTCCGTCACCGCTTCCCCGGCTACCTGCGGTTTCGCTCGTTCATGCTGCGTCACCGCATCCGCACCCATCTGATCAGTGGCATCGAGTTTCAGATGAGTGTGTTCATCATCGGCCCGCTCCTGGACCAGATCATCGGTGCAACCATCGTCAGCGCGGCACTGCTGCTCGTCTTCGAACTGGCAATCGTCTACAAGCTGCTGTTGTCCACCCGTGACTTCACACGCACGATGAACTCCTTCGAGCAGCAGCAGCAGAACGTCACGACTGCGGCCTGACCTCCGGCGGAGGGGTGCAGCACGTAGAGGGTGACGACCTGCAGCCCCACGGCCGGCAGCCAGAAGACGGGTGAGGGCCGCGCGGCCGGCGCCCCCAGGCGCGCCGGCCGGTGCCCGGCGTCAGCTACTTCCCCTGGTGGAGGCTCTGCAAGGTCACCGGGACGCCGATACCGGACGATGCTCCTGCAGACCTTCCCTGGAGTTCGGCGGCCATGTCCCGGATCGCGGGGAGCCGGGCGAACAGTGCATCCCCGGGGCAGTCGGTCTCAGTGCCGTCGCGATGGCCGGAGATGACGTTGAACTGGGCCGAAGTTCCCTTGGGATAGCGGCTCTTGTCATTGGTGGACGTGAGTCGCACCTTGCTGCGGGGGTCGACACCGCGCAGGCCGAGTTTCCAGGCGGCGAGGGCCGCGATCGCGTGCTCCATGGGCGCCGGCACCTGCGTCCCCCGTCCGAAGGTGCCGATCGCCGCGATCCCCGCGGTGCCCCGGTTGAACCCCTGGGTGTGGGAGCCGACGACGGGGCGGTCGACACCGCCGGCGCGGCCCTCGTAGACGGTGCCGCATCGGTCGACGAGGAAGTTGTAGCCGAGGTCTCCCCAGTCCCGGTCACGGGTCTGGCCCGTGTACAGGTTGCGCAGGGTCAGCGGGACGTCGGCGCAGTTGTAGTCGTTGGGGGTGTCGGTGTGGTGGATGAAGATCGCTGTCACCCCTCCCGCGTAGTGGGCATGGGCGTCGCGCTTGGTCTCGTCGGCCCGCCACTGCGCACGCGACACGATGGCGGGCCGACGCGCCATACGGGGGAATGCCACCGGCGTCGCTCCGAGGGTGGGGAACGGCCGTGCGGAATCACCGGCCGGCTCCGCAACGGTTCCGGTCCGCTGCACGGAGGGAGGGTTTTCCGGCGTCGTCCCGCTGCCGGCCCTCGTCACCCCGGCCGGTGCCGCCAGGAGAGGAACGGCCAAAGGGACCGTGACCCACAGTGCCATTCGGTACAAGCGCACAGGGAGACCCTCATTGTCTTTCGCCGTGGGGACGGTGGGGTGCGTACGCCCAACAGCTTTCCGGGAGTAGGTTCGCTGCGCGCGCCGGGTTACCGCATGCAGGGGAGCATGCAGACGCACGCAAGGGTTCCGAAGCAGGGCCGCTCCGACGCCCCGGCACCCGGCCGGGCGTACCGTCCATGCCTGCCGGCCCGGACGCACGTACCGTGACGAGGGACTGCACGGGGGCGTCGCAGATGTTCCGGCATGGAGGAGTGGACGTGAAGCTCGGCCTGCACTACTGGAACTACTCGCAACCCGCCGACCCCGCACTCATCGCGCCCACGCTCGCCGAGGCGGCGCGGATCGCCGACCAGGGCGGGGTCGCTTCGTTCACCGTGATGGACCACTACTTCCAGATGGAGACCCCGCAGAGCACGGCCGACGAGCCGATGCTGGAGGGGTACACGGCCCTCGGATACGTGGCGGCGCTGACCCAGCGGATGACGCTCGGCCTGATGGTCACGGGTGTGATGTACCGCCATCCGGGCCTGCTGGCGAAGATCGTCACCAGCCTCGACGTGCTGTCCGGCGGCCGGGCCGTGCTGGGTCTCGGCGCCTCCTGGTACGAGCGGGAGCAGCGCGGACTCGGTGTGCCGGTCGTCCCGGTCGCCGAGCGGTTCGAACGGCTGGAGGAGACGCTGCAGATCTGTCTGCAGATGTGGAGCGAGGAGAACGGCCCGTACGAGGGGCGGCACTACCGGCTGGCCGAGACGCTGTGCATGCCGGAGCCGATCGGCGAGCGGCCGCCGATCATGATCGGCGGCGGCGGCGAGAAGAAGACGCTGTGGCTGGTCGCCCGGTACGGGGACGCGTGCAACCTGTTCGCCACCGATGTGGACGAGGTGGCCCACAAGCTCGACGTACTGCGGGTGCACTGCGCGGCGGCGGGCCGCGACTACGACTCCATCGAGAAGACCCTCATGTTCAGCAGGCCGGTCCTGGACGAGACCGATGCGTTCCTCTCCGACGTCGAGGAGTACGCGGAGCTCGGCATCACCGCCGTCCAGGTGCTGCCGGACCGGCACCCGGTCAGTTTCACCGAACAGCTCGCCGCCCGCATCGTGCCCAGGCTCGACACGATCGGCTGAGGGCTGTCCTGCCAGGGGCGGGACAGCCCTTGAGCCGCCCGGGAGCCGTTCTCAGCCGGTTGTGGGCCTCTCCGTGCCTGGCGTCGGCTCCTGTTCCGCGGCACCGACGGCGGAGTGGATCAGCGACGGGGTGATGGAACGGGCCGACGCCCCGGGGGCGGTCGACTGCGGTCGCACGGGCGACAGCACCGTCGTGGAACACGGCCTCCTACTGGCCGAGGGCGGGGACGCCTCGCTCTTCGACACACCCGCAGTGCCGGTCGCCTGAGCCGTTCAGGTCGTCATCGGCCGTCAGCCCGGAGGCGAGCGCGGACCCGCTTTGGGGCCCGCCCGTGGGCCCGTGGGCCCACGCCCTCGTCGGCCGTGCTCATTACGCTCGTAACCGACCGAACGTGAGCTGAAGACTTGCCGCCGCCGAGCGGTGATTCGACGTGCTCATACGCACATCCGAAGAGGTGCCCCCACACTCTTATGAGGTGAAGCGTCGATGAAAGACGGTTTCTTCCACTCGTACCATCTCGGCTGGAGCCGACTCGATGCCGAGTCGTTGCTCGGGGATCTGGGTGCGGCGGGGCTGCGGCTCGACCACCCCGCCACCGGCCGCATCACGCTGGTCAGCCCCGGCTCCGAACCGCCGGCCACCCAGGCGCGGGTGACCTGGGAGCAGCTGGTGACCGTGGCGGGCCTGCAACGGCTCGACGAGATCAGCTTCCTGCTGTGGGTGCGGAGCGGCGCCGAGGTGTACGCGCGCATCCGTCGCACGAGGGGTGGTGTCGTCGCTCTCGAATTCGGACTCCACGGGCTGTCCCAGGACGATCAGGAGCTGGCTGTCCGCGCGATCAGGGAGGCGATCGGCAGGGCCTCCGTGCTCTGCATCGGCTTCGTGGTCGACCGGGAGGGGGCATCGGAGGCGACCGACTGGGACGGGGTCATCGTCAACGGCACGACGCTCTTCGACAGTTGGCCGGACACGCTGGCCGTACGTCATGAGGTGGCGGCGATGCAGCCGCAGCTGTCGGGTGTGGCGTCGTTCGAGCAGTCGCCGTGGATGCTGTTCGGCAGCGAGGTCCCCAGCCGGTAACGGTCGCCCGGCCTGCGCGAGGAGAGCCCGTGCGGGTCTCGGACCCGGACGCCGCACCCGCACGGGCTCTCCTCGCGCAGGCCTCAGACCCAGCCCCGCATCGCCACGAACCCGTACAGCAGACCCAGCGAGAACACCGTCAGACCGGCCGCGAACGCCGCGGGCATCAGCACCGGGCCCCAGGCCCGCGGTCCGGCCACCGTGGCGCGCTTCTCCGGGGCCGCCGGATCGTACGTGACCCGGATCGGCGCCCCGACCTCGAAGCCGAACGGTCCCGGCGCATGGTCGACGAACTCCATGTCGCGGCCGTCGAGCGTGCGGAACGCGAACACGTACTCCGTCGCGTACCCACGCTCGCGGTCCGCGCCCCGGTCCACGACCCGGCGCTCCGCACACCGGCCCTCGACCTGCACCCCGTGCCGGATCAGGCTCAGTACCCGGCCCAGCCGCAGCGCCGACCGCACGGCGAACGCACCGAGGAACAGGCCGAACAGCAGCAGGAAGGTCGCGGTGCCGCCGGGCAGAACATTCATGAACGCCAGTCCTCCACGGGCTACTTCACGGTGATCGAGCCGACGAACGCGTCGAGATCCTTCGCGCTCAGCGAGCCCTTCACCGCATTGATCCGGATGGCGAACGGTACGTCCTTCGAGTCGACCCCCGCCACCACGACCCCCGTCATAGGGGTGCCGCTCGCCGGGGTCTGCTCCCGGCCGGACGAGGTGAACTCGTAGTCGATCCGACGCGCGTCACGGGCGCTCTCCTCGCCCGCCAGCCGCACATCGGAGGTGGCCTTACGGGTCGCGCCGAGGCCGATGCCCGCGCCCGCCGCGGCGGCCGCCTCGCCCGCGTCGTCGACGCCCGTGGCGAAGTCGAGCTGGACCGAGACCATACCCGTGCGCAGCCCGCCCTCCGTCTTGAGCGCGACGGCCGCGTTGCTCTTGCTGCGGTCGGCCGCGGACTGCTCCTTGTATCCCCTGTCCTTCGGGTAGCCGACGGACAGGCTCTTCGTGTCGAGCTTTCCCCAGCCGTCCGGGACGGCGCCCGCGTCCGAGGAGCCGCAGCCGGTGAGAAGGGTGAGACCGATGGCGGCGGCAACAGCCGCGCCGAGCGTCCGGGACCTGTTCACTGCCGTCCTTGCCGTTGCCGCTGCCATGGTCTGTTCATCGCCTCTCGTCTTGCGTGGTGCCGGGTGATGCCGCCGGCGCTGCGGGCTCAATTCGCGCAGTAGCTGTACGGAAGGAAGCTGCGCTTGTCGCCCTGCGGAGCTCCGAGGAACTGCGCGTCCGTCAGTGTCTCCTTCTTGTGCTCGTCCGAGATGGAGAACCCGAGACTCATGCCGAGCGAGACCTCGAAGCCGAACTCCTGGGCGTCCGTCTCGCCGTGGTACTGCATGGTGCTCGACAGGCCGTCCTGGAACATCATCTGGTCGAAGGGGTCCGTCCCGTCGGGCTTCTGCTGCAGCGACTTGTCACCGAACATGTACTCGAACGGTGCGGTGTTGTTGCCGCTGCCGTCCAGCCACTTCTCGGCTATGGCCCGCTTGTCCTCGGTGGCCTTGTCGTCGTCCTTGCCGAAGATGATCGAGTTCGTCTGGACCTCGATGCCGGTTTCGCCGGACGAGTCGGTGACACTGCCCTTGCCGCCGCGCTTGTCGCCGTCCTTCTTGCCGTTGTCGCCCTTGGCCTCGCCCTTGTCGGACGTCGAGCCCGTCTCGACCGTCTTCGTCATGTCGATACGGACGATCTTGCCGGTCTTCTGGTCACGGGTGACGGTGATCGCCCCGGTGCGGGTGTCCTTCGCGCCGGCCGTGCCGGTGAGCGGGCCCGCCGTGCCGCCGACCTTGCCCTCGAGTTCGAGCTTGGCGGTGTACGTGTACGACTCGTTGCCGTTCACGTCGTCCTTGGTGATGGTCACGTCGGGGGAGAACTTCGCCTTGCCGCCCAGCTTGGCGCCGAGCGCGGACTCGTCGCCCGCGCTGATGTTGAGACCGCCGTCGGCGTACACGTTGAGACCGATGGTCGAGTAGGAGATCTTCTTGTCGCCGATCTTCTTCTCGACGTCCTCCTTCTTCTCGGCCCACTTCATGCCCGAGTACCAGCCGCCGCCGTAGCCGCCGCTGTACTTGGTCGAGGTCTCCCACATCTTCATTTCCTCGATGTCGTCCCGCATCTTCTTGGCGTCCTCCTCGCTCTTGAAGACCCAGGTGTCACCGTTGGTGATCTTGATGCCGCCGCCGACGTCGACATCCGCCTTGCCGAGCTTGCCGAGCTTGACGCCGGGCGTACTGCCGCTGGCGCCGACGGACGCGGCGTCCGTGAACGTCATGTAGACCAGCTTGTCGTTCTCGTCGACCTTGCCGTCCTCGTTCACATCCGTCTTGGCCTGGCTGACCTTCTGCTGGAAGCCGTACTCGTTGCCCCACTCGAACCAGCCGATCTTCACCTTGTCGCCGACGGTGTCGGAGACGCTGGAGACCTGGCACAGCTTGGGCTCGTAGTCGGCATCGGTCTTCGGCTTCGCGGTCGGGTCGCCGCCGCCCGTCGTGCATCCGGCACTGCCGCCGCCCATCGAACTGATCGCACACCGGATCCGGTCGCCGATCTGCCCGCCGACACCCGCCATCGCCATCGCGCCGATCAAGGTGACGACGAGGACGATCACCCCGAGGTACTCCATGGCGGTGGCACCGCTGTCACGCCAGGTGTACGAGTTCGGCGCGGCGGGCTCCGTCTCGTCGGCCTCCAGCAGCCGGTCGACGGCCAGCCCCACGGCCGAGCCGGTGACCAGAACCACCACCGGCATCAGCACGCCCTCGACGCCGACGACATGCCACGAGACGTAGAGGCCGTACGCGAGCCCGACGACCGGAACACCCAAGGTGGCGAGCAGGTACCGGAGACGGGACTCGCGTTGCTCGTCGGGCAGGACGCGGGCGGCGGCCAGGGCGGTGAGGAGGGTGGTGATGACGCTGGGCACATGCAGCAGTGCCAGCCTCCAGGTGAAGTCCTGGAGTCGCTCATCGGTGGCGAGCGTCTCGACGATTCCACGCGTCACCAGGATCCCGGCGAAGACGTAGACGAGGGCGCCGACGGCCCAACTGCGCGTCAGGGGAAAGAACACACCCCCGCCGCGCTCCCGCGGTATGTGGCCCCCGCTTCCGCTTCTCCAACCGCCGCCACTACTCACGGTCTTCCCCTCCGCCACTGACTCGCACTGCCTGCCCGCCCCGCTGCTGAACCCCGGGTGTGGCGTGAGCGTACGGGCGGGCGGACCGGATGACCTGGGCCCTTGGCTCCAAGTTCGGGCCCAAGTAAGGGGGAACGGACGTTGGGTCCCGGGCGGCCGGTGGTGTCGGGTTACCCGTCGTACAGCACGTTCGCATCGACACCGGCATGGCCACCGGCCACGCCGCCGTGCAGCTTCAGCCAGCGCTGCTCGTCCGCCTCGTTGCCCACCTTGATGCCGAACGTCCACGTCGGATCCAGGAACAACGTGCGGCCCCCCTCGAAGTCGAGGGCGAGGCAGGTGCAGTCGGCGCCGGCGGACGTCCGATAGGCGCGCAGCCGCGTGCACCGCAGTGCGTCGCGGCCGTCGCCGAAGAGCTGCTCACCGAACGAGGCGACGATCACCTCGTCCTCGGCCTCCGCAAGCAGTTCGATATCGGCCCAGTCGACGCCCGGGACGCGCGAGGCGCCGAGCCGGTCGTACTGGCCCTGCGACTCGAACCGCAGCAGCCCTTCGTCCAGCCGCAGCCATACGACCATCGGCTGCGGCCGGAACTCGGCGAGGTCGTCGTCCCGGTCGATCCAGCCCGGGACCAGGACATCGTGTACGCGGTGGTCACGCAGTACCGCTTCGACGGTCCGCCACCCGCTCATGTCCTGCACCCCTGTCTCTGCGGCTACTTCTTCTTCGGCAACAGCTTGGTGAACTCGATTCCGGTGTCCATGCCTTCACCGCTCTTGAGCGCGGTCCAGAAGTCGCCGTTCTCCTTCAGCACGATCGTCACGCCCTTGCCACGATAGATCAGCCCCTCGGGCTCGCCCTTCTTCAACGTGCCCTTGCCGACCAGCTCGAAGGTGCCGTCCTTGATGGCCTTCGCGATGTCCTCGCGGAACCGCGGCCCGTCCTCCTTGAGCTTCTTGTACTTGGTGCCCAGCGCGTCCTCGACCAGCTTCTTGTGACGCAGGAAGTGGTCCTTGAACTTCTTCGCGTCGCCCTCGCCCACCTGGGGCTTCCTGGCCGCCTCGACCTCTTCGGGCGACATCTCGCAGTCGTTGTTGTGGACGAGCGCGTTCGACGTACCGATGCCCACGTAGTACGTGTGGATGCCCTCGACCGTCAGGTCGTAGGTGGTCTGCCGCCGGCTGTACCGGGAGACGCCGGTGACCGTCAGCGTGGAGCCGGCCTCCGTGCGCAGCTCGTCACCGCGGCCGATCTCGCCCGCGTCCGCCCAGCGACGGCCGTCGCTCAGCCAGAACGGGTGCGTGTCCGTCGCCGTCAACCGGGCCTGCGCGCCGCCCGCCACCACCGCGAGCCGTGTGAAGTGCTTGTCGTCGTACGTGGTGATGGTCCGCTCGACACGGCGGATGCCGGTCACACCGCTCACCGGGTCGGTGGCGATCACGCGGTCGCCGACGGAGACGTTCTGGATCGGGACGCGGCGGCCGTCGGCGAACAGGACCGGGGTGCCGGCGAGGAAGCTGTGCCGCGCGGCGCAGGTCGTCGGCTTCTTCTCGTCCGGCTTGTCCTCCTTCTTGGGCGGGTCCTTCTTCGCGTCGTCGAGCTTCTTTCCGGCGTCCTCGAGTTTCTTCTCGGCTTCCTTGACCTTCTTGCGGTTCTTGACCAGGCCCTTGAGGGCGTCGTAGAGGTCGCCGCCGTGCTTCTTCAAGCTCTTGATGAGCTTGTAGGCCTTCTTCCACTTCCACGGGGCGCCGTACTTCGCCCCGAGCTTCCCGACCGCACCGCCGATCAGGGACAGCAGCACATTGATGAGTGTTTCGGTGCAGGCACCCATGTCGCCCTTGGTGATGCAGTCCAGGGCGTCGGTGATCCCGAGCTCGTCGGCAAGGATCTTCGCCAGTTCCTTCGCGGCTTCCTTCGCCTTGTCGGTGTTGGACTTCTGCTCCGCCTGGGCGTCCTGGAGTTCCTTGAGCGCCTTGTCGTAATCGACCTGCTCAGGCGCCTTCGGCGTACCGTCGTCGTTACGGTCCGAGGCCGGGTCCCCGGTGCCCGGCTTGCCCGCGTCGCCGTCCCGTGCCTCGGCGCCGCCGTCCCCGCCGCAGTTCCCGCCGCCCCCGATCCGGCAGACCTGCACACCGATCTTCTCGGTGAGCTCCGCACCGATCCCGGTCGCGACGAGCGCACCGACGATCGCCCCGACCACCAGAACGAGGCCCAGGTACTCCAGCGCACCCTGTCCCCGGTCACGCCGACGGCGCAGACCCATCAACCGCACATCCGTATGCGGCACGGTGTGCCGTGACCACCGCCGGATCCGACGACGCAATTCCCCCAGCTGAGACATGGCCTCGACACTAAAAGTCCCGACATGCCGGTGTCTTGGGCCTGTGGACCCAATGCCGCAAGCGGTGCGCGACCCGTGTCCAGGGACCCAAGACGCCTTCCCCGGAGGGAAGTTAGCGTCCTGCGAACGCAATCACAGCGGCACGGACGGAAGGGTGGACGGGTGAGGACGCGCTTACAGACGGCGGAGCAGCTGACGCTGACCGATGAGGAGACCCGGCTCCTGCAACAGGGCCTGGTCGAGTGGAGCGGCCCGGCGCGCTGCACGGAGGAGTTTGCGGTGGCCATGGGCTTCGACGACGCGGACGACCTGAACCGGAGGGGCGACAGAATCCGTACGGCTCTGGCCGCGAAGGAACCCCTGGAGCCGATGGACTGGGCACGGGCCCTGCTCGCCACGGAGCTGGCGTTCGCCAGCGAGGTGGTCGGCTCGGGCTACGAGTGGTCCACGACGACCGGCTGGTCCGACGACGTGACCGTGAAGATCCTGCGCTCCACGCAACTGAAGCTGATCCGTACGGTGTCCCCGCTCGTCGGCCGTGGCCTGGGCACCCGGCCCGATCCGAAGGAAAGGCCCTGGACCTCCTGAGCGCCGCCCCGAGTTGGGCCCGTGGACCCACGCACCCGCCGCCGCCCGGTTGTTAGCGTGCCGGACAGGGGAACGGGGCCCATGGCCAGGAACGGGGAACGATGAAGGCTCGTACAGCAGTTGTGGCGGTGGCGACAGCGGCGCTCTGCTTCGCGGCCGTGTCCTGCGGCCCGTCCGGCGACGACTCCTCCGGCGGCAAGGAGACGGCCAGGGCGAGCAGTCCATCGAGCGCGAAGCCGTCCGGCGACGACACCTCGCCCCCTTCACCGCCCCCGAGCACACTGCCGGCCGGCACCGGCAGGGTGCTCACCGAGGCGGAGCTGACCGAGGCGGCCCTGGCCACCGGCGATGTGGCCGCCTACGAGGTCACCCCCCTGCAGGGCAGTGAGGAAACCGGCACGGAGAAGGCCGAGAACCAGGCCTGCCGGCCGCTGGCCGCCGTGATCAACGGCGCTCCCGAACCCGCCGCGACCGCCACCGTCTTCCGTACCGTCATGGACGGATCGGAGGAGGGAAAGGACGACCAGACCGTCGTCACCGAGATTCTCACCTCCCACCCGAAGGGCGCGGCCCAGCAGGTGCTGCGCGACGTCGGGGACGCGGTGCAGGCCTGTGCGGGCGGGTTCAGGACCTCGAGTGACGAGGGGCCGTCCACGTACAGCAAGGTCGATCTGCTGGATGCGCCGCGGGTGGGCGAGGAGAGCATCGCCTACCAGGTGACGGGGAACATCGAGGGCGACAAGGTGCCACTGGTCTTCCAGCTCGTGCGGAGGGGCTCGACGGTCGTCACGTTCTACGTCGCCGACTTCGTCGACGCGACGCCTCCGGAACTCCCGGTGGAAGTGGTCACCGCGCAGCTGGCCAAGCTCCCGTGACCCGCTCCTTCAGTCAGCCTGGTCGATCTGCAGCTGCACGCCGGGCCGCAGCCCCCACTTCTCCATGGTCCCGGCCGCCGACTCGAGCACATGGCGGGACCGCAGCCGCACCATCCCGAGCCGCCCCGGTTTCATCGTGTGGACCGCCACGACGTTGAACTTCCGGTCCAGGTACGCCACATCGATCGTGAACCGCATCCCGAACGTGTGCACACTCCCGCACGGGGTGATCATCAGTGCCCCGTCGATCCCGTCCTGCCCGAGAAGCCCCTTGGACCGGGCCCGGTACGAGGCGGCGATCCGAAGCGGTATCTCCAGCCCCGGTCCCCCCTCCCGGTCCCCGACCGTCAACGTCCCGTTGCCATTGCGCCATTGACCCATGGCGACGACGGTAGCGCCCGGTGACAGCCGCTGGGCCCGAAATGCCGCGCAGTGGGCCCCAGGGCCCATGACCTCGTGCGCGTTGCCCGCCTAGGGTCGGTTCCGTGTACGTCATGCTGACAGGCGTCGCCGCGCTCTGGGGCGCCGCGACCGGACTGCTGGTCCCGCGCGCCGCCTACCGGTTCTCCGTCGAACCGGAGGACGCATGGCGGGACACCTGCCCCGCCGGCCACCCCTTCAGCGGGGTGGCCCGCGGCTGGCTCGGCTCCACGTGGTGCGCGGCGTGTGCCGCGGGTGCTGCGGCGCGTACGACTGAGCAGTCGAAGACGGCCGCGGTACCGGCCCCACCCGACGGGCCCGCCGGGTCGGCGGACGCGAGCACGGGGGAAGGCCAGGGCCGGGAGGGGGACCCCTGCGCCGAACCGGTCGCGCGTTACGCCCCCGCCGTCCTTGCCCCCGTCGCCACCACCCTCGGCTGCGCCGCCCTCGCCGCGGCCACCGGGCTCCGGCCCGAGCTTGCCGTCTGGCTGCTGCTTGCCCCCGTGGCCGTACTCCTCGCCACCATCGACCGCCGCGTGCACCGGCTGCCCGACCGGCTGACACTGCCGCTCGCCGGTGCGGCCGTCGTACTGCTGGGTGGCGTGGCGCTGCTCCCGGAGCACGCCGGTTCCTGGCTGTCCGCCCTGCTCGGCGGCCTCGCCCTCGGCGGCTTCTACTTCCTGCTCTTCCTGATCAACCCGAACGGGATGGGCTTCGGCGACGTCAAGCTCGCCCTGTCGCTGGGGGTGGTTCTCGGCTGGTACGGGTGGGCGGTCGTCTTCGCGGGCGGCTTCGCCGGGTTCGTGCTCGGTGCCGTGTACGGGTTCGGGCTGGTGATCCTGCGGCGGGCCGGGCGTAAGACGGGCATCCCGTTCGGGCCGTTCATGATTGCGGGCGCGCTGCTCGGGATACTGTTCGGCGGCCTCGCTTCCTAGGGCCTCTCGTTTGGATCACGCTGGGCTCGCGGGGTCCGGCACGCACATCTGCGGCGTTGTCGTCAGTCTTCCCCGAGCTCTCGGCTTCGCTCGAGCGTCGCCCTCGGCGTGCACATGTGCTGCCCTCACGGACGCGGATTTCGGGCTCTCGATCGTGTGACGGTCCCGCAGACATCGGGGGGCGAGACCGGTCGCCTGGACGTGAAACTCCCCTGCTGCGCGCGGTGGTGCAAGCAGCGCAAACGGAAGCCTGTTCCGGAGTCTGCGCAGCACTTCCACCAACGATCGCACGACGGGAAATCGACTGGTTGACCGGGCGAAGGGTCGGCCCGTGACGCGGGTCGTCGTTCAGGCAAGCGGAATTGTTTTCGCCGGATGGTCGCCTGCGAACAACCCACCTCTCAGGGGGAGTTGGCGCGCCCCGATCCCTTGCCGTGACCGGAACCCGAACGATCGGTCGGCGCACGCGCACCGTTGACAAATCGGTGACCTGCTAGAAACTTATGCCCCGATGGATGCAAAGAGTTGACGAGATTCCCAAAATTCTTGACCAGAGTGGGTGATTCCGCGGCAGACGCCCCTGCCCTCAGCCTCATCTCGCGTTTGATCCCCTTCGGCGGGCCGACAGCCGGTGCCTCTTCGCTCGAACCCGTGAGGCGCGTTGCGTCATGCGGGTACGGCGTGGCGCACCGCTGTGCTGCAGCCCCGCCGCCCCACGGAACAGAGGACACCATGAGATGGAAGCAATCCGGCCTGCGGCTGGTCACCGGCGTGATCATGGCCGGTCTGATGGCCGTCGGACTCCTGCCCGGCACCGCTCAGGCGGCAGAGGCAGGCCCCAACCTCGCCCTCGGCAGGACGGTCACGACGAGCGGTGCACACGGCGCCTATCCCGCGACCAATGTCACCGACGGTAGCCAGCAGTCGTACTGGGAAGGGCCCCTCAACGCCTTCCCGCAGTGGATTCAGGTCGACCTCGGAGCACAGGCCGACATCAACCAGGTGGTGCTGAAGGTGCCCTCCACGTGGGAGACGCGCATTCAGACCCTCAGTGTGCAGGGCAGCACCGACGGCAGCAGCTTCAACACCCTCTCCGCCTCGGCCGGCCGGACGTTCAGCCCGGGCGCCACGAACACCGTCACCCTCGACTTCGCGGACACGGGCGTCCGATACGTCCGTGTGCAGGTGACCGCGAACACCGGGTGGAACGCCGCGCAGATCTCCGAGCTCGAAATCTACGGCGACGATCCCGGCCCCCCGCCCGTCAACGGCACCAATCTGGCCCTCAACAAGCCGATCGAGGCCTCCTCGACGACCCAGACGTACGTCGCGGCCAACGCCAACGACAACAGCGTGACCACGTACTGGGAGGCGGCCGGCAGTACCTCGACTCTGACGGTGAAGCTCGGCGCCAACGCGGATGTCGAAGCCGTCGTCATCAAGCTGAACCCCGACGCGGCCTGGGCGACGCGGACGCAGAGCATCCAGGTGCTCGGGCGCGAGCAGTCCGCCACCGGGTACACCTCGTTGCGGGACCGGGCCGACTACGTGTTCAGTCCGTCCTCGAACCAGAACACGGTGACCATCCCCGTCACCGGCCGGCACGCCGATATCCGGCTCTCGTTCTTCTCCAACACCGGCGCTCCGGGTGGTCAGGTCGCCGAGTTCCAGGTCGTCGGAGCCGCAGCTCCCAACCCGGACCTGACCCTCACGGATCTGTCATGGTCTCCGGCCGCCCCGTCCGAGAGCGACACGGTCACCGTGAACGCCACCGTGCGGAACGCCGGTACCGCCTCCGCCGCGGCCACCACGGTCGATGTCAGCCTTGAGGGGGCTGTTGCGGGTACCGCTCCGGTCGGCGCACTCGCCGCCGGTGCCTCGGCCACGGTCCCGGTCGATGTCGGGAAGCGTCCGATGGGCACGTACACCGTCTCGGCGGTCGTCGATCCGACCGACACCGTCGCCGAGCAGGACAACAGCAACAACAGCCGCACGGCCGCCTCCCGGCTGACCGTCGGCCAGAGCCCCGGACCCGACCTGGAGGTCCGCGGCATCACCTCCAGCCCCGCGAACCCGGCCGTCGGAGCTTCGGTCACCTTCACCGTGGCCGTGCACAACCGCGGTACCTCAGCGGTGAGCGCGGGCACGGTCACCCGCCTCGTGGCCGGAACCACCACACTGAACGGCACGACCGCCGCGGTCGCCGCGGGCGCGACGGCGAACGTCCCCATCAGTGGCACCTGGACCGCCACCAGCGGGGGAGCCACGCTCACCGCAACCGCCGACGCGACCGGTACCGTCACCGAGACCAACGAGAACAACAACGTCTTCGCGCGCTCCGTCGTGGTCGGCCGCGGTGCCGCCGTGCCCTACATCGAGTACGAGGCGGAGGACGCCCGATACGAGGGCACTCTGCTGACCACCGACCAGAAGCGCACATTCGGTCACACGAACTTCGCCACCGAGTCCTCGGGTCGCCAGTCCGTGCGGCTGAACTCCACAGGCCAGTTCGTGGAGTTCACCTCCACCAGCGCATCGAACTCGATCGTCGTGCGCAACTCGATCCCCGACGCCCCGGGTGGTGGCGGCACCGAGGCCACCATCAGCCTCTACGTCAACGACACCTTCTCCAGGAAACTCAATCTCTCGTCCAAGCACAGCTGGCTGTACGGCAACACCGACAGCCCCGAGGGTCTGACGAACCAGCCCCAGACCGACGCCAGGCGGCTGTTCGACGAGTCCCACGCCCTACTCTCACAAACCTACCCGGCCGGTACGAAGTTCCGGCTCCAACGCGAAGCGAACGACTCGGCCTCGTTCTACATCATCGACCTGATCGACCTGGAGCAGGTGGCACCGGCGTCGAGCCAGCCGGCCGGCTGCACCTCGATCACGACCTACGGGGCGGTTCCCAACGACGGTATCGACGACACGGACGCCATCCAGCGCGCCGTGACGGCGGACCAGAAGGGGGAGATCGGCTGTGTGTGGATCCCTGCGGGCCAGTGGCGGCAGGAGCAGAAGATCCTGACCGACGACCCGCTCAACCGGGGCGAGTTCAACCAGGTGGGTATCAGGGATGTGACGATCCGGGGTGCGGGCATGTGGCACTCCCAGCTCTACACCCTCACACCGCCGCACCAGGCAGGCGGTATCAACCATCCGCACGAGGGCAACTTCGGCTTCGACATCGACGACAACACCCAGATATCCGACATCGCCATCTTCGGCTCGGGCACGATCCGCGGCGGTGACGGCAATGCCGAGGGCGGCGTCGGTCTCAACGGACGGTTCGGCAACGACACCAAGATCAACAATGTGTGGATCGAGCACGCCAACGTCGGTGTCTGGGCGGGCCGGGACTACTCGAACATCCCCGAGCTGTGGGGGCCGGGCGACGGCCTCGAGTTCAACGGGATGCGGATTCGCAACACGTACGCCGACGGCATCAACTTCGCCAACGGCACCCGCAATTCGACGGTGTTCAACTCGTCCTTCCGGAACACCGGGGACGACGCGCTGGCGGTATGGGCCAGTCGCTATGTGAAGGATCCGTCCGTGGACATCGGCCACGACAACCACTTCCGCAACAACACGATCCGGCTGCCGTGGCGTGCCAACGGCATCGCGGTCTACGGAGGTTACGGGAACACCATCGAGAACAACATCATCTCGGACACCATGAACTACCCCGGCATCATGTTGGCGACGGATCACGACCCCCTGCCCTTCTCCGGACAGACGCTGATCGCCAACAACGCACTACACCGCACGGGTGGTGCCTTCTGGGGCGAGGACCAGGAATTCGGTGCCATCACGGTCTTCGCGGCGGCGCAGGACATCCCCGGCGTCACGATCCGCGACACCGACATCTACGACTCGACCTACGACGGTATCCAGTTCAAGGGCGGGGGCGGTGCCATGCCCGGCGTACAGATCAGGGACGTACGCATCGACAAGTCCACCAACGGATCCGGCATCCTGGCCCAGGGCGGAGCGCGCGGAAGCGCGACACTGACCAACGTGACCGTGACCAACTCGGCCGAGGGCAATGTCCTGGTCGAACCCGGATCGCAGTTCGTGATCAACGGGACCGCCACCGCCTCCTCGTCGAAGGCGCGGTGATCGGCCTCCACGCCCGGGTCTGTCCCTGGAGCCGCGCGGCGGAACGCTTCTGATCCGCCATGGTCCGCTCCGGGAAGGTAAACGCCGTGGCCCCGGGCCGAGGCGGGTGTCGTCAGGGCACCCGCCGAGGCCGGGGCCACGATGGTCAGCCCTCCGGGTGCTGCCCGCGCCCGCGGTCGAAACTGCTCGGCAGATGGGCCCCCATCGCTTCCCGCGCCCTGTAGGGACTGCGCCGCAGAACAGCGCGGGCGGTGCGTTCGTGCTCGGCGATGGCGGGTTCGGCGGCATCGGGACTGCTACTGAGCCCGGATCCACCGGTTGACAGGTGATCGCGCACATGAAGGGCGGCCCGCCGGCCCACCTGCTCTCCGGCGACTTCCTGGCCAATACCACCTGGCTCGCCCTCGCAGCGATCACCCACAACCTGATGCGCGCCCTCGGCACCCCGGCCTCCACCTTTCACGCCAGAGCCACCACCGCGACCATCCGAGGCCAACTCATCAACGTCCCGATCCGGATCGCACGCGGATCCCGCCCGCCTGACTGACCCGCCGGGGCACCGGAATTAGGTCGCGCCCGCGAATGCGCGGATGACACCATCCCCGCATGCCGGGAACATCCGAAGAAGAGGAACGCGCACGCTTCGAAGCGCTCGTCGCCGAGGCCGCCGCCGTCTCCGTCGACGGCTGGGACTTCTCCTGGCTCGACGGCCGGGCCACCGAGCAACGCCCCTCCTGGGGGTATGCGCGCGCCATGGCCGACCGGCTGGGCCGGGCGCAGGCGGCCCTCGACATCCAGACCGGCGGCGGCGAGGTCCTCGCCTCCGCCCCGAAGCTGCCGCCGGTGACCGTCGCCACCGAGTCCTGGCCGCCGAACATCGCCCGCGCCACCGCCCTCCTGCACCCGCGCGGCGCGGTCGTGGTCGCCGACGCCGACGAGCCGCCGCTGCCGTTCGGGGACGCGGCGTTCGACCTGGTGGTCAGCCGGCATCCGGTGACCACCTGGTGGGCGGAGATCGCGCGCGTGCTGCAGCCCGGTGGCACGTACTTCTCGCAGCAGGTCGGCCCGGCCAGCGTCTTCGAACTCGTCGAGTACTTCCTCGGTCCGCAGCCCCCCGAGGCCCGCGGCGCCCGCGACCCGCAACGGGCCCGCGCCGACGCGGAGGCGGCCGGGCTCGAGGTCGTCGACCTGCGGCTGGAGACGCTGCGTACCGAGTTCTTCGACATCGGCGCCGTCGTCTACTTCCTGCGCAAGGTGATCTGGATGGTGCCCGGCTTCACAGTCGAGCAGTACCGGCCGCAAGTGGCCGCCCTGCACCACCTCATCGAGACCGAGGGGCCGTTCGTCGCGCACACCACCCGCTTCCTGATCGAGGCCCGCAAGCCGCGGCAGCCGTAAACCTGTGACGCTCGCTGTGTCACCACTCTCCCTTCACCGGCGTACGCCCAAAATGATGCGACCCTGGGCGGTGAGCGCATGGGAGGGAACAGGCCATGAGGGTGGAGAACGACGAGGAGGCCTTCCGCGGCACGCGGCAGGGCAATGCCGAATGGCTCAGAGGGGCACGGGTCGTCGGCGTCCTCGGCCTCTTCTACCGGCCGGAGGGGCGGATGGGGGAACCGGAGGCCGTCGAGTTCCTGCTCTCCGACAGGCAGTCGCTGCTCCTGACCTGCGCTTCCGACTGGACCCTGCACGTCGGCCCCGGAACCTGGCCGCGGCTGCCCGAGTGGTGCGTACCCGCCGGCCAGTGGGAGTTCGCCGCCCTGCCGCACCTGCCGGAACCGCCCGACGGCGGCTGGACGGTCACCCGCACGGAGGAGGTCCGGGACGAGCGCGGCGAGGTGCACCAGGCCGTCATCCGGTGCGAGGGCGGACGCTTCGTGGTCATCGGCGGGGACACGGTCGCGATCCGCTACACCCGCGGCCACCGCGGCGCGGAAGCGACCACCTGAGCAGACAAGCGACCCTAAGGGCTGTCCCGTAATCCCTGGCGGGCGCGCGACGACAGCTACGGCACCTCTCCCCCGTAGCCTCAACGGCACGGGGGTAGCCCGTCCGTTGTCGGAACGCCCGGATACGCACGGTATGAGGATGCTCCTCCGCCTTGCGATGCACCGCATCCGACGCCGCGCGCCGATCCGCCAGGGATTAGGGGACAGCCCTTGGGCGTGGGGCCCCACCGTCACCTTTCCGACCGTCAGTTCCGGCTTCCCCTCCAGCACCACCCCCACCCGCTCCACCTGCTCCTCCAGGCCCCGCAACTGCCCGGCCGTGAGCGGGGACAGCGGCTCCACGGTCACCGCGATCCGGCGGCCCGAGCGGCGCTGGTGCCAGACCCCGGCGACCGCGCCGTCGATCAGCAGCACCGGGTGGTTCCCCGCCTGGCCACCCGCCAGCGCGCGGGCGTACGCAGTGCCCGGGAAGAGCCTCTCGCGGGGCTGCGACGCGATGGCGAACGCATCGAAGTAGGGGAGCAGCCGCACCCCGCGCGCCGCCCCGGCGGGGAAGTCGGTGTCGCCGGCCACCAGCCAGGCCGGCCCGACACCCTCGTACGCCACCTCTTCGATCGCCCCGGCCCCGGCCCGCTCCGCGAAGACCGACACCGCCCGACTGTTCTGCGCAGCAAGCCATTTGGCGAAGTGCTGCGGTGTGGCGGGACCGTACGCGTACAGGTAGCGGTGTACGAGCCCGGCCAGCGCCTCCGGGCCGTCGAGCGGGGTGGTGCCCGGGTTCGCGCCGAAGTGACCCACCGCCGACCGGGTGAAGGCCGGCCCGGATCGAGCGGATCGAGGCGGCGTTCACTCCGATGGCCCAGGACCCGCACACCACCGCGGCCGTGCTCCGCAAGGTGGCCGCGGGCCCACTGCGGGCCGCTGCCGGGAACGGACCAGGGACCAGCTTGCGCCGGTCCGGCGTCAAGGCGGCGCCCCCGGCCGTCCGCCGTCTTCGCACCCTCTCCCGGGCCCCGGAATCCGTGCCCGGAACGGAGTTCTGCGAATTCGGAGAGTAGTTATGGAGCGGCGTGGCACGCAGCATCACTTACGAAGGGTTATGGTGGAAACCCCCCCTCGGGCCGGTCCGTATCCCCCCCCCACGGACCGGCCCGTTTTTTGTGGGCAGGCGGTGCGGGTCCCGGGTGGGACCCGTGAAAACCGGACCGATCAGCCCCGTCCGGCCCAGATGTTGGTGCCCGCGGTGTCCACGGCGAAGGTGTCGATCTCCTTCAACTCCTCGGCGGACAGCGCCGGTCCGGCGAGCGCCGCGACGTTCTCCTCGAGCTGCTGCACACTTGACGCGCCGATCAGGGCGGACGTCATACGGCTGTCCCGCAGCACCCAGTTGAGTGCCAGCTGAGCGAGGGACTGGCCGCGCCGCTGAGCGATGTCGTTCAGCCCGTTCAGCCTGCGGACCACCTCGTCCGAGAGCAGATCCGGGCTGAGGGACTTGCCCTGGGTCGCGCGCGAACCCTCCGGGATGCCGTGCAGGTACTTGTTGGTGAGCAGGCCCTGGGCGAGCGGTACGAAGGAGATGCAGCCCATGCCGGCGGCCTCCAGCGTGTCCAGCAGCCCGTCGTCCTCGGTCCAGCGGTTGATCATCGAGTAGGACGGCTGGTGGATCAGGGCGGGCACGCCCATCTCCTTGAGCAGCCGGGCGGCCTCGGCGGTCTGCTCCGAGTTGTACGAGGACACACCCACGTACAGCGCCTTGCCCTGCTGCACGGCGGAGGCCAGCGCACCCATCGTCTCCTCGAGCGGGGTGTCCGGGTCGAAGCGGTGCGAGTAGAAGATGTCGACGTAATCCAGCCCCATCCGCTTCAGCGAGGCGTCCAGCGACGACAGCAGGTACTTGCGGGACCCCCACTCGCCGTACGGGCCGGGGTGCATGTCATATCCGGCCTTGGTCGAAATGACCAGTTCGTCACGGTATGGGGCGAAGTCCTGGTGGAAGAGCTTTCCGAAGTTGAGCTCGGCGGAGCCGGGCGGCGGGCCGTAGTTGTTGGCCAGGTCGAAGTGGGTCACTCCGAGGTCGAAGGCGCGGCGCAGAATCGCCCGCTGGGAGTCCAGTGTGCGGTCGTCGCCGAAGTTGTGCCACAGGCCGAGCGAGACGGCAGGGAGCTTGAGACCGCTGCGGCCGGTCCGGCGGTACTCCATGGAGTCGTAGCGCGAACCGGCAGCCCGGTAGGAGGAAGAAGAATCAGTCACGTTTCCCTCCTTATCACGTACTTGTGACAGACCAGGTTGGGCCGGTGCGGCGCCTGCGCAGTAATGTGGCGACGTCGGGGACTGCCACGGCACGGCGGAGCGATGGCTCTGCGGACTTGTGCGGCGATCCCCAGGGGGACGACCCCGGACCCCGGGCAATGGGGCGGGCGGGCCCGCACAGAACCGAGAGGTGAACTCAGTGAACTTGCGCGACCTGGTGTACAGGCTCTACGCGCGCCGGGTGGAGGCCCGCCTCGATCACACCCAGGTGCCCAAGCACATCGGTGTCATCCTCGACGGCAACCGGCGCTGGGCTAAGGCGTCCGGCGGTACGGCAGCGCAGGGGCACCAGGCCGGTGCGGACAAGATCCAGGAGCTGCTCGGCTGGTGCAGTGAGACCGATGTCGAGGTCGTCACCCTGTGGCTGCTCTCCACGGACAACTTCGACCGGCCCGCGTCCGAGCTGACCCCGCTCCTCGGCATCATCGAGAACACCGTGCGCGACCTGGCGGCCGACGGCCGGTGGCGCGTCCACCACGTCGGCACGCTGGACCTGCTGCCCGCGCACACCCAGACCGTCCTCAAGGAGGCCGAGCAGGCCACGGTCGGCGTCGACGGAATACTGGTCAACGTCGCCGTCGGCTACGGCGGCCGGCAGGAGATCGCGGACGCGGTGCGCTCGCTGCTGCTCGACCACTCGTCCAAGGGGACGTCCTTCGAGGACCTCGCGGAGATCGTCTCCACGGACCTGATCTCCGAGCACCTGTACACGCGGGGGCAGCCGGATCCGGATCTGGTGATCCGCACGAGCGGTGAGCAGCGGCTGTCCGGCTTCATGCTCTGGCAGAGCGCGCACTCCGAGTACTACTTCTGCGAAGTCTTCTGGCCGGCGTTCCGCAAGGTCGACTTCCTTCGCGCGCTGCGCGACTACGCGGCCCGAGGCCGCCGCTTCGGCGGCTGACGCCGCCGCGCCTCCGGCCCGGCCTGTCCGGCGTTCGAGGACGGAACCCCGGGGCGGGTGAGCCCGGACCCGTGCCCCCTGGGCACTGCTTCCGGCTCGCCCGCGGCCCCGCGCAACGGTTCCGGCCTCAAGTGCCGGACGGACTCACATCGTGGGCCCGGACCTGTGTGGTCGGGCCCATCACTTCCGGCTCACCCGCCCGCCGCGTGGCGGCATGGCTTCGCGTGTTCGAGGGAATACCCCTGTCAGGTCGACGTCCGGTCAAAAACCAGGCGGACGTCGTGTCCAAGTGAGTGGCATCGAGTCCGCTCGCCCGGGAGGCCCTTTGCACACGAAGGACCGTACATACAGTGCGGCCGACGCGGAGGGCCGGCGCTCGGCCCGCGCAAGGTGGCCGCAGCCCGGTCCGTCCTCTCCCTTTGGGATGCTCCGCGACGCCGTCGCAGCCCAACCTCGTCCGAGGGGGTACGTCCTTCCGTGGTGACCAGCACAAAGCGCCGCATGCCCGACAGGCGCACCTATGTTCTCGACACCAGCGTCCTGCTGGCCGATCCGAACGCCATGGCCCGCTTCGACGAGCACGAAGTCGTGCTCCCGATCGTCGTGGTCACGGAACTGGAGGCCAAACGCCACCATCCGGAGCTCGGCTACTTCGCCCGGCAGGCCCTGCGCCTGCTGGACGACTTCCGCGTCCGGTACGGCAGGCTCGATGCCCCGATCCCGCTAGGGGATCTCGGCGGAACGCTGCGCGTCGAACTCAACCATTCCGATCCCGGCGTACTGCCCGCCGGCTACCGGTTGGGGGACAACGACTCTCGGATTCTCGCGGTCGCGCGCAATCTCCAGGCCGAGGGGTACGACGTCACGGTCGTCTCCAAGGACCTGCCGCTGCGCATCAAGGCATCGTCGGTCGGCCTCCTCGCGGAGGAGTACCGCGCGGAACTCGCCATCACCGACTCCGGCTGGACGGGGATGGCCGAACTTCCCCTCTCGGCCGAACAGGTGGATCTGCTCTTCGGAGAGGAGACGCTGTACGTCCCCGAGGTCGCCGACCTGCCCGTGCACACCGGACTGGTCCTCCAGTCCGAGCGCGGCAAGGCGCTCGGCCGGGTCACGGCCGAGGGCAATGTGCGCCTCGTCCGGGGCGACCGGGAGGCCTTCGGGATCCACGGCCGCAGCGCCGAGCAGCGCATCGCCCTGGATCTGCTGCTCGACCAGGACGTCGGCATCGTGTCGCTGGGCGGCCGGGCCGGTACCGGAAAGTCGGCGCTGGCGCTCTGCGCCGGTCTCGAAGCCGTGCTGGAGCGCAGGCAGCACCAGAAGGTGATGGTCTTCCGGCCGCTGTACGCGGTCGGCGGGCAGGAGCTCGGCTATCTCCCCGGCACCGAGGCCGAGAAGATGAGCCCCTGGGCGCAGGCCGTCTTCGACACGCTGTCGGCGGTCGCCGGGCGTGAGGTGATCGAGGAGGTGCTGGGGCGCGGAATGCTGGAGGTCCTGCCACTCACCCATATCCGGGGCCGGTCGCTCCACGACGCCTTCGTGATCGTCGACGAGGCGCAGTCGCTCGAACGCAACGTCCTGCTGACCGTGTTGTCCAGGATCGGGTCGAATTCCCGGGTTGTGCTCACGCATGACGTGGCCCAGCGGGACAACCTCCGGGTCGGCCGGTACGACGGAGTCGTCGCCGTGGTCGAGAAGCTGAAGGGCCACCCGCTCTTCGCGCACGTCACGCTCACCCGCTCCGAGCGTTCGCAGATCGCCGCACTGGTGACCGAAATGCTGGAGGAAGGCCAGATCTGATACTGGATGTGACAGTTGATGCCGCCCGGCGAGCCAAGGAGCTTAGCCGGGCGGCATCATGTTGCGGCGCCATTTCCGCAAAACACCTGAGCCAAACGGGGTGTGAGCTTTCACACGCAACGGAGAATTGCTTAGCGGCGGCCGGTTCCGGCAGAGTCTTGCTTCCGTCAGGCCCCGCATACGGCACACCCGCACCTCCAGAGGTGCCACGCACCACACAACTCAACAATCGCCGTCCGTATGCCGCCCGCGAGCACCACGCGGCACTCCCTCAGGGGAGCTGCCCACCGGGCCCGTGCCTCCCCGTGACCCAAGCAGTAGGGAGGCCAGTGTCAGGGGCACGATTGCGCCTGCGAGGTCACCTAAGCGGGCGATGCTGGAAGGACACCGTGTGAGCCGGATCTCGGTCCGGGGGTTCGCCGTGGCATCTGCCACTGCGGTCACCACCGTCGGCGCCGTCGTAGGCGTTGCTTCGGGCAGCACTCCCGCTGTCGACGACAACAACTTCGAGGCGACCGCAGCCGACACGACGCTGCTCGCCGACATCCCCGCGGGCCAGCAGGCCCAGGTGCAGACCGCCTCGCTGACGCAGCAGGCGGACGCCCAGGCGTCCGCGGCCGACGCGGCGGCGAAGAAGTCCGTCGAGGAAGCAGCCCGCATCCAGGCCGCCAAGGACGCCAAGTCGAAGAAGCAGGCGGCCGAGGACAAGCTGGAGCAGGAGCGGCAGGCCAAGAAGGACGCCGAGCGCGCCAGCCGTTCCGAGGTCCGCAGCGCCTCCGCGTTCGCCACGCAGAGCTCGTACACCGTGGCCGAAGTCCAGGCGATGGCGCGTCAGATGATGCCCGCCGATCAGTTCCAGTGCTTCAGCAACATCGTGGACCACGAGTCCAGCTGGAACTACCGTGCGAGCAACCCGTCTTCCGGTGCATACGGCCTGGTCCAGGCGCTGCCCGGTTCGAAGATGGCATCCGCCGGCGCCGACTGGCAGACCAACCCGGCCACCCAGATCAAGTGGGGCCTCAGCTACATGAACAGCGCCCGCTACGGCAGCCCGTGCGCGGCCTGGTCGTTCTGGCAGGCCAACGGCTGGTACTAGAACCTTCCGAGGTTCCGTCTCAACCTTGCGAAGCCCCCCACCGTCCTACGGTGGGGGGCTTCGCGCGTGTACCGTCGTCCGGACGACTCCGGGGGGAGTGGTGGGGAGAGAAATCGGGGGAAGAGGAACACACATGTCGAAACTGCCAGGTTGGCTCGGCCGGGTGGGCGCCGAACTGACCGAGCTGGGCAAGCGCCTGGAGGAACGCCGGGCCGCGGCGGAGGCCGAGGCGGACCGGGACGCGGACGCCGAGCCGGCGATCCCGGCCGCCGCCGACCACGCTGCCGCCACGGCTGACCATGTGCCGCCACCGCCCGCATACGCCCCGTCCGTCGCCGCCCGGCCCGATCCGGTCGCGGCGATCCCCTGGGGGATGCGCGTCGCGGCCGAGGCCGGCTGGCGGCTGCTCGTCCTGGCCGGCACGCTCTGGGTGCTGATGCGGGTCATCAGCGCCGTACAGCTGGTGGTGCTCGCGTTCGTCGCCGCGCTGCTCGTCACCGCGATGCTGCAGCCGACCGTCGCCCGGCTGAGGCGCTACGGGCTGCCGCGCGGCCTGGCCACCGCCGTCACGGCGATCCTGGGCTTCGTCATCATGGGCCTGGTCGGCTGGTTCGTTGTCTGGCAGGTCATGGACAACCTCGACACCCTCTCCGACAAGGTGCGGGACGGTATCGACGAGTTGAAGCGCTGGCTGCTCGACAGCCCCTTCCACGTCACCGAGCAGCAGATCAACGACGTCGCGAAGAACCTCAGCGACACCATCGGCACCAACACCGAAGAGATAACCTCCGCCGGGCTCCAGGGCGTCACCGTGATGGTGGAGGTCCTCACCGGGATACTGCTGGCGATGTTCTCGACGCTCTTCCTGCTGTACGACGGGAAGCGCATCTGGCAGTGGGTGCTCAAGCTCGTACCCGCCCAGGCCCGGCCGGGTGTCGCGGGCGCAGGGCCACGCGCCTGGCGGACGCTGACCGCCTATGTGCGGGGCACGGTGCTGGTCGCCATGATCGACGCCATCTTCATCGGGCTCGGGATCTGGTTCCTCGATGTGCCGATGGCGGTGCCGCTCGCCGTCTTCATCTTCCTCTTCGCCTTCATCCCGCTGGTCGGCGCAGTGGTCTCCGGAGCGCTCGCGGTCGTCGTCGCGCTGGTCACCGAGGGCGTGTTCACCGCGCTGATGGTGCTGGTGGTGGTGCTGGCCGTCCAGCAGATCGAGGGACACGTGCTGCAGCCGTTCATCCTCGGCCGTGCGGTACGCGTCCACCCGCTCGCCGTCGTCCTCTCGGTTGCCGCGGGCGGCATGGTCGCGGGGATCGGCGGTGCGGTCGTCGCGGTGCCGCTGGTCGCGGTCACCAATACGGTGGTCGGCTATCTGCGGGCGTTCGGGCAGGAGGCCGCCATTCGCCATGCACCGCAGCCCCGCGGGGCCACCGCGATCGGTGCGGCCCCGGCCTCGACTCCGCCCCCGCTCCCGGCGGCGGAGCCACCGCCCGAGGGTGAGGACGAAGGGGAAGGGAAGCCGCCGGTGCACTGAGGCGGAGAGCGCGTCGGAACGATAAGAAGGGTCCCGTGGACGGTCGGTCGTCCTCGGGGCCCTTCTCGTATCAGGGGTACTGCTGTTACTCGGCGAGCACGGCCTCGGCATCGAGGGTCACGCCGACCGCCTGGATCACCGAGGCGATCTTGACGGCTTCCTGAATGGTCTCACGGTCCACGCCGGCCTTGCGCAGCACCTGCTCGTGGGAGTCCAGGCACTGGCCGCAGCCGTTGATCGCGGAGACGGCGAGCGACCACAGTTCGAAGTCGACCTTCTCCACGCCCGGCTTGCCGATGACGTTCATCCGCAGGCCCGCGCGGAGCGTCCCGTACTCGGGGTCCGACAGCAGGTGCCGGGTCCGGTAGAAGACGTTGTTCATCGCCATGATGGCGGCGGCCGACTTCGCAGCGGTGTACGCCTCGGCGGAGAGGTTGGCCTTGGCCTCCGGCTCCAGCTCGCGAAGCACCTTCGGCGAGCGCGAGGCGATCGCGCAGGCGAGGACGGTGCCCCACAGCTGCTGCTGCGGGAGTTCGCTGTTCCCGATGACCGAACCGAGGTTCAGCTTCAGGTCCTTGGCGAAGTCCGGGACGGCGGCCTTCAGTTCGTCGAGTGCCATGTCGGTGTCAGCTCACTCGCCCGAGAGGAGCGCGACCGGGTCCAGGGTGTTCTCGCCCTTGGTCCAGTTGCACGGGCACAGCTCGTCGGTCTGCAGGGCGTCGAGGACCCGGAGGACCTCCTTGGGGTTACGGCCCACGGAACCGGCGGTCACCATCGTGAACTGGATCTCGTTGTTCGGGTCGACGATGAAGACGGCGCGCTGCGCGAAGCCGTCCTCGCCCTCGATGCCGAGGTCACGCATGAGCTCGTGCTTCGAGTCGGCCATCATCGGGAAGGGCAGATCGGTCAGGTCCGGGTGGTCCTTGCGCCAGGCGTGGTGCACGAACTCCGAGTCGCCGGAGAAGCCGAGGATCTGGGCGTCACGGTCGGCGAACTCGTCGTTCAGCTTGCCGAAGGCGGCGATCTCGGTGGGGCACACGAAGGTGAAGTCCTTCGGCCACGCGAAGACGATCTTCCACTGACCCTCGTAGGTCTTGTGGTTGATCTGCTCGAACTCCTTGCCGCTCTCCAGCGAGACACAAGCAGTCAGGTCGAACTCGGGGAACTTGTCACCGACAGTGAGCACGCGCTCTCCTTGCAGCGTAGGAATTCCCTTTTGCAGGATTTCCTGGGGGTTGGACGATGTCCACCTTGGCACAGAGTGCATTGATCGCGGAAATAGCTACACTCGGTCGTGATGATCGGAGGTGCCTATCAGTGGCGCAGGGCAACCAGGGCAATCGACCCAAACAACCCAGTCTGTCGCAGCTGCGCGCCTTCGCGGCCGTGGCCGAGCACCTGCACTTCAGGGACGCGGCGGCAGCAATCGGGATGAGTCAGCCCGCGCTCTCCGGGGCCGTGTCCGCGCTGGAGGAGACACTCGGTGTCCAGCTCATCGAGCGTACGACGCGCAAGGTGCTGCTCTCGCCCGCCGGGGAGCGGCTGGCGGTGCGGGCCGGGGCGGTGCTGGAGGCCGTCGGTGAGCTGATGGAGGAGGCCGAGGCGGTCCGGGCGCCGTTCACCGGAGTGCTCAGGCTCGGCGTGATTCCGACCGTCGCCCCGTACCTGTTGCCGACCGTGCTGCGGCTGGTCCACGACCGCTACCCGGAGCTCGACCTGCAGGTGCACGAGGAGCAGACGTCGTCGCTGCTGGAGGGGCTGGCCGCCGGCCGGCTGGACCTGCTGCTGCTCGCCGTGCCGCTCGGGGTGCCCCAGGTGACCGAACTCCCGCTCTTCGACGAGGACTTCGTGCTGGTCATGGAGCGCAGCCACTGGCTGGGCGGTCGTGCCGACATTCCGCGCGAGGCGCTGCGTGAGCTGCCGCTGCTGCTGCTCGACGAGGGGCACTGTCTGCGCGACCAGGCGCTGGACATCTGCCGGGAGGCGGGACGCACGGAGGGGGCACCGGTGACCACGACCGCGGCCGGGCTCTCCACGCTGGTGCAGCTGGTCGCGGGCGGGCTCGGGGTGACGCTGCTGCCGCGTACCGCCGTCACCGTGGAGACCGCCCGCAACGACGCGCTGACCACCGGGTATTTCGCGGACCCCGCGCCGTCGCGGCGGGTGGCGCTGGGGATGCGGACCGGGGCGGCGCGGCACGGCGAGTTCGAGGAGTTCGCGGCCGCACTGCGTGAGGCGATGCGGGCGCTGCCGGTACGGCTGACGGCGAGCACGTCTCACGCGTGAACAAGGGGGTGCGGTCCCTCCGCGCGGAGGGACCGCACCCCCTTGTGTTCGTCATTCCGTCCGCAGGCCGTCCGGTCGCATGAGCCGCCACAGCAGCGGCAGCGAGACCAGAGTGACCAGCAGGATCAGTGCGGTGCCGGCCCCCACCATCGGCAGGAACAGCCACCAGTCGGTCACCTTCTTGGCGATCATCCTGATCATCACCGCGCCGAGCCCGAGCCCGCCCGCGACCGCCACCACCAGGCCGATGACCACCGGCACAGCGGTCTGCCAGAGCACCGACCAGCCAAGGGTGGTCCGCCGGGTGCCGAAGGCGACCAGGACCGACAGCAGGCGTCTGCGCTCCCGCAACTGCTCCAGCTGGGAGACCAGCATCGAGGCGGCGATCAGCAACAGGGTCACGGTCGCGCCGACCTGAAGGCCGGTCTGCACGCTCGCGTACTGCCGGTCGCGCGTCACCGAATGCAGGGAGTCGACGCGCATGCCGGGGTCGATCCTGGCCGCCGTGTTCCGTACGTACTCGGAGACGTCCGCGACGCTCTCGTCGACCTTGATCTGCGCGTTGACCGTCGCGCCGGGCAGCGTACTCGGGTCGACCGCGCCGACCGTGGCCATGATGCCCCAGTGGTCCTCGCCCATCGGATCGCGGCGGGAGACGACGGTCGGGGCGTCGGCGGGCAGGGTCCACCGCTTCGACTTCACGCCGTCCGGCTCGATGGACGAGCTGATCTCGACCTCCTTGCCCTTGCGAGCGGTCTGGTCCATCCAGGAGGCCATCTTCTTGTCGTTCCTGGGGTGGACGACGAAGGCGTCGCCCTCCTTGCAGGAGCCGATCCGGGCGAGCTCGCGCAGGGTCGCGCAGTCGCCGATGGACAGTGAGGTGGTGGGTTGGATGTCGCCCTCGTACTTCCCCGGCCGGGTGACGTACACCTCGACCGTGCCGATGACGGCCTGCACGCCCTTGGTGGCCCGGAACTCCTTGATGGTGCGCGCGGCCGCGTCACCGGTCACGTTCTCGGAGTACGTCGTGAACTGGGCCCGCGAGGGATCCTGTCCCGTCATCCGGTTGAAGTCGTCGCCCACCGCAGCGAAGAGCATCTGCAGCGCCACCGCGCCCGCCACCGCGACGGTGATGCCGCTGACCGCACGGGACGCCGCACCGCTGCTCAGCTGGAGCCTGCGGGTCGCGAGCTGCCAGGGCACCGGGCCGCCGCGCAGCCGGTTCACACACGTCTCGACCAGCCACGGCAGCAGCAGCGCGAGCCCCACCAGGACCAGGACGGCGCCGGCCGCGATCGGATACGGATCGACAGGGGTGCGCCCGTCGACGTTTCCGGTCAGCGCGAGTACCGCCACGCCCGCGACCGGCATCAGCAGCCGCCACCAGAGCCGGCGTCTGCGGCTGCGGCTGTTGCGTACGACTCCGAGCGGTTCGATCACCACCGAGCGCAGGGCGGTCAGGGTGACCAGCACCGCTGCCACCGGAACCGCCACCGCGACCAGCGCCGCCAGCCAGGGGGCCGGGACCAGATCGGCAGGGAAGGCGCTGACGTCCCACACCTCGACGGCGCCCATGAACTGACGTCCCACCAGGAAGAACGCCAGACCTGCCAGCAGGCCGAGCACCGCGCCGAAGAGTGCCTCACCGGCAGCGATCCGGCGGGTCATCCGGATGTCCGCGCCGACCAGGCGCAGCGCGGCGAGTCTGCGGTCGCGGCGGTCCCCGCCGAAGCGCACGGCCGTCGCGATGAAGATCGCGACCGGCACCAGCAGGACGACGCAGATCATGATGACGAGCACGATGAGGACGGGCGACAGGGGCTCGGACGGGGCCCGGTCGCCGTAACCGGCCAGCCGGTGGCCGCCCGCGGCGGCGGTCAGGGTGGCGCTGCCCGCGTAGAAGCGCAGTTCGCTCGGGGAGATGAGGCCCGGATCGGCGATGGTGCCGGTGATCCGGTACGGCAGCCGCTCCTTGAGGAGTCGGCCCTCCGGGGAGCCGAGCAGCTCCTTCAGGGCAGGCGAGACGACCATCTCGTCCGGGCCGGGGAAGTTCGCCACGCCGGGCGGGGTCACCGGGTGCGCCCCCTCCGGCCGCATCAGGAAGCCCTCGACGGAGCGGCCGCGGAACTCGGACTCCGCGCTGATCCGCAGCACCGTGGAATCCGACTTCGGGACGGTGTCGTCGCGTGAGATGCGGGACTCGGCGCGGGCCTGCTCGCGGGCGGAGCGGTGATCGAGCAGATGCGGTACGGAGGAGGCGACCAGCAGCAGTGCCACGCCGAGGCCCACACCGACCGCGGTGAGCACGGTGCGCGTCCAGCCCTCACGCCCGCCGGAGGAGGCGAACCGGATGCCGAGGGCGAGATCGCGCAGCAGGGCGATCGCGCGGGAGGGCTCGGCGGGCCGGGGCTGCTCGGCTGCCGGGACCTTCTTCGGTTCGAGCAGCGTCATGCGGAGTGCTCCAGGTCGCGGGCCCGGCCGTCGCGCACGGTGACGTCGCGGTCGGAGTAGGCGGCGACGCGGGCCTCGTGCGTCACCAGGACCACGGCGACATTGGCGGACCGGGCGGCCTCGCCGAGCAGTTGCATCACCCGCTCGCCGTTGAGGGAGTCCAGGGCGCCGGTCGGCTCGTCCGCGAAGATCACCTTCGGGGAGGAGACCAGGGCTCGGGCGATGGCGACGCGCTGGCCCTGGCCGCCGGAGACCTCGCCGGGGCGCTTGGCGCCGAGGTCGTCCACCTCCAGGCGTTCCATCCAGCGGAGGGCGGTGCGCTCGGCGTCCTTGCGCCTGGTGCCGCTGAGGCGGAGCGGCAGGGCGACGTTCTCCACACAGGTCAGCTCCGGGACGAGCTGTCCGAACTGGAAGACGAAGCCGAAATCGCTGCGGCGCAGGGCGCTGCGTTCGGCGTCGGACATCGCGGAGAGCTCGCGGCCCGCGTAGCCGACCGTGCCGCTGTCGGGGGTGATGATGCCGGCGAGGCAGTGCAGCAGGGTCGACTTGCCGGAGCCGGACGGGCCCAGCACGGCGACGATCTCGCCGGGGTGGACGGAGAACGAGGCGCCGTCCAGGGCGGGTGTCGAGCCGTACGACTTATGCAGGTCGCGGGCGACGAGGAGGGAGCCGGCCGGGGTCATGCGACGACCTCCCCGGCGAGGCGGTCGAGCCGGGCGGCGGTCAGTTCCAGCCAGCGGAGGTCGGCCTCCAGATGGAAGAGGGCGTGGTCGCAGATCAGCTGATCTGCGAGGTCGCCGCCGCGCTTGCGGTCGGTGAGGATGCGCATGAGGCGCAGGTGCTCGGTGCGCTGCGTGTCCAGGAGGGTTTCGGCGCTGCGGCCGGTGAGCAGGGCCAGGACGACCTTGGTGTACAGCGTCGACTGGAGGTACGGCTCCGGCTTCTCGGGCTGGGCGAGCCAGTCGGCGACGTCGGTGATACCGGCCTCGGTGATGGCGTACCGCTTGCGCTCGGGGCCGCCGCCGCTCTCTATGCCGTCGACCTCGACGAGGCCGTTCTTGAGGAGGCGGGACATGGTCGAGTAGACCTGGCCGTAGTGCAGGGGGCGGTCGTGGCCGAACTTCTCGTCGAACGTGCGCTTGAGGTCGTAGCCGTGGCGGGGGCCGGACTCGAGGAGCCCGAGGAGGGTGTGACCGATAGACATGCGGACACTATAAGTGGTGTGTATACCTCGCGTGTATACGGGGTGGGGCAGTCCTCCTCGAGATGAGGTCGGGCAGCAGCCGTACTGCTCGGTGCGGCCCTGAGCGGGCTTACGGCGGGCCCGGGCCGCCCCCGGCCCGACGGCATCGCGCCTGCGCACGGGAACGGGCCCCGGGGGAATGCTCCCGGGGCCCGTTCCTGCGTCACCGCGTTCAGCGGCGCGGTGCCAGCACCTGCTTGAGTACGTCGTGCACGTACGTGTTCGGGTGCTTGCCCGAGAAGCTGTCGGAGAGCGGACCGCTCGCCGTCACGGGCACGTCCACGCTGGTGTGCCCCGACGTGGTCCAGTCGATGGTGAACTTGCGGTCGCTGCCGCGGATCGAGAACGGACCGTCCTCGGCGGAGATGGCGTCCCCGGACTCGTCGGCGGCGTCGACCTCCTCGACCGAGAGACCGCCGGTCTCGTGGTCACCGGTGACGACCAGCAGTGTGTCGGGGTGCGTCGCGATGTATGCGCGGGCCACCGCGACGGCCTTCTCCAGCTGCTGCATCGACTGCAGGACGCGCGTGCCGTTGTTGGAGTGCGCGAACTCGTCGGTGCCTTCCTCCTCGACCATGAGGAAGAAGCCCTTCTTGTTCTTGTCCAGGCTGCTCAGGGCCTTGCTGGTCATCGTGCCGAGGTCCACGACCGGGCTGTAGACGTCGCCCTGGCCCTCGGGGCGCTGCTGGAACATCTCCTCGTTGCTGAACAGCCCGAGGAGCTTGCCGTTCTTGGCCTTGCTCAGCCCGCTCGCACTGTTGACGTACGAGTAACCGGCCTTCTGGGCCTTCTTGATCAGGTTGCCCTTGGTGCCGCGGCTGGCCTCGGTCGTGTCCTCCGCCGGCTTGTCCTGGAACGCGCCCGGCGTACCGGCCGGCAGCCACCAGTCCTCGCCGCCACCCAGGATGACGTCGGGCTTGCTGACGTCCAGGTACTGTCGGGCGATCTCGTCCTGCTGTCCGCGGTCCGCGGTGTTGGCGAAGAACGCCGCCGGGGACGCGTCGGTGACCTGGGCGGTGGTCACCAGGCCGGTGGCCTTGCCGGCCGCCTTGGCCTGCTGGCCGAGGGTCGCCAGCGGGTTGCCGTCGACATCGACGCTGATCGCGCCGTTGTAGGTCTTCTCGCCCGTGGCCCATGCGGTCGCCGCCGCGGCGGAGTCCGTCACGACGGCCTTCGGGTCCCGCGGGGTGGTGGTGAGCTGGCCGGACGCCGTGAGGCGGTCCATCGCCAACTGGCCTTCCAGGCCGGAAAGGTTGAGCCTTGCTGCCTCGCGCATCGAGGCACCCATACCGTCACCGTTGATGAAGATGACGTTCTTCGCCGTGGGGGCCTTCGCCTTCGCCGCCGACTGCGGAGCAACGGCCGACGCACCCAGCGTCGGGTTGAGCACCATCGTGGCAACTGCGGCCACGACGGCCGCAGCGACGGGGGCTCCCCATCGCGCACTACGCACGCGTCTGTTCACAACAGCTCCTCGTGAATTGCATAGCTTTCACACGTGAACGTAGGCGTGGGGGCGGTACCCGTCGTGAACGAGAGGCATCCGGAGGCGGAACAACCCGCAGCCGGGGCTCCGGTGGCCCGGTTCCCCTCGTCTCCCTCCGTTCCCGGGAACACCTGCCGGAGTGCGTCCGGCACGGCCGGATCAGGTTTCCCCAGCGGCGTCCGCCGGACACGGCGGCTGCGTGTCCGCGATCGCCGGGCGGGCTGATCTTCCAGCCCGTCCGGCGCTGCGGGGCAGTCGCCCGGCGACCGCTCCCGCTCTTCCGCCCCTACTCCACCGGGGGCTTGGGGGGACGGCCCCGGCGAGGGATGGGGGATGCTGCCGTCGGCAGGCGGCCCGCCTCTGCCAGTGCTCTGCGCAGCAGGAACTCGATCTGGGCGTTCGCGCTGCGCAGCTCGTCCGACGCCCAGCGGGCCAGCGCGTCGTGCACCGCGGGGTCCAGCCGCAGCAGCATCTGCTTGCGCTTCGGGGTTTCTTCCGTCACTGGTAGAGCGTGCCCGTGTTCAGGACGGGTTGCGCCGCGCGGTCACCGCACAGCACCACCATCAGGTTGCTGACCATCGCCGCCTTGCGTTCGGAGTCGAGCTCGACGATGTCCTGTTCCGCGATCCGGGTCAGCGCCATCTCGACCATGCCGACCGCGCCCTCGACGATCTGCTGGCGGGCCGCGACCACCGCACCCGCCTGCTGGCGCTGGAGCATCGCGGAGGCGATCTCGGGGGCGTACGCGAGGTGGCTGAAGCGGGACTCGATGATGCGTACGCCGGCGGCCTGCACCCGGGCGGTGAGTTCGGCGCCCAGCTTCTCGGTGATCTCGTCCGCGTTGCCGCGCAGTGACAGGCCGCCCTCGTCGTGGGCGTCGTACGGGTACTCGATCGCGATGTGGCGGACGGCCGCCTCGGTCTGCGTGGCGACGAACTTCCGGAAGTCGTCGACCTCGAAGAGCGCCTGCGCGGTGTCCTCGACCTTCCAGACGACGATCGCGGCGAGCTCGATCGGGTTGCCGTAGGCGTCGTTGACCTTGAGGACCGCGGTCTCGTGGTTGCGGACCCGGGTGGAGATCTTGCGGCTGCTGGTCAGCGGGTTGATCCAGCGCAGTCCGTCGGCGCGGATCGTTCCGACGTACCGGCCGAAGAGCTGGATGACGCGGGCCTCGCCGGGCGCCACCATCTTGACGCCGCTCATGCAGAAGAGCGAGGCGACGGCGAGGAGCACCCCGACGACGAGGAGAGGGATCCCCACCCCGTTGTGTCCGTTGGCGCCCAGGGCGCCACCGATGATCGCCAGGCCGACGCCGAGGAACACGCCGAGGACGGTCAGGAGCAGGCCGAAGCCGCCGGGGATGGAGTGGGCCGTGGTCTCCCGGACCTGCGGCGCCGGCATCTCCGGAGTGCCGTCGGTCTGCGCCGCTATCGGTTGGTCGGTCATGATTCCCCCTGTTTGTGTGTCTAGCGCGTTGCTAGCAATGTGATTGCACATTAAGCGAATTCGCAACCATGTGCACCTCCCGGGAGTCGGTTCCTTAAGGAACGGGTGCTGATTGTCACGTCCGGAAAAGACCGGATCGCTTGCATTTTGTCCTTGCCGACAGTGTTAGCTGTCTGGGCTGAGCGGATCAGGCGAGCAGAGAAACGGGAGCGATACAGCGATGGGTCGAGCGGATGCGCGACGAGCCCAGCAGCGCGGAGCGCGGCGGGCCGCGAAGAGCGGCGGCATACGCAGACTCTTCACCTGGCGGAAGATGCTGGGCACGTTCTTCGGGTTCTGCCTGCTGATCATGGGCGCCTTCGTGGCGCTCTACCTGTACGTGGACATACCCAAGGCCAACATCCTGGCCGAGCGGCAGAGCAACGTCTACCAGTACAGCGACGGCACAGTGCTGACCCGGACCGGGAGTGACGGGGTCAACCGCCAGATCGTGGACCTCGCCGAGGTCCCCAAGGAGGTGCAGCACACCTTCGTCGCCGCCGAGAACAAGACGTTCTACAAGGACAAGGGCGTCGACCTGAAGGGCACCGCGCGCGGCATCTTCAACACGCTCTCCGGCAAGGGCAAGCAGGGTGGCTCGACCATCACCCAGCAGTACGTGAAGAACTACTACCTGACGCAGGACCCGACGGTCAGCCGCAAGCTCAAAGAGCTGGTGATCTCGCTCAAGGTCGACCAGAAGAAGGACAAGAACTACATCCTCGCCGGGTACATCAACACCGCGTACTACGGACGCGGCGCGAGCGGGATCCAGGCCGCGGCGCAGGCCTACTACGGGATCGACGCCAAGGACCTCAACGTTTCCCAGGGTGCCTATCTGGCCGCGCTGCTCCAGGCCCCCAGCCAGTACGACTGGGCAGTCGCGACGCCCACCGGCCGGAGGCTCGTCAAGGAGCGCTGGGGCTACACGCTCGACAACATGGTCGAGATGCACTGGCTCGACAAGGCCCAGCGCGACACCCTGAAGTTCCCCGTCCCGGACAAGCCCAAGCCCGCACCCGGCATGGAGGGCCAGACCGGTTACCTCGTCGAGGCCGCCAACAAGGAGCTGGACAAGCAGGGCGTCACGGGGGAGATGCGGGAGGCCGGCGGCTGGACCTTCACCCTGAACATCGACAAGAAGCGGCAGAAGCAGCTGGAGGCGTCGGTCGACCGCCAGCTGGAGTCCAAGCTGGACCGCAAGGACAACAAGGTCGACGCGACCGTCCAGGCGGGTGCCACCTCTGTCGACCCGAAGACCGGCGCGGTCGTCGCACTCTACGGCGGGGTGGACTACGTCAAGCACTACATCTCCAACGCCACGCGCCGGGACTACCAGCCCGCCTCCACCTTCAAGCCGCTGGTGCTCGCCTCCGCGCTGGAGAACGAGGCGAAAACCCAGGACGGCGATCTGATCGGCGTCAACACCCGCTACGACGGCACCAGCAAGCGGCCCGTCGTGGGCAGCGACACCCCGTTCGCCCCCGAGAACGAGGACAATCAGAGCTACGGCAACGTCACCGTGCAGAGCGCGATGAACAAGTCGATCAACTCGGTCTTCGCGCAGATGGTGGTCGACGTCGGCCCGCCCGCGGTGAAGAAGACCGCGCTGGCGCTCGGCGTACCGGACCAGAACTTCCCCGAGCGCCCCGCCATCACACTGGGCACGATGAACGCCTCGACCTGGGACATGGCGGGCGCGTACGCCACGCTCGACAACCACGGCCGGAAGGTCACCCCGTTCATCGTGAAGTCCGCCAAGCACCGGGACCGCACGGTCGACCCGGTCGAGGGCATCGGGAATCAGGTGATCAGCCGCAAGTCCGCCGACACCGTGACCTCCGTCCTGAGGGGCGTCGTGGACAGCGGCTCCGGCCAGGCGGCCAACACCTCGGCCTACGAGGCGGCGGGCAAGACGGGCACCTCGGAGAACAACAAGTCAGCCCTGTTCGCGGGCTACACCCCGGAGCTCACCACAGTCGTGGCGCTCTTCGGTGAATCCCCCAAGGAAGGCGGCGGCCAGGTCAGTCTGACCGGTACCGCGAACTCCGGCCGGGCCAACGGTGGCGGCTTCCCGGCGCAGATCTGGGCGGACTACACCCTCGGCGCGCTGGGCGGCGGCTCCAGTGCCCAGTTCGATCTTCAGGACGTCGAGCGCGGTGAGGTCACCGTGCCGGCCAGCCCGTCGACGAGCCCCTCGACGTCGGAGAGCCCCGACCCGTCGCCGTCCGAGTCGTCGGACCCGCCTTCGCAGAGCCCGATCGAGACGCCCAGCGATTCGGCCAGTCAGTCGCCCATCGAGCCGCCGAGCGAGTCCCCCGTCCTGCCGAGCGAGTCCCCCGTCCTGCCGGGCGGCGGAGCGAACTCCGGGCGGCCCGGACACAACAACCCGCTCAATCAGTGAACGCATGACAGAGCGGTGAACGCACGGGAGAGGGGCGGTGCCGGACCGGCACCGCCCCTCTCCCATGATTCCGCGTACGGACGGTGTCAGCCGCCGTTGACCTCCTTGGCGATCCGGTCGCCGAGGTCCTTGTCGACGTTGCGCCAGTACTGCAGCGCCCGCTCCAGGACCGGGCGGCTCACGCCGTCCAGGAGATGGCCGGAAATGTTCGACACGAGCCGGTCGCGCGCCGCGTCGTCGAGCACCTTGCGGACCATCGTGCCCGCCTGGCCCCAGTCGTCGTCCTCGCGGTGCAGCTTGTACGCCTCGTGGACCATCTCGCCCGCCGTGGCCCAGCCCGCCGGGTCGCCGAAGCGTTCGGTGTCCGCGGCCGGTCCGCCGTACGAGTTCGGCGCGTAGACCGCCCCCGTGCGCGTCGGCTCGTACCGCATCGGGCCGTCCTTCGCGTACGAGTTCCGGCCGAACCGTGGGCGGTTCGGCGGCAGCTGCGCGTAGTTCGGGCCGATCCGGTACCGGTGGGTGTCCGGATACGAGAAGAGCCTGCCGAGCAGCATCTTGTCGGGCGACGGACCGATACCGGGCACCAGGTTCGACGGCTCGAAGGACGCCTGCTCGATGTGGACGAAGAAGTCCTCGGGATTCTCGTTCAGCGTCATCCGGCCGACTTCGATCTCCGGGTAGTCGCCGTGCGGCCACACCTTCGTGAGGTCGAACGGATTGAACCGGTAGTCCGGCGCGTCGTCGAACGGCATGATCTGGACGTACAGCGTCCAGCTCGGGTGGTCACCCCGCTTGATCGACTCGAAGAGGTCACGGCGGTGGACGTCGCCGTCGATGCCGGCCATCTCGTCGGCCTCGGCCTGAGGGTAGAAGTCGATGCCCTGGTCGGTCTTGAAGCGGTACTTGACCCAGAACCTCTCGCCGCCCGCGTTCACCCACATATAGGTGTGCGAGCTGTAGCCGTTCATGTTGCGGTACGTCTTCGGGATGCCGCGGTCGCCCATCAGCCAGGTGACCATGTGGGCGGACTCGGGAGAGAGGGTCCAGAAGTCCCACTGCATGTCGTGGTCGCGCACCGCGCTGTCCGGGCGGCGCTTCTGCGAGCGGATGAAGTCCTGGAACTTCATCGGGTCCCGTACGAAGAAGATCGGCGTGTTGTTGCCGACCATGTCGTAGTTGCCGTGCTCGGTGTAGAACTTCAGCGCGAAACCGCGGGGGTCGCGCCAGGTGTCGGGGGAGCCCTGTTCGCCGGCGACCGTGGAGAAGCGGGCGAGCATGGCGGTCTGCTTGCCCGGTTGGAAGAGGTCGGCCTTGGTGAACTGGCTGACGTCGTTGGTCACCTTGAAAATGCCGTAGGCACCGGAGCCCTTGGCGTGGACCACTCGCTCGGGGACCCGTTCACGGTTGAACTGGGCCATCTTCTCGATGAGGTAGTGGTCCTGGAGCAGGATCGGGCCGTCGGATCCGACGGTGAGCGAATGTTCGTCGCTCTCCACCGGGATCCCGGCATTGTTCGTGGTGTAAGGAGCGTTCTTCGTTTCCTCGGTCACGAGCGTCCTCCCGTCGGTGCGGGGTGTCGGTCAGGTCGTCCAGGCGGCGCCCGGGCACGACCGAGTCAACTCCGACGACGAGAGGTCGGCAACATGTAGACCTTGTCCAGACTTGGGTTATTTCTTCCGTGTTCTATTGCTGGCCGCGGGTAGGCATCTCGAACCAGACGACCTTGCCGGTCGACAGCCGGGTCGCACCCCACCGGCGGGCCAGCCGGTTCACCAGGAAGAGGCCGCGGCCGCCTTCGTCCATGTCGCGGGCCCGGCGCTGCCGGGGCAGCTGCGGGGCGTCGTCGCCGACCTCGCAGCGCAGGATGTCGGTCCGCAGCAACCGCAGCGTCACCGGTCGCTCCGCGTACCGCACCGCATTGGTCACCACCTCGCTGACCAGCAGTTCCACCGAGTCCGAGAGCTCGTCGAGGCCCCACCTGCTGAGCGCCCTGCGGGCCAGCCGCCGGGCCCGTCCGGGGGCGGAGTCCTCCGGCTCCAGGAACCAGTACGCGACATCGCTCGGCGCGATCCCGTCGAACCGGGCGGCGAGCAGCGCGATGTCGTCGTCCCGGTCGCCCGGGCCGAGCATGTCGAGCACGTCGTCGCAGAGCGCCTCCAGCGGCGGCGAGTGATCCGGTCCGGTGAGCTGGGCGGTGGCGGCGAGCCGCTCACGCAGCTGCTCGATACCGGTCCAGACGTCCCGCAGCCGGGACTCCACCAGACCGTCGGTGTACAGCAGCAGCGTGGCGCCCGCGGGCGCATCCAGCTCGACGGCCTCGAAGTCCACCCCGCCGACGCCGATCGGGGCGCCGGGCGGCACCCGCAGCACCTCGGCGCGGCCGCCCAGATGGAGCAGCACGGGCGGCGGGTGCCCGGCGTTGGCGATGGTGATCCGGTGCGCGACCGGGTCGTACACCGCGTACAGGCAGGTGGCCATCCGGTCGCTGCCGAGCCGCTGCGCCTGCTCGTCCAGGTGGTGCAGCACCTCCTGCGGTGGCAGGTCGAGCCCGGCGAGGGTCTGCGCGGTGGTGCGCAGCTGGCCCATGATCGCCGCGGAGGTCATGGAGTGGCCCATGACGTCCCCGACGACCAGCGCGACCCTGCTGCCGGGCAGCGGGATGGCGTCGTACCAGTCACCGCCGACCCGGGCCGTCTCGGCGGCCGGGAGGTAGCGGGAGGCGAGCCGGACGCCGGTGGGCTGCGGCAGCGAGTCGGGCAGCATGGTGCGCTGCAGCTCATCGGCGATGTACGCCTCGCGTCCGTACAGCACGGCCTTGTCGATGCCGAGCGCGGTGTGCGTGGCCAGCTGGGCGGCGACCAGCAGGTCGTTGGCCTCGAACGGCGGCCGCTCGGTCCCGCGCAGGAAGACGGCGGCACCGATCACCCGCCGGCGGCCGCGCAGCGGGGCGAGTATCACCCGGTGGCCGGAGGGGACGGTGCGCCCGGCGCCGAGCAGTTCGGGCAGGGCGACGCGGGCCGCCGCGGAGTCCCCGAAGACGGGCCGTACGCCGCGCAGCACCTCGGCGAGCGCACCGCCCGCCTGCACCTCGCAGAGTTCGGCCGCGGGCGTCAGGTCGGCATGCGGGTCGATGGCGGGCGCGCGCAGCCGCTCGGTCTCCGGGGAGGTCTCGGTCTCCTCATCGTTTAAACGCAGCCGGTCGGACCGGCGCAGCCGCAGGACGAACGGGGTGGCCGGGCGCTCGTCGCCGACCGGGAGTGGATCGCGGAGGTAGACGAGTATGGCGTCGGAGAACGTCGGCACGCTGGCCCGGCACAGGCCGAGGACGATCTCGTCCAGATCTATGCCGCGGGCGATCCGGCGGGTCGCGGCGCCCACGAAGCGCAGCCGGTCGCCTTCGCGGCGGGCCACCGTCTGCGGGTCCGGTCCCGCCGCCGCCGCGGCGCTCGGCGCGACGGCGGGAGTCGGTGCCGTTGCGGGGCCGGGAATCGCCGTGGGATTCGAGCCGGTGCCCGGGGGCGTGGCCGGCTTCGGGCCCGACGCCGCGGCAGGGCCGGGAATCGCTGCGGTGGCAGGGGTGGCTGCAGGCGCGGCGTCCTGCTGCCGCGGCCGGGCGCGTTCCTGCGACCGGGCGGCGAGAGGCTGCCGGCCTTCGTGGGAGGTGGGATGCTCCGTCACGCGTGGGGTTCCGTCCGTCCGGGCCGGTTGTATGAGGCAATCACCTTGTGGGGCGCCACTGTGCCCCGGCGAGAGCGGTGATGACAACGGCTGCCATCGCATGCCCAGCTCCGCGGGGCCGAAACCGTATGCCTGCGGGGTGTGCCGCTGACAACGTTTCCGCCGTTTCGGCGGCGGACAGCGTGCACATCTCCACCCCCTCGTAGTGGTTCGTCCGGTTGTTGCGACTCATGCAACTGATGCGGCTCATGAAGATCGTGCACTCGTGCGATGACTTGCGGTCAGGTCCAGTGCCGCGCCCGCCGGTTGGAGCGGAGCAGCCCTCCGGAGGACGATCCTACGTTTGCCCCCCTGGGGTGCATCAAGGGTCTCACGACGGCATATGCGAGGGCGTACGGTCCCAGTCATCCGGCAGCGCGGGCACTTGCCACCGCGGATCGGGCCGCCAGTTCTCCCAGCCGTCCCGGAACGGAGTGCCCCAGGCGTTGATCACGCCGACGGCCGCGCGGCCCGCCTCCCGTACCCGCCGCGCGGTGTCCCGGTCCATCAGACCGACCCGCTGCGCCTGGGCGAATTCGTCCTCGTCCAGCCAGCGCCAGCTTCGGTCGGGGTGCACGGCGATGTCGAGAAAGTGATCCTCGGAGTCGACGCCGCCGGCCCAGCGGGTTCGCGGTTCCTCCAGATTCACGTACCAGTTGCGAAAGCTCCAGCCGTGGTCCCAGAACAGCCAGACCGACCAGGGTTCGCCGGGCCGGGCGAGCTTCAGCACGCCCCTGCCGAACCAGGTCGAGCGGGCGACGGTGCGGGGCGCGGTGTACCGGGTGGCGAGCGGCTCGGCGTGCACGCTGGAGCCGTCGGCCAGAACCGGTCTGATGCATTCCGTGCCGGGCGCCATCCAGACGGCGAGCAGTTCGTCGGTGTCCTGGACGACGGTGACCGGCCGGCAGATGTGGACCGGGCTGTGGGCGCCGCCGGGCGACCGCGGACCGTTGCCCCGGTAGCGCCACAGGATGTGATCGCCCGGCGCCCAGCACGCGACGTCCGAGCGATCGACTTCTGCGCGCGCGTTGTCTCCCGTACCTGCCATGGAGAGATCTTAGGGATGCGGCCGCCCGGTTGCTGCGATCCACGTCACGGGCGGGTCATACGCAACACGTCGAGCGCCTCGTCGAGCTGTTCCACCGTGAGGTCGCCGCGCTCCACATACCCCGAGGCCAGCACCACTTCACGGATCGTCCGCCGCTCGGCGAGCGACTTCTTGGCGACCTTCGCCGCCTCCTCGTAGCCGATGTACTTGTTCAGCGGGGTGACGACGGACGGCGAGGACTCCGCGTACTCCCGGGCCCGTTCCACGTCGGCCGTGATCCCGTCGACCGTACGGTCCGCGAGCAGCCGGGAGACGTTGGCCAGCAGCCGGACCGATTCCAGCAGGTTCTTCGCGATGACCGGCAGCATGACGTTCAGTTCGAAGTTGCCCGCCGCACCCGCGACGGCGACCGTCGTGTCGTTCCCCATCACCTGGGCGGCGACCATCAGGACGGCCTCGGGAATGACCGGATTCACCTTCCCCGGCATGATCGACGAACCCGGCTGGAGGTCGGGAAGGCTGATCTCGGCCAATCCGGTGCGGGGGCCCGAGGCCATCCAGCGCAGGTCGTTGGAGATCTTGGTGAGCGAGACGGCGATCGTACGGAGCTGGCCCGACGTCTCGACGAGCCCGTCCCGCGCGCCCTGCGCCTCGAAGTGGTCGCGGGCCTCGGTGAGCGGCAGCCCGGTGACGCGGGCGACCTCGGCGATCACGGCGGCGGAGAAGCCGGGCGGGGTGTTGATGCCGGTGCCGACGGCCGTGCCCCCCAGCGGTAGTTCGGCGAGTCGTGGCAGCGACGCGTTCAGCCGCTCGATGCCGTAACGGATCTGCGCCGCGTAGCCGCCGAACTCCTGACCCAGGGTCACCGGCGTCGCGTCCATCAGATGCGTACGGCCCGACTTCACGACCGTTGCGAACTCGGCGGACTTGCGCTCCAGCGCGGCCGCCAGATGGTCCAGGGCGGGGATCAGTTCACCGGTGACGGCCGCGGTCGCGGCGATGTGGATGGAGGACGGGAAGACGTCGTTGGACGACTGCGAGGCGTTGACGTGGTCGTTGGGGTGGACCTCACGGCCGAGGCGTTCGGTGGCGAGGGTCGCCACGACCTCGTTGGTGTTCATGTTGGAGGACGTGCCGGACCCGGTCTGGAAGACATCGATCGGGAAGTGCGCGTCCCAGCGGCCGTCGGCGACCTCGCCCGCCGCGTCCTGGATCGCGTGGGCGATGTCCGGGTCGAGCACCTTGAGCTCGGCGTTGACCTTGGCCGCGGCGGCCTTGATCCGGGCCAGGGCCTCGATGTGGGCCCGCTCCAGGCGCTGGCCGGAGATCGGGAAGTTCTCCACGGCGCGCTGCGTCTGGGCCCGCCATTTGGCGTGCGCGGGGACCTTCACCTCACCCATCGAGTCGTGCTCGATGCGGTACTCGGTGCCGCCGGTGGTGTCGGCCGGGCCGGCGGATGTCTGTGCGTCGTCCATGGGTTTCAACCTCCTGAAAAAGTTGAGCACTTGTCTTGTTCTGCGTATTCCCAAGTTGCCTACCGACCAGTAAATACCGGGGGTAACCACAAACCGGGGAGGCGCAATGAGGCGCACCAGACACAGACTCCGCTGTACGGTCGCGGCCGCCGCGGCCATGACGGCGGCAGTGGGCGGCATGACCGCTGCCGCCGGGCCGGCCGCCGCGGCACACAGGTCCGGTACCACCCCTACCGCATCCACCCCCCTCCCGCCCGAGCTGGAGGCCATCCGCGCCGCCGAGGCCACCCGGCTGTACGGCGACCCGGCCGAGCGCCCGCTCGCCGACCGCAGGACCGGGCTGATCTCGCTCGGCGACAGCGAGATCTCCGGCGAGGGCGTCGGAACGTACGAGGCAGGCACCAACGGCCCCGACAACTGGTGCCACCGCTCGCCCGACTCCGCCATCCACCGCACCGGGATCCCCGCCGACGTCACGTACAACGTCTCCTGCTCGGGGGCGTACACGGGAAACATCGTGATCGGCGGATCCAGGCAGTACGCCGACGAACTCGTGCAGAGCGACAACCTCGCCATCAAGGCCCGCAACACCCGTATCAAGATGATCGTGCTCGTGGCCGGTGCCAACGACGACCTCCAGTTCGGCCCGGTGATGACGGACTGCGTGGAGCGCTGGGTGCTCCTCCAGGGCGCGTGCCGGCCGACGTACGAGGGCGGCTGGCAGGCTCGGGTCGACGGGCTCGTCCCCAAGGTCGAGAAGACCGTACGCGACCTGCGGACCGTCATGTCCGACGCCGGCTACGCCAGTGGCGACTACAAACTCGTGGTGATGGGCTACCCCAGCCCGATCGGCCCCGACTTCAACGACAACCCGAACTTCCCCGGCAAGATCCCGGGTGGCTGCGCGGGTTACGACTCCGACGCCGCCTGGGGCCGTAACGTCGCCGTCCCCGCCTTCGAGCGCGGAATGCGCAAGGCCGCCGCCGACACCGGGGCCGTCTACCTCGACAACTCCCGGCTCTTCCACGGCCACGAGGTCTGCATGGAGGACACCTGGGCCCGCGGCCTCTACATCGACCTGTCGCACTTCCCGCCGGACTCCAACTCCGTCCGGCAGTCCTTCCACCCCAACGCGCGCGGGCACGCCGCCTTCGCCTCCTGCCTGACCCAGATCTACAACTCCGGTCTGCGCGAGGCGAGCTGCGCCGACCCGGCGAGCACCGGAAAGCCGGTCCTGGAGCCTGCCGCCTGGGACTCGGTCTTCAAGCCCCTGAAGAACGAGGCCACCGGCACGTGTGTCGACGTCCCCGCGTCGGTGACCCGCAACAACACGAAGATCGCGGGCTGGGACTGCCACGGCGGCCGCAACCAGGGCTGGTGGTACGACGCAGGCACGAAGGCCGTCCGTACGGAACTGAGCCACGACCGGTGCCTCGATGTGCCGGGCGCCGACTACAAGGCGGGTGCCACGCTCATCCTGTGGAACTGCTCGGGTGCGGCGAACCAACAGTTCGTCCAGGAGTCGGGCACGTTGCGCCCGGCGGCTTCGACCGGGCTGTGCCTCACACTCGCGGCGGCCGAGGACCCGCTGAAGCTCCAGGCGTGCGACGGGACGGCGAAGCAGCGTTTCGCGTAGGGCCGCAGGGCGCATGACGGCGGGGCGGTCGCGCGATGCGGCCACCGCGCCGTCACTCGTCCACCGCCTCGCTCAGGGACCGGACCGTCGGCGACAGATAGAGCCGCCGCAGCGGCACCGGAGGCAGGCCGCGCTCCCGCATCGCGGTGGCGAGACGGATCGCGTAGAGCGAATTGCCGCCCAGATCGAAGAAGTTGTCGTCGGGGCCGACCGGCACGCCGAGGACGGACTCCCAGATCCCGGCAAGTTCGGCGAAAGGGTCGGCGGGGGCGGAGGCAGCGGTGCCGGGTGGGGCGTCGGCCGGGGCCTTCGGGGCGGGCAGCCGGGACGGGTCCAGCTTGCCGTTCGGGGTGAGCGGGAGCCGCGGCAGGGCGGTCACCGAGGCGGGCACCATGTGCTCCGGCAGCAGCTTCGCGGCCCGCCGGCGTATGCCGTCGGCCGTGCCGACCGGGTCCGCCGCCAGAACCACGTACGCATCGATCCGCACGCCCGCCGCATCCAGGAACGCGTCCCCGGACACCGTCACCGCCGCCGCGGTCACGGACGGGTCGGCCAGCAGCACGTGACGGATCTCGTCCAGCTCGATCCGGAAGCCGCGCACCTTCACCTGGCTGTCGATCCGGCCCAGATGCTCCAGCGTGCCGTCCGCGAGCAGCCGGCCCAGATCGCCGCTGCGGTACATCCGTCCGCCGTGCCACGGGTCGGGTACGAAGCGCTGCCCGGTCAGGCCCGGGCGGCCCAGGTACCCGGTCGCGACCCCGGCGCCGCCGACATGGATCTCACCGGGTGCCCCGGGCGGGACCGGCCTGCCCCGGGCGTCGAGCACGTAGACGTACCAGCCGGGCAGCGGACGCCCCACCGAGCGGGATCCGGACAACGCCGTGCGCCGGGTCACCGTCTGCGCCGTGACATGGACCGTCGTCTCGGTGATGCCGAACATGTTGACCAGCCGGCAGCGGTCCTCGGGGTGGCGGTCGAACCAGTCGCGCAGCGGGCGGGCGTCCAGCGGTTCGCCGCCGAGGACGACCAGGCGCAGGGCGAGCGGCGTGCCCTGGCCCCGCTGTTCCCCGTGTTCCCGGTCGGCGGCCATGAGCTGGGTGAATGCGGACGGGGTCTGGCTGAGAACGGTGACCCCCTCCCCCGCGAGCAGGGCGTGGAAGTCGGCGGGGGAGCGCGACACCCAGTAGTCGACGACGACCAGCCGGGCGCCGGTCAGCAGAGCGCCCCAGATCTCCCAGACGGAGAAGTCGAAGGCGCTGGAGTGGAAGAGCGTCCACGTGTCGCCGGGGCCGAGACCGAAGTCGTCGCGGGTGGCGTCGATGAGGGCGAGCACATTGGCGTGCGGCACGACGACACCCTTGGGGCGGCCGGTCGAGCCGGAGGTGTGGATGACATACGCCGGGGCGGTGGCGGGCCGCGCGGTGGGGGCCCGGTGGCCGGCCGGGTGGCCGGTGAGGGGGGCGGTGTCCTCCACCGTCAGCCGCAGCCCGGCGTCCTCGGCGGTGCGGGCGCGGCGGTCCGCGGGGTGGTCCGGATCCAGCGGTACGTAGGTCGCGTCCGCCTTGAGGACGGCGAGCATCATCGCGACGAGGTCCGTCGAGCGGGGCAGGCAGAGGCCCACATGGTCACCGGGCCGGACGCCCCGGGCGCGCAGCCCGGCGGCCAGTTCGTCGGCGCGGGAGTCCAGCTCCCGGTAGGTCAGGGTGTGCCCGCCACAGGTCAGGGCGGGCGCGTCGGGGCACAGGGCGGCCTGGTCCGCGAAGGCCTCGTCGATGCGGCGGGAAGGGAGCGGCGGCGGGGCGGCCGGGCGGCCGAGGGCGAGCTGCTCGGCGGACTCCGTCTCGTCGAGCAGGACGAGGTCGATGAGAGGGGTCTCGGGCGGCACGGTGGCCAACTGGTCCTGCACACGCGCGACATGGCGCTCGAAAGGGGCGGTTTCGTCGATGGTTTCGTCGATGACGTCGTCGCCCGCAGGAGTGAGGGGAGTGGCGAGAAGGTCCCCGACCGTCCGGGCCTCGGACAGGTCGGCTTCGAGCACGGCCCGGCCGCCGAACGCGCCGAGGGTGTTCCCAGGCCGGTCGAGCGCCGAAACGGGCACGGTCACGCGTGCGGACGACCTGCCCTCGTACCGTCCGCGCACGAGTGCGGTGGCGGCAGCGCGCCGCAGGGCTCCGGGGCCGGGGAAGAGGGCGGGATGCGCTGTGGGGGAGTGCTCCGCCGTCCGTACCTCGTCCGGCCCGAGCTCCCCGCAGAGCACGCGGGAGATCAGCCGGAGCGAGGTCGTGTCCAACGCGGCCGGATCGGCGACGAGGACGAGATCACCGGGACGGGGCACGGGCGGGCGCACGGTGCCCTGCGCGGTCCCACTGGCGGGCTCACCCGCGGTCCCGCCTGCGCGGGTGCCCGCGACGTCGTCCGTGGCGCCCGCCGCAGGCGCGTGCGCGCTCCCGCCCGCGAACCCGCCCCCGGACTCACCCGCACCCTCCTCCTCGTACCGCAGCAGCAGCACCCGCAGCGGCTGCCCCGGACCCAGTGGACGTCGGGTCTCGGTCTCGCGTCGGCGTGCTGCTCTCTCCGAGTCCGCCGGTGCCGGGACGGTCTCGGTCCACAGCCGGGGCTGCGGGCCGTCCGGCCACCACCGCTTCGACGCCGTCGCGAGCACGGTCGCGACCGTGCCGTCGTCCGTCGCACCCCGTGGCAGACGGACCGTCAGCGTATGGCGGGCAGTTGGCACCGGTGCTCTCCTCCTCGTAGGGGTGCGCCTCAGCGCGTCGTGAATCCGCCGTCGACCGTCAACACGCTCCCCGTCACCTGACGCGACTCGTCCGACGCCAGCCATAGCGCCGCGTCCGCGACGTCCTGTGGCTCGACGAGTGCGTTCATCGGCTGCGCCCGGACGAACGTCTCCTCATGCTCGGCGACCGGCACCTCCAGCGACCGGGCGATCTCCGCGAGCATCCGGCCCTCCATCGCCTCGTCGTCCCGCACCGACCCGGGGCACACCGCGTTCACCCGCACCTTGCGCGGCGCGTAGTCCAGTGCGACGGCCTTGGTCAGCCCGACGAGGCCGTGCTTGGCGGCGACGTAACCGGCGAAGTGCCGGTAGCCGACCAGGCCGGCCGTCGACGCGATGTTGACGATGGAGCCGGAGCCCTGCGCCGTCATCCGTCCGCCGACGGCCCGGATCGCCCGCCAGGCACCGCCGAGGTCCACATCGATCATCAGCTGCCACTCGGGCTCGGTGATCTCGTGTGCGGAACGGCCCGAAGGGGCCGCGATCCCCGCGTTGTTGACGAGGACGTCGATCCGCCCGAATCGCTCCTCCGCATCGTCCGCCGCCGCCTCCAGGGCGCCGAGATCCCGCACGTCCGCCTGCCGGGTCAGCACGGCGGAGCCCGCATCGCGGCAGAGCTCCGCCGTGTACGCGAGCTGGCTCGCCGAACCGAGCGGATACGGCACGCCGGGCAGCGGACCCGCCACATCGAGCAGCACCAGATCCGCGCCCTCGCGGGCGAACTTCAGCGCACAGGCCCTGCCGAGCCCGCGTGCCGCACCCGTGATCAGCGCGGTCCGCCCGGCCAGCCGCCCGGTGCCGCCGCTCGTCGTCATCCCTCGCCCAGTTCGGTGGTGATCAGTTCCAGCAGCGCGCCCGGCCGGTCGGCCAGATACATGTGCCCGCCGTCCAGCTCGGCGACGGTCAGCTTCCCGCTCGTCGCCCACCCCCACTCGGCGGCACCGGCCGCGCCGACGAGCGTGTCCGTACGCCCGCGGACCGAGACGACACGCACGGTCAGCGGTCGCTCGGAGGCCGGCCGGTAGTTCTCGTGCAGCTGTACGTCGGCCCGGAGCGACGGCAGCAGCAGCTCCCGCATCTCCGGGTTCTCCAGCGCCGGATGCGCGTACCCGGCGAAGCTCTTCACCCGTGCGACGAACTCGTCCTCCGGCAGTCCGCCCGCCCGGTCGGTGCGGGCCGTCCACGGACCGGGCGAGCCGCTGACGAAGAGCGCTTCGAGACGGATCCCCGGCTCGCGTTCGAGCCGGTACGCCAGCTCGTACGCGAGTACCGCGCCCATGCTGTGCCCGAACACGGCCACCCGTCGGCCCGTGCCCCCGAGCGCGGCGGTGACCTGGGCGTACGCATCGTCCACGGCCTCGGCCGCCGAGGTGTACGCGGGCTCGGCGAACCGCTTCTCCCGGCCCGGCAGCTGCACCGGCAGGATCGTCAGCCCCGCCTGCCCCTGCCCCTGCCACGGCGTGAAGAACGACGCACCCGCCCCGGCGAAGGGCAGGCAGATCAGGACAGTCTCTTCCACGGTCTCTCTTCCGGTCGAGGGTGTACGGAGGGTCAGCCGGATGTCACGAACGCGCCCAGGATGGCGGCCAGATACGCCGGGTCGTCCGCCCCGCACAGCTCGCGCGCCGAGTGCATGGAGAGTCCCGGCACCCCTACATCGACGGTCGCGACGCCCAGCCGGGCAGCGGTGAGCGGACCGATCGACGTACCGCACGGCATCGCGTTGTTGGAGACGAACGGCTGCCACGGCGCACCCGCCCGCTCGCACGCCGCCGCGAACACGGCCATCCCGGTGCTGTCGGTGGCGTACCGCTGATTGACGTTGACCTTGATCGTCGGTCCGCCGTTGGGCAGCGGGTGGTGGTCCGGGTCGTGCCGCTCCGCATAGTTGGGGTGCACCGCGTGCGCCATGTCGGCGGAGACGCAGAAGGCCCCCGACACCGCTCGCGACCAGTCCTCCGAGCTGCCGCCGCGCGCGGTGACGGAGCGGCCCAGGACCCGCTCGAGCATGGGGCTCTGCGCACCCGTCTCGGAACCGCTGCCGACCTCCTCGTGGTCGAAGGCCGCCAGGACGGGGATGTACGAGGGCCGCTCGGCTCCCGTCGCCGCGCCGGCCAGGGCGGTGACGCCGGCGTGCACCGACACCAGGTTGTCCAGCCGTGACGAGACGACGAACTCCCGGTCCGCGCCCAGATATCCGGGCGGCTGGATGTCGTGCAGCATCAGGTCCCAGCCGAGCACCTCGTCCGGGTCCACCTCGGCGGCCGCCGCCACCCGGCGCAGCAGCGCGCCCTCCTCGGGAGCACCGAGTGCCCACAGGGGGGCGACATGGCGCTGCCGGTCGAGCGCCAGTCCCTCGTTGACGGAACGGTCCAGGTGGATCGCCAACTGCGGGACCCGCAGCAGCGGTTCGTCCATCTGGACGAGCCGCGACTCGGTCGTACCGCCGGGCCCGCGCAGCGCGAGCCGCCCGGAGACGCCCAGGTCGCGGTCGAGCCAGGTGTTGAGCGGGACCCCGCCGTAGATCTCCACGGCGATCTGGCGCCAGCCCGCCGAGCCCGTGTCGGGGGTGGGCTTGATCCGCAGGTTCGGCGAGTCGGTGTGCGTGCCGACGATCCGGAACGGGGTGTGGGCCGGGGCGTCCTCGGGGACGTACCACGCGATCAGGGCGCCGCCGCGGGCGACGAAGCTGCCGCCGGTCGTGCCCGTCCAGTCGTCCGTACCGCGCAGCTCGCGGAAGCCGGCCTTCTCCAGCCGCTGGATGGCGCTCGCCACCGCGTGGTACGGGGACGGGCTGGCCCGGATGAAGGTGAGCAGGTCGTCGGTGTGACTGCGGTGACTGGGGTGGCTGAGGTGGGGGGCCGGCGTCATACGGCGTCCGCCTTTCCGCTGTTCGGTTTCGAGGGTGAGGGTGGGGGTGAGGGCTTCGGGCGTGCGGGTGGGGGTGAGAGCTTCGAGGGTGTGGGGGACGGGGACGACGGGAGCAGCAGTTCCCGGACCGGGCGGTCCGGCCGGGCGCAGAACTCTTCGAGCAGCGCGATGTACGAGCTGAGGAGTTCTTCAGCTGTCTCCCGGTTCCACAGGTCGGTGGAGTACTCCAGGAACGTCCGATAACCCTTCGTACGGTCCCGGCACGGCGCAAGCCCGAAGCACAGCTCGCTGCGTGAAAGAGGCGGTGCCAGATCCTCCACCTCGACGTCCAGACCGGGGATCTCGATGTCCGTGTCGAGGGAGTTCTGGAAGGCGAGCACGTGCGGCACCCGGTCCGGCACGTCGTCGGCGCCCGCATCGCGCATCGCCTGCATGATCCGGGCCGTCGGCAGCACATGCGCCATCGCCCCCATCGCCCCCGCCCCGGTGCGCGCCGTCAGCTCGGCACAGGTGGTCTCGAGATTGGCCGAATCCTGTCGTACGCGGACCATCACCGCCGTCGACGTCATGGCGACGAGCGACTCGAAGGCGGTTCCCTGACGGTTGGCGTACGGGACGCTCAGCAGGATGTCCGGCTCCCCGGAGAGCCTCGTCAGAAACACTCCGAGCGCCGTGGCCGCCACCGCGAACGGGGTGGTGTGAACAGCCCCGGCGAACTCCTCGACGGCCGCCCGCACCGCCCCCGACGCCCGGCCGCGGATGGTGTCGCCGAGCCCGCTGAGCTGCGCGGGCCGGGGGCGGTCGGTCGGTACGGGCACCCGGGACGGCACTCCGTCGAGATACGCGGCGCAGTACGAGGCCCGGCGGGCCTCGGTCTCCGGGTCGTCCTGGGCGCGCTGCCAGCGGGCGTACTCCGTGACCTGCGAGCCCGGCGGGTCGAGAGTGTGCGGCACGCCCTTCGCCGCCGCGGTGTACAGCGCGGCGATCTCGGCGAGCAGGAGCGACAGGGACCAGCCGTCGGCGGTGATGTGGTGCAGGACGAACATCAGCGCCCAGCGGTCCTCCTCGACGCGCAGCAGCCGCAGTCGGGGAAGCGCGGGCTGCGAGAGATCGAACGCGGTCGTGGCGGTTTCGCGGCACAACTCATCTGACCGGGGCCGCCGTTGGCCCGGCGGCAGGCCGGTGAGGTCTTCGACGGGCAGATCGACGGGTTGCGCGGCGACGACTTCCTGCCACCAGGACGCGTTCTCCCCGACGAACCGGGTCCGCAGGGAGTGGTGCCGGGCCAGCAGCTCGGTGAGCGCGGACCGCAGCGCCGGAACGTCCAGCGCGCCGGTGAAGGTGATCCGGGTCGGGATGTTCCACAACTCGGAGTGCGGTACGGAGTGGTGTCCGGCGATCATCCGGGCCTGCTGGTCGCTGACCGGGGCTCGGTCGACGACCTCGACGTCCTCCCCGGTGGGCGCGGGCTCGGGCGCGAGCTGGTCGGTCATCGCCCGCAGCGTGGCGGCGGAGAAGAAGTCGGCCATCGGATAGTCGACACCGAGCGCGTCCCGTACCCGGTTGACCAGGCGGATCGCGGTGATCGAATTGCCGCCGAGGTCGAAGAAGTTGGTCTCGGCGGGGAAGCCGCGGACGTCGAGGACGGACTCCCAGACGTCGCGGAGCGTGTCCGCGGTGGAGCGCGGTGAGTCGTCCCCGGTGGACCTGCCACCACCCGTCATCGACTCCAGCGTCCCGACCAGCTCGTCGAGATACCCGCGCGCCGTCTCCGCGTCGAACAGATCCGCGTCGTAGCGCAGCCGCAGCCGCAGGCCCGATGCGGTACGCGTCGCCATCAGGGCGAGTTCCAGCGGGGCGGACTCCGTCCCGGCGGGCACCTCCTCCGCCCGCAGTCCCGGCAGGTCGACCCGCGACAGCGTCTCGTTGTCCAGGTCCACCGACACGGTGATCAGGGGGCGCGGGTTGCCCGGGTCCGGGTGCCCCCCGACGAGCAGGGCGTCCAGGTCGACCAGCTGCCGCTCGTCCGCCTCGCGCAGGGCGCGCCCGGTGGCCCGCACCGCATCGGCGGTGTCCGTACCGTCCGGCAACGACACCCGCAGCGGCAGCAGCGCCACATGGAAGCCGACCGTGTCCCGGGTCCCGGGGGTGCGCCGCCCGAAGGTGGAGCCGAGCACGAACTCGTCCTGCCCCGACCGCCCGCGCAGCACCAGCTGCCATGCCGTGCAGAGCGTCGCGAACAGTGTGGCGCCCTGCTCCCCGCTCCACTCCTGCCACCGCACGGTCCGCTCCTGGTCGACCCGTACGGCCACCGCCCCGCCGCGCCCCGCGACCCGGCGCTCGCGCGGCCGGTCGGTGGGCAGTTCGAGCACCGGCGGCTTCTCACCCAACTGCTCGCGCCACCACGACAGATCGGCCGGGTCCCGGGGCGGTTCCGGTGCACCGGCCGTCGTGCCGGCAGGCCGTGCGAAGACCGGAGCGCGGTTCTCCACCGCCGCCCGGTACAGCTCCTCCAGGTCACTCGTCACCAGCCCCGCGGAGTGGGCGTCGGTGACGATGTGGTGCATGCCGAGCACCAGCACCTGGTCGTCGTCCGCGAGCCGGATCAGCCGGGGTGTGAAGAGCGGCCCCTCGGCCAGGTCGTACCCGCGCCCGCTCTCCTCGGCGAGCGCCGCCGCGATCGTCCGGTCGGCCCCGTCGGGGGACTGCCCCCGGGCGTCCGTCACCAGGAGCGGGATGCGCAGCCCGGCCCGGACGACCTGGACCACGGTCTCGTCGCCGCTGCCGGCCCGGAACACGGTCCGCAGCCCGGCATGGCGGGCGACCAGCCCGTCCAGGGCGGCGCGGAGGGCGGACTCGTCGAGCCGGCCGTGCAGGCGGACCGCCTGGGTCTCGTTGTACGCGGCGGAGTTGCCGAGCAGCCGGGCCGCGAGCCACAGCCGCCGCTGCGCGGAGGTGGCGGGCGCGGTGATGTCCTGCGGCCCCTGCGCCTCCTGCAACCCCTCAGCCTCCTGCAACCCCTGCGTATCGTGCGGCCCCTGTGCCTCCGGCGATTTCCGCTCCAGGATGCGGCGCCGCAGCAGATCCAGCTGTTCCAGTCCCGCCCGCATCCGCTCCTCGGGCAGCCCGAAGTCGACCAGCGCGGCGATCTCGTCGGCCCCGGCCCTGTGCAGGGCGTCGACGAACGGGGCGCAGCTCTCCGGGGTGCCGATCAGGGCCCGCTGGTCGCAGTACCGGTAATACGCCCGGCGGAACAGATAGTCCAGGTCCTCCTCGCTCGCCGTCGCGACGTCCTCGGGGCTGCGGCCCAGCGCGGTGGCGGCCGACCTCATCAGGAGCGACGAGCGCAGATAGCGACTCATCGGCTCCAGCGCCTCGGCCCGCGCGGCGGCATGATCCGTACCGAGGTAGGTGTGGACCAGGACGGTCACCCGGCCGCCGTCCGGATCGAGTCCGCAGTCGGCGCGCACCTGCCGGTAGTGGTCGATGTTCGCGGTCAGTTCGGCCACGGTCTGGCTCATGAGGTTGGTGACGATCCCCAGCCCACGGCGGGCCGCTTCCCCGTACGAGGAGCGCTGCCCGGAGGTGGCGAGGAACATCGGCGGCTCGGCCTGCACCGGACGGGGATGGATGCGTACGCCGGTCTCGGCGCCCTCGCCCGTCCGCCGCGCGACGGACTCGCCGGCCCACAGCCGGCGGACGTCGTCGAGATGGGAGAAGGCGATCTCCCGGCGGTCCTCGAACCGGTCCGGGTGCAGGGCGAAGTCCTGCGCGTGCCAGCCGGTGGCGCAGCCGATGCCGACCCGCCCGCCGGAGAGGTTGTCGACGACCGACCACTCCTCGGCGACCCGGATCGGGTCGTGCAGCGGCAGGACGACCGAGCCCGCGTTGATCCTGATCCGTTCGGTCTCACGGGCGAGGACGGCGGCGAGTACCGCCGGGTTGGGGAAGAGGCCGCCGAAGGAGTGGAAGTGCCGCTCGGGCAGCCAGACGGAGCTGAAGCCGCGCTCGTCGGCGAAGCGGGCGGTCTCGATGACGCCGTCGTACGCCTTGGCCGTGTCCGTGGTCTCCGGGTAGTCGCCGAAGAAGTAGACGCCGAGGTCGGGGGCGGGGCGGGTGCGCGGTGCGGGCAGCGGCCGGCCGGGCCGTTTCGCCGACGGGAAGAAGCCGCCGTCGCGCAGTTCGCGCAGCGAACCCTCCACGGCGGCGGCGACCTCGGCCACGTCGTCGTCGGTGTGCGCGGTGGAGAGATAGAAGCTGCGCCACTCCCAGACGTACAGACCGCGCAGCAGGAGGTGGTGGTAGAGCAGCTCCATGTCGGCGCGGTGCGTGAACCGGAACATCGAGCCGAAGTGGGCCAGTTCGAGCGGGAACTCCTCGTCCCGGAAGAAGCGGTTGAGGCGGTCGGCAAGCGCGTCGGTCCGGGCGTTCAGCCGCTCCTGGAGACCGGGGCCCTCCACCTTGAGGTGCGTGAGCACAGCCCGCGCCGCGGCCATCGAGAGCGGGTGCTGCATGTACGTACCGCCGAAGAAGGTGGTCTCGTGCGGGGGTCTGCTGTCGTCCCCGTACTGCCAGAGACCGCCGTCGACGCCGTCGAGGATGTCGGCGCGGCCCGCGATCGCGCCGATCGGGAAGCCGCTGCCGAGTGCCTTGCCGTAGGTGGCCAGGTCGGGGACGACGCCGAAGTGGTGCTGGGCGCCGCGCGGGTGCGGGCGCAGACCGGTCAGCATCTCGTCGAAGAGGAGCACGATGCCGCGACGGGCAGTCAGGTCGCGCAGCGACCGCAGGAAGTCGGCCGGGCGGAGTGCGGGGTTGCGGCACTGGACGGGCTCGACGAGGACGGCCGCCACGGTGTCACCGAGCGCGTCGATGGTGTCGAGGGCGTCCTGGCTGCCGTACTCCAGCACGATCAGCTCGGCGACGGCGCTCACGGGGATGCCGCGCGAGACGGGCACGGCGCCCGGGCCGCCGGGGCGGCCGAGCACGGAGTCGATGTGCCCGTGGTACGAGCCGCGGAACATGACGACCTTGTCGCGCCCGGTCGCGGCCCGGGCCAGCCGGACCGCCGCCGAGTTCGCCTCCGTACCGGAGCTCGCGAACGCCACCCGCTCCATCCCCGTCACCTCGGCCAGCAGTGCGGCCACTTCACCGGTGTCGGGGGAGCGGGGACCGAACCGGAGCCCCTGCGAGAGATGGCGCTGTACGGCATCGGTGACGAACTCCGGCTCGTGCCCGAAGAGCAGGGAGCCGAAGCCCATGGTGATGTCGGTGTAGTCGTTGCCGTCGACATCGGTGAGCCGTGACCCGTGCGCGGACCGGGCGGCGATCGGGTACAGCATCTCCTTGGTGGCCTGGCGGAACCCGACGACGGCCCGGCTGTCGGCGAGCACCGGCCGATGCTGCTGTGCCAGCTCCTTCGAGGTGGGGGTGCGCTCGGTGAACCGCCGGACGAGGGACGCGGTGTGCGCGCGCTGGGCGGCGTCGGCGCCCGCCCCGGCCATGCCGGCCGCGGGATCCACGACGAGGCGGGGACCGTGCTGTGCGGCGGCAGCAGGGGCAGCGGTGGGGGGGAAGCGATGCGGGGAGGGGGCAGCGGCGGCTGCGAGCTGTTCGGTCAGGCGTCGCGAGAGCTCCGCCGCGCGGGCCACCTCGACGGCGGCACCGTCCGCGTGGTTCATCGGCGGTCCCCCTCGGGGGTGGCGGAGACGCCGGTCAGCAGGGCCACGGCATCCGAGAGCTGGGTGAGCATCGCGGCCTGGTTGCGGGCCAGCTGGGCCACCTGACGGGTCAGTTCCTCGACCTCGGCGCGCGTCGCGTAGACCGGTTCCGGCTCATCCTCCACCTGCGGCTTCGGAGCCGTACGCGTCGATATCAGGCGAGCCGTGAGCCGGGGGGTGCCCGCCTCCTCCAGTATCTCCCGTATCGCGATCTCCGTACCGAACTCCGCCTCCAACTGCCGGACCATGCCGATCAGCTGGAGTGAGTCGGCGCCCAGTCCGACGTATGTCCTGTCCGCACCGACCTCCGACGGCCGATAGCCGAGATGGCCGGCGGTAAGCGCCAAAACCCGGTCCAGTACGGCCTGTTCCGTCATGCCATCCTCCGTTGTGCGCTCGGGTACGTACGAAGTGGTCGGGACCGGCGGCGGACCGACCCAGTGGGACTGATGCTGGAACGGATACGTCGGCAGCGGCACCCGCCGGCCGCCGCACCCCGCGAGCAACGCCGCCCAGTCGACGGCCACCCCCGCACAGTGCAGCCGGGCCACCGCGTGCCGGAACGCCGATGTCGGTACGGCGGCCGCACCCGGCAGCACCCGACGCGCCATCCCGGTCAGTGCGGCGGAGGGACCGAGTTCGAGGAGGACCACACCGGCGGGTCCGGTGGGTCGAGCGGATCCCGTGGAACCGACGGCCCGCAGCACCGCGCGGAAGTCGGCGGTCCGGCGTGCCTGCCGGACCAGGTAGTCGGCGCCGGGCCGCCACCCCGGGTGCCGCACCACCCCGTCGAGCCCGCTGACGAACGGTGTACGGAGCGGGAGCAGCCCGGTCTTCTCCACGGCCGCCCGCAGCTCGTCGAGGACCGGATCGAGCAGAGCGGTGTGAAAGGCCCGGTCCACGGCCAGTGGCTCGTACGCCTCTCCGCCCGCCGCCAGCAGGGCGCGCGCGGCCTCGACCGCCTCCGGGGGCCCGGCGACGACATGGTGGGCCGGCCCGTTGACCACGGCGAGCTCCAGCCCCTCGACGGCGGCCTGCAACTCCCGTACCCGCGCCTCCGGTACGAACGCCGCGAGCATCGCACCGGCCGCCGACCGCTCCTGCATCAGCCGCCCGCGCCGGCACAGCAGCCGCATCCCGTCCTCCACGCTCAGCGCCCCGGCCACGCAGAGCGCCGCGTACTCGCCGACGCTGTGCCCGGCGACCAGCGAGGGCGTGACGCCGAGCTGCTGCCAGAGGCGGGCCTGGGCGATCTGGAGGGCGAAGAGGGCGGGCTGCGCGAAGTCGGTGGTCCAGACGGCCGGGCCGTGGCCGTGCACGATCCGGTCGAGGAAGTCGCCGTTCCCCGTCTCCTCCTCGTAGACGCGGGCGCAGGAGGCGAGTACCTCGGCCACGACGGGGAAGCGGGCCGCAGGCTCCGCGCCCATGCCCGGATGTCCGCCGCCCTGCCCGCTGAAGAGGAAGACGGGCCGCTCCGGCTCCTGGTCGACCACCCCTGTGTCGTACGCAGCGCCCGGGGCCGCCCCGGCCAGGAACGCGTCCAGCCCCGCCACCGGATCCTCGGACGTCACGACCAGCCGATGGCGCAAATGGCGTCGCCCGAGCGCGGCCGTGACCAGCAGATCGACGGGCGCCGCCGCGGGCCCGCGTACCAGCCGCTCGCGGAACGCGCGGGCGTACACCACCAGCGCCTCGCGGCTCGCGCCGGACAGCGGCAGCAGGGGCAGCGCCTGCGAGGAAACGTTCCGCCGCCGCTCCGCCTCCCGCACCGCGGGCGCCTGCTCCAGGATCACGTGCGCATTGGTACCGCCCATCCCGATGGAGTGCACCCCGGCGCGCCGTACCTCCCCGGGCACCGGCCACGCCGTCTCCCGCGCCGGTAGCACGAACGGGCTCGACTCGACGGCGAGCGCCGGATTCGGCGCCCGGAAGTTCACCAGCGGCGGGACGATGCCGTGCCGCAGCACCAGGACCGCCTTGATCAGCCCGGCCAGACCCGCCGCACTGTCGAGGTGTCCGATGGCAGGTTTGGTGGAGCCCAGCGCGCAGAACCCGGTCCGGTCGGTGTGGCGGCGGAACGCCTCCGTGAGGGCGGCGAACTCGATCGGGTCGCCCTTGAACGTGCCCGTGCCGTGCGCCTCCACGTAACCCACCGATTCCGCCGGGACCCCGGCGGACCGCAGCGCGCCCAGCACGGCATCCCGCTGCCCGGCGACACCCGGTGCGGCGAAACCGGTCTTCGCCGCACCGTCGTTGGTGACCGACGAGCCCAGGATCACGGCGTGCACGGTGTCTCCGTCGGCGAGCGCCCGGTCCAGCGGCTTCAGCAGGACGGCAGCGACACCGTTGCCGCCGACCGTGCCGTCCGCACCCGCGTCGAAGGCCCGCACGGCACCGGTCCGGGAGAGCGTGGAACCCTTCACATGGCGGTGCCCCGTCACCTGCGGCAGATGCAGCGCCGCCGAGCCGACCAGCATCAGATCGGCGTCACCGGCGCGCAGCGCCTGACAGGCCAGATGCACGGAGACCAGCGAACTGGAGCACGCCGTCGCCACATTGATCGCGGGACCGGTCAGACCCAGCCGGAACGCGGCCCGATTGGCGGTGAAATCCGGGTAGTTGCCGACCTGGACCTGCTTGACGGTCATCCAGTCGCCGGAACGTGCCTCCGTGGCCAGGTTCTCGGCGAGATAGCTGTGCAGGGAGTAGAGGCGGTAACCGGCGCTCCCGTACACCCCTGTCCGTAACGACTCGTCGTGACCGGCGTAGCCGCCGTCCTCCAGGGCGTGGAAGCAGCACTCCAGGAAGAGCCGCTGCTGCGGATCGGTGAGGGCCGCCTCGCGCCCGCTCATCCCGAAGAACCCGGCGTCGAACCCGTCGATGCCGCCGTGCCCGTCGCCGTCCAGCAGCGCCGCCGCCCCGACGAACCCCTCCGCCCCGTACTCCGCCTCCGGTATCCCGGCGGCGGCGAACTCGGTCGCGGTGAATCGGCGTACGTGCGAGACGCCCGCCCGGATGTCGCGCCAGTACTGCTCGGGGGTGTCAGCCCCCGGAAACCTCAGCGCCATCCCGATCACCGCGATGCGGTTCTCGTTCCCCCGCTCCTGATCGCGCTCCCTCGCCGTCTCCACCACCGCGCCTCTCTCCCCTCCGCAGCCCCGCCACCCGGAGCAGGAACGCCACCGCGACCACCATCGCAGCGCCATGGGACCATCCGACGACCGTCAGCGGGCTGAATCGGTCAAGTGCCGCTGCGACAAGGATCATTCCGACGCCGAAGCCAAGATTCTCGAACGTCGCGGAGAGCCCGAACGCATGCCCGCGAAGGTCGGCGGAGAGCGTCTGCAGATGCGAGGTGTACGAGACCTCCGTGAGCCCGTCGGCCGCTCCCGCGACCAGTGCGATCACCCCTGTCGCCACCAACGGGAACCCCGCGAACGCCAGGATGAACGCCCCGGACATCACGATCGTGCCGTAACCGAAGCCCAGCGCACCCACCGATCGGCCGGTGCGCTTCGCGTACCGCTGGATCACCTGTTGTGCGACGACGTTCCCCAGCGCCCACAGGCACCAGAAGGCGCTGACGAACACGGCCGGGCGCGAGGCGTCGAGCTCGGTGGAGTAGATCGGCAGCGCCGCGTTGTGGGACGACGAACCGAACGCGTCCACCCCGCGCAGCGCCACCATCAGGCCGAGACCGGGCGCGGCGGCCAGCGCGACGAACGCGACAGGCATCCGCCGCCGCTCCGCCTTCTTCGCGGCCGCCGCACCCTGTTCGGCGCGCCCGCCGGAATCCCCCTCCGAATCCGGCCGAGCGCTCTTCCCTCTGCCTCCGCCCGCGATCGGCAGCAGCGCCACCGTCACGGCACAGATCACAAAGGTGGCCATGTCCACCACGAACGCGGCGGTGTAACCGACCAGCGACACGACCACACCGGCCGATGCGAAGCCGGCCACCATCGCCAGCGAACGCCCGGTGATGGAAAGGGAGTTCGCCCAGCCGCGCCGGTCGGCGCCCACCATCTCGGGAATGGAACTGCGCAGCGACACCATGAAGAGCGTTCCGCAGGACCCGACCACCACCGAGACGGCCATCAGCGCGCCCGTGCGCAGCCCGTCCGGCGCAAGGACCAGCAACAGCATCACCGCCGCCTGCGCCACATTCGTCCAGAGCATCACGGTCTTGGCGGTGAAGCGCGCGAGCAGCGTGCCGGCCGTCAGACCGGCGACAAAGCCGGACCCCAGCCGCACCGCCATGAACAGCCCCATGGCGATCGCCCGGCCCGTCGTCTCATAGACGAACAGATTGAGCGCCACCATATTCAGGAAGGTGCCGTACGAAGAGATGGCGTATCCGGCGACAAGGAATCGATAACGCCGTTCGCCGTGCGCCGTGCTGTCCGGTCCGTCGTCGGAATGGCTGTTGGTCTGGTCGATGCCGAGCTTCACCCGGACATACTCGTCGAGCAACCACGACCCCCGATGTCGAGCCGTTTGCACAAATGTAATCTGCATACTTGTGAAGGACGATCAATCCGGCCCACGGGCATGTGATTGCCGCGAATCGTCGCCCGACCGTCCCTGCGAGACGGCCCTGGCGGCGTACCGGCGCGCGCTCGTGCAGGGAAGCCTTCCGCAGGACGGTGCACCGGCCTGTCTACGGGCCCTGCAGCTGGTGGTGACGGACCGGGACGCACCGGGTTCGCTGATCCCCGTGCCGCCGGAGACGGCATCGTTCGCCGCACTCGGCCCCATCGAGGAGGCGATCGACCAGCAGCACCGCAATCTGCGCGCGGTCCGCGCCAGTCTCGCCGCGTTCGAGGGGCTCTACGCGGAAGTGCACCGGCTCGAACAGCCCGTCCTCACCCGGCTCGTCGGAAGAGCCGTCATCAGCAAGGCACTTGACGCGGCCGTGGGCAGTTGCCAGGAGGAGCTGCTCACCGCACAGCCCGGCGGCGGCCGCCCCTCGCACGTCCTCGGCGAGGCGCTGCCCCGCGACCTGCGGATGCTGCGGCGCGGAGTGCGGCAGCGGACGATCTACCAGCACACCGTCCGCTCGCACCGGGCGACGCTCTCCTACATCGAGCAGGTGACGTCGGCCGGAGCCGAGGTACGGACGGTCGCCGAAGTCGTCGACCGGGTCATCGTCTGCGACCGGGAAATCGCGTTCGTACCCGTCCCCGACGAGCCGCACACGGCGCTGCGGGTCCAGCACCCGGCCCTGGTCGGCATGGTGGTCCGGCAATTCGACAACGCCTGGACCCGCTCCGTCCCGATCCGTCCCGACGGCGCGCCGCTGCGCTCCTCCGTCATCATGTCCGACCTCCAGCGCACCATTCTGCTGGCGGTCGTGGGCGGTGAGACGGACGCGTCGATCGCCCGCCGGCTCGGCATGAGTCGTCGCAGCGTCGCCGAACACATGCGGAAGGTCTCGGAACAACTGGGCAGCAACAGCCGCGCCCAACTCGGCTATCTGCTCGCGACGTCGGGGCTTCTGGACCCCTGAGCGAAGCGGTACGGACGCACCGCGGGGGCGCCCCGGCCGAAACCGGAACGCCCCCGCGGGCACGTACGCACGAAGTGATCAGGCGAGACCGGGACCCCGCACCGGAATGCTGGTGAACGTCGGCGCCGGGGCGGGCTCGGTGAAGAAGTCGTTGCCCTTGTCGTCGACGACGATGAACGCCGGGAAGTCCTCGACCTCGATCCGCCAGACCGCCTCCATGCCGAGCTCCTCGTACTCGACGACCTCGACCTTCTTGATGCAGTCCTGGGCGAGGCGCGCCGCCGGGCCGCCGATCGAGCCGAGGTAGAAGCCGCCGTGCGCGTCGCACGCGTCGGTGACCTGCTTGGACCGGTTGCCCTTGGCGAGCATCACCTTGGAGCCGCCCGCCGCCTGGAACTGTGCGACGTAGCTGTCCATGCGGCCGGCCGTCGTCGGGCCGAAGGAACCGGAGGCGTATCCCTCGGGCGTCTTCGCAGGGCCCGCGTAGTAGACCGGGTGGTCCTTGAGGTACTGCGGCATCTCCTCGCCCGCGTCCAGCCGCTCCTTGATCTTGGCGTGCGCGATGTCGCGCGCCACGACCAGCGGACCGGTCAGCGAGAGCCGGGTCTTGACCGGGTACTTGGCCAGCTCGGCGAGGATGTCGTCCATCGGCCGGTTCAGGTCGATCTCGACGACGTCACCCGCCTCGTCGAGGTGCTCTTCCGTGGTGTCCGGCAGGAAGCGCGCCGGGTCCTTCTCCAGCTGCTCCAGGAAGACACCCTCGGCGGTGATCTTCGCCGTGGCCTGGCGGTCCGCCGAGCACGACACGGCGATCGCGACGGGCAGCGAGGCACCGTGCCGCGGCAGGCGCACCACGCGCACGTCGTGACAGAAGTACTTGCCGCCGAACTGCGCACCGATCCCGATCTTCTGCGTCAGCTCGAAGACCTTCTCCTCCAGCTCCTTGTCCCGGAAGCCGTGGCCGGTCGGGGAGCCCTCGGCGGGCAGCTCGTCCAGGTAGTGCGCGGAGGCGTACTTCGCGGTCTTCAGCGCGAACTCGGCCGAGGTACCGCCGACGACGATGGCCAGGTGGTACGGCGGGCAGGCCGCGGTCCCCAGCGAACGGATCTTCTCCTCCAGGAACTTCATCATGGAGGCCTCGTTGAGGACAGCCTTCGTCTCCTGGAAGAGGAACGACTTGTTGGCTGAGCCGCCGCCCTTCGCCATGAAGAGGAACTTGTACGCGCCGCCGTCGGTGGCGTACAGCTCGATCTGGGCCGGCAGGTTCGAGCCGGTGTTCTTCTCGTCCCACATGGTCAGCGGGGCCATCTGCGAGTAGCGCAGGTTGAGCTTGGTGTACGCGTCGAAGATGCCGTGCGACAGGGCCTCCTCGTCACCGCCCTCGGTCAGCACGTTCTGCCCGCGCTTGCCCATGACGATCGCGGTGCCGGTGTCCTGGCACATGGGGAGGACGCCCGCGGCGGCGATGTTCGCGTTCTTCAACAGGTCGAGCGCGACGAACTTGTCGTTGGACGACGCCTCGGGGTCGTCGACGATCCGCCGGAGCTGCGCCAGGTGTGCGGGGCGCAGATAGTGCGAGATGTCGTGCATCGCCTCGGCGGCCAGGGTGCGCAGCGCCTCCGGGTCGACCTTGAGGAACGTACGGCCGTCGGCCTCGAAGGTCGAGACGCCCTCGGCGGTCACCAGCCGGTACGGCGTGGTGTCCTCTCCCAGCGGGAGCAGATCGGAGTACGCAAACTCTGGCATTACGGCCATTCCTCACTCGGCGACAGCGGCTGACCACCCTTGGGCAGCGCACCCACCAGGGTAGAACGCCGCAAGCGGGCCGAACCTGTGAGGTAAGGCTCAGTTCGAACAGCGCGTGCGCTCACCGTCCCGCACCGATCAGCTCGGAGTGCGCCCCGGGCCTGTCCGGCCCTGATCCACCGGACAGGCCCTAGTCGCGATCTATCGCGTTTGGGTACGCTGGGTCGGTGGACCTCGAAAAGCACCCTCAGCAGCCCGCCGCCCCGGCGCCGCCCGCGCCCGCCGGCATCCGCGCCTCCGACGCAGACCGCGACCGGATCGCGGACATCCTGCGGGAGGCCATGGCCGAGGGCCGGCTGACCGCCGAGGAGCACGCCGAGCGCGTCGACTCCGTCTACCGCGCCAAGACCGTCGGCGAACTCGAGCCGCTGGTACGGGACCTGCCGACCCCCGGCGGCGCCACCCGGCCGTCGTCCGCCACGCCGTGCGCGTACGGCCCCGAGGCCCCCGCGGGCCCGGCCGACAATCTGGTGGCGATCTTCAGCAGTTCCACGCGCAAGGGTCGCTGGCGGGTCGGTGGCCGTACGAACGCCTTCGCGCTCTTCGGCAGCGTGGAGATCGATCTGACCGAGGCGCTTTTCAGCCAGAGGCTCACCGTCATCAACGCGACCTCCATCTTCGGCAGTGTCGAGATCAAGGTCCCGGAGAACATCTCGCTGCGCGGCAGCGGCACGGGCGTCTTCGGTAATTTCGAAGTCGTCACCCTGGAATCCGCTGACCCGGAAGCCCCGGTGATCGTCGTCAACGGCTATTCGGTCTTCGGGAACGTCGAGGCAAAGCCGAAGCGCGGGAAACTCATTACGGATCTCCACAACCAGCTGCGCAAACACCTCGGCCGCTGAACCCGCAGCGGTTCGCACGGCCCTGGATCCGGCCAAAATTCCGGTCGACCGCAATTCCGTCAACCGGAACTCCGTGCCACTCAGTGCTTAGGCGCACGCACAGCGGGTAGGGAGTGCTGCATCGTCTCTCGCTCGCGAAGCCGTCGTCAGGAGTAGACCGTGCTGCAACTGCCGCATCAGCCCCTGCAGGTCGCCGCCGTTCCCACCCAGAGCACTCCTGCTCGGGAGGACCAGGCCGGCCCCTGGCACTCGGAGGCGGTGTGCCGCCGGGACGAAGCCGGGCTGTTCTTCGCCCCGTCGAAGGAGCCGACTGCTGCCCGACTGTCCCGCGAGGAGTCCGCGAAGCGGGTCTGCGCGCGCTGTCCGGTGATGGTCGAATGCCGGGAACATGCCTTGGTGCAGCCCGAACCGTACGGGGTGTGGGGCGGCCTCACGGCTGCCGAGCGCCGTGTGGTGCTCGCCCGCCGCAGACGGCGCGAGGTGGAGCTGAAGGCGGCCGCCTCGGCCGACCACATCGCCGCGGCCGGCTGACCGGCCTGTACTTCCGAACCGACGACCCCGGACCGGCAGCCGTTCGCCGACGCCTCGCATCGACGCGAAGAGGCGCCCCCACCGCACATGGGGGGCGCCTCTTCGCGTTCCGACGGCTCCGCACGGACTGCCGTGTGTCGCCGCTGCGCGTCACCTGCCCGGCGCGGCTCCTGCCGCGGCGCGGCCTGCCTCGCGCGGTCTACTTCGCGCGGTCGAAGTCGATCGCGCTGTAGGCGCGCAGCTTCGACAGCCGGTGGGTCGAGTCGATCTTGCGGATCGTGCCGGACTTGGACCGCATCACGATCGACTCGGTGGTCGCCGTCTCGCTGCGGTACCGCACGCCGCGCATCAGCTCACCGTCCGTGATGCCGGTCGCGACGAAGAACACGTTGTCGCCGCTGACCAGGTCGTCGGTGGACAGCACCCGGTCGAGGTCGTGCCCGGCGTCCAGGGCGCGCTGCCGCTCCGCCTCGTCCTTCGGCCAGAGCTTGCCCTGGATGACACCGCCGAGGCACTTTATGGCGCAGGCCGAGATGATGCCCTCGGGGGTGCCGCCGATGCCCATCAGCAGGTCGACGCCGGTGCCCTCACGGGCAGCCATGATCGAGCCGGCGACGTCGCCGTCGGTGATGAACTTGATCCGGGCGCCGGTCTCCCGGATCTCCTTGACGATGCCCTCGTGGCGCGGGCGGTCCAGGATGACGACGGTGACGTCCTCGGGGGCGGAGTTCTTCGCCTTCGCGACCCGGCGGATGTTCACCGACACCGGGGCGTTGATGTCCACGAAGTCGGCGGCCTCGGGGCCGGTCACCAGCTTGTCCATGTAGAAGACCGCGGACGGGTCGAACATGGTGCCGCGGTCGGCGGCGGCCAGCACGGCGATCGCGTTCGGCATGCCCTTGGCGTTCAGGGTCGTGCCGTCGATCGGGTCCACGGCGATGTCGACCTCGGCGCCGGTGCCGTCACCGACCCGTTCGCCGTTGAAGAGCATGGGCGCTTCGTCCTTCTCGCCCTCACCGATGACGACGACGCCGTTCATCGAGACGGTGGAGACGAGGGTCCGCATGGCCTTCACGGCGGCGCCGTCGGCACCGATCTTGTCACCGCGGCCGACCCAGCGCCCGGCAGCCATGGCGGCGGCCTCGGTGACCCGGACCAGCTCCAGCGCCAGGTTGCGGTCGGGGGCCTCCGGGGAGACCTCTAGTTGTGACGGCAGGTGATGCTCGGACATCGGAACGCACCTTTCTGTACGGCGACGACCGGAAGAGGGTGCTGTGACTCTATCGTCAGGTCGACAAAATGAGCAGACCGGGTCACGTATGAGCGGCCCAATGGCTGTCCCGTAATCCCTGGCGGGCGCACGACGACAGCTACGGCACCTCGCCGCGTTGTCGGAACGCCCGAATACATCCAGTATGCGGACGTCCCTCCGCCTTGCGATGCACCGCATCTGACGCCGCGCGCTGATCCACCAGGGATTGCGGGACAGCCCTTGGCCGACCGGTTGTCATGGGTGGCCGCCCCTCGGTCGGGCCCGTCGGGCGTAATGCGAACATGGACCCGTGGCAAGCAAGCGAGGCAAGCAGACGGTGCGGGACATGTTCCTGTCGATGGCGGTCATCTCGGCCGTCGCCGGGGGTGTCTACATTTTCGTACCGCACGACGACAAGGCCAACCCGGTCAAGGCGGTCGACTACCGGGTGGAGCTTCTGACGGCGCGGCGTGCGGCGCCGTATCCGGTGGCCGCTCCGGCCGGTTTGTCCAAGGACTGGAAGCCCACCTCGGTCAGTTACGAGCGCCAGTCGGGTAACGGCTGGCACCTGGGCTTCCTCGACCCGGACGGCAAGTACGTCGCGGTGGAGCAGTCCACGTCCCCGGCGAACAAGTACGTGTCCGAGGTCAGCCAGGACGCGAAGAACACCGGGCGCACGCAGCAGGTCGCGGGCGAGGCGTGGCAGCACTGGAAGGGCCCGAAGTACGACGCCCTGGTGCGCCATGACGACGGCGCGACCACGGTCGTCACGGGCTCGGCCTCGACACAGCGGCTGGCGGAGATGGCCGCCGCCCTCAAGACGTCCTGAGCCAGGCGTACGGCATACGGAGAAGGGCCCCGGAGCACTTGGTGCTCCGGGGCCCTTCTCCGTGCGACCGGGTGGATCAGACGGTCTGGATGACCTCGTCGTAGGCGAGACGCGGCGAACGCGGGAACCAGGCGTCGTCGCCCGGCTTGCCGATGTTGACGACCATCAGCACGCTGTGGTCGGCGTCGAGGAACTCCTTCTCGATGCCCGCGGCGTCGAAGCCGGTCATCGGGCCGGCGGCCAGACCGGCGGCGCGGACGCCGATGATGAAGTACGCGGCCTGCAGGGCGGAGTTCAGGGCGGCGGCCGACTCGCGGACCGGGCGCTCGGAGAAGAACGCGTCCTTGGCCTGCGGGAAGTGCGGGAACAGCGCCGGGAGCTCCTCGTGGAACTCGTTGTCGGCGGCCAGGATCGCGACCAGCGGGGCGGTGGAGGTCTTCGGCTGGTTGCCCTCCGCCATGTGGCTCACGAGGCGCGCGCGGGCGTCGTCGGAGCGGACCAGGACAATGCGCAGCGGCGACTGGTTGAAGGCGGTGGGCCCGTACTTGACCAGGTCGTATATCGCCTGGACCTGCTCCTCGGAGACCGGCTCGTCGGTGAAGGTGTTGGCGGTGCGGGCCTCACGGAAGAGGAGGTCCTGGGCGGCGGGGTCAAGAACGAGGGGCATCTTGCATTACCTTCCGGGCGAATGGGGATCAAGCGATACAGCGACGGTAACCGACGGGTAGGTTAACTTTCAACTAAAACCTGGCCTGAGTGATCCACTCCACAAACGTGTGCGTGGGTGGCGTGCGGGCCGTCCCGATTTCCGACGAGGCTCATAACCGCCGCGCGCTCGCATCCATTCCGGGGCGGACCGGCTCGCCCCGGATCCCTACGGTTCGGGAGTCACCCGGCGTCGTCCTGCTGGTCCTTCCCGGGCTGGGCGAGGGCCTCGTCCAGGCGGGCCCGGGCCCCTTCCAGCCAGCGCCGGCAGACCTTGGCCAGCTCCTCGCCCCGCTCCCACAGCGCGAGGGACTCCTCCAGCGTCGTGCCGCCCGCCTCCAGGCGCCGCACAACCTCGATCAGCTCGTCGCGCGCCTGCTCGTAGCCGAGCGTGTCCGTGGCGGCAGCTGCCGTTGTCGCGTCGTCCGTCATGTGATCCACCCTATGTGTGAGCTACGACAGCCAGGTCCGAACCGCGTCCGCGGCCGCGCCGGGCCCGGGCGAAGGGGAAAGGCGAAGGAAATGGGACGCCGCACCGGCTCACTCGGCCACCCGCACGGTGAACTCGCCCTCCGACACCCGCGCCCGCAGCTCGTCGCCCGGCGCCCCGGCGTCCGCGGGGGAGCGGACCACATGACCGTCCGGCCGCTGCAGCACCGCGTACCCGCGCTCCAGCGTCGCCGCGGGCGACAGTGCGACGACCCGCGCCCGGGTGTGTGCGAGCTCCGAGTCCGCCCGGTCCAGCAGATGCCCCAGCACCCGGCGGCTGCGCCCGATCAGCGCGTCGACCTCCGCCGCGCGCTCGTCCACCATTCGCAGCGGCTGCTGCATGGAGGGCCGGCCCAGCGCGTGCGCAAGCCCCCGCTCCTCCCGGTCGAGCAGCCCTCGTACGGTCCGCAGCGCCCGGTCCCGCAGCTGCTGCACCCGGTCCAGCTCCTCGCCCACGTCCGGCACGACCTTCTTCGCCGCGTCCGTGGGCGTGGACGCCCGCAGATCGGCGACCAGATCGAGCAGCGGGGAGTCCGGCTCGTGCCCGATCGCGGACACCACCGGCGTACGGCACTCGGCGACCGTACGGATCAGCTGCTCGTCCGAGAACGGCAGCAGGTCCTCCACGCTGCCGCCGCCGCGCGCGACGATGATCACGTCGACATCCGGCAGGTCGTCCAGCTCCTTCACCGCCTGGACCACCTGGTTCACCGCGTGCACACCCTGCACCGCCGTATTGCGCACCTCGAAGCGCACCGCGGGCCAGCGGCGCCGCGCGTTCTCCAGCACATCGCGCTCGGCCGCCGACGCCCGCCCGCAGACCAGGCCGATCAGCTGCGGCAGGAACGGCAGCGGCTTCTTCCGGTCCAGGGCGAAGAGCCCCTCGGCGGCCAGCGACTTCTTCAGCAGCTCCAGCCGGACCAGCAGCTCACCGATGCCGACCGGCCGTATCTCCGTGGCCCGCAGGGACAGCTGGCCGCGGGGCGCGTACCACTCGGGCTTGGCGAGGACGACGACGCGGGCGCCCTCCGTCACCACGTCCGCGATCCGGTCGAAGACCTGCCGGAAGCAGGTCACGCTCACCGAGATGTCGTGCGACGGGTCGCGCAGGGTCAGGAACACCACCCCGGCGCCCGGCCGCCGCGACAGCTGGGTGATCTGCCCCTCGACCCAGACGGCCCCGAGCCGGTCGATCCATCCGCCGATGAGCCGTGACACCTCGCCGACGGGCAGCGGGGCTTCCGCGGAGGTATTGAGAGCCATGCGAGCGAGCGTATCCGCCACCACGGACAACGAGGCAGCCCTACACAGCCGGGCCTCGCCCCCACTGCATCGCCAGCACCACCAGCCCCACCCCCAGCCAGCAGACCCCCACCACCTGCGCGCTCGCCGTCGCGCTGAGGATCACCGCGATCAGCACCCCCGCACCCACCACGGGCACCAGCACATGCCGCCACCAGCTCGGCGGCCCGTCCATCCGGCGTACGGCGAACCAGCCGACCACCGACGCGTGCAGCAGCACGAACGCCGTCAGCGCACCGATGTCGACCACCGACACCAGATGGTCGAGGCCGTCGTCGCGGCGGGCCGCCCAGACCGCCGCCACCAGCGTCACGGCCGCGGCGATCAGGATCGCGGCCCGCGGCACCCCGGACCGCGGGTCGATCCGGGCCAGCAGCGAGGGCAGCCGCTGCTCCCTGGACATGGCGAAGAGCAGCCGCCCTGCCGCCGCCTGGCCGGCCAGCGCCGCGAACGCCGCCCCGATCGCCTTGCTGATCGCCACCAGGTCGTGCAGCCACGTGCCCACCGCGAAGTCGACCGTGTCGTAGAACGCCGACCCCTGCCTGGCCGGTTCGGCGGCCAGATCCGCCGACGTCATCGGCTCCAGCAGCGCCGCCAGATAGCCCTGTGCCACGAACAGCACCCCTGCGAGGACCAGACAGAAAAGCAGCGCCCGCGCCACCTTCTCCGAGCCGCCGGTGGCCTCCTCCGCGAACGAGGCGATGGCGTCGAAGCCCAGATACGAGAGCACGGCCACCGACACCGCGCCCAGTACCGCCCGCAGGGAGAAGCCGGAGTCACCGGTGAACGGCGTCCACCAGCCGCGCTGCGCCCCGTCCTGGACGAGAACCACCACCGCCGACACCAGGAAGACCAGCAGCACCACGATCTCCATCGCGAGCACCGCGAAGCCGACCCGCGCCGCAGCCCGTACACCCCAGAGGTTGAGCAGCGTGGTGATGACCACCGCGAGCGCCGTCCACACCCACCGCGACACCTCCGGGACCAGCGAGTTCATCGCGATCCCGGAAAAGAGATAGGCGACCGCCGGAATCAGGAGATAGTCGAGCATCGCCATCCACCCGGCGATGAACCCGGGCCCTTCCCCGAGTCCCTTGCGCGCATACGTGAAGACCGAACCCGCCAGTGGGGCCACCCGCACCATCTGCGCGTAACTGAACGCGGTGAAGCCCATGACGACGGTCGCCGCGAGGTACACCAGCGCGACCGCGCCGTCCGATTTCGCGTCGAGCGTGCCGAAGACGCCGACGGGCGCCATGGGAGCGATGAACAGCAGCCCATAGACGACCAGATCCCGGAACCCGAGCGTCCGCCGCAGGGTCGCCCGGTCCGCCGTACTGCTGCCCGCCATGAACCCTCCGTCGGTCGCACGGACACGGTCGCGCACGTGGCATATGTGGCATTGCAGGGCGTACACGTGGTGAACGTCGCGTACGGCTCAGTCTCCCGACCCGGCCGAACCCTCGCCTGTTCGGTACGGCCTTACGATGGGACGCATGACTGCTACGCCCAGCCCGTCACCCGCCGCCGCCCCGAGTGCGGGCGCCACGCGCCGCAGTGACGCCCGCCGTGTCCTGCTCGCCGCACCCCGTGGCTACTGCGCGGGCGTGGACCGTGCCGTGATCGCCGTCGAGAAGGCCCTGGAGCAGTACGGGGCCCCGATCTATGTCCGCCACGAGATCGTGCACAACAAGTACGTCGTGCAGACCCTGGAGAGGAAGGGCGCGATCTTCGTCGACGTCACGGCGGAGGTGCCCGAGGGTTCCATCGTGATGTTCTCCGCCCACGGCGTCGCGCCGACCGTGCACGCCGAGGCCGCTGAGCGCAAGCTCGCCACGATCGACGCGACGTGCCCGCTGGTGACCAAGGTCCACAAGGAAGCCGTCCGGTTCGCCAAGGAGGACTACGACATCCTCCTGATCGGCCACGAGGGCCATGAGGAAGTCATCGGCACGAGCGGTGAGGCGCCCGACCACATCACGCTGGTCGACGGCCCCGAGGACGTCGCCAGTGTCTCCGTGCGCGACGAGTCGAAGGTGGTCTGGCTCTCCCAGACCACGCTCTCGGTCGACGAGACGATGGAGACGGTGGACGCGCTCAAGGAGAAGTTCCCGCAGCTGGTCTCGCCGCCCAGCGACGACATCTGCTACGCCACGCAGAACCGTCAGATCGCGGTGAAGAAGCTCGCCGAGGACGCCGAACTGGTCATCGTCGTCGGCTCCAAGAACTCCTCGAACTCGATCCGCATGGTCGAGGTCGCCCTCGACGCGGGCGCCCCCGCGGCGCACCTGGTGGACTTCGCGAGCGAGATCGACGAGGCCTGGCTGGAAGGTGTCACCACGGTCGGCCTCACCTCCGGTGCCTCGGTTCCCGACGTGCTGGTGGACGGCGTACTGGAGTGGCTGGCCGAGCGCGGCTACGGCGACGTGGAGACGGTGAAGACGGCCGACGAGTCGATCACCTTCTCGCTGCCCAAGGAGCTCCGCCGGGACCTGCGCGCAGAGGCGGCGGCACTCACCGCCGAGTGACGCCTGCCGTTCTCCCGGGCGGAGTGGCCCGTGCTCCGGGAAGGTGAGCGGGGGGCGGCGCCAGCCCGTACGGTGGTTCGCATGCAGATCTTCGGCGTGGACATCGGCGGATCCGGGATCAAGGGTGCTCCCGTGGACCTGGACCGCGGAGACCTGGCGCAGGAGCGCCACAAAGTACTGACACCGCATCCGGCCACGCCCAAGGACGTGGCCGACTGCGTGGCCGAGGTGGTCGGCCACTTCGACTGGTCGGGTCCGGTCGGCGTCACCTTCCCGGGCGTCGTCACGGGCGGTGTCACCCGCACCGCGGCCAATGTCGACAAGGGCTGGATCGACCATGACGCCCGGACGCTGCTCGGCGAGAAGCTGGGCCTTCCGGTGACCGTCCTCAACGATGCCGACGCGGCGGGAATCGCCGAAATGGCCTTCGGTGCGGGGCGCGACCGCAAGGGGACCGTGATCATGCTGACGCTCGGTACGGGTATCGGCAGCGCGGTCTTCATCGACGGGCAGCTCGTGCCCAACACCGAGCTCGGCCATTTGGAGCTGGACGGCCACGAAGCGGAGAAGCACGCCTCCACGAAGGCCAAGGAGGACGAGGAGCTGAGCTGGCACCACTGGGCGCACCGGGTGCAGAAGTACCTGTCGCATCTGGAGATGCTGTTCACGCCCGAGCTCTTCATCATCGGGGGCGGAGTCAGCCGAAAGGCCGACAAGTTCCTGCCGCTGATCGAGCATGTGCGGGCCGAGATGGTGCCGGCCGAGCTGCAGAACAACGCGGGCATCGTGGGAGCGGCGATGGCGGCGGCAGGCAAATAGCCCTTTTGCGCCGCTGCCCCCTGCCTCTGCCCCTGCCTCTGCCCCGGTCTCAGGGATTTGGACGCCGGGCGGAGCGAGCCGTCTTCGTGGCCGACCGCATCCGCCGCCGGCGCTGCCGCATCAGCCGGACCTTGCGTACGGAGGCGATGAGCCCGGCGATGAGCGTGCCGCCGTACAGCCAGCCTGCATGGACGGCGAGCGCCGTGACCACTGCCATGGTCTGCCCGCCGAAGCCGCCCGTGCCGCCGGCGATCGGAATCACACCGACGGCGAACGCGATCGGCACAATGATCGGTGCGGTCACCAGGTCCGCGGGCCGCACCCAGAGCGCGGTCAGCGCGCTGACCGGCAGGAACAGCACCCCGTACAGGATCGACGAACCGTCGAACAGCAGCCAGTCGAGGCAGGCCAGCGCGAACATGACGGCGGCGGCGAACAGCCCGGCACCGATGCCGGTCAGTCGCGGATTGGGCAGCCTGCGCAGCGCGAGCAGGAGGGGCGGCACCCGTCGTGTCCGTCCGTCGGGCGTGGCCACCACCCGGTACACGGTGGTGGCCTCGTCGATGGTGCTCTGCGGGGACAGCGGGGCCTGCTGCGACGGCTGCCGGCGCTGAGGGGGACGTGTTCTGGGCTGCTCCACCGGGACAACGTAGGTCGCGAGGTGGGAGGGAGGAGGCGTTGGACACGCCCTTTGGATGACCTTCGCGGTGAGTTCGATGCCACATGGTCGAACGGGAACCGCATCGGCCCCCGACCGGACGCGTGACTGCCCGCTCGCCCCCGCCCGTAAACTGGAGAATCGGCCCACCCGTCCTTACTCCAGGAAGTCGCCAACGTGTCGCTCACGATCGGAATCGTCGGTCTGCCGAATGTCGGCAAGTCGACCCTGTTCAACGCCCTGACCAAGAACGACGTGCTGGCGGCCAACTACCCGTTCGCCACGATCGAGCCGAACGTGGGCGTCGTCGGTGTCCCGGACGCCCGTCTGAACAAGCTGGCCGAGATCTTCGGCTCGCAGCGCCTGCTCCCGGCCACCGTCGACTTCGTCGACATCGCGGGCATCGTCCGCGGTGCGAGCGAGGGCGAGGGCCTGGGCAACAAGTTCCTCGCGAACATCCGCGAGTCGGACGCGATCTGCCAGGTCATCCGGGCCTTCAAGGACGAGAACGTCGTCCACGTCGACGGCAAGGTCTCGCCCAAGGACGACATCGAGACGATCAACACCGAGCTGATCCTCGCCGACCTCCAGTCCATCGAGAAGGCCGTCCCGCGCCTCACGAAGGAGTCGCGCCTCCAGAAGGAGAAGGTCGCGGTCCTCGCCGCGGTCGAGGAGGCCCAGCAGATCCTGGAGTCCGGCGAGACGCTCTTCGCCGCGGGCATCACCGCAGGCACGGAGAAGGGCAAGCTCCTCCACGAGCTGCACCTCCTCACCGTCAAGCCCTTCCTCTACGTCTTCAACGTCGACGAGGACGAGCTGGTCGACGAGGACTTCAAGAACGAACAGCGTGCCCTGGTCGCCCCCGCCGAAGCGATCTTCCTCAACGCCAAGATCGAGTCCGAGCTGATCGAACTCGACGACGACGAGGCCCTCGAACTCCTCCAGTCCATGGGCCAGGAAGAACCCGGCCTGGCCACCCTCGGCCGCGTCGGCTTCGACACGCTGGGCCTGCAGACCTACCTCACGGCAGGCCCGAAGGAAGCCCGCGCCTGGACGATCAAGAAGGGCGCCACGGCCCCCGAGGCGGCCGGTGTCATCCACACCGACTTCCAGAAGGGCTTCATCAAGGCGGAGATCGTCTCCTTCGACGACCTGGTGACGATGGGCTCGGTCGCCGAGGCCCGCGCGAAGGGCAAGGCCCGCATGGAGGGCAAGGAGTACGTGATGCAGGACGGCGACGTGGTGGAGTTCCGCTTCAACGTCTAGTTGATCTTGCGAAAGGCCGTCCGACCTGCGGCGGAGCGGGTTGGGCGGCCTTGACTCACCTTGGTGAGGGAGATCCGCGTACGCCTTGTCGACCGCGGCCCAGGTCCACTCCTCGGAGTCGGGCCACAGGTGTGGGTGCAGATGTTCAGCGTCATGGCCGCGTTGGTGTCTCGGGCTCATCGGCGGGGAAGCCAACATTCACATCGTTGAGTCGGCGCGGCCCGGATGGTTGGTTCAAGCCGCAGGCGAATACCTGTTGTCCCGCCGGATGACACCAGGCATGAAGCGGTGTCCATCAGCTTCCACCAGCAGTCGCCAGCTCAACTTTCTTACGCATTCGCAGATTTAACGGTCCGTCACAACTCTCGCCCTCACGTTCCTCCATGTGGGCAACAGTGTGGAGACGTTGTGACCGACGACACACGCCAACGCTCCGCACGCTGCGGTGAACCAAATTGATCATTATATGTCTGCATTACAGCGGTGCACTCGCCCTCCCCGTAAGCGCATGGCATCAAAATCCCGCCACCGCGCTGGGCTGGCTGGCTGGTCTGGACCCTTACCCGGGAGCGCATGCTCCCCGTAGATTTCCGGCGATCGCAGAGAGCGCTTACCCAACTGCGCGCCGGGCCCCGGGAAGAGGTCCGTGCGGTCAACTTCATTTGCTTCATCGGGAGGGGAAACGTCATGTTCAACGCACTCAGGTCCACCGTCGGTGCGGGGCTGGCCGTCATCGCAGTCATTGCCCTTGCCTCACCGCAGGCTTCCGCTGAAGTGAAGTCCAGTGCGTCGCCTGGCAACTCCGCTGTGCAGATTACGAGGGACGCCGACGCCACGACCCGTGCCATTGCAGAGGCTGATCCGCAGGCCGTGGCCGCCGCTGCAACCGTGTGCGGGACCGGCTACGCGCTGAGCAAGGGGATTCCTCTTCCTCTGGGAACCGACCCCGACCTGCGCCTGGCCACATTGTTCTCCTACCAGAACGCCGGCAAGGGCTGCGTGATCCTCGACAACAACGTCGGTGCCTCCCGGTACATGTACTTGAAGGTTTGCAAGGTGGATGGCACGGGCTGCGACACCGACTCGGGTAACTTCAGCTCGTATGCGGGCCCGGTCTACGTATCCAGCTTCGCCTGCGCACCGGTGACCGCAAAGATGGGTACGAGCTCGAGCAGCCTCTTCATCAACTACACAAACGACTATGTGTTCCCCTGCAACTAGCATTGTGGCCGGATGAGAGTGACGAACGCGCCGCGTGCAGGTCACAGTCGCCGCGGGCAAGACGTCAGCGCCCGTGACCGTCAAGGCTTCCCGGGCGCGACGTGGCCGACGCAGGCCGAAGTCACCGTTGTAGGGATCAAGAACGCTAAAAGTGTTCAGATCGGTCTGAAGGTCGGCAAGGATATCTGTCCCTTCGGTGGTTCTCGCTGACCGGCGGCCTCGTGTGCAGCTCGCATTGCGCACGAGGCCGCCTGCTGCTCAGCGCAAGGCCACGCTCCCGCGCTACCGCATTCTTGGTGCGCTGAGGGCATCCATAATCGGCGCATGGATGTCGTGGGGATACTTGAAGCCGCCTCGCTGTTGGTGCCCGAAGGCGTTGCCACCGACAACGACATCACTGTTTCTGATGCCTGGGACTACCTCGCGCACGACGAGTGGGAAGTGGCGCTCGACCTGCTCCAGGAACTGGGTGACGGATGGACAGCGCCGACGGGGTTCTGGGAGCAGCTGGAACGCGCGGCGGTGATGATGGGGCTCGAACGGAGCAGGGAGTGGTGCCGGTGGCGGGGTGCCGAGACGCGAGTGGGCGTCATCCGGGCTGATCTCGTGCTCCTCCCGGCTGGTGAGGCGTTCCGGCGTACTCCGATCCCCGGAGCCGGGGTGCTGCGGCCGATGTGGGACATCGGCCACCGGAGGGAGGGCGGGGCGTCCGACCTGGACATCGCTCGCGTGTGGGTCGAGTTCGTTCCCGACCTCGCGCCCGGCGCTCGGGCTCCAGTGCGCCTCCTGCCTCTGACGCCGGCGCGGTGGAGGCACCTCGCCCCGGGCGACCGGATCACGCTGTACGAGACCGCGGTGGCCGGCGGGACGGCGTCGATCCTGGAGGTGCACCCTCCAGAGGTGTAGGGCAGTTGGCCGGCGGGGTGCGCCTGTCGTTCGCCGGCCGCCTCCCTCCACCGTGTTCTCACCCTCTGACAGCCACCCTCGTCGAGCACGATGCCGGCTCCAATCCGCAATCGCGCACCCCATGCCCGCCGCTGCGCTCCAACAGGCCACCCGAGATGAAGTAAGATTCAATCTACGTAAGAATCTTTCTACGTTAATCACCCCAGGGGTGCCTCGTGGAGTTCCAAGGTCGGGCCGGAGATCTTGAGCTGTTGGCTGAGCAGTACCGAACAGTGGCAGAGGGTGCCGGCGCCACCCGGGGACGGGCCGTGATCATGACGGGCCGGCGCCGAGTAGGGAAGTCGCGACTGGTCCAGGAGTTCTGCGACCGCTCGGGAGCGCCTTACGTGGTGTTCCAGGCCACCCGGGGGCGCAACCCTGTGACAGAGCGCGCCGACTTTGTCGCGACCCTCGCGCAGTCACTGCTACCGGGGGCGGAGCTGGTCGCCGGCCTCCAGGCGCAGGACTGGAACCAGGCCCTGCGCTCGCTGGCCTTGGCGGTACCCGATCACTCACCCAGCATCGCGGTGATCGACGAGGTGCCCTGGCTGGTCGAGCAGGATCAGGAATTCGAGGGCGCACTCCAAACTGTCTGGGACCGTCACCTGTCTTCCAAGCCCGTGCTTCTGCTGCTGGTCGGCAGCGATACATCGGTGATGGAGGCACTGCAGTCGTACGGGCGCCCGTTCTTCGGTCGGGCAGCGAAAATGACCGTTCACCCCCTGAACCTGGCCGACGTGCAAGCCATGACCGAGCTCGACGCCTCCGAAGCTGTCGACGCCCAGTTGATCACTGGCGGTTTCCCCGAGATCGTGCAGTCGTGGCGGCCGGGAATGGGGCGCACGGCCTTCCTGCAGGCTTCGGTCGCCAATCCTCTCTCGCCCCTGCTGGTGGCAGGCGAGCTGTCCCTGCTGGGCGAATTCCCCGAGGCTTCGCACTCACGGGCCGTACTGGAAGCGGTCGGCAGCGGTGAACGCACGTTCAGCGCGATCGCGGCCCGGGCCGGCGGCGCCGGCGCGCTGCCGTCCGGCACGCTCTCCCCGCTGCTGGCCACGCTGCAGGCCAAGCGAGTCGTGGCCGCTGATCTCCCCCTGTCCGCCAAGCCGGACAGCAAGAACAAGCGCTATCGGATCGCCGACCCGTATCTGCGGTTCTGGCTGGCCTTCCTGGCGCGCGCGATCCCACTCATCGAGCGTGGCCGCGGTGACCTGGCGTTGGAACGCATCGAGCGGTCATGGACCACTTGGCGCGGGAGAGCGGTCGAGCCGCTGATCCGCGAGTCCCTGCTGCGTCTGATGCCCGATGACGAGTGGCCCGGGACCGAGGCCATCGGCGGTTGGTGGAACCGTCAGAACAACCCCGAGGTCGACCTCATCGGTGCGGACCGCGAGCCGGTGGCGCGGCAGGTGCACTTCGTCGGGTCGGTCAAGTGGTTCGAGACCCAGCCCTTCGGCCGTCACGAGTACGACGCCTTGGTACGCGACGTGCTCGCCGTCCCCGGTGCCGCCCCGGACACTCCGCTGGTCGCGGTCTCCCGCTGCGGTGTGGCCGACGATCTGCCGCTGGCCGCGCACTGGGGACCGGAGGACCTCGTACGGGCGTGGCAGCCCCGATAGCCGCGGAGCCCGAAGTCCCCCACCTCGCGAGCGGCGTGGTGCTTTCGGCTGCTTCGGCACCGCCTCGACGAGGCGGTGCCGTTCATCCTCACCGACCCGGCCACGCACATCCGTCCGGCCGGCCGGTCAGGAGGGCGCGCCGGCCAGGACTTCCACCTTGCCGGTGTCGAGCGAGTAGTAGGCGCCGACCACGGCAAGGGCGCCCTTCCCCACGAGCGGGGCCAGGTCCTGGTTGGAGCGCAGGTCGGCCGCTGTCAGCCTGACCTGGGCGCGGGCCATGGTCTCGACCGGATCGGTACCGCCTTCCCGGACCGCCTGCTCGTACGCCGGCCGCAGAGCCTTGGCGATCGCCTCCAGGTTTCCCGGCAGCGGCTTGCCGGCTCGGATGGACTTGTACGCCGCCTCGATGGCGCCGCAGCGCTGATGCCCAAGGACGACGATGAGTGGAGTGCCACTCGTCATGGGCCCGTACTCCACGGAACCCGTGACCACCGGGCCGACCGCCTCCCCACCGGTGCGCATCACGTAGAGGTCACCCAGCCCGGTGTCGAAGAGGAGCTCGGGCGGCACCCGGGAGTCGATGCACGCGAGGATCGACCCGAACGGCTCCTGCGTCTGGGCCACGAGCTGGCGCCGGTCCGGATCCCGGTCGGGATGGCGCAGATCTCCGCTCACCCAGCGCTTGTTGCCGTCCACCAGTCTCGCGAACGCTGCGGCGGGCGTGGCCGGCCGCGCCTCCGGCGAAGCGCTGCTCGTCGGCGAAGCGCCGCTCGCCGACGGGGCGGCGCTCGTCGATGAGCACCCCGCAAGCGCGACCGTGGCGACCGCAAGTCCGCCGGCGAGCAGAGCTCTGCGATCCGGATGTGCCGTACTGTCCATCGGTCGTTCCCCTCGGTCCGCTGAGCCACGTCCTACGTCTTGACCAGGGCGATTGTTCAGCGCGGTGTGGGAACCCGACGGCAGACGCACGAGGACATGCGCTGCTTTGCCACCGACGGCCCACAGAGCCGGCCCGGGCAGCTGATTGAGCGTGATGCGCGAGGCGGGCGCGAGTGGCACGACTCCTCGGGGCTCTCCTGTCGGCTTCCGGACGGTGTCCGACCCGTGGACAATCGCTGCATGCCAGTCGGCTCTCGACCGATGCCAGGTAGTTCCGTATCGACTCTTGGCTCAAAAGAAGCAGCGCAATCGGTTCGCCTGTTTCGCCCGACCGGTCGTCGTCGACAGTGCTCAGTGGTACGTGGGGATGCACCGGGGGAAGCCGGCCATCGGGCGCGCCTATGCCGGGCACCTCATCGAGAAGGGTGTTCGCTACTTCCAGCCAGTGTTCGCTACTTCCAGCCACAGGGTTGAGTCGCGGATCCGACGAGAGGGCAGGTACCACCGCCCGGCTTCGACACCTCAGCGACCTCGATCGTCAGCCGCACATGCCGCAGATGCCGCGCTGGGCACCGGCAGCATCGAGAGGAGAACGGCATGTCGTATCCGGAGCCGATCTACGGGGACGGCAAGGGAGAGATCAGCGCCACATACCGGCCGGCGGACACGGTGCCGAACCTGCAGTTCCGCACCGGCAGCGCCACCCACTACCTGGCGACCACGCACACCACGCACGGCGAGTTCGGGCTGTACCGGATGGACATGGCACCCGGAGCGGGCGGCCCGGCCACGCACTTCCACCGGTCGATCTCGGAATCGTTCTTCATCCTCGACGGGACGGTGCAGATCTACAACGGTGAGCGGTGGATCGACACCGAGCAGGGCGACTTCGTGTACGTACCGCAGGGCGGGCTGCACGCATTCCGGAACGACTCCGACGCGCCGGCGTCGATGCTGCTGCTGTTCACGCCGGGTGCGCCGCGCGAGGAGTACTTCGAGAAGGTCGCTCAGGCCGCCGAGTGGTCACAGGAGGAGCGGACCGAGTTCTTCATCAAGCACGACACGTACTGGACGGACTGATCGGCATGGCGGGCCATCTGCATGCCGGACATGGCGTGCGGGTGACCGCATGCGAGGTCAGGGCGCCATGCCCGTCTTGAGTCCCGCGCCGCACAGCGGTACGACGACGCTGCGGTCCGTCCAGTCGCCGACCGCAGCCCAGCAGGCGACGCCGGTCGTCTCGACGTAGAAGCCGCGGGCCGCCAGATCCAGCTGCGCCTCGCGGATCTGAGCCTCCGTCACGGTGAGGAATGTGCCACCGGACTCCCTCACCGCCGCCAGGATCTGGCGTGCGCGCGGTGGGCGGGGGATGGCGATGCCTTCGGCGAGTGTCGGGGCGGCCGCGCGGCCGGGATCGTCGAGCAGGCCGTCCGTGCCCGCGTGGAAGGCGGCGGCCAGTGGTGAGACGGCCTCGGCCTGTACAGCGATCAGCGCCGGCCTTTCGTCGATCAGGCCATGGGCGTGGAGCTCCGCGGTGGCCAGGGCCGCGCCGAGCAGCAGCGTGCCGTTGCCGACCGGTACGGCGATGGCGTCGGGGAGCCGGCCGCCGAGGTCTTCCCACATCTCGTAGACGTATGTCTTCGTGCCGTGCAGGAAGTACGGGTTGAAGACATGCGAGGCGTAGAAGGTGCCGGGGGAGTCGGCGGCGGCCCGGGCGGCGTGTGCGGTGGCCTCGCGGTCGCCGGGGACGATCTCCAGGCGGGCGCCGTGGGCCCGGATCTGTTCGGTCTTCTTCGGGGAGGTGCCCTCGGGGACGTACACCGTGCAGGGCAGTCCGGCCCGCGCGCAGTAGGCGGCGACGGCGGTTCCCGCGTTGCCGCTGCTGTCCGCGACGACGCGTTCGGGGGAGAGTCGGCGGGCCAGTTCGGCGAGCATCACGGCGCCGCGGTCCTTGAAGGAGAGCGTCGGCATCAGGAAGTCGAGCTTGGCGGAGACCGTGCCGGTGACCGGCACGAGCGGCGTGCGGCCCTCCCCGAGGCTGGTGGTGGGCGAGGAGAGGGGCAGCGCCTCCTCGTAACGCCACAGTGAATTGACGCGTCCGGCCAGGGAGTTGAGTGAGACCCGGCCGGCGGCTTCGAAGTCGAGATCCCAGGGGCTGCGGCAGACCGGACAGCACCAGGTCAGGCTGGTGGTCTCGGCGCGGGTTCCGTCCTGCGGGCAGAGATAGGTGGCCATGACCGCCAGCATGTCAGGCGTGTGGCGGGCGAATGGCGAAGGTATGGCACAGCCCACGGGACCCTTGTGGGATTCCTATGGATCGGTCAATCTTTCGCTGTCGGCCGGGCGATGGGCAGCACGGATCCCGGAACAGTTGATTTGTCATGACCATGTTCTTCGGCTTGTCTCTGTTCCTGTCTCCGTCCTCAGTCACCGCATCCCGCGCCACGCCCCCACCAGCGCACCGCAATTGAGGAGGACCCCTCACATGTCAGTGATGCGTCACACCCCCCACGCGCGTCGAAGATTTGCCGCAGCGAGCGTCATAGCCGGCGCCGCTCTCGTCCTCTCCACCGCTGCGACGTTCCCCGCCACCGCGGCCGGGACGGCGGCAGAAGGCCGGATCGAGAACGCCGGCGCCCCGGGCACCATCAGTGGCAGCTACATCGTCACACTCGACGAATCGGCGGCCGAAGCGGGCTCCGCGCAGGGCAAGGCGCTGGCCGAGGAGTACGGCGCCAAGATCAAGAAGACCTACCATGCTGCGCTCAACGGCTACGCGGTCGAGCTCTCCGCCGCCCAGGCGAAGAAGTTCGCCGCGGACCCGGCGGTCAAGTCGGTCGTGCAGAACCGGACCTTCAGGGTCTCCGGCACCCAGCCGTCGCCGCCCTCGTGGGGACTGGACCGGATCGACCAGAAGAGCCTGCCGCTGAACGGGAGTTACACCTACCCCGACAAGGCCGGCGAGGGCGTCACCGCGTACATCATCGACACCGGTGTCCGGATCACCCACAGCGACTTCGGCGGCCGGGCCTCGTACGGCTACGACGCCATCGACAACGACAACACCGCACAGGACGGTTACGGCCACGGCACCCATGTGGCGGGCACCGTGGCAGGTTCCGCGTACGGCGTCGCCAAGAAGGCGAAGATCGTCGCCGTCCGGGTCCTCGACAACAGCGGCTCCGGCACGACCGCCCAGGTCGTCGCGGGCATCGACTGGGTGACGGCGCACGCCGTCAAACCCGCCGTCGCCAACATGAGCCTCGGCGGCGGGGCGGACTCCGTGCTCGACGCCGCCGTGCGCAACTCCATCGCGTCCGGCATCACCTACGCCGTGGCCGCGGGCAACGAGTCGACCAACGCCTCCACGAAGTCACCGGCACGCGTCACCGAGGCCATCACCGTCGGCTCCACGACCAGCACCGACGCCCGCTCCAGCTTCTCCAACTACGGCAGCGTGCTGGACATCTTCGCCCCGGGCTCGTCGATCACCTCGGCCTGGAACACCAGCGACAGCGCCACCAGCACGATCTCCGGTACCTCGATGGCGACCCCGCACGTAGCGGGCGCCGCGGCCCTCTATCTGGCCGACCACCCGAGCGACACCCCCGCGCAGGTCTCCGCCGGACTGGTCGCCGCGGCCGCCACCGGAGTCGTGACCAGCCCTGGCACGGGTTCACCGAACCGGCTGCTGAACGTCGGCACCGGCACCACGACTCCGCCGGGACCGAAGTTCGAGAACACGACGAGTTACACCATCAGCGACAACTCCACCGTCGAGTCGCCGGTCACCGTCACCGGTGTCACCGGCAACGCGCCGGCGGCGCTGAGCGTGCCCGTCGACATCACGCACACCTACATCGGCGACCTGAGGATCGACCTGGTGGCCCCCGACGGTTCGGTCTACAACCTGAAGGCGTACGGAACGGGCGGCAGCAGCGACAACGTGATCACCACCTACACGGTGAACGCCTCGTCGGAGGTGGCGAACGGCACCTGGAAGCTACGGGTCAGCGACAACGCGGCGGCCGACACCGGGAGGATCAACTCCTGGGCGCTGCAGTTCTGATGTCGCGTCCGTAGGGCATTCGTGAGTCGCTGAACGTGTGGGGGCGACCGCTCCGGCGGCCACCCCCACACCTCTGCCGAGCAATGCCCTGTGGGCTTCTGCGGGGTACCCCTAGCGCCGACCGAGGCCCTGGTCGACGGCGGTCATCAGCTCGCCGTCGTCCGTGTCCCCGTCCAGCGACCAGAACATCGCGCCGCCCAGACCGTGCTGACGGATGTACGACGTCTTGGTGCGCAGCACCTGCGGGTCGTCGTACGTCCACAGGGTCGTGCCGTCGAACAGCCAGGCGTGGCCGTTCCTGACATCCCGATGGATCTTGTACGTACCGGATTCGGCCAGCTTCTTGAGGGCCTTGTAGTCCTCGTAGCCCGCAGCCCAGGTGGCGGGCGCGGGGGCCGCGGCGGGTCGGCCGAGACCATCGCCGCCGCCCGTCACGCCGGTCCAGCCCTGACCGTAGAACGGCATGCCCATGACCAGCTTGCGGGCGGGTGCGCCGCGCTTGATCCAATCGCGCACGGTCTGGTCGACGCTGAAGTCGTCCTTCGCGTACAGCGCGGACTGCTGCGCCGTGGTCGCCTCGCCGGACACATGGAAGTCGTAACCCTGCAGGTTCACGAAGTCGAAGTCCCGCATGATGCGGCGGACGTCGAAGCCTGCGTCGATCTTGGCCGGAGCGGTGGGGACGAACGCCGACAGCTCGTAGTGCTTGGGCCTGCTGTTGTGCCCGCGCCCCTTGCCCTCCTTGGCGGTGCTCTTCGCGTACGCGTCGAGCTGGGTGCGGAACTCGTGCACCAGAGCGGTGAAGTTCCGCTTGTCCTCGGGACGGTAGACCGTGTCCGTGTCACCGGCGGAACCGGGCCACTCCCAGTCGATGTCCACGCCGTCGAAGAGGCCGGCCGCCGCGCCCTCGCCGCCGCGCGCCCCGTCCACCGGCAGATTTCCCTTGAAGTACAGGTCGATGCAGGAGGAGACGAACGCCTTGCGGGAGGCGGCGGTGCGGGCCGCGTCCGAGAAGTGGGTGGACCAGCTCCAGCCACCCAGGGAGATCATCACCTTGAGGCCGGGGTGCTTGGCCTTCAGCTCGCGCAACTGATTGAAGTTGCCCGCGAGAGGCTGGGTGTCGGTGTCCGCGACGCCGTCCACCGACCCCGCGGCGTCCAGCGGGCGGGCGTAGTCCGCCCAGGCGTCGGCCTCTCCCGGCACATTGCCGGTGAAGCACTTGCCGTCGGCGCTGACGTTGCCGAAGGCGTAGTTGATGTGGGTGAGCTTGGCCGCGGCGCCGCTCGTGTCAAGGTCCTTGACCTGGAAGTCGCGTCCGTAGATGCCCCATTGGGTGAAGTAGCCGACACGCTTGTAGGCGGCGGAACCGGAGGCGTGGGCGTGGGAGGCGGAGCCTCCGGAGGCGGAGGCGGCGGGTGCGATCCCGGCCACCAGTGAGAGGGCGCAGGCGGCAATGGCCAGTCTGGACAGGGTTCTTCGACGCATGGGGCCCGTTCCTGTGGGTGCGCTGTGAGGTGCGAGAGCCGTGCTGTGTGTGAGGAAACTATTGGTCTGGACCAAAACGGGTCAAGGGGTTGGCGGTGATCGGGCGTGATCGAGAGGATCCATGACGCCGCGCCGGGGCGAGCGTGATCGGGATTCCCGTGGTGGCCGGGGCGGGATATGCGCAGGGCAGCACCGAATCATCACTTCGGGTGAAACTTTGGCCTGTGCTTGCGGTTCACAACCGACGGTTGCCAGGCTGTTGCAGACTGTCAACCTGTTGGGAGTGGCCTGTGACATTCGGTGAGCAGCCCGCCTATCTGCGCGTTGCGAGCGATCTGCGAGAGAAGATCGTCAACGGTTCGCTGCCGCCGCACACGCGCCTGCCGTCGCAGGCCCGTATCCGCGAGGAGTACGGCGTCTCGGACACCGTCGCGCTGGAGGCACGCAAGGTGCTGATGGCGGAAGGGCTGGTCGAGGGACGCTCCGGCTCCGGTACGTACGTGCGCGCACGCCCGGTCCCGCGTCGTATCGCCCGCTCCGGCTACCGGCCGGACGCCGGAGCCAGTCCGTTCCGCCAGGAGCAGACGGCGGAAGGGGTGCGAGGGACGTGGGAGTCCCGCAGTGAACAGGAGGAGGCGAGCCCGGAGATCGCCGAGCGCCTCGGTGTCGAGCAGGGGGACCGGGTGATGCGTACGAGATACATCTTCCGGGAAGCGGGGGAGCCGATGATGCTCTCCACCTCCTGGGAACCCCTGGCGATCACGGGACGCACGCCGGTGATGCTGCCGGAGGAAGGCCCGCTGGGCGGCTGCGGGGTGGTCGAGCGGATGGCCGCGATCGATGTCGTCGTGGACAACGTGGTGGAGCAGGTCGGCGCGCGCCCGGGGCTGGCGGAGGAGCTCCTGGCGCTCGGTGGCGTGCCGGGCCATGTGGTGATGGTGATCGGGCGTACGTACTACGCGTCGGGGCGGCCGGTCGAGACGGCTGACGTGGTGGTTCCCGCCGACCGCTTCCGGATCTCCTATCACCTTCCCGTCAGGTGACCGGTGCGTCGCGCCCTGCCGGGCGGCCGGTGTGTCGAGTTCCTGTCGGGTGACCGATACCCGGACGGCCTGTCCGGCGCTCGTGATGACGAGTTAACGCCCGCTCAGTTCTCTTAACCGACGGGCAATCACTGGCCGTAACGGCTTGTCATGTCCTGCTCCTACCTTCCGTTCGTACCCGCACACCGGACTGACGAACGGGAAGTGACCGATGACGGACACTGTCGGCCCCACGACGACGACCGAGGCCCCGGAGGCGATGCCCATCGGGGTCCCGGAAGCAACGGAGACCGGGACCGCCGAACCGCCACCCCCCAGGCGCAGTTACGCAAAGCTCGCCGCCGACGAAAGCCGCGAGGACTACTCACTTCGCTACGCGCCGCACTCCTTCCGGCGCTGGTCGCCCTCGATGGTCGCGGGCACTGCACTCGGCGGCATCGCCTATCTCGCCGACTTCGCGATCGGCGCCTCGATCGTCTTCACCTACGGCTTCACCAGCGGTTTCGCCTCGATCCTGACCGCCGCGACGATCATCTTCCTCACCGGCATACCGATCGCCCGGGCCTGTGCGAAGTACGGCCTGGACATGGATCTGGTCACCCGAGGCGCCGGCTTCGGCTACTTCGGCTCGACGCTGACCTCGCTGATCTACGCGTCCTTCACTTTCATCTTCTTCGCCCTCGAAGGCTCGATCATGGCGCAGGCCATGCATCAGGCCGTCGGGCTGCCGGTCGAGGTCGGCTATCTGCTGACCACGTTGATCGTCATCCCCATCGTCTTCCGTGGCATGGGGGCGCTCGCCAAGGTGCAGGCGTGGACCCAGCCGATCTGGATCGTCGGTATGGTCCTGCCGTTCGTCGTGCTCGCCTTCGAAGCCCCCGACGCCTGGGGCGCGTTCGGCTCCTTCGGCGGCACGGAGGGTGCGGGATCCGGCTTCTCCTGGATCGGTTTCGGGCTCGGTACGGGCGTCGCACTCTCGCTCATCGCCCAGATCGGCGAGCAGGCCGACTATCTGCGTTTCATGCCCGCGAAGACCGAGGCCAACAAACGGCGCTGGAATCTCGCGGTGCTCGCCGCCGGGCCCGGCTGGGTCATCATCGGGGCGGCGAAGCAGCTCGGCGGCGCGCTGCTGGCGTTCGTGGCCCTGGAGGCTGTCGGAAAGACGCATGCACTGGAACCGATCGCACCGCAGATCGAGGCGCTGAAGCCGTGGCTCGGCTCGTTCGCCCTTCCGGCTGCCGCTCTGTTCGTGATCGTCTCGCAGATCAAGATCAATGTGACCAACGCCTACAGCGGCTCGCTGTCCTGGTCGAACTTCTTCTCGCGGATCACCCACAAACACCCGGGCCGGGTCTGGTACATCTTCCTCAACCTCGCCATCGCGCTGACGCTGATGGAGATGAACATGTTCGCCGCCCTCAACAAACTGCTGGGCTTCTACTCGAACGTGGGCATCGCCTGGATCGCGGCCGTCGCCGCCGATCTGGTCATCAACAAGCGGATCGGGCTCAGCCCGCGGTACATCGAGTTCAAACGCGCTTATCTGTACGCGGTGAATCCGGCAGGATTCGGCGCGATGGTGATCGCCTCAACCGTCTCGATCCTGGCCTTCTTCGGGCTGTTCGGTGTCTATGCGGAGGCTTTCTCGACCTTCATCGCGGCCGGACTCTCCCTGACTCTCTGCCCGTTGATCGCCTGGGCGACGAAGGGGAAGTACTACCTGGCCCGCCCCAACCCGGTGAACGGCCCGGAAGTCGAGATCGAGGACATCACGGCCACCCACACCTGCTCGGTCTGCGACACCGCCTACGAACTCCCGGACATCGCCGACTGTCCGGTCCGGTCGGGTCCCATCTGCTCGCTGTGCTGCTCGCTGGACGCGGAATGCGGGGACGTCTGCCGCAAGGAACCGGCGGCCGGTCCGGTCCTCATGCCGATGCCGACGATCCGGACGGCAGCGGCGGAGGCGTAAGCGGCGCAAGTGATCCGTGTGGCACAGGGGGGCGCATCGGGATGACTGCGCCCCTTTGTGATGGCCGGATCGGTGCCTCTTTGTGTAATTACGTATCCGTTGCGTGAAGGTCAGGCGTACGCTCGGGCATATGCGTACTGCGGTTTCCTGGGGATCCTTAGAGTCGTGCACGCCGTTCAGGGGAGGGGCGCAATGCTCGGGAGGGACACGATGAGCGACGGCGGGGCCGTGCTCCCTTGGCTGGTGATAAGGCAGGACGACAACGGCAACAGGTACCGCGTCGGCAGATATGCCACGCAGGCCGAGGCACAGAAGATCGCCGAGAAACTCGACAGTCGTGGCCACAAGCAGCTCTATTGGGTCGAACGGCTGGGGCAGAGCGCCCGCCCCTGACCCGCCTTCCCTGACCTCCGCATCGGGTGGGCCGGCCGGTGGGGCGCGAGGCGGGGCGGGGCGGGCCGGAGTGGTCGCGGCGGGGCGGGTCGTAGCTCGTGGCCGGGGGTTACGCTCCGGCGTATGAACGATCGCGTGGTGGTGGCCGGAGCCGTCTACGACCAGGGGCGCATGCTGGCCGCGCGCCGCAGCGCCCCGCCCGAGCTGGCGGGCCGCTGGGAGCTGCCCGGCGGGAAGCTGGAGCCCGGGGAGACCGGCGAGCAGGCGCTCGTGCGTGAACTCCGCGAGGAACTCGGTGTGGAGACGGAGCCGCTGGAGCGCATCCCCGGCGAGTGGCCGCTGGCGCCCGGATATGTGCTCCGGGTGTGGACGGCGCGGCTGGTGTCCGGTGTGCCCGCCCCGCTCCAGGACCATGACGAACTGAGATGGCTCGGACCGGGCGAGAGTGACGCCGTCGACTGGCTGGACCAGGACCGGCCCGCCGTAGCCGAGGCCATGCGCCGCCTGCCGACCGGAACAGACGCGACCGGAACAGTCGCGCCCGGAGCCACTCCTGAGCGGGACGCCCCGACCGGGCCCTTGTCGGACGGCGCGCGCCACTGACCGCGCGCCCCCCCTGTGCGCGCGCACGCCACCCTGCACCCGTACGCCCCACATGTCGATTCGAGCGATAGGCCACCCTGAATATCGGGTATGGGCTGATTAGTCCCCTTAAACAGAACGTTCCCTGCTTGCTGGTCTTGGGAAGTGATCGGCGTGATCGATACCGAAGGCGACTGCGCCGAGTGGACCTTTCCGGCCGTGCCGGGGGCTGTGCGCACTGCTCGGCATGCGGTCCACGAGGCGCTGCGCGGCTGGGGGCTCGATGCGACGGTCGGTGATGTGACCGTTCTGCTGGTCAGTGAGCTGGTGACCAATTCCATGCGCTACACCTCAGGCCCCATCGGCGTGCGACTCGTGCGTCCCCAACCCGACGGCGAAGGTCCGGACGCCCGCCCCGGACTGCTTGTGGAAGTCTCCGATCCGCTTCCGGATCCGCCCACCGAACGTGCTGCCGGACCCGATGACGAAGGGGGCCGAGGGCTGCAGCTCGTGGCCCGCTCTGCTCGCCGCTGGGGGACGCGGCGCGGAAAGAGTGGCAAGACGGTGTGGTTCGAGCTGGCCCTCCCTGGTTAGGAGTGGGGTGGGACGCACAGCGATCACAAAGCTCGGGCAGTACCAGTCAGTACCTGGCTGAAACGGACTGAGACCGTGCTGTGATCGTGAACGCCGTGTCGGTGGGCGCCGTAGTGCTGAATACTGCGGGCAGGACCGGTCCGGTGTGTGAGCTGGAGGGGACGGTCGCGTGAGCGAAATACCTGGGACAGCGGGCAACGTAGTGTGGCAGAGCAGCCCGCCTGGCTCGATCTATGACTACATCAGGGTCGCCTCCTTCTCGATCGGCCCCGACGGGCTGATCGAGCAGTGGAGCCGCCGGGCCGCCGGTCTCTTCGGCATTGCCGCAGACGAAGCGGTGGGCAGAGATCCGGTCGAGGCCTTCATGCCCTCCGAGCTGCGCACCGACGGCCATCGCCGGGTCGGCGAGATACTCGACGGCAAGGAGTGGACGGGCCTCGTCCCCTTCCGCATGCCGGGCGACAACGCCGTTCACGGGCTCGCCGAGCTCTATGTGATGCCCAGTGAGACGGGGAGCGGGGAGCGGGCCGCGCTCTGCATCGTCGTCGATGTCCGAGCCCTGCGCCGTATCGAGACGGACCTGGCGGCTTCGCAGGCCATTTTCGGCCAATCTCCCTTCGGTTTCGTGTTGTTCGGCACAGACTTCACGGTCGTACGAGCCAACCAGCGCTTCGCCACCGTCTTCGGCGGCCAGGCCGACGACCACCGCGGCCGCACGGTCGACGACTATCTCGCCCGCCCCGAGGCCGAGCGGCTCACCGCCACCCTCAAGCGGGTCCTGGAGACCGGAGACTCCGTCACCGATCTCCAGCTCGTCGGCACCGCACCAGGTGACGAGGAGAGCCGCCACTGGTCGATGAACCTCTACCGCGTGCACAGCGGAGCAGGCCGGCCCGTCGGCGTCGCCGGTCTGGCCACCGACGTCACCCGTCGCCATATAGCTGCCCGCGAGGCCGCCAACGCCCGCCGGAACCTCGCCCTCCTCAACGAGGCCAGCGCCCGCATCGGCAACTCCCTCGACCTGGAGACCACCGCCCGCGAACTCCTCGACGTGGCCGTACCCGGCTTCTGCGACCTCGCCTCCGTCGACCTCTACCAGGGGCTGCTCACCGGCGACGAGGCACCGCCCGGCAGGTGGGGCTCGCTCCGCCAGGAGCCCGTCGGGGGCTCCGCCGAACTGCGCCGCGTCGGTTTCGCCAGCGCCGTGTCGGACGCCGTTCCGGACAGCACCGCGACCCACGGGGACACCGAACCGCCGGCACTGGGCGCCGTCCATCGCTACCCCTTCAACTCCCCTTGCGCCAAGGCTCTGCGCACCGGCCGGGTCAAGAACGTCCCCGGAGACGACCGCGGCTTCGTCCAGTCCACCCTCGCCGTGCCGATGGTCGCCCATGACACCGTCGTCGGCCTCGTCCAGTTCTCCCGTACGAAGGGCAGCGAACCCTTCGGCGAGCGCGACCGTGCCCTCGCCACCGAACTGGCCGCCCGCGCCGCCGTCTGTATCGACAACGCCCGCCTCTACCGGCGCGAACACGAACGCGCACTCATCCTCCAGCGCAGCCTGCTGCCGCCCGGCGACCCGGAGGCCGCGGGCCTCGACATCGCCTGCCGCTATCTGCCCGGCAACGCGGCGACCGAGGTGGGTGGCGACTGGTTCGACGTGATCGAACTCCCCGGGCATCGCACCGCGCTGGTCGTCGGCGACGTCATGGGGCGCGGGCTGCGGGCCGCCGTCGCCATGGGCGAACTGCGCACCGCCGTGAGGACTCTGGCGCTCCTCGACCTGGAACCCGCCGAAGTGCTCTCCGCGCTCGACGAGGTCGCCCGCGGCCTCGGCACCCCCGGTGGCAGCACGGCCTCCGACGGCGTCGGAGGTGGCGCCCAGTGGCCCTCGAGGGCCTCCCACAAGTCCCGCGACGCCGACCTGTCCGAGGTCTACCTGGCGACATGTGTCTATGCCGTCTACGACTCGGTCACCCGGCGATGCACCTTCGCCAACGCCGGTCACCTCCCCCCTGTTGTGGTCGAGCCGGGCGAACCGGCCCTGCTGCTCGACGTCCCGCCCGGGATGCCGCTGGGCGTCGGCGGCGAACCCTTCGAGGAAGTCGAGGTCGAACTCAAGGAGGGCGCCCTCCTCGCCCTCTACACCGATGGACTCGTCGAATCCCGCGACCATCCGCTCGACGAAGGACTGCAGGCTCTGCGCAATGCCCTCGTCGAACCTGCACTTCCCCTGGAGGACGTCTGTGACCACGTCCTGAGCACCCTCGACACCCGGCACGGCGAGGACGACATCGCCCTGCTGATGGCCCGTATCCAGGGCCTGCCGGCCGACGCAGTCGGCGACTGGCGGCTGCCGCGCGAACCCCGGTCCGTCGGTCGCGCCCGCGAACTGGCCCGCAGCCAACTGATCGCCTGGGACCTCGACGACCTGGTGGACACCACCGAACTCCTCGTCAGCGAGTTGGTGACCAATGCCCTGCGGTACGGCGAGGGCGAGATCCGGCTCAGGCTGCTGCGCGACCGCACGCTCGTGTGCGAGGTATGGGATGCGGGTCTCGTCCAGCCACGGCGTCGCCGGGCGCGTGACACGGACGAGGGCGGGCGAGGGCTGCAGCTGGTGGGGCTGTTGAGCGCGGCCTGGGGTTCGAGGCGGACGCCGCGCGGCAAGACCGTCTGGTTCGAACTGCCGCTGCCCGACGGACAGCCGGCCGCCGAGCGTACGGTCGAGCAGCTGCTGAGCATGTTCTGACACCTGGACGTGGTGCGAGTGCGGTGAGCGCTCCGGGCGCGGTGGTCATGAGGCCGTTTTCAGGGCGGCGAGCCTGGCCTCGACCTCCGCGCTGTCGCCCAAGCTGTCCAGCTGCTCGAACTGGGCGTCCAGGGATGATGCGGCGAGCTCCTGCTTGCCCATTGCCCTCGCCTCCTCACGTCGCACCTTGTCCTCGAATCGGCTGAGCTCACTGGTCGGGTCGAGAACATTGATGTTCTTGACGGAGTCCATCATCTGATTCTGCGCCTGGGCCGACTTGGCACGCGCGACCAGCTCGTCCCGCTTGGCCTTCAGCTCCGTCAGCTTCGACTTCATCTGTTCCAGGCCGGACTTGAGCTTGTCCACCACCACCGTCTGCGACGCGATGGTCGGTTCCGCGGTCTTCGCCTCCTTCTCCGACTGGAGCTGCCGGCCGAGCGCGACCTTGGCCAGGTTGTCGAACTTGTCGGCCTCCGCCACCGATCCGGCGGCCCGCAGCTCGTCCGCCTTGCGACTGGCCGCGAGGGCCTTGTCGCCCCACTCCTTGGCCGCGTCGACATCCTCGCGGTGGTCCTGTTCCATCAGCCGCAGATTGCCGATGGTCGCCGCCACTGCCTGCTCGGCCTCCGAGATGTTCGCCGTGTAGTCGCGGATCAGCTGGTCCAGCATCTTCTGCGGATCCTCCGCCTGATCCAGCAGAGCGTTGATATTGGCTTTCGCCAGCTGGGTGACGCGGCCGAGGATGGTCTGCTTGGTCATGGCACCTCTCCTTTGTATGGACACTACGAACGCGGTACGGACCCGTGGGTACCCTCCCCGTGCATGCTCTGCCGATGGTTCAGAAGCGGCCGCCGCCGCCCCGTCGGCCGCGAGTGCCCCCGCCGCCGAAGCTGCCGGGGCCGCCGCCTCCACCGAATCCGCCTCCACCGAATCCGCCGCCGAACCCCCCTCCGTAACCCCTGCCGCCCCCGCCGCCGCCCAGGAGTCCGCCGAGGATGATCCCGCCGAGGACCGCACCGCCGACCCCGCCGCCCCCTCCTTGTACACCGCCCGGACCGTTCCGGTTCCCGTACGCCCGCACATCCTCTTCGGCCAGGCTCCGTGCCTGCCCGGCCAGCGAGTCGGCCTGATGGGCCTCGGCCAGCGCACCCTGTGGATCGTCCGTGCCGGCCAGCTCCCGGGCCCGCTCCAGCCGCCGCTGGGCCTCCGCGAGCCGGGTCCGGGCCTGGCTGCCGACGGCCCCCCGATTCGTCGTGATGTAGTCCGCGGCGGCGGCGATCGCCGAGCGCGAGGTGAGCATCGCCTGGTCGAACAGGGCCCGGGCCCGACGGTCACCCTGCTCACGTTCGCGGGCCCCGGCCAGCGCCTCGTCCAGTGCGGCATCGGCCTCCTCCACCCTGCGCAGCGCATCGATCGGGTCGTAGCGGCCGGCCTGCAGCTCCCTGTTCACATCGCCCAGTACCGACTGCGCGCGGGCGATCCGGCCCCGCAGGTCCGCGGTCGACACCCCCTCCGAGGTGCCTTCCAGCAGCCCGCCCGCGTCGGCCAGATCGGTCGCCGTCTCGGTGAGTGCGGCCGGTAGTTCGGCCGCCGCCTCCGCGAGTTCCCGGGCGCGCCGGTCCACGGCGTCGACGAGCGTGGTCGCCTGATCGACCGCGCCCTCGGCCGCCCGTACGTACACCGCCGCCGCCGCGTTGTTTCCCCCGTCCACCGCCTGTCTCGCCTGGTTGAGGTTGGAGGTCGTGAAGACGAGACGGTCCTTCGCCTGCTCGATGTCGCCCGCGACGGAGGAGGAGGCCGAATCCGCGTACCGGCCGCGCATCGACGTGAGGGTGGTCTCGGCCGCCGAAACCCGGCCCGCGAGCGCACGGAATGCGGTCTCGGCTGTCGCAAGCGCCTGTGGAGCGTTGCGTTCCAGCGCGCGCAGCCGGTCGAAGTCCTCGGAGACGGCATCGAGACGGGCATTTGCCCCCGTACAGCGGTTGATGATCTCGTCCAGCATCCGGCGACGCGTCGCATCGTCCTCCGGGAACGCGTCGTCCAGCTGCTGACGCAACCGGAAGGCGGCTGTCAGCTCGCCTTTCGCGTACGTGGCGGCCTCGGTGAACGGGGCGGCGGCCTCTTCTCCGAACTGCGCGGTGGCAAAACCGAGTTCCTCCTCGCTGGTGCGGACCGCGTCATCCGTCTCCACCAACGCCTGTTTGGCATGGGCATCGAGGTCCGGCAGCGGAGTCGGCGGCCGGGGCGGCCCGCCCGACGGTGCGGCGCCCTGTCCCCAGCCGGTCGCCCCGGGCGTGGTGCGGGTCGTGGTTCGTCGTCTCCGGCGGGTGTACGCATAGGCGGCGACCGCTCCCGCCCCGCCGACCAGGACCACGGGAAGGATCAGGTCCCCGGTGCTCGTCCCGCCGGAACTGCCTGTTCCGGGATCGTCGATGCCAGGTGTGACGGCAGGGGTGGGCACAGGCTTCCCGGCCACCACGGCGGCGTAGCCGTTGGCCGCCCCGATCGCGGCGCCCGCCCAGTCGTTCTGCTTGAGGGCCGGTTCGATCGCCGTGTTCGCCACGTCCCGCAGCTGTGCGTCGGTGAGGCGGGAGCCCGGCTCCACGGTGTACGCGTACTGCCGGTCGTGCGTGGCGACGGCGAGCAGCACGTCGTCTAGACCGAGACCGTTCTTGTCGGCCGTCTCATCGGCCCAGTTCTGCGCGGAACGGCCGGAGAAGTCCCGTACATACACGACGAAGAGCTGGATGCGCCGGTCTGCATAGAGACGGTCGAGTGCGGCGACCACCTGGCCCCGGCGGTCGCCGAGCGCACCCACCGTGTCGGTGATCTGCCCGTCCCGGGACAACGTGACGGGGTCGTCGGCGCGAGCGGCCGGCGCAGCGGCAAGGGCCAGCCAGCACACCGCCACCAGCACGGCGACGAGGGCCCGGCCCGGTATGAGAATCCGGGTACGGCTCACGAGCTGCATCACATGTGTGAGGCTATGTCCACCCTCAGTCACCCGCGACCCGGCGATCCCCCTGGGGAGCCGTGACGGGGCCGACTCAGCCGCCGGTCCTACCGCAGGCGCCGTGGGGGATCGACGACCCCGTCGTACAGACGCATCCGCCACCACGCCTCCCGCCGCCACGGATGACCGGGCGCGAACGGATCGGGCAGGGTCCGGCGCAGCAGCTGTGCGTCGATCCGGGCGATGCGGCGCCCCAGCTCGGCCTGCGGCCGTGGCGCAAGTGCGGCCAGGATGTCGCCCAGCACATCCCGGGCATGGGTCACGTCGTCCAGCGAGCAGCCACGGCAGGGGCAGTCGGCGGGGCTGGGATACAGCGTGCGGCCGGGAAGCCGGAAGAAGGAGCAGCAGCGCCTCAGGGCCTCTGCTGTGACCCCCGGGAAGATCTCGTACAGATCGCTCTCACGCTCCACGCGACGGATCGCGGCGCTGGTGGCGAGGGAGAGCCGATGGATTCTGCCCGGCTCGGACAGCCACCCGGGCGTCCTCTGCTCGGCGGCGCGCAGCGCGCCGGGCCGCTTACGCGGCATCGGCCTTTCGGCGGTGGGACATCATGCCGGTCATACTGCCACGGCACACCGACAATCAGGGGGTAAGCGGAGTGCGTTCGCATATGAAGGGCATGGCCGGCGCGGTGCGGAGCCGGGCGGCCCGGTTCCGCTGGAGTCAGTTGTGGCGGACCTGGCCGCGGCGGATCGCGCTGGGACTCGTCCTGGTGATCGTGGTTCCGCTGCTCACCGCGGGTGTCGCCCTGCGGCTCAACTACTCCGGCGACCCGGGCGACGACACCCGTACCCGCGGCCGTGATGCCATCTGGCTCGGGCACGCCTGGGTCGACGGACGCAGGAACGGCAGGGACCTGGACGCGTTCGCCGAGCGTATCCGCGGGACGGGGATCAAGGATCTGTACGTCCATGCGGGACCTCTGGAGCACAACGGCACACTGCCCGCGACCGGCTACCCGAAGGCGCGGTGGCTGCTCGATGCCGTACATCGCACCCTGCCCGGCATCCGGGTGCAGGCCTGGCTCGGGGACGTACTCGCCACGGAGGGACCCGCTGGTCTGCGCCTGGAACGGGGCGCGTCCCGCGCCGCTGTGGTCGACTCCGCGCGGCAGATCCTCGATGCCGGTTTCGACGGTGTCCACTTCGACCTCGAACCTCTGCACTCCGGCGACCGGCACTACCTTTCGCTCCTCGACGACCTGCACGCCCTCACGAAGGCCCGCGGGGCCACGCTCTCCGTCGCCGCTCACCAGATCGACCCGCTGCCCGCCGCCCACAGTGTCGTGGGCACGCTCAGTGGCAGTCCCAAGTGGTGGTCGCAGAAGTTCTTCGGGCAGGTGGCGCGGCGCGTCGACCAGATCGCCGTCATGTCGTACGACACCTGGATGCCACTGGAGGGCATGTACGGCGGTTACGTCGCCGAGCAGACCGCGCTCGCCCTGGAGGTGACGCCCCCGGGAACCGACCTCCTGATGGGACTGCCTTTCTTCCACGAGGACGACCTCGGACACCGTGAGGCGGCGGAGACGGTTCCGGCCGCGGTCCGCGGCACCAGACTGGGTCTGGCGCGTACGGACCGCGGCCGGGAACGGTTCGGAGTCGCGCTCTATGTCGACTTCGCGGCGCGGGACGGCGACTGGGCGGCGTACCGGGAGGGATGGAACTGACCCCGAGACTGCCTTTGCTTCACGCCGCCGCGGGTCAGATGGAGAACCGCTCCTTGGCGAGCAGCGGACGCACCTTCGACCGGAACCCACCCGTCCGGAACGGCCGTTGCAGCAGCCCGGGGCGGATCGCCTGGGCCAGTGCCGCGGCGATCATGCCCTGGTCGAGGGCGAGCATGTAGTCACTGACCCGTCCGGTGCGGACATTGACGGAGTCCCGGAAGCCGAGGCCCTCGTGGTAGGCCCCGAAGTCGCGGTCGAGCGCACGCAGGTTGGCGACCGCCTCGCCCGGTGCGTACGGCAGAGCGAGGAACGAGGCGTGCGGGGTGACCACACCGTTGGTGAAGGCCGACGCGGGCGGCAGCGGAGCGCCGTCCGTGGTGTACGTGCGATCGGTGTTGGAGGCATAGCCGTCGACCTGCATGCCGATGGCGTCGACACCGTACTCCTGGTACCCGCCCTCGGGAATGTTGGCGGGGGAGAAGCCCCAGTACCCGTACTCCGCCTCCTCCATACCGTGTTCGATCTGGCTGCGGACGTAACGCTGGTGAGTGAGACCCCAGGACTGGGGCGACCACTCCGCCTCCGGCACGAACAGCGGCACCATCAGCGCCTCGAACATCGAACCGCCCCAGCTGGGCACGATCTTCCGGCCGCGGTGCGTGTAGTGGCCCTGCCACACCCGGATGCCGTCCATGGCGACGTACGAACCCTGCGGATGCTGTTCCTGCTCGTTCTCGGGAACCATCGTGCGCAGCAGGTGCCAGTAGTGGTCGGCGGGCAGCGAGCCGTCCGCGATGCCCAGATAACTGGCCATGCGGGGCTCGGTGTTGAGAGCCCCGTAGTGGTGCCCGGTGGGCTCCTCGGTGTCGGGCCAGAAGCCGCCGCGCAGCTGACCGGGGCCGGCAACCGGGTCGGCCGGGTCGTACGGCGTGTAGTAGTACGACCAGTCGGCGGTCGCCAGGATCCTGGCGACGCGGGGGCGCAGCGCGGGTGAGGCGTCAGCGGCGATGCGCAGGCCGGTGATCAGCCAGGCGTTGTCGACGGAGGAGAGGAACGGGCGGACCGGGTCCCCGGTGCCGGGCCACTCCGTCAGCACCGAACCGTCGTGCGCGTCGTACCAGTTGAGCCAGAAGCCGTGGTGGCGCTCCAGCTTCTCCACGGTCCGGACGGTGCGCTCCAGCCTGCGGTGCATCGTGGCTTCGCCGATCACGCCGAGACCGGCGGCGGCGACGGTCGACCAGAGGCCGCAGCCGATATTGGTGGGCGAGGTCTGGCGGGACTGGACGGGGCCGCCGGAGCCGCTGACGTCGATCTTGTCCGTGGCCAGACCGAGGTCGGTCGTCATGGCCTCGATCGAGTGATACGTATCGCGGAACCAGCGCAGCAGCAGCGGTGTATCAAGAGCATGAACAGGTTGCGCGGTACGCGCGGATCGAACGGAACGAGCGGCCGGCGCGGCGGCCAGGGATGGCGCAGACTGCGCGGCGCTCGCGGAGGACGCGGATACGGCCCCCAGGGACAGGGCGGCAGCCCCGGTCCCGGCGGCGGTGATGAATGTGCGACGGTCCATGAAGATCCAGCTCCCAGTGGCAGAAGGGGGAAGGGGGAATTTCGTGGCGTGCTCGACGCGGCAGTGGAGAGATTGCCGCGGGTATGGCAGTGGCGTCGTTTTCGGGTATGGCCGTCGGCGCGGCCGAGGCCGTGGGGCTTCGGCCGCGCCGAACGGAGCAGCACGGGGACCGGCGGCCGTCAGGTTCCGTCGGCTCCCGTACTGAACGGGGCCGTCAGGTGGCTCCCGGTCTGTGGGTTGCCGTCAGTCGGCGATGCGCGGCAGCGTGCGGGTGCGGCCCATCTCGCCCAGCCAGACGGCGGACGGCTTCGGCAGCCGCTCGAAGGTCTCCGGGTCCCAGCCGATCAGGCCGAAGGTGGGCTTGTAGGAGCCCCACTCGTAGTTGTCGAGTGCGCTCCACGCCAGGTAGCCCTGGATGTTGAGGCCGTCCTGCAGCGCGGTGGCGACCTCGTTCAGCGCCCCGGTGTAGTAGTCGATGCGACGGCTGTCGTCGTCGGTCGCGATGCCGTTCTCGGTCACGATCAGCGGTACGTCGCAGCCGACGACCTCGGCGGTGTGGCGCAGGGCGTAGCCCACCGCGGAAGGGTAGTACTCCCACTGCGTAAGGGTGCGCTCGGCGCCGTCGGCCGTCGGGATCGGGCCGTCGGAACCGATCTTGGTACGGGTGTAGGACTGGACGCCGATCCAGTCGTCGCCGCGGGCGGCCTCGATGAAGATGTCCTCGCGCGGGTGGCGGTACGCGGCGGTGACGTCCTCGGCGCCGGGCAGGGCCTGGTAGACCTGGTTGGCGATGGTCCAGCCGACCTGGATGTCGGCGTTGATCGCCTTGACCTCCTTGACGGCCGCGTGGTGGGCGGCGATGACGGCCTGGGTGGTCTCGTCGTCCGGAGTCGGCAGACCCGCCGGCGGGAAGCTGTTGTCGCCACGCTTCGCCTGGCCGGCCATCACGGCGATCATGTTGGGCTCGTTGATGGTGCAGACGTGGCTGACGTCCTGGCCGATCACCGGTGCGCAGGCGGCGGCGTAGCGGGCGAAGAGCTCGGTGGCACCCTCGGCGGTCCAGCCGCCGCGCGCCTCGAACCACTGCGGCACGGTGAAGTGGTGCAGCGTGATCATCGGACGCAGGCCGCGCGAAACGGCGCCTTCGACCATGCGGCGGTAGTGGGCGAGCTCGGCCCGGGAGAACTGGCCCTCGGCCGGCTCGATGCGCGCCCACTCGATGGAGAACCGGTAGTCGGTGAAGCCCAGTCCGGCGAGAACGTCCATGTCCTCGTGCCAGCGGTGGTAGCTGTCGCAGGCGTCCAGGCTCGGCTCCTGGATGTGGGTGCCCGCGGCGTGTTCCTTCACCCACCAGTCGCTGTTGGTGTTGTTGCCCTCGATCTGGTGGGCGGCCGTGGAGGCACCCCACAGGAAGCCTTCGGGGAACGGGACCTGGGTGTGAGTCATCGCAAAATGTCTTTCTGGTGCGTGAAGGTGGGCGGCCGGCGGGGGTGCGGGGCGCGGCCCGGTACGAGTCGGTGGGGCGGGCTATTTCATGCCCGCCGTGGCGATGCCCTGGGTGAAGTGCCGCTGCAGTGCGATGAAAAGGATCAGCACGGGCAGCACGACCAGGAACGCTCCGGCCATCAGCATGCCGTTGGAGCCACCGGCCTTGTTGGGGTCCGTGGCGAACGTCGCGAGCGCGACCGGAAGGGTGTATTTGTCCGGGTCGTTGGTCGCGATCAGCGGCCAGACGAAGTTGTTCCAGGAACCGAGGAAGGCGAAGATCGAGAGCGTTGCGAGGGCGGGCTTCACCAGCGGCATCACGATCCGCCAGAAGATGTACCACTCGCCGGCGCCGTCCATCCGGGCCGCTTCCAGCAGCTCGTCCGGGATCGACTGCATGAACTGCCTCATCAGGAAGACACCGAAGGCTCCCGCGGCGAAAGGCAGCACAAGTCCCGCGTAGCTGTCGATCAGTCGGAGCTTGCTCATCAGCACGAAGAGCGGCAGCAGCATCAGGTTGCCGGGCACCATCAGGGCGCCCAGGACCAGCCCGAAGATCTTGTTGCGCCCGACGAAGTTCAGCTTGGCCAGGGCGTAGCCGAGCATCGAGCAGAACACCAGGTTGGAGACGGTGACCAGCACCGCCACGATGACGGAGTTCATGAAGTACAGCGGCAGATCGAGCTTGTCGAGCAGGTCCCGGAAGTTGTCCAGGGTCCACTCGGTGGGGACCCACACGGGCGGGCTGGCCGACAGTTCGCTCGACGTCTTGAAGGCCGAGAGCGCCATCCAGAGGAACGGGGCGGACATGATCAACAGGCCGGCCGCGAGCAGGACATAGATCAGCAGCCGCTTCGGGCTCCGGGTCTGCTTCATTCCCTGGGGCCCGATCGGCTCCTTCGACGGCGCCGTCGGGACGGCGCCGGGTGCACGGGTGGCGCTCATTTCGTGTTGTCCTTCAGCAGTCGGAGCTGGAGCACAGTGATGCCCATGATCACTACGAAGAGGACATACGCCATGGCGCTCGCGTAGCCCATGTGGAAGAAGTTGAAGCCCTCGCGGTACATGTTCAGCGAGACGGTGAGGGTGGAGTCCGAGGGTCCGCCCTGCGTCATCACGAACGGTTCCTCGAAGACGTTGAGGTAGCCGATGGTGGTGATGACGGTGGCGTAGAGCAGCGTCGGCCGCAGCAGGGGCACGGTGATCCTGCGGAACTCGTGCCAGACACCGGCGCCGTCGAGCTTCGCGGCTTCCCGCACTTCAGTGGGAATGGCCTGCAGTCCGGCGATGAAAAGCACCATGACCGTGCCGAGGTTGCGCCATACCGCCATGGCGATCATCGACGGCATCGCCAGTGTCTCGGAGCCGAGGAAGTCCGGAGGGGTGAGACCCACTTCGGTGAAGAGGCCGGCGATCAGCCCGTCGCTCGGGTCCAGGACAATCCGCCAGACCACGGCGACGGCGACGATGGTCGTGACCACCGGGGCGTAGAAGCCGACCCGGAAGAAGGTCCGGGCCCGGTCGATGCCGTTGTTCAGCAGCACCGCGACGACCAGTCCGAGGAAGATCGTCAGGGGGACGCCGATGACCACGAAGTACGCCGTGTTGAAGAGCGACTTGAGGAACTTCTCGTCGCTGAACAGATTGGCGTAGTTCTCGAAGCCGATGAAATTCACGTCCAGCGGGTGCGTGACATTGCGCAGCCCGAAGTCGGTGAAACTCATCAGCAGGGTGGCGAGGATCGGGAACGCCATGAAGACGGTGAAGAGGACGAGGAAGGGGGTGGAGAACAGCCAGCCGGCCGCGTTCTGCACACCCATCGACGACCTCTTGCCACCCCGGCGCTCCTGGGGCCCGGCGGCCGGGGACTGGGAGGTCCCCGGCCCGGCCTGCACCTTGGCCGGCTGTGCGGCCTTTCGGGTCGTGGTGCTCATGGCTCCTACTTCACGAGGCCTTCGATCTGGGACTGCGCCGTCTTCAGCGCGTCCTCGGCGGAAGCCTTGCCCTGGGTGACCTTCGCGATGGCCTGGTCGACCTTGTCGGTGATCTCGGTCCACTTGGCGAGCGAGGGAGCGGCCTTGGCGGTGTCCATCTGCTTCTTGAAGACCTGGAGGTCGGCGTCGTCGGCGAGGGCCCCGGAGGTCCAGGCCGCGGTGTTGGCGGGCAGGTCCTTGGTGCGCTTGTACCAGTCGGCCTGGCCCTTGGTGTCGGTCAGGTACTTGATGAACTCCGTGGCAGCGGCCTTGTGCTCACTGTCCTTGGAAACCACCAGGGAGGAGCCGCCCGCCATGGAGACGGAGGACTTGTCGGCGGGGACGTTGGCCACCGCCCACTTGCCCTTGATCTGCGGCTGACCCTCGTTCAGCAGGGTGACGTGCCAGGGGCCGCCGAAGAACATCGGGACGCGGCCGTTGCCGAAGTCCTTCACCACGTCGTAGCCGGGCGCCACGGACTTGTTGGAGAGGCCCTTGTCGAAGTACGTGCCGTACTCCTTGAGCGCCTTGACGGCCTCGGGGCTGTCGATGACGGCTTCGCCCTTGTCGTTGACGATCTCGCCGCCGGCCGAGTACAGGAAGGAGTAGAAGTTCTGCACCGTGTCCAGGCCGCTGGGCTGGATGGACAGGCCCCACTTGGTACCGGCCTTCTTCTGGTACGCGGTGGCGAGGTCCTGCATCTCCTTCCAGTTGGTCGGAGCCTTGTCGATGCCGGCCTTCTCGGCCAGGTCGGTGCGGTAGTAGAGGACGCGGGTGTCCACGTACCACGGCACGCCGTACGCGGTGCCGTCCACCTCGCCCTGGTTCCAGCCGGACGGGAAGAAGTCCTTCTTGTCGAAGGTCTTGGTGTCCACCGGCTCCAGGACACCGAGCTCGGAGAACTCGCCCATGTAGCTGCCACCCATCTGCGCCACGTCCGGCATGGTGCCGGCGGCGGCCGCGGAGACGAGCTTCTGGTGGGCGACGTCCCAGCCGACCGGAGTCACCTTGACGGTGATGTTCGGGTGCGACTTCTCGTAGACCTTCGCCACATCCGCGAGCTTCTCGCCCTCGGCCCCCATGGCCCAGACGGTGAGCGTCTGCTTCTTGTCCGCGGCGACGTCGGCACCGGAACTGCCGCATGCAGTGATACCGAATGCGAGCGCGACTGCGATACCGACCGAGGCGGTTCTGGCGGTGCGGGACATGGAGGGCTCCTCCTTGAGCAATCCGGATGTATGCGCTGCCTGTAAGCGCATACATCACTCTGCGACACGGATTCGGAGGTGCGCAAGGGGGTGCTAGGTCACACTCGTGCAACGTGCTCGTCATCTGAATGTTCAACTTTGGATCGGTAAGCGGTGTGTTTGCGAATATGAAGAGGATGTGACCCATTTCGTACAGGGCCACCCCTGTCGGGATGGGGCGATATTGTCGTGATCATGTCTTCGTTTGCGCATGATTTCCCGTTCGATCCGTCCTACGGGTACACGCGGGACGAGCTCCTGAGCGTCCCCGAGCCCGCGGCCCCGGGCGATTTCGCGGCCTTCTGGCGAGCCCGCCACGACGAGGCGCGCAAGGTCGCCACGGAGCCGGAGGCCGGCCCGCTGGAGGACGAGCGGGACGGACTGCGGATCCAGGGTGTGACGTTCACGTCTGTGGGCGGGGTCCGGCTCGGCGGCTGGCTCGCTCTGCCCGCCGAGGGCGCCGCGGAGCACGGATTCGTCATCGGCCACGGGTACGGGGGCCGGCAGGAGCCGGGGCCCGATCTGCCACTGCCTCTGCCCCGGTCCGCCGCGATCCTGCCCTGCGTGCGCGGCATGGGCAGCCGCGGTCTGTGGCGGGGCGTCCCCGATGTGGCCGACGCGCATGTCCGCCACGGCATCGAGTCGCGTGACACGTACGTCATCGGCGACTGCGTGGCGGATCTGTGGTGTGCCGCGTCGGCGCTGCACGAACTCGTTCCGGAGCTGGCCCCCGGGGGTGGTCCGGGGGCTCCCGGGCTCGGCTATCTCGGGGAGAGCTTCGGCGGCGGGCTCGGTGCGCTGGCCCTGCCGTGGGACGACCGGTTCGGCGCGGCGCAGCTGACGGTGCCCACGTTCGGCAACCACCCGTTGCGGCTCACGCTGCGGTGCGTCGGCAGCGGCGAGTCGTTGCGCGCGTATCACCGGGAGCATCCCGAAGTCACCGAGGTGCTGCGTTATTTCGACGCTGCGACGGCCGCCGCCCACCTGGAGCTGCCGACACTGGTGGCGGCAGCGCTGTTCGATCCCTCGGTGCCGCCACCTGGCCAGTTCGCCGTACACAACGCGCTCGCCGGACCGCGTGAACTGCAGGTGCTGAGCGCGGGGCATTTCGAGCACGAGGGGCTTGCCCGGGAGGTGGCGCGGCTGCGGGCGGAGCGAGAGCGGTTCTTCCGGGCGCATCTGGGTTAGAGGGCGTCGGGCCGGGCTTGCGCGTCCAGGCGTGCGCAACTGCCGGGTCGGCCCGGCCTCACGCGCCGGACGGGCCGGGCTTCGCGGCTCGTCCAGGGTGGGCGCAGCAGCCGCGGCCCGTTCGGCGGGCTCAGCCGCAGCCGCAGCTCGCCCGGCGGGCCAGGGACACCGGGAGCATCAGGGATACCGGCTCGCGCTCCCGGTCGCCCAGGCGCTGCACGAGCAGCTCGACCGCCTGCTCGCCCAGCTGCCGGATCGGCTGCCGTACGGTCGTCAGCGGCGGCCGTACGATCCGGCTCAGCGGGATCCCGTCGAACCCGGTCACGGCGAGTTCCTCGGGCACCCGCACCCCGCGCCGTTCCAGTGCGCGCAGTGCGCCCACCGCCATCTGGTCGTTGGCGAACAGCATGGCCTGCGGGCGTTCGGTGTCACTCAGGCCCGCGTACCGGTCGAGCATGGCTTCCGCCGTCCGGGCGCCTTCTGCCTGCGTCATCATCTCGGCCCGCATGTCCGGTGCGTCCGGCACCGGGAGTCCGGCGTCGCGGCAGGCGTCCCGGAAGCCGCGGAAGCGCGCCTCGGCGTCCGGTGACGCCACCTCGCCCCCGATGAAGGCGAGTCTGCGCAGCCCGTGGTCCTCGATGAGATGGCGGGCCAGTTCGCGTTCGCCGTCGGCATTGGCCACGACGATGTGGTCGAGGTGGTCGATCTCGCGCGGTCCGGCGAGCATCACCACCGGCAGCCGGCGTGAGATCACGTCGAGGTCCTCGGTCGGCACGGTCTGCGCCAGCACCGCGAAGCCGTCGACCCGGCCGGCCACCTTCGCGACAAGGCTCTCGGGCCCGCCCTCCAGTGACGCGGCGATCAGCAGCGCGTACCCGTGTCGCCGTGCCGCGCGTTCCATGCCGCGGATGATCTGGTCGGAGTAGAGCATCACCGCGTCGTCGGCGTCGCTGTCGGCCTCCGCGTCGGCCTCGGCGTCCGGGTCGGCGTAGTCGGGGAAGCAGAGCCCGAGCACCCCGGTGGTCCGGCTGGCCAGGCCCCGCGCGTTCCCGCTGGGTACGTATCCGAGCTCGCGGGCCGCGTCGAGGACGCGCTCGCGGGTCTGGGCACGCACGGAGTCGGGGTTGCGGTAGACCCGCGAGACCGTCGCAATCGAGACGCCCGACCGCTCTGCGACGTCGTACACCGTTGGGGCACTCACCCGAACCGACCCGTCCGCTTCTTCTTCCGTACCTGCACATCATGAAAGCGCATTCACCCTAGATCGTGCGCCGCGCCGCGAGCAAGGGTGGGCGAAAATAGACAGGTAACCTTGCAAGATGGCCTGTACATCTTTTACGGTGGATCCATGCGGGAGCCATTGTCCGAAACCACCGCCGCCGAGCCGGGCGGCGAGCCCAGCGCGGAGCAGGTCGCGACGCAGCTGGCGTCCGTCGTCAGCCGGCTGCTGCGCAGGCTGCGCACCACGTCGTCGGACAGCCTGCTCACCCCGACCCAGCGCTCGGTGCTCGCCCGTCTCGACCAGGAGGGCCCGGCCACCACGGCCGCGCTGGCCCGCGCCGAATACGTACGGCCCCAGTCCATGCGGCTGACCCTCGGGGCGCTGGAGAGCCAGGGGCTCGTCGAGCGGGCACCGGATCCTGCCGACGGCCGGAAGTCGGTCATGTCCATCTCGGACGTCGGCCGGACCACGCTCGGCGCGGTCCGGGCCGCCAAGCACAACTGGCTCGCCGAAGCGATCGCTGCCGAGCTCGACGGGGCCGAGTGCCGTACCGTCGCCGAGGCCACGGCCCTCCTGGACCGCCTGGTCGAGCGGTGACCGCCCCGGAGCCGACACCGGCGGACGCGGTGAAAGTGAGAGTGACGAGCGACCGGCCGGTACCGGCAGCGGTCGCGACGGCCACCGCTGCCGTCGGCCCTCTCCCGGCCACTTCCGCCGGCCGCCCCGCAGCCACCGGCCCCGGTTTCAGTGCGCGCCTCACCGCGCCGCTGCTCCTCGGCTCCCTGCTCAACCCGCTCAACACCACCATGATCTCCACCGCCCTGGTGGCGATCGGCCACACCTTCGGCATCGGTGCCGCCGACACCGCCTGGCTCATCTCGGTCCTCTACCTCGCCAGCGCCGTCGCCCAGCCCGTTCTCGGCAAGCTCGCCGACGCCCTCGGCCCGCGCCGCGTGTTCCTCGCCGGTCTGGTCGTCGTGATCGCCTCCGGTCTCGTCGGGACGTTCGCGCCGAGTTTCGGCTGGCTGATCGCATCCCGGCTGCTGCTCGGCATCGGTACGTCGGCCGCCTACCCGGCAGCCATGGCGGTGCTGCGCGACGAGTCCCGGCGGATCGGCCGCGCCACCCCACGCCCCGTCCTGGCCCGGCTCTCCTTCGCCGCGCTCGGCAGCGCCGCCATCGGGCCCACGCTCGGCGGGCTGCTCGTCATGGCGGTCGGCTGGCGGGGCATCTTCGCCGTCAATGTGCCCGTCGCCCTCATCGCGTTCGGCTCCGCGCTGCTCTGGATCCCGGCGGATCCGCCGCGCACGCGTGGAGCCGACGGCCGTGCGCCCCGGGTCGACCTCGATCCGCTCGGCATCGGCCTCTTCGCCACCGCCCTGACCGTGCTGGTCTTCTTCCTGCTCGATCTCGCCCACCCGATGTGGTGGCTGCTCGCGCCCTTCGCCGCGCTGACCGGTGTGCTGGTGTGGTGGCAGCTGCGCCGCCCGCGACCCTTCATCGACCTGCGGATGCTCGCGAGCAACGCAGCGCTCGCCCGCACGTATCTGCGGCACGGACTGAGCTATCTGTTGATCTACTGCGTGATGTACGGATACACGCAGTGGTTGGAAGAGGTACGTGGCTACTCCTCCGGCCACACCGGACTGCTGATGCTGCCGATGTCACTCGCCGCACTGGTCTGTTCGCTGCTCGGAGCCCGGACGAAGGGCATCCGCGGCCCTCTCGCGCTGGCCTGTGTGCTGCTCACCGTCGGGTCCGCGGTGCTGGTGTTCCTCTCCGGTTCCACGCCGCTGGCCGTACTGCTGCTCGCCGGAGCCTGCTTCGGCATCCCGCAGGGGCTGATCGGTACGAGCAACCAGGCCGCCGTCCAGGCGTACGCGCCGCCCGAGAGCATCGGATCCGCCGCCGGACTCCAGCGCACCGCCCAGTACATCGGGGCCATCACCGCGTCCAGCCTGATCGCCCTCGCCTACGGCCGGTCGGCGAGCGACAGCGGGCTCCATCTCATGGCAGCGGTCTCCGTCGTACTCGGCCTGCTGCTGATCGTCCTGACCGTCACCGACCGCGCACTGCGCACCCGCACCTGACCACCACAGGCACCACCCATCCCCCTCAGAGGAGCGCCATCATGACCGCCACCACCCTGGACCCGAAGACCGCCCTGGTCGTCGTCGATCTTCAGAAGGGCATCGTCGCCCTCCCCACCGCCCACCCGGCCGCCGACGTCATCGCGAACTCCGCGACCCTCGCCGACGCGTTCCGCGCCAAGGGTCTCCCGGTCGTTCTGGTCCGTGTCACCGGCGGCGCCCCCGGCCGCACCGAGGGCGCCCAGCGTTCCGGGCAGCCGGCTGCCGATTGGGCCGACATCGTCCCCGAGCTCGGTCCGCGCGACGGCGACATCGTGGTCACCAAGCAGCAGTGGGGCGCCTTCTACGGCACCGACCTCGACCTTCAGCTGCGCCGCCGCGGTGTCACGCAGGTCGTGGTGACGGGCATCGCCACCAGCATCGGCGTGGAGTCCACCGCCCGGGCCGCGAACGAGCACGGCTACAACGTCACCGTCGTCACGGACGCGGTCACCGACATGGACGGCGGCGCCCACGACAACAGCATCGAGAAGATCTTCCCGAGGCTCGGCGAGACGGACACCACCGAGGCGATCGTCAAGCTGCTCGGCTGAGCCCCGTCGAGCCGGCCGGGCTCGGCTCGAGCCCGGTCCTCGGCTCGAGCCCGGTCACGGAGCGTCCCGGCGTCGGCTGATCTTGTTCCCCAGCCACACCAGTGGGTCGTACTTGCGGTCCACCGCCCGCTCCTTCAGCGGGATCAGCGCATTGTCCGTGATCTTGATGTGCTCGGGACACACCTCCGTACAGCACTTGGTGATGTTGCAGTAGCCCAGCCCGTGCTCCTCCTGCGCCGTCGCCTTCCGGTCGAGTCCCGACTCGGCAGCGGCGTCCAGGGGGTGCATGTCCAGCTCGGCGACCCGCATCAGGAAGCGCGGTCCGGCGAACGCCGTCTTGTTCTCCTCGTGGTCGCGGACCACATGGCAGGTGTCCTGGCACAGGAAGCACTCGATGCACTTGCGGAACTCCTGCGAGCGGTCGACATCGACCTGCTGCATCCGGTAGTCGCCCGCCTTCACCCCTTCCGGCGGTACGAAGGCGGGCACTTCCCGCGCCTTGGTGTAGTTGAACGTCACGTCCGTCACCAGATCGCGGACCACCGGGAACGCCCGCAGCGGAGTGACGGTGATCGTCTCCTCCCGGCCGAACACCGACATGCGGGTCATGCACATCAGCCGCGGCCGTCCGTTGATCTCCGCGCTGCACGAACCGCACTTGCCCGCCTTGCAGTTCCAGCGCACCGCCAGATCGCCCGCCTGGGTGGCCTGGATCCGGTGGATGATGTCGAGGACGACCTCCCCGTCGTTCACCTCGACCGTGAAGTCCTCCAGGCCGCCGCCGTCGGGGTCCCCGCGCCACACCCTGAACCGTGCGTCGTAGCTGCTCACTCGTACAGCTCCTCTTCGGCGAGGTACTTGACCAGCTCCTCCTTCTCGAAGAGGGAGAGCAGATCCGGGCGGATGGGTTCGGTCGTCTTGCGTACGAGTTCGATCTGGCCGCCCGCTTTCACGGCGTCGTCGCCGGCCAGCCGGCACAGCAGGTTGGCCGGCCGCCAGGAGCGCTCCATCGTCGGACAGTCCTCGCGGGTGTGACCGCCGCGGCTCTCCGTGCGCTCCAGGGCCGCCCGGGCGATGCACTCGCTGACCAGCAGCATGTTCCGCAGGTCCAGCGAGAGGTGCCAGCCGGGGTTGAACTGCCGGTGCCCCTCGACGCCGGCGCGGTGCGCCCGTACCCGCAGGGCGGCCAGCTTCTCCAGGGCCTGTTCCATCTCGGGTGCCCGCCGGATGATGCCGACCAGGTCGTTCATCGTCTGCTGGAGTTCCTGGTGGAGGGTGTACGGATTCTCTGCCGCCGCCCCGTCCGCCAGGTCCTCCGCGCTGAACGGACGCAGGGCCTCCGCCGCTGCCTCGTCGATCTGTACGTCATCCACCTCGGGGGCTGCGGACAGTCCGGCCGCGTACTCGGCGGCGTGCAGTCCGGCCCGACGGCCGAAGACCAGCAGGTCGGAGAGGGAGTTCCCGCCGAGCCGGTTGGAGCCGTGCATGCCGCCCGCGACCTCGCCCGCGGCGAACAGACCGGGCACGGCGACGGCCGCCGCGGTGTCCGAGTCGACGGCGATCCCGCCCATCACGTAGTGGCAGGTCGGGCCGACCTCCATCGCCTCCGCCGTGATGTCGACATCCGCCAGCTCCTTGAACTGGTGGTACATCGAGGGCAGCCGCCGCCGGATCGTCTCTGCGGGCATCCGGGTCGACACATCCAGGAACACTCCGCCGTGCGGTGAGCCGCGGCCCGCCTTCACCTCCGAGTTGATGGCGCGGGCGACCTCGTCGCGCGGCAGCAGCTCGGGCGGGCGGCGGTTGTGGTCCGGGTCCTCGTACCAGCGGTCGCCCTCCTCCTCCGACTGCGCGTACTTCTCCTTGAACACATCGGGGACGTAGTCGAACATGAACCGCTTGCCCTCGGAATTGCGCAGTACGCCGCCGTCGCCGCGCACCGACTCGGTGACGAGGATGCCCTTCACCGACGGGGGCCAGACCATGCCGGTCGGGTGGAACTGCACGAACTCCATGTTCAGCAGGGGCGCCCCCGCCAGCAGCGCGAGGGCGTGGCCGTCGCCGGTGTACTCCCAGGAGTTCGACGTCACCTTGAAGGACTTGCCGATGCCGCCGGTGGCGAGGACGACCGCGGGGGCTTCGAGGACGAAGAAGCGACCGGACTCCCGCTCGTAGCAGAAGGTCCCGCTGACCCTCTCGCCGTCCTTCAGCACGCGGGTGACGGTGCACTCCTGGAAGACCTTCAACCGGGCTTCGTAGTCACCGTGTTCGCGGTAGTCCTCCTGCTGCAGCGAGACGATCTTCTGCTGGAGGGTGCGGATCAGTTCGAGGCCGGTACGGTCCCCGACGTGTGCGAGCCGCGGGTACTCGTGGCCACCGAAGTTGCGCTGAGAGATCTTTCCGTCCGGCGTACGGTCGAAGAGCGCACCCCAGGTCTCCAGCTCCCAGACCCGGTCCGGTGCCTCCTTGGCGTGCAGCTCCGCCATCCGCCACTGGTTGAGGAACTTCCCGCCGCGCATCGTGTCGCGGAAGTGCACCTGCCAGTTGTCCCCGGAGTTCACGTTGCCCATGGAGGCGGCGATTCCGCCCTCCGCCATGACGGTGTGCGCCTTGCCGAAGAGCGATTTGCAGATCACCGCAGTGCGGGCGCCGCGCTCCCGTGCCTCGATGGCGGCGCGCAGCCCGGCGCCTCCGGCACCGACCACGACGACGTCCCACTGCTGCCGTTCGAGCTCTGTCATTCAGAAAAACCTCGGATCGTCGAAGGCGCCGGAGGCGACGAGATACACGTAGAAGTCGGCGAGCGCCACGCTGATCAGGGAGGACCAGGCCAGCAGCATGTGGCGGGCGTTGAGCCGGCCCACCCAGCCCCACAGCCGGTAGCGCACGGGGTGTTTGGAGAAGTGCCGCAGCCGGCCGCCGATGATGTGCCGGCAGGAGTGGCAGGACAGGGTGTACGCCCAGATCAGCACGATGTTGACCAGGAAGATCAGGGAGCCGAGGCCCATGTGACCCCAGGCGTAGTGCTCGTCGCGGAAGGAGAGCACGGTGTCGTACGTGAGGATCCCGGCGACCGGCAGTGCGGCGTAGAAGAAGTACCGGTGGATGTTCTGCATGATCAGCGGGAAGCGGGTCTCGCCGGTGTACGTCGTGTGCGGCTCGGCCACCGCGCAGGCCGGGGGCGAGGCCCAGAAGCCCCGGTAGTAGGCCTTGCGGTAGTAGTAGCAGGTCAGCCGGAAGCCGAGCGGGAAGATCAGGATCAGCAGGGCGGGGGAGAGGCCCCACCAGCTGCCGAAGATCTCCCAGTTCGGGCCGTGCCGCATGGGGGCGCAGTTCTCCGCCAGGCAGGGCGAGTAGAACGGCGACACATAGGGGGCGGCGTAGTAGTCCGCGTTCGAGAAGGCCCGCCACGTCGAGTAGACGATGAAGGCGAGGAGACCGCCCGCGGTCACCGCGGGCGCCAGCCACCAGCGGTCGGTCCGCAGATGTCGGGCGGTGATGGCGGCCCGCGAGGCGCCGTGCACACCGGACGGCCGGGCGCGTGCGCCGCGCCGGGCCGGCCCCTTCAGTTGTGGTGGTTCCGTACCTGGTTCCGTTCCGGTGGCCAAGGAACTCTCCTAGGGGGCGTGCCTGCCGCGGACGCCCAGACCCTCGTCGTCCGAGTCCGTCCACAGGGTGGCGTCGTACGGCGCCTCGGTGATCGTGATGACGTCGGTGACAGTGACGGCGCCGTCGGCGGGGTCGGTGCCACCGGCGGCTCCGGGCGGCTGCGGACCGGCTTCGGCCGTGCGCAGCTGCGCAAGGCTCCGCTCCAGCCGTCCGACGGTGCGGGCCAGGTCGTCGAGACAGTGCTGAACAGCTGTCAACTCGTCGTGCAGTGACATGACTTGCTCTCACCTCCGCGGTCGCGGGTGGCAATGCTCATGCGCATGCGAGTGTCGCGCGTCACATCTCCTTTGGGAAGAGAGCGGGCCGTTCCGTCTTGATCGGACACTCGGCCGCCCGGGTGAGGTTCGGGGCCGGTGCGCCGTGTCGGCGCCGACTCTCGCGCGTGGGCACCTTCAGTGGATGAGCAGAACCAGTGTGATCAACTGCAAATGCCACTAAAAGTGCAATCCGGCCCATCCGTGTGCGGGTGGGCCGGGCCGGCCCCGGAGGTATCAGCCATGTCCCACGTCGGCGTCCCGCGCGGGACAGTCCGAAAGCGCCGCACGCTCGCGCTCCTCGCGACGGGTGTGCTCACGATCCCCGCGTTGGCCGGGTGCACCAGTTCGGACAGGGTGACCACCGTCGCCATCGTGGTGCCACAGGATGTCGCCGCCGCCGGCCGGGATCTGGTCGCCGACGGAGGCACGGTCAACTGGGCCATCGACGCGATGCCCACCACCTTCAACGCCTTCCAGGCGGACGCCGACGCCACGACCACGCGCATCACCGGGGCCCTGCTGCCGACGCTCTTCCCGCTCGACACCAAGGGCACCCCCCGCATGAACCCCGACTATCTGGAATCGGCGAAGGTCATCGAGCGCGAGCCCAAGCAGGTCGTGCTCTACCGGCTCAACCAGCAGGCCGTCTGGAGCGACGGCCGGGAGATCGGGGCCCCCGACTTCGTCGCCCAGTGGCGGGCGCTGAGAGGCAAGGACTCGGCGTTCTGGACCGCCCGCAACGCCGGCTACGACCGGATCGAGCGGATCGAGCGCGGCAAGACCGACCTGGAGGTCCGGGTCACCTTTGCCAAACCGTACGGGGACTGGCGCTCCCTCTTCTCCCCGCTGTACCCGAAGCAGGTCACCAGTTCCCCGGCCGCGTTCAACGACCGAGCGCGCACCACGCTCGCGGCCACTTCGGGACCGTTCCGGCTGCGCAGCGTGAAGAAGGGCACCGTCACCCTGACCCGCAACCCGAACTGGTGGGGCAGCCCGGCCAAGCTCGACTCGCTGGTCTTCCGGGCGGTCAAGCCGCAGGACCGGGTCCAGGCACTGGTCGACGGCAAGGTCGACATCGCGGACATCGACGCAGCGGCGGCGCACCGGATCGTGGCCGCGGCGCGCGACAAGGGAGGGAACGGCCAGCCGCTCACCCACGGCCCGGGCTCCGAGATCGGCCCCGCCGCCGCACTGCGCTCCTGGGCCCTGGCGCACGGCTCCGACGAGAAGGCCGCGGCGGCCGCCCGGGTGAGCCGGGGGAAGACCCGGAAAGCCGCGGAGCTGTACGCCACCGAGCAGGACGGGCTGCGCGACTATGTCGTGCGCAAGTCGCTGGAGCCCGCCTACACGCAGCTCGCGCTGAACGGTGAGTCCGGGCCCCTCGCCGACGAACGGGTACGCCGCGCGGTGGCCCGCGCCCTCAACCGCCAGGAGCTCGTCGACACCGTACTGGGGCCGCTCGGCCTGCCCGCCGCGCCGCTCGGCAGCCACCTGGCGCTGGCCGGGCAGCCCGGATACGAGGACAACAGCGGCGCACTCGGCGAGCAGGACACCAAGAAGGCGCAGGCGCTGCTGGCCGACGCCGGCTGGACGCGGGGCGGCGCGATGAAGAAATCCGACGGTACGAAGGCGGGCAGCAAGGGCGAGAAGGCGAAGGGAGGCGAGCACGGCAAGGCGGAACCGGCCGACAAGGCTGCGAAGGCCGACAAGAGCGACGACAACAAGCCCGGCGACGACAACAAGCCGCGCGAGGACGAGGAGACCAGCCCCGGCCACGTCCTCGCGCCCGCCCCGGCCGCCGCCGTCCAGAGCGCCGCCCTGCTGCGCCAGGCCGACGCCTTCACGACCGCCCGTGCCGTCGCCGACACGGGCGCCGCCGAGAGCGCCCGCGGCAGGGTCGCCGGACAGAACCGCGGGCCGGGCGGAGCCGTCGGTGCCTATGCCCCCATGGGCACCGCGGCCCCGTCGGCACCGGCCAGGGCCGCCGACTCCGTCCGCGACGCGCTGGGCAAGGACGGCAAGCCGCTGACCTTGCGTTTCGTCCTGCCGTCCGGTCCCGGCTCGGAGTCTCTGCGGGCCGTCGGGGAGAAGATCTCGACCATGCTCGATTCGATCGGCATCCGCACGGAGATCATCAAGGTCGCGGACGCCGGCTACTTCAAGGACCATGTCGCCTCGGGCGCCTACGACCTGGCGCTGTACTCCTGGCCCGCCACCGCCTACCCGGCCACCGACGACCGGCCCATCTTCGCCAAGCCGGTGCCCGCCACCGACGGCTCGCTGCTCGTCGAGCAGAACTACACCCGCGTCGGTACGGACCACATCGACCAGCTCTTCGACGAGGCGCTCTCCGAGCTGGACGAAGGCGCCGCCCAGGATCTGCTGAAGCAGGCCGACGCCCGCATCTGGGCCGCCGCAGCATCGATTCCGCTCTATCAGCGCCCGCAGCTGGTGGCCACCGACAGGAAGCTCGTGAACGTCGGCGCCTTCGGCTTCGGAGTGCCCCATTACCAGGACATCGGTTTCAAGAAGCCGCAAGCGGCCGGTTCCCCCGCGAATCGTAAGAAGTAGCAGGTCAGAACCTCAACTGAAGCTCAGAACTGGCTCAAGTCTCTTGCCCGCCGCGGGTCCCGGCGGGCAAGGTCATGAGCACCTGTTGACCCGGGTAGCCGCTCCATCCCCCCACCTCTGAGAGCCCCCCACCCCGGAGCCCCAACTCCTAGCCCGCACCTCAGAGCCCCGCAGCTTCGGAGCCCCACCTCTGAAGCTGCTCAAGTCCCGAGTCCGTCCACCCCGCCCCGGGGACCATGGCCATGACCACCGGTGAAATTCTCCGGAAGACATGACCACGGGGGCGAAAACATGAAGAGGACACTGGCGGCCGTAGCTGCCGCTGCCGTCATGGCGACGGGCGTGAGCGCCTGTACGTCGAGTGACGGAACCACCCGCGGGAAGCCGCGGCCGGAAGGTTCGCCGACGGCCGCCAGGACCGGCAAGGGCAACGTTCCCGCCACGGAATCACGGCCCCGGCCCTGCAAAGGTGGCACGTACACCTGGTTCAACACCCAGCGTCGGTGGGTGCTCAACGGGGTCACCGAGCCCCAGCATGTCACCGGCGCCGAGGGAGCCAAGTTCACCGAGCCGATGCGCCGCCTGCGTACGGACATGGCGTCCGTACGGACCGAAGGGACCGGCGGGACCTCGCAGGACAACGACGCCGTGCTGCTCGCGCTCGGCATTCACGTCGGTCTGGCGGAGAAGGGGGACGACGCGTCGTCGCTGGGCGAACCAGGGGAGTATGCGCCTGTCGAGAACGCCAGCGGTGGAAGAATCAGCGGCGCTGTCGGTCACTTCGTGGAGTTCAGCTCGGTACAGCTGATCGAGACCGATTTCCGCCACTCCTGCGGTCATGGCAAGCAGCGGGAACAGACCGTCGGGCATGTGGTGAGCTGGACCGCTGCGGGGGGCGGAGACCTCAGGTGCGAAACGCCGCTGACCAAGCGCGCATCGGCAGCGGCCCGTGAAGCGGTGCGCCTCTCATGCCACCGGTAACACCTGCCCGGGAAGCCGCTACGGCGCCAGCCCCGTACCATGGGGGGTAGCCGTGGCGCGTCCGCCCGGCGGGCGTACCAGGACTTGAGACCGACTAAGACGCCTGATCCCACGATCCGAGAGAAGCGCAAGCCACCCATGCCCACGCGCCACGACATCCGTAACGTAGCCATCGTCGCCCACGTCGACCACGGCAAGACCACGCTGGTCGATGCCATGCTCAAGCAGGCCGGCGCCTTCGCGGCGCACGCCGCCGAGCACCTCGACGACCGCATGATGGACTCGAACGACCTGGAGCGTGAGAAGGGCATCACGATCCTCGCCAAGAACACGGCGGTGAAGTATCACCCCAAGGACGGCGGGGACCCGATCACGATCAACATCATCGACACCCCCGGCCACGCCGACTTCGGCGGCGAGGTCGAGCGTGGTCTGTCGATGGTGGACGCGGTCGTGCTGCTCGTCGACGCTTCCGAGGGCCCGCTCCCGCAGACCCGCTTCGTGCTGCGCAAGGCGCTCGCCGCGAAGATGCCGGTCATCCTCTGCATCAACAAGACGGACCGCCCGGACTCCCGGATCGCCGAGGTCGTCGACGAGACGTACGACCTGTTCCTGGACCTGGACGCGGACGAGGACCAGATCGAGTTCCCGATCGTCTACGCCTGCGCCCGTGACGGCGTCGCCTCGCTGACCAAGCCCGAGGACGGCACCGTCCCGGCCGACAGCGAGAACCTGGAGCCGTTCTTCAACACGATCCTGTCGCACGTCCCGGCCCCGGAGTACGACGACGAGGCGCCGCTGCAGGCCCACGTCACCAACCTGGACGCCGACAACTTCCTCGGCCGTATCGCACTCTGCCGCGTCGAACAGGGCGAGCTGCGCAAGGGGCAGACGGTCACCTGGATCAAGCGCGACGGCACGATGTCCAGCGTCCGCATCACCGAACTGATGATGACCGAGGCGCTCACCCGCAAGCCGGCCGAGAAGGCGGGCCCGGGCGACATCTGCGCGATCGCCGGTATCCCGGACATCATGATCGGCGAGACGCTGGCCGACCCCGAGAACCCGATCGCGCTGCCGCTGATCACGGTGGACGAGCCGGCCATCTCGATGACCATCGGTACGAACACCTCGCCGCTCGTCGGCAAGGGCGGCAAGGGCCACAAGGTCACTGCCCGCCAGGTGAAGGACCGCCTCGACCGCGAGCTGATCGGTAACGTCTCGCTCCGCGTCCTGGACACCGAGCGCCCTGACGCCTGGGAGGTCCAGGGCCGCGGTGAGCTCGCGCTGGCCATCCTCGTCGAGCAGATGCGCCGTGAGGGCTTCGAGCTCACGGTCGGCAAGCCGGAGGTCGTCACCAAGCAGGTCGACGGCAAGACGCACGAGCCGATCGAGCGTATGACGATCGACTCCCCCGAGGAGCACCTCGGTGCGATCACGCAGCTGATGGCGACCCGCAAGGGCCGCATGGAGACGATGACGAACCACGGTTCGGGCTGGGTCCGCATGGAGTGGATCGTCCCGTCCCGCGGCCTGATCGGCTTCCGTACGGAGTTCCTGACGCAGACCCGTGGTACGGGCATCGCGCACTCCATCTTCGAGGGCCACGAGCCGTGGTTCGGCGAGCTGCGCACCCGTCACAACGGTTCGCTGGTCGCGGACCGATCGGGTTCGGTCACCCCGTTCGCGATGGTCAACCTGCAGGAGCGCGGTGTCATCTTCACCGAGGCCGGCACCGAGGTCTACGAGGGCATGATCGTCGGCGAGAACTCCCGCGCCGACGACATGGACGTGAACATCACCAAGGAGAAGAAGCTCACCAACATGCGTGCCGCCTCCGCGGACACCACGGAGAACGTGGTGCCCGCCCGGAAGCTGTCGCTCGAGCAGTCCCTGGAGTTCTGCCGCGAGGACGAGTGCATCGAGGTGACCCCGGAGACCGTGCGTATCCGTAAGGTCGTCCTGGACCAGAAGGAGCGCGGCCGCGCCGCGTCGCGCGCCAAGCGCTGATCCCGTACGACCCATTGACACCAGCCCCGGGCCCCCGCAGACACTGTGGGGGCCCGGGTTTTTCGTCAACTCGATTTCCTGCCCGGGGTGTCCGGATATCGGGCGTCGCTCTCCGGAACATGTGTTAACGGTCCGTTTCGCGGGTGTCTGTCTGGGATCGCTTTGTCCGGATTTCGGTCAACCATGCCCGGTCGATGTTGTCAAACCGAGACCCTTTAAGTGTGGTTTACAGCCCGGGCGTACTTAATAGTTGGCTCCATTGAGCTCGGGTCAATGGGTCACGCACTGTGGGGAGTGCCGACTCACGAGCACACTCGAGGCACTGAAACGATCACCGTCAGGGGTGTCGGTGTATCACGCCAGTGCCTTTCTTGTAGTCAAAAGTGGACTCATGAGGAGGAAACCCATGCGTGGTGCCAAGAGCGCCAAGTGGGTCGCGGGAGCGGCACTCATCGCCCTGGCTGCGACCGCCTGTGGTGGCGGTAGCGACAGCGGCAAGGGCAAGGACGACAGCGGCACGGGTGCTGTCAACGCCAACGGCATCTTCTCCGTCGAGGTCGGCGAGCCGCAGAACCCGCTGCAGCCGGCGAACACGATGGAGTCGAACGGCAGCATCGTCACCGACGCGATCTTCTCGCAGCTGGTCGACTACGACCCGGCCGGCAAGCTCGTAATGGTCAATGCAGAGTCTGTCGACACCAAGGACAGCAAGCTCTGGACCGTCAAGCTCAAGAAGGACTGGAAGTTCCACGACGGAACGCCGGTCACCGCCGAGTCCTACGTCAAGGCGTGGAACTGGGCCGCGAACATCAAGAACGCTCAGACCAACGCGTCCTGGTTCGCCGACATCAAGGGCTTCGCCGACGTCCACCCCGAGGACGAGAAGGCCAAGCCGAAGGCCGACGCCATGTCGGGCCTGAAGGTCGTCGACGACTACACCTTCACCATCGAGCTCAACAACCCGCTGCCGTACTTCTCGTACAAGCTCGGCTACACGGTCTTCTCGCCGCTGCCCGAGTCCTTCTACGCGGACCCGAAGGCCGCCGGTGAGAAGCCGGTCGGCAACGGCGCGTACAAGTTCGTCAGCTGGGACCACAAGAAGCAGATCAAGGTCGTCCGCTACGACGACTACAAGGGTCCCGACAAGGCGAAGAACGGTGGTGTGATCTTCAAGAACTACACCACCCTCGAGACCGCCTACGAGGACCTGAAGTCCGGCAACGTCGACGTGCTGCGCCAGATCGCGCCGAAGGACCTCCCGGTCTACCGGTCCGACCTCGGTGACCGCGCGGTGGACAAGCCGTACTCCGCGATCCAGACGCTCGGTGTCGCCATGTACACCAAGCAGTGGAAGAACACCGACCCGAAGGTCCTGCAGGGCCTGTCGATGGCGATCGACCGCGACACCATCACCAAGACGGTGCTCCAGGGCACCCGCGAGCCGGCCACGGGCTGGGTCGCCAAGGGTGTTCTCGGCTACCAGCCGAACGTCGCGGGTGACGTGACCACGTACAACCCGACGAAGGCCAAGGCTCTCATCAAGGAGGGCGGCGGTGTTCCGGGTAACAAGATCTACATCCAGTTCAACGCCGACGGCGGTCACAAGGAATGGGTCGAGGCTGTCTGCAACAGCATCACCCAGGCGACCGGCGTCGCGTGCGCCGGTGACTCGAAGGCCGACTTCCAGGCCGACCTGAACGCCCGTGACGCCAAGCAGGTCAAGTCGTTCTACCGCGGCGGCTGGGTGCTCGACTACCCGGTGAACGCGAACTTCATCAGCGACCTGTTCCGTACGGGTGCGGCCGGCAACAACGGCTTCTTCTCCAACAAGGACCTCGACAAGAAGATCGCGGCTGCGGACTCCGCCGCCACGCTCGACGAGTCGGTCAAGGGGTACCAGGAGATCGAGAAGGAGCTGGTCAACTTCATGCCGACCATTCCGCTCTGGTACTACAAGGTCAACGCCGGTTACTCGGAGAAGGTCCAGAACGTCCAGTACGCGCAGGACGGCGACCCGATCCTGACTCAGGTTCAGGTCAAGAAGTAACCACCGACGTAGTCCGCGGGCCGGTGCGGGACCGACACTGACATCGGTCCCGGACCAGACTGCACGCCGTGGCCGGGGGGCCCTTTCCCGTCACCGACGACCCCACAGGGGGTCGGTGACGGGGGAGGGCCCGTCGGCTGCCGCTCGCCACTTACATGGAGGCACCATGGGGCGCTATGTCGCACGACGACTGCTCCAGATGATCCCGGTCTTCATCGGGACAACCCTGCTCATCTTCCTGATGGTCTACACACTGCCCGGCGACCCCGTGCGGGGACTCTTCGGAGACAAGGGTGCTGACCCTGCCACCCTGGCCGCCATGCGGCACCAACTGGGGCTGGATCAGCCGATCCTGCAGCAGTACTGGAATTACATGACAGGTATCGTCCTGCATTTTGATTTCGGTAATCAGATAGCCAGCGGTCGTCCGGTCACGGACGTCCTCGGTGACGCGTTCCCCGTCACCCTGCGACTCGCCGGCATGGCGTTCCTCATCGAGATCGTTCTCGGTATCGGCCTCGGCATGGTCGCCGGGCTGCGTGCAGGCCGTCTCGCGGACAACGCGGTCCTGGTCGTCACCCTGCTGATCATCTCGATCCCGGTCTTCGTCCTCGGCTTCATCGTCAAGTCGGTGTTCGCGTTCCAGCTCGGCTGGATCGAACCGAACGTGTCGGGCGAGGCCAAGTGGGACGAGTTGATCGCCCCGGCCATCGTGCTGGGATCACTCTCCCTCGCCTACGTGGCGAGGCTGACGCGTACGACGATGGCCGAGAACCTGCGGTCGGACTACATGCGTACCGCCGTGGCCAAGGGACTTCCCAAGCGCCGCATCGTCGGCGTGCACCTGATGCGCAACTCGCTGATCCCCGTCGTCACCTTCCTCGGTACGGACCTGGGTGCCCTGATGGGTGGCGCGGTCGTGACCGAGGGCCTGTTCAACGTGAAGGGCATCGGCGGCACCATCTACGAGTCGATCGTCCGGCGCGAGGGCACCACCCTGGTGGGCCTGGTCACCGTCCTGGTGCTGGTCTACCTCTTCATGAGCCTGCTCGTCGACCTGCTGTACGCGGTCCTGGACCCGAGGATCCGTTATGCCTGACGTGATCAAGACCGCACCCGCGACCGAAGACCCGAAGACCGCAGTGGCGGAGCCGGTGGCCGTGAAGGCCGAGAAGGCCCGCAGCCTCTGGGGCGACGCGTGGGTCGACCTCCGCTCCAACTGGTACTTCGTCATCTCGTCCGTCCTCATCGTGATCCTGCTCGTGATGACGGTGTTCCCGGGGCTGTTCACCGGCGTCTCGCCCACCTTCAGCGACTTGGCGCACCACTTCCTCGGCAAGCCCGAGCTCGGCAAGGTCGGTTCGGCCGAGTGGCTGGGTTACGACGGCCAGGGCCGCAGTGTCTACGCGCGTGTCATCTACGGCACCCGGGCCTCGGTGACCGTCGGTATCTCCGTCACCTTGCTGGTGACCGTGTTCGGCGGCCTGATCGGCATGGTGGGCGGCTACTTCGGCGGCTGGATCGACGCGCTCCTGTCCGGGTTCACCAACGTCTTCCTCGGACTGCCCTTCCTGCTCGGCGCCATGGTGGTCCTGCAGGCGTTCACCGACCGCACCGTCTGGAGCGTGACCCTCGCCCTCGCGTTCCTCGGCTGGACGCAGATCGCGCGTGTCATGCGCGGTGCCGTGATCACCATCAAGCAGGCGGACTACGTCCAGGCCGCCAGGGCTCTGGGTGCGAGCACGTCCCGGATCCTGTTCAAGCACATCCTGCCGAACGCCATGGCCCCGGTGATCGTCGTCGCGACCATCTCGCTGGGTGTGTACATCTCGGCCGAGGCGACTCTGTCGTACCTGGGTCTGGGGCTCGCCGACCCGGCGATCTCATGGGGTGGCGACATCTCCGCCGGCGCCAGCCAGATCCGGGTCGCGCCGCACATCCTGCTGTACCCGTCGATCATGCTCAGCATCACCGTTCTGGCGTTCATCATGCTCGGCGAAGCCGTCCGCAACGCCCTCGATCCGAAGTCGCGATAAGGAGGGCGTACGTGACTACCATCGACAAGACCGCCGAAGTCCCGTCCCCGCGCTCGGGTGACGACCACGTCGGCCCGCTGCTCGAAGTCCGTGACCTGCACGTGGAGTTCCACACCCGCGACGGTGTGGCCAAGGCCGTCAACGGCGTGAACTACAGCGTGAATGCCGGAGAGACGCTTGCCGTTCTCGGCGAGTCGGGCTCCGGCAAGTCCGTGACGGCGCAGGCCATCATGGGCATCCTCGACATGCCGCCCGGCAAGATCCCGCAGGGCGAGATCCTCTTCCGCGGCCAGGACATGCTGAAGATGTCCTACGAGGAGCGCCGGCAGATCCGTGGCCAGAAGATCGCGATGATCTTCCAGGACGCGCTCTCCTCGCTGAACCCGGTGCTCACCGTCGGCTACCAGCTCGGCGAGATGTTCCGGGTCCACCAGGGTCTGTCCAAGAAGGACGCGCAGGCCAAGGCCATCGACCTGATGGACCAGGTCAAGATCCCGGCCGCCAGGGCCCGGGTCTCGGACTACCCGCACCAGTTCTCCGGCGGTATGCGTCAGCGCATCATGATCGCCATGGCGCTGGCCCTGGAGCCGGACCTGATCATCGCGGACGAGCCGACCACCGCGCTCGACGTGACCGTGCAGGCCCAGGTGATGGACCTCCTCGCGGAGCTCCAGCGCGAGTACAACATGGGTCTCATCCTGATCACCCACGACCTCGGTGTCGTCGCCGACGTCGCGGACAAGATCGCCGTGATGTACGCGGGCCGGATCGTCGAGACCTCCCCGGTCCACGAGATCTACAAGCGCCCGGCACACCCGTACACCAAGGGTCTGCTGGAGTCGATCCCGCGGCTGGACCAGAAGGGCCAGGAGCTCTTCGCGATCAAGGGCCTGCCGCCCAACCTGCTCCGCGTGCCCTCGGGTTGTGCCTTCAACCCGCGCTGCACGATGGCACAGGACATCTGCCGTACGGACATCCCGGCACTGCGCCCGGTGACCGAGCAGGACGGCACCGAGCTGGTCGGCCGCGGCAGCGCCTGCCACTTCTGGAAGGAGACGATCCATGGCTGACATCGACAAGGAGCCCGTGGACGCCACCCCGAACGTCACCGAAGTGGAGACGGTCGACGCGGCCACCGAGGCGGAGGCCGTTGCCGCCATCGAGGCGCCGGTGTCGCAGGGCGAGCCGATCCTCCAGGTCCGCAACCTGGTCAAGCACTTCCCGCTGACCCAGGGAATCCTGTTCAAGAAGCAGGTCGGTGCGGTCAAGGCCGTGGACGGCATCTCGTTCGACCTGTACCAGGGCGAGACGCTCGGCATCGTGGGCGAGTCCGGCTGTGGCAAGTCCACGGTCGCCAAGCTCCTGATGACGCTGGAGCGGGCCACCGCCGGTGAGGTCTTCTACAAGGGCCAGGACATCACCAAGCTGTCCGGCCGTGCGCTGAAGGCCGTACGCCGGAACATCCAGATGGTGTTCCAGGACCCGTACACCTCGCTGAACCCCCGGATGACGGTCGGCGACATCATCGGGGAGACCTTCGAGATCCACCCCGAGGTGGCCCCCAAGGGCGACCGGCGCCGCAAGGTGCAGGACCTCCTGGATGTCGTGGGTCTCAACCCGGAGTACATCAACCGTTATCCGCACCAGTTCTCCGGCGGTCAGCGCCAGCGCATCGGCATCGCCCGCGGCCTCGCGCTCAACCCGGAGATCATCATCTGCGACGAGCCGGTCTCCGCGCTCGACGTGTCGGTGCAGGCGCAGGTCATCAACCTGATGGAGAAGCTGCAGGACGAGTTCAACCTCTCCTACCTCTTCATCGCGCACGACCTGTCGATCGTCCGGCACATCTCGGACCGGGTCGGCGTCATGTACCTCGGCAAGATGGCCGAGATCGGTACGGACACGCAGATCTACGACCACCCGACGCACCCCTACACGCAGGCGCTGCTGTCGGCGGTCCCGGTTCCGGACCCGGAGGCCCGTGAGGGCCGCGAGCGGATCATCCTCACCGGTGACGTCCCGTCGCCGGCGAACCCGCCGTCGGGCTGCCGCTTCCGCACCCGCTGCTGGAAGGCCCAGGACAAGTGCGCGACGGAGGTGCCGCTGCTGGCGATCCCCGAGCGCTTCAAGTCCTCGGACACCCCGGCCGCGCACGAGTCGGCGTGCCACTTCGCCGAGGAGAAGGACGTCGTGCACGCGGCGTAGTGCTGCTCGAAGGCGCAGACACGAAGGCGCCCGGAACCGATCGGTTCCGGGCGCCTTTCCCATGTACCGGGAACCGGGCTCGCAGGTGGCTCGGGTCAATGGGCCGACGTGCTCGGTTCCTCGGGCCGGAGGGGCCCGGTGGACGGCGGACCGATCGGATCCGTCTCCGCCCGGGCCCTCCGGGGCGAGGGCAGGGGTGTCAGCCCCCGGCCTTGGGGTCCTGGGTGTTCTTCCCGGCCGGGCTCGGCGCTCCCTGGGCCGTACGTGCCCGCGGAACGGACGACACGGTGCCGGGGGCCTCCGGGTGATGGCAGGCCGTCAGATGGCCGTCCCGGCTGCCCTCGATGCGTACCAGCGGCGGCGTCTCGCCGGCGCACTTGTCCGTCGCCTTCCAGCAGCGGGTGCGGAACCGGCAGCCCGACGGCGGGTTGACCGGAGACGGCACATCGCCGGTCAACCGGATCCGCTCACGGGCCGGTACGTCGTCGGCAGTCGCCTCGGGCACGGCGGAGAGCAGCGCCTTCGTGTACGGGTGGCGCGGGTTGCCGTACAGATCGTCCCGGTCGGCGATCTCCACGATCCGGCCGAGATACATCACCGCGACGCGCTGAGAGAAGTGGCGTACGACGGCGAGGTCGTGCGCGATGAACAGGAACGCGATGCCCAGTTCCTTCTGCAGCTTCTGGAGCAGGTTCACCACCTGCGCCTGGATCGACACGTCCAGCGCGGAGACCGGCTCGTCGGCGACGATCAGTTTCGGCTCCAGGGCGAGCGCCCGGGCCACCCCGATGCGCTGGCGCTGACCGCCGGAGAATTCGTGCGGGAAGCGGTTGTAGTGCTCCGGGTTGAGCCCCACCGTCTCCAGCAGTTCGCGTACGCGCGCCTCGCGGCCGCCGGCCGGGTCGATGTCGTTGATCTCCATCGGCCCGGCGACGATCTTGCCGACGGTCTGTCGCGGGTTCAGCGAGGCGTAGGGGTCCTGGAAGATCATCTGAATCTCGGAGCGGACCGGAGCCAGCTCGCGCCGCGAGGCATGGGTGATGTCCTGCCCGCGGTACGAGATCTTGCCGCCGGTCGGCTCCAGCAGCCGGGTGACCAGCCGGCCCGTCGTCGACTTGCCGCAGCCGGACTCGCCGACCAGGCCCAGGCTCTCGCCCTCGGAGACCGTGAAGTCCAGTCCGTCCACGGCCTGCACCGCGCCGACGGTCCGCCGGATCGGGAAGCCGCCCCTGATCGGGAAGTGCTTCGTGAGTCCGGCGACGTCCAGGAGGGGATCGGTGCTGCTCATAGTGGGGAAGTCCCGTCTCTTGTACGTCAGTTGGGCCGGGTGCCGGCGAAGTCGGTGAAGAACTCGGTGCGCTGCTCCGCGGTGAGGTGGCAGGCGGCCCCGCGTCCGGCCAGCAGCTCCAGCGGCGGCTGGTCGGTCGCGCAGCGCGCGCCGCCGACCTGCTCGGTGAACGAGCACCGCGGGTGGAACCGGCAGCCGGTCGGCGGGTTGAGGAGGCTCGGAGGGGTGCCGGGGATCGGCGACAGCGGTACGTCGACCGGTCCCTCGAGGGTCGGCATGGACCCCAGCAGGCCCCAGGTGTACGGGTGCTGGGGAGCCCGCAGCACCTCCTTCTTGGTGCCGCGCTCCACACACCGCCCGCCGTACATCACCAGCACGTCGTCCGCGATGTCGGCGATGACGCCGAGGTCGTGGGTGATGAAGATGATCGAGGTGCCGGTCTCCTGCTGGAGCTCCTTGAGCAGGTCGATGATCTGGGCCTGCACGGTGACGTCCAGCGCGGTGGTCGGCTCGTCGGCGATCAGCAGCTCCGGGTTGCAGACCAGCGCCATGGCGATCATCGCGCGCTGGCGCATACCGCCGGAGAACTGGTGCGGATAGTCGTCGACCCGCAGATCGGGCTGCGGGATGCCCACCTTGGTGAGCATCTCGATCGCCCGGGCCCGGCTCTCCCGCTTGGAGGCGCCGGTGTGCTTGCGGTACGTCTCGGAGATCTGCTTCCCGACGCTGTGGTACGGCGAGAGGGAGGCCAGCGCGTCCTGGAAGATCATGGCCATCTTGTTGCCGCGCAGCCGCTCCAGCTCCCGCTCCGAGGCGGTGAGCAGGTCCTGCCCGTCGAGCAGGATCTCCCCCTCGATCTCGGTGTGGTCGGGGTGGTGCAGGCCGAGGATCGTCAGGTTGGTGACGGACTTGCCGGAACCGGACTCGCCGACGATGCCGAGCGTGCGGCCCCGTTCGACGTCGAACGACAGCCCGTCGACGGCCTTGACCATGCCGTCTTCGGTGGAGAAGTGCACGCGCAGATCGCGTACGGAGAGGAAGGGGGTGCTCACTGGATCTCTCCCTAGGCGAGGCGGACGCGTGGATCGATGAGGGCGTAGACGGCGTCGACGATGATGTTGAAGACGACGATCGCTGCCGCCGCGACCAGGACGACGCCGAGCAGCAGCGGCAGGTCGTTGTCGAGCACGGCCTTGATGGAGAGTGCGCCGATGCCGTGCAGTCCGAAGGTCTTCTCGGTGATGATCGCGCCGCCGAGGAGCAGGCCGAGGTCCAGTCCGAAGATGGTGACGATCGGCCCCATGGCGCCCCGCCAGGCGAACCGGAAGAAGACGGTGCGCCGGGACAGGCCCTTGGCGCGTGCCGTGCGCACGTAGTCCTCGCTCAGCGTCTCGACGAGCTGGGAGCGGGCCATGCGTGTGTAGTTGGCGGTGAAGATGAGTGCCAGTACGAACCACGGCAGCAGCAGCCCCTGGAACCAGCCGGCCGGGTCCTCGGTGAACGGGACGTCCTTGGGACGGCTGAGGATGTGCCACTGGTCCGCCAGGTAGTACATGGCGACGACACCGACGATGTAGATCTGCATCGAGGAGAAGATGAGGGAGGCGGAGGAGGCCACCTTGTCGACCGCTTTGCCCTGCCGGACCGCGGCCAGCATGCCGGTGCCCACACCGAAGATCACGAAGATGACGGCGCTGCCCACCGAGAGGGAGAGGGTCGTCGGGAAGCGGTCGATGATCGTGCCCAGGACCGGCTCACGGTTGTGGAAGGAGTACCCGAGGCACGGCGCGGGGCAGTGTCCGAAGGAGGTGTAGTCCCGGCCGACGAAGACGGCTCGCAGCCAGTGCCAGTACTGCACGGGCAGCGGATCCGAGATGCCGAGGTTGCGCTTTACCAGTGCCAGCGTCTCGGGTGTGCACACCTTGCCGCAGGCAACGCGGGCCGGGTCGCGGGGTGCGACGTAGAAGAGGACGAAAGTGATGGCACTGATGATCAGCAGGATGACCAGTGCGCCGATTGCCCGGCGGATGAGGAAGCGGAACATGGCGATGGATTTCCCTGGCAGACGCCGACGAGGGGGAGGGGAGCGGGCGGGGCGCCGCAGGGGCGCCCCGCCTCGGGAGTGTGGGCGTCAGGCCTTCACGAACAGCTTGTAGAAGACGGCCGAGGACCACAGCGGGTGGAACATGGCGCCGCCGACCTTCGAGCCGTACAGATAGAAGCGGCGCTGGAACGTCTCGGGGATGATCGGCGCCTCCTCCGTCATGATCCGCTTGTCCAGCGCGGCCCAGGCCTTGCCGGCCGCGGCCGGGTCGGCGATGGTGACGTTCTTCTTGATCGCCGCGTCGACCCAGTCGACCTTCAGCTGCGAGATGTTGTTGGAGCCGTTGGCGATGGTGCCGCCGTCGAACAGCGGCTGCACCAGGGTGTAGCCGGTCGGCCAGTCCGGGGACCAGCCGAACCACATCACGTCGAACTTGTTGTCGATCTGCTGGACCTGGTCGTAGTAGCTGGTCGAGTCCAGCGGCTTGATGACCGGGTCGAAGCCCGCCGCCTTGAGCGCGTTCTCGATGACGACCTTGGTCTTGTCGTAGGTGTTGCTCTGCGGGAAGGCGTAGACGACCTTCTGGCCCTCCTTGCCCGCCTCCTTCAGCAGCTTCTTGGCCGCCTCGGGGTCGCCCTGCGGCTTCTTCAGCTTGCCGTAGACGTCGTCATGGGCGTAGCCGAGGATGTCCGGGCTGAGGATGGACGTCGCGTAGTCACCGGCCGACGGGCCACCGTAGATCTTGCGGATCTGCTCCAGCGGCCAGGCGTGGATGAGCGCCTGACGCACCTTCAGGTCGGTGATCCGCTTGGTGTTGATGGCGTAGTAGTAGATGCCGGTCAGCAGGCCGTTGAAGGTGCGCTTCTTCAGCTCGGGGTCGGTGAGGACCTTCTGGATGCGCTCGGCCGGGACACCGCTGTACGCCATGATCGCGTACTGGTCGTCGCCGTCGTCGGCGATCATACGGTCCGTCGCCGGGAGCGATTCCGGACCGAACTCGTACACGAAGCTGTCCGGGTAGGCGGTGCGGATCGAGTCCGTGTTCGGGTCCCAGTTCGGGTTGCGCACCAGCGTCATCGACTTGTCGACGGCGTGGCTCTTGATGCGGTACGGACCGCAGGAGACCGGGTCCTTGTCGTACCGCTCCTTGCTGTCGCCCTTGACCGGGACGGCGCCGTAGGAGCTCATCGCGAGGGTGAAGTTGAAGTCCGGACGGGCCTCGGCGAGCTTGAAGGTGATGGTCTTCGCCGCGGCGTCGGTGGCGACCGAGTCGAGGTGCTTGCCGCTGAACGGGCCCTTGTACTTCGACCGGAAGTCGGTGCTGCCCGTCAGCGCGGTCTGGGCGTAGGTGGCGCCCTCGGTGGTGAAGCTGGCGAAGCCGCGCTCGATGCCGTGGCGGACGTCCTCGACGGTGAGCTCCTTGCCGTCCTCCCACTTCAGACCGTCCTTCAGCGTGAAGGTCCAGGTCTTTCCGCCGTCGCCGATGGTGCCGGCGTCGGTGGCGAGGTCACCGACGAGCTTCATCGAGCCGTCAGGCGCGATCTTGTAGCCGGTCAGGCAGCGGATGAAGAGGTCACCGACTGCGGAGTTCCACGAGAAGTAGATGCGCTGCGGGTCGAGGTGGGAGAAGTCGTCCGGGCCGATGCCGCGGATCGTGCCACCCTTCTTCGCCCCCTCGACCTCGGGTGCGGGACCGGTGGAGTCCTCCTTGGTGCCGACGACGACGGCGCCGGTGTACTTGTCGGCGCCGCCGTGCCCGCCACCCTTGTTGCCCTTGCCGGCCGTGCTGCCGCTGCTGCAGGCGGAGAGGACCATCGAGCCACCGGCCGCGACCGACGTGGCGATGACGAAGTTTCTGCGGGAAAGGGACATGGCTTCCTGCCCTGGTCGATGGAGGGAAATGATGGATCCGGCGGGCCCCGTCGCCCGGTCGGAGGAAGTACGGTTCAGCGCTTGGTCTTCGGGTCCAGTGCGTCACGCACCGAGTCGCCCAGGAGGTTGAAGGCGATCACGAAGATCACCATGGTGACGCCGGGGAAGAGCATGAACGTGATGTCGCTCTGGTAGACGTCCGATCCGCGCTGGATCATCACGCCCCAGTCGGGTGTCGGGGAGGTGAGCCCGACACCGAGGAAGGCGAGGCCCGCCTCGGCCGTGACGTATGCGGGCAGCGCGAGCGTCGCCTGGATGAGGATCGGCGTCCAGAGGTTGGGAAGCAGTTCCTTGAAGATGATCCGCGCCGGCGATGCGCCGGTGACCTTGGCCGCCTCGATGAACTCGCGCTCGCGCAGGGCGAGTACCTCGCCGCGCAGCAGACGCGCGATGGACGCCCAGCCGAAGGCGGTCATCACCGAGATGAGACTGACGACGGTCAGCCAGACCGGGGTGTTCTCCTCCGGTGAGACCAGGATCGAGATCATCACCGGCCAGAAGGCGATGAAGAAGAGCGTGGAGGGGAAAGCCAGCAGGATGTCGATGACCCGGCCGACGAGGTAGTCGGTCTTCCCGCCGAGATAGCCCGCCGTGATGCCGATGGCGATTCCGATCGCCGTCACCAGCAGTGTCGTGGCCGCGGCGATGAGCAGCGAGTTACGCATGGCGTAGAGCAGGAACGTGAAGACGTCCCGGCCGAGTCCGGGCTCGATGCCGAACCAGAAGTCGCCGCTGATACCGCCGTTGGGCAGGACCGGGGAGCCGAAGTCGTCGAGCAGGCTC